>JAPHUD010000026.1 GCA_026196775.1 Flavobacteriales bacterium
AGCCTATTGGTACGCCATAGGCACCACATCAGGCGATTCCAATGTAGTATCATGGACCAACAATGGAATGAATACCACCATAACCCATACAGGCTTATCCGTACCATTCAATCAAAATTATTATTTCTCCATAAGAGCAGAAAACGGAGCAGGCTTGCTTACCCAAGTACCAACAGACGGACAATGGGTGGTGATGGCAACAAGCATCAATGAACTAGCCACAGCAAGTTTTGCGGCTTATCCTAATCCATTTACAGAACAACTCCGCATAGAACTAAAACAAGCACAAGCAACAGTAATAAGCCTATATGACAATAGCGGAAAACTGATATTTACTAAGAACATCAGCAGCAGCACTACTATAGACATGAGTCAGTATCAACTAAAGGCTGGGAATTATCATTTGACAATTACCGTTAATGATAAAACGGATGTTATGAAATTGTTGAAACAGTAAGATGAGTTAAGAGAAATATAGATAAAATTTTAACTAACAATAAAATCCCCAATGATTTAAAAATCATTGGGGATTTTAAATTTAGTAAGATATTAATTACTGAATTTCAGTAACAAAATTTAACTCAACATCCGTATCTCCTGGAGCACAAGTGCCGTCTTTTAAACCCGGTTGGTGTTTTAAAACTACTTGAGTTGTTCCAGCAGAAGCTGCTCCTGTAACCCATTGAGAGGCTAAACCTATTTCATAAGTACCATCAGAGTCTGTTCTGATAATACTTAGGTTTACATTACTAGGAGTGAAGCAAAAAATATGTTCATCAGCTTCTTGAGCTATTTCTGTAGTAATGTTTTCCACAGGATTTTTAGATTCATCAAATACTTCTAATGTTGCATTATACACACTATTAGCAGCTAACCTAATAGTATCAAATTGTGTTGGTGCATTTCCACCATCGCCATCAGGGTCTCTAAAAAATACAGTTACTGTTGGCTCAACACCTGCGGTATCTACAAATGTAATTTTAACAGTAGTAATTAATTCTTCCTCATTAGCAGGAGGAGTTGAAGAGGATGGTTTTGGAGAATCATCATCTTTTTTACAACCCACTATTAATACGGCTGCTAAGAATAGATATAAACTTGCTTTGGTTATTTTTTGTATTGTTTGCATATTTTTTATTTTAAAAAGTTGTTTTTAATTGTAGTATAAAATTTCTACCCATTTCATCGCTATAATACCTGAATTTGTTGAGGTAATCACGATAAGTGGTGTTTAATAAATTATTGATTTGCATCCCGATAATTAGCGGCACAGTTTGTTTTTTTGTTTTGTATAATGGAATTTCCAATCCGACTTGTAAGCTTAGTAGTTCATACCCTTTTGGTGGTGGCACAAAATCAGAATTAGCCTCATACCTGGTTTGTTCTAACACATGTTGCAACGAAACACCTATAAATAAATCTTTCAATGATTTTAAACTATCTACATGAAAGTTAATACCATTTTCAAATCTATCGGAAGGAATACCGTATAGCCATTCGTCAGCGATTTCATCAAACGCTCTGATTAAAGAGACTTTTCCTGTGTAAGTAACATTTTTATGGAAATGATAGTTCACTTTTGTGTCCACACCTTTAAATGTGGCAGTTGTTTGCTTGTATCTAAAAGTAGGAAAAGCACCTCTGATGGTTAGTGTTGGCGGCAATTCAGGAGCTAAATAAATATAATCAGCAATGTGGTTGTAATAGCCTTCCACTTGAATTAGCAGTTTTTCAGCACGATATTCTACAGAAAAAAGGTTGTTATAAGCCTTTTCGGGAGAAAGCGTTCTGTCGCCAATTTCTACAGCAGCAGCACCATGATGAACACCATCGCTAAACAACTCGTTTATTCCCGGTGGACGCCAAGCTGAACCAAAGTTATATCCTAACGTTACCTTATCAGTAAGCTTATAAACACTTCCTATTGTGCCGGAAAAATTCTCATAAGTAAAATCAGGTTCTGTCAGTTCTTGTTTTTCCCAAACGTAAGCTTGTTGGTAAATTTTATCGTATCGTACACCACCTTCAACTTGGAGTTTGTAATTCTTACTTGTCCAGTTTTCTATCCAAAAAATACCTGAGCTGTATTTAATAAAATTGGGAATAAAGTTTCTGCCTTCCGTTGTATTTCCTTGATAAAATCCACTAACACCAATAGAGCCTTTAAACTTTTTAATCCTTTCATGTTCCCAAATTAAGTCGCCCGTATGGGTGGTTAAACCAAATTTAAGGTCAGGTAAATTAGGGTCGTTGTCTCTACCTCTTGGTTGGTGTTTATCAAACTCATTTCTCAGGTTAAACTGACGAGCATAAACTAACTGAAATTTTCCTACATTTCCTGTAGCTACATAGCTTTTTACCTTAAACAATTCATGCTCAATTTTCTGATATGGACGGTCTATATCGTAAGTGAAATCAGCTTTTTCTGAGGGTTCTTCGGCAGTAAAAGCAGTTTGTAAATCAGTAAGATTTCCAATATGAGCACCCGAAAAAATGCCAATAATGGAGTTAAACTGACTGTAAAATAGCTCCACACCGTATTTCTCTTTATTCAGACCTAATGTCCATGAAAAATTTTGTTCTTCCACACCAGTATTTTTAAGAAAATAGTTGGGTGTCTGCACATTACCACTTTTTTTCAGAGAACCTTGCACACGCCAAGAAATGCCTAATAGTTTATCGCTTTTTCCTTCTAACATAGCCGAACTAACTCCTTGTTGTCCGTTAGAATAACCAATGGCATTAATTTCTCCACTAATACCAGAACTGTCAGGTAAGTTCGCAGGTTCTACCAATATAACGCCACCAATAGCATTTGCACCATAACGGACGCTTTGAGCACCCTTTACTACACTTAATTTAGTAGCAATAAAAGGATCAATTTCAGGAGCGTGTTCGCTTCCCCATTGTTGTCCTTCTTGCCTAATACCATTATTTAGAATAAGAATTCTATCGCTATGCATTCCATGAATGATAGGTTTAGAAATAGAATTTCCAGTTGTAAGCGTTGTAACTCCAGTAAGTTCTTTCATGCTTTCACCTAAGGTTCTACCTCTGGTTTTACTAAGCTCTTCTGGAGAAAGTTCTTTTTTTACAACAGAACTAAGCGGCTTTATTTCATTTTCTATGATAGCAAATTCTTTCAATTCCTCAATATGATGTTCTAAATAAAAGGTCTTTTTAGTGTGTTGGGTAATCAATATTTGTTGCGTATCAGGCTCACAACCAATATGACCAATAACCAATGTGTAATTTTGGCTACACAGGTTGGGAACGACAAAAACACCGTTCATATCGGAAACGTATCCTTTTTCTAATTCAACAATATAAATTGTAGAAAAAGATAAGGCTTGTTGATCATGTTCGTCAATCACAATTCCTGAGAGGGTAAACTCGCAAGAAGGTGTTTGTGTAAACACCACAGATTGACCAACTATGCCCAACAAAATTAAGAGCAATAAACTCTTCATTTTGATTGAATTAATTGTGAATTAGTTCTAACAGCCATACTGGCTATTAGAACATTGATAATCTAAAAAAATATTGATTTTTAAAGTGCCGAAAAATCGGGATGAATTAAGCGGTAGGCGGCCCTCTGAGAGGAGTGTTTTTATTAGTGTTTTTATTAATGAAAACAGTTAAGTATTCACTAATAATTGTTTTTTCATTTAAGAAACTAAAGAAATGGTGGTTTTTATCACTTGCTTCTGAAGAAGCAGAGAAGTTGAACGTACAAACTAAATCCTCCTGTTCGTGTTCAACATGGTGAAAGTGTTTTTCTGTTTTTGCATCACAATGTACCCCTTCATGATGAAAAAATAATTCGTGAACCGTTCTTCCTAAATAAGCGTAGGAAATAGCAATAATAAGTAATAGACTAATATGTTGCTTTATGCGATTCATAAATAGAATACAAAGTTACTCATTTTATTAATGATAAATTATTTGAATTAATATATTAGTTGGTGTGTAAGAAAAAATATATTAAATTTGCACTCACCTTAAAAAAAGGTCCTGTGGCCGAGCGGTTAGGCAGAGGTCTGCAAAACCTTGTACAGCGGTTCGAATCCGCTCGGGACCTCCAAATAAAAAGCCTCTGATAGAAATATCAGAGGCTTTTTTGTTTATGATGAAACTATCAGAGCCTATCCATTAAATCTTTATTTTCAGTATTATATTAACTATATTTCTTTCCATTACCTTATTATTTCATCCTAAAAATAGTAGAAAAAGTAATGTTATAAACTGATTTAACCTGTTTTACAAAAAATGGTCGATATTCACTCACACCCTTCCTTAAATAATGTTCTTCAAAAGTTTGTTCTTCATTTTTCTTAAAAAAATCTCCTCTACCAACAAGCAGCATATCGGTCATAGTAACTAAGTAATCTTTTTCTTTAGGTCTATACTGAATAACCACCATTCCTTTAAAATCATTTTTATTTACAATTGCAGGAACAGCAGCAACACCTGTCTTTTTAGGGTCGGTAGCATGAGGCTTTAATTTTGCAAAAATCTGGTTATTTTCGATTTTAAAAACATCAAATTTTTTAGACTTTTCAAAATAAGCATAAACCTCTGCTTGTGTTTTTTTAGTAGAAAAAGCTTTCTGCCAGGTTATTTTACTATCATTTAAATAAAAATTTTCATCTTCCGCCTGAGAAAAGCTGTTTAATGCAAAAGCCAAAGAAAGTAAAAGAAAAATGTGTTTCATGCTTATCAAATTAATTTCCTTACAAAGGAACTTATTTTAAATACAAAAACCAAAACGTGACTTTCTTTATTCTAATTTCTATTATCTAATTACACTAATGCTCCCCATTTATAAAACTTCCGAAAACAGAATGCCCAAAATTATAATTTAAAGAAAAACTAACATAGGGAGCAGAAGCTATATTTTGCTTATAATCATTATTTATTCCGTGCAATCTTCGCAAAAAAGCATAACCAAGTTCCATTTTGAGTTTAAAATGTTTTCCAAACCTAGCATTTGCTGCAAAATAGGTTTTCAACTCTCTTAAATTTATGGTATTATCATCATTTTGTAAAGCAGAGCCCTCCCTACTTACGGCATTAATACCACTAAAATAAGCTGCTAAATCAAAATTAATTTTTCTACTTAAACTATAATTAAACTTAAAATGCACTGGAACAATAAATTCTGCTTTTATTTTTGAATTTAATTTAGCCCTAAAACCAATTAAAGGTAAAGGAACAATCCTACCTTGGTTAACTACTAAAGTAGCACCGTAAAAATGAACCATCTTTAAGTTTCTGATATTAATATAAGCTGTATAAGCCCTAAAATTGGGCGTAAAACTTTGGTTTAAAGAAGTATTACTTTCTTCAAAATAAATATTGGCAGCATAAACCCAAATTCCATTTCTAACACTTGCTGTAATCGCAGTAAACTCAATTTCTCCCTTATAAATATTTTCTAACTGGGCATTAGTAATAGAAGGTTGTGCTACACTAAATTTTGACGCTAAAAATAGCTGACTGGCTTTAGCATCAGCTTTCTTAATATTAAAATCTTTTAATGCAACACCAAACTTTGTCCTTATAGGTTTCACAAACTGAAACTTATATTTTGTCATTTGAAAATCTGTACTGTCGTCAATTGCTCCCATAGAAGGATAATCAACACCAAACGTAGCTCCTGCATTAAACAATCTATTTACATTAAAAGATTGGGCAACAATCTCTGTAAATGCTACAAAAGAAATTATTAAAGTAAGAATTAGCTGTTTTAACATCATTTAAACTTAAAAAAATAAAAGCTACTAACTAGAAAAAAATTAATCAACCAAATTCCAAACAATTCCAAACTTCAATGACCTGCCTAAAGCTGGATAATTAGCCGTTGCATAAAAATTATAACTATTCCAACCAGCATTAAAATGTTCGTACTTCAAAAATACCTGAGCTCTTTTAACATGAATATTCAAAAATACATCTACATAAGGATATTCTCCAATTTTTTGCTCTTTTTGAACATAAAATTGAGCAATTTCAGGCATATAAGCATATCCATAAAACCCTGTCTTGTAGGAGACATTAAAACCTAGTTGTAATTTTGCAGCTTTCTTAAAAGCATTCGTTTGAAAATAAATTAGCTGCCTTCCTATAAAATCAGGTAGTGGAAACAAATATTTATCACTCGATGTCTGATAAATAACTACAGTTCTAAAATGAAATTTATATAAACTATAGTTCTTAGCTAACGAAAAAGTATTCAATAAAGTTTGTTTATTGCTCTGCATCAAATTAACCTGCTCATCAAAATAAATATAGTTATCCATCATTCTCGAATTAACCGATAATTCTAACCTATACTTTTGAAAATTCACACTAGCGTTAACACCATTAACTAACTGTTTTTTTAATGCATAATTTTGCCAAGAAAAATGATTCGAACTAAAATTCACATATTTCAAATCAGCCTCTTCTTGCTGACTAAATAAATTTAACTTCAACAAGATATCATTCTTACTTAAATAAGATGTATTAGCCATTACCAATAAGTCATTTTGTCTGTATCCACTCACACCATACTTTCCTTCTGCCTCAATCTTTAAACGCTGATTCTTATAAGTAAAGTGAGCTCCTGAAAAAATATTGTTATAATTAGTATCCAATCCCGAAGTCTGAAAATAGGTATTATACTCATGTACTGCAAAAACACCAAAATCATATTTTTTATTTCGGATACCAATTCCTCCTTTATTAGCAATAGTACGATAAGAAACAGAATCTAACCATGTAATAGAATCTAATCGTATGGTATTAAATATAGGCGACAACACATCATTATCTCTATATAAATTTTCATTGATAGCGTAAGAGTTATTTAGAAAAAAATATAACCGTTGTTCATTAAATGAAATTAAATCAAGTCTTTGGCCAAGTTTGTAAGTATAATTAGTAAACTGATGATTAGAATTAGACAAATTAACACCAATACTCAATGGATCTTCAGCTAAATTTTCTTCAAACTGAACCTTATCTACCAATCCTCCATTTTCTTGTTGTTTCTTACGAAAATATTCACCTGAAAAACAAATAGCATACTTATCAGATTTACTTCTATACCTAAGGATAGAACCCAAATCACTAATTCCAGCCTCTTGATTTATATATACTCCTGGCGAACTAATCTTTTCTAAATCCACAAAAAAATCAAGGCCTTTTCCAAAATTATTTTGATGCTTTAACGAAAAAACCTGCTCTCTCCTACTCGCATTAATATACGTAAGCCTAGATAATGGTTTAATACCATCAATATCAATCATCTTTTCATAACTATTTTGCTGAAGAAAACTAGGATGAAAAATTCCATCTGCAGTAGGAAAATAAGATGAAGAAGTATAAACACCCAAGTTGTTTAACAAAACATCATTTTTATGTTTATAGAACAAGGCATTAACATCATTGTGTTCTGAGTGAATTATAGAATCAAACTCAGAGTTATTTAACAACAATGTATCATTAACCTGTCCCATTAAAAGCATTGGGAAACA
>JAPHUD010000032.1 GCA_026196775.1 Flavobacteriales bacterium
TAAAGTAAAGTAAAAAGTAGTGCCTTCCCCTACTTTGGAGTCGAGCCAAATCTTCCCTCCAAAATTTTCTATTATTTTTTTCACTATGGCTAATCCCATTCCTGTTCCTGAGTACTCTGTTTTACCGTGCAAACGTTGGAATATAACAAAAATTTTATCATAATAGTCTTTATCAATACCAATACCATTATCTTTTATTGCAAATTGCCATTCATTCTTCAGTTCTTTCGCTTTAATTTCAATAACTGGATCTACATCTGCTTTAGCATATTTTAATCCGTTACTTATTAAGTTTTGAAAAACCTGTACTATTGGGGAGCGATAAGCTCGTATTTTAGGAAGATTTTTATAAATTACTATTGCATTTTTCTCTTCAATAATTTTTCTCAATAATACCTTAGTTTGTTCTACTATCTCGGTTAAATCAACATTTTCTAATTCATCATTGTACTTACCAATACGAGAAAATTCCAATAAATCTAAAATTATTTGTCGCATTCGTGTTGCTCCATCTACAGCAAAATCTATATAAGTATGTGCTTTTTCATCTAGCTGTTCTGCATATTTTTTTTCTAATTGAGAAAGAAAACTGGTTACCATGCGCAATGGTTCTTGTAAGTCGTGCGAAGCTACATAAGCAAACTGCTCTAGTTCTTCATTAGATTTTACTAATTCATTAGTGTATTTTAATAATTGATTATTTAACTTTTTAAGTGATGCTTCATGTTCTTTTTGGTAAGAAATATCTGTCATAGCTCCAACCATTCTAACTGCTTTACCATTCTCATCTCTTATTACTACACCTCTATCAATTACAAAAGCATAGTCGTTATTTTCTTTTTTATATCTGTAATCATGTTGCCAATTAAATTGTTTTGAATCTTTAATTATGTCCTCTAAAGATTTTAAAATATTATCTCTATCATCAGGATGAATTCTTGTTGACCAAGATTCTAAATCAGGAGCATTATTGGCTACATCATAGCCAAATAGGGTTTTATAACCTTTACCCCAATATAACTGATTGTTTATAATATCCCAATCCCAAATAGCATCATTAGTAGCTTCTGTAACTTTCTCAAAACGTTCATTAGATAAACGAATTTGTTCTTCGGCTGTTTTTCTTTGAGTTATATCTTTAAAATAAATAGACAATCCTTTTTCTGATGGATAGGCACTTACTTCAAACCAACTAGCTGTAGCAGGATAAAATTCTTCAAACCGAACCATTTTTTTTGTTGTCATGGCTTTATGATACTCTGAATAGAATTTTAATTCAATAGCATCATTAAAAACATCCCATAGATTTTTACCTACAATATCTTCTCTTTTCGTACCTAGCACATTTTCCGCTTCTTTGTTCCAATAGGATACTTTCCATTCGGTATCCACCGCAAAAAAAGCATCACCTATACTTTCTAAAATGGTATTTCTTTCCTCTAAAGCTAAAATTGCTTTTTCATCTGCTAATTTTCTATCAGTTACATCAAACCTAATGGCTAAATATTGAAATGGCTTATTTTTTTCATCTAAAAACGGAACTATAGTAGTGTCTACCCAATAATGAGAACCATCTTTAGCTAAGTTTTTAATTTCTCCACGCCAAACCTTACCTGAAGTTATTGTTTTCCATAAATCAACAAAAAATGATTTTGGATGATGTTTGGAATTAATTAATTGATGAGTATTTCCTATAAGTTCTTTTTCAGAATATTGAGATATTTTACAGAAATTATCATTAACAGAGGTTATTACTCCGGTCTTATCTGTAAAGGCAATAATAGCGGATTGATCTAAAGAAAATTTATAATCCTCTAAGGTTTTTAAACTTTTTTGCAATGCTATTTCATTCAG
This sequence comes from Flavobacteriales bacterium, assembly GCA_026196775.1. Classification (GTDB taxonomy): domain Bacteria; phylum Bacteroidota; class Bacteroidia; order Flavobacteriales_E; family Vicingaceae; genus BRH-c54. The sequence goes on from JAPHUD010000032.1 coordinate 1,855, forward strand.
TTTTTGTTCGTGTATATCCTGAAAACTACCATAAATTTTAACACACTTTCCGTCTATAAATTCGGCTTTGCCTATAGTTCTTATCCATTTCAAATTGCCTTTTTCTGTGATAATTCTCAATTCTTCGTCCCAGGGTGTTCCATCTTTTTTACATTGTTCTACTCTTTTTTTAATAATGTCTCTATCGCCATCAACAAAACCAGAGATGCCTTTATGTAATGTTGGTTGAAAATCCGGCTCTACCTCTCTAATTTCCTTGGTAATATCTGACCAATATACAGAATTACTATTAACATCTATCTCCCAACTACCCACTTTAGCCAATCTTGATGTATTTTCTAATAATTGCTGTAATTCTTTCATTTCAGTTACATCTCTTCCAAAAGCAAAAGAGAAACCGTCTTCTCCATATATATCAGATGAATTCCATGATATCCACCTGTATGTACCTGATTTAGTTCTATATCTATTGATAAATCCCTGTGCTTTTCTTTCTCCCGATATGGTTTCACTATATTCTTTTATTGTTCTTTCCATATCATCTGGATGAAGAAAATACTCAAAAGGTTTTGAAATTAATTCTTCTTCGGTATAGCCTAAAATTTTTGTAAAAGCCGGATTTGTTTTTACAAAGTGTCCATTAGACGAAGCTATAGCTAATATATCCGGTGCACTATTAAAAAATAAGCTCAATTCCTGTTCTTGTTGCTTACGTTTAATTTCAGCTCCTAAAAAATTACTTAACGGAGAGAGTACCTCTACTCTGAAAGGGTCTATTTTTAAAGACTCTCTACTGGTTAGTACCATTACTCCAACAGGAACACTGTTGTAAAACAAAGGAATACCAACCCCAGATTTTAGACTAGATTTTTGGGCTGCACCATTTCTTATAAATTTAGAAACTACATTAATGTCTTCCCAAATTTCAATTTGTAAGTTTTTCCATACTTTACCAGGCAAACCTTCTCCCTTCTTAAACAGTTTTTTTTTCTTGGTTGCTTTAAGGTAATTTTGAGCCTTATCATCCGCAGCATAAACAGATGCTAAGTTGAGTTGCTTTTTATCGCTATTTAATAACCATATTTCAGCTGTTTGATATTCTCCATATTCAGCAATGTATTGTAATGTGTTTTCTAAAATTATAGGCAATTCTCTTTCACCTTTAAATATACTAGACACCTGGTGTTGTAATTGTTTTTGGTTTTTAGAAAGTTTTGTCTTAGAAACATCTCTTAATGCACCAATCATTCTTATTGGTTTGCCATTTCTATCTCGCAACAAGTATCCTATTTCTTCTACATAAAGATAAGTTCCATCTGCTTTTCTAAACCTAAATTCATTCATCCATTTTTGTCGTCTTTCATCTTTCAAAAATGCTTCCCAACTCTGTTTATGTTTCTCTATATCTAATGAATATGTTAACTTATCCCAATCACTTGACCTAAATATATCATCTATTTTTTCATAACCAAATGTGTTGTAAAAGCCATCCCCCCAATAATATTCATCTTTCTCTACATCCCAATCATAAACAGCATCATTAGTAGCTTTATTTACTAATTCAAAGCGTTCATTACTTTTTTTAATTTTTTCGTTAGACACAACTCTTTCAGTAACATCCCTAGAATTTGTCACTATCCCTTCAATAGCGGGATTTTCAAGCATATTGGTAGCTACAGTTTCTACCCACCTCCATTCACCTTTTTTATTGATAAACCTAAATGGAGCTATTTCCAATTTGCCTACCTTATCAATGCTAGAAAACTCATTAAAAACCCTTTCTTTATCATCAGGATGAATAAAATCAAAAGCATTTTTTCCTATAAACTCTTCAGAAGATATTCCTAATACTGTAGTTGAAGTTGGACTAACGTACAGATAATCTGCATCAATAGTTAAAATACCTATTAAATCTGCTCCCTCTTGAACTAAAGCTTTAAAACGCTGCTCACTAAATTTTAGTTGTTTTTCTGCTTTTTTTCTTTCTGTAATATCAGTATGGGTACCTGTCATTATTAGGGGCTTTCCTTCTTCTGTCCACTCAACAACTCTACCTCTATCATTTACCCATACATAGTTTCCATTTTTGTGTTTTAATCGAAAGTCAACATCATAAAAAGAAGTTTTCTTTTCTAAACATTCTTTTAATTTTTTATCTGATAATGCTATATCATCTGGATGAATAAATTTATAAATTGTTTTTTCATCAATAGGCTGCAATTCTTCTAGGGTATATCCTATAATGCTTGCCCAATGTTCATTAATATTAACCGTTTTTGTTTCATAATTCCACTCCCATGTTCCAACTCGGGTCGCTTCTATGATGTTATTTAATTGTTCCGTTTCTTGATTAATGATTTTTTTACTTTCGTTAATTTCTATGTTTTTCTTTCTTAAAATCAATAATTGCATTATCTGATTGGCTAAAGATTGTAAGGAGAGTAGTTGCTCTGAATTAAGAACATTTGGCTTTTCATCAATCACACATAACGTACCTAAAGGAATACCCTCTTCTGAAATTAAAGGTACACCAGCATAAAAAATAATATTAGGTTTTGAAGTAACTAATGGGTTGTCTTTAAATCGCTTATCTTTTCGAGCATCTTCTACAATAAAAACATCATTTGGTTTTTTTATAGCATAGGCACAAAAAGAATGTTCTATTGGGGTTTGTTTCGTTTTTAATCCGTGGTGAGATTTAAAAAATTGATGTTTATCATCTAATAATGTAACTAACGATATAGAGGTATTACAAATAAAAGCTGCTAAACGGGTAATATCATCATATTCCTTTTCTGGAAGAGTATCTAATATTTTATATTGCTTTAGAGCCTGTATCCTTTTATTTACAACATCAGTATTGGGTTTCTTCCTAAGCATATTAAGCGTTAAAATTTGTAATCACTTTAAAATTAAAATCTTTACAAGATACTAAAATTATTATTTTTTTAACACTTATCAGTTTTCTGTTATTTATTTTATTGTAGTAACTGTTATATTAAAGTAATTATAAACATTCTTACTTTTGGAGTGTTTGTAAGGTACTGATTTTTCAATAACAAATAATCACTCTTTTTTTGAGACTATTTCTTTTTGAAAATACTAACAACAAAAAAAACACCTTGAGCAACCCAAGGTGTTTTTATTTTTTGATTATAACCTATACCTATAGGTAAGTCTGAAGATTATTAGTTCTTGAAAGTCTTTTCAGTCTTCTTAAACCTCTCTCTTTTATTTGTCTAATTCTTTCTCTGGTTAAACCAAAGTGATTTCCAATTTCTTCAAGCGTCATTTCTTTTCTATCACTAAGTCCATAGAACAATCTAATAACTTCAGCTTCCATTCCTTTTAAGAATTGTAATGTTCTTTCGATATCTGTTGATAAAGACTCGTGAATTAACAAATCATTTGGAGCTGGTGAATCTTCACTTTCTATAACGCTTACCAAGCTATTATTATCATCATCATTAGCCATTGGTGCATCTAGAGAAGATTGTTTCTTAGACATTTTTCTTGAGTTTTGTATTTTCTCAATATCCATATCTAAGATTTCGCTCAATTCTTCATCTGTAGGTTCTCTTTCCATAGTTTGCTCAAATTCACTTGAAGCTCTATTTATTTTTTGAATTTCACCTAGTCTATTATGAGGTAATCTAATGGTTCTTGAGTTGTCAGCTGCAGCTTTAAGGATACTTTGTCTAATCCACCATACTGCATAAGAAATGAACTTAAACCCCTTGGTGTGATCATATCTTTTGGCTGCTTCAATCAACCCTAGGTTTCCTTCATTAATTAAATCTTCTAAAGTAAGCCCTGTATTTTGATACTGTTTTGCAACAGAAATAACAAACCTTAAGTTAGAACGTACTAATTTATCTAAAGCTCTCTCATCTCCTTCTTTGATTTTTTGTGCTAACTCTACTTCTTCATCAGCAGTAATCATACCTTCACGAGAAACTTCTTGTAGATACTTCTCAAGTGATCTACTTTCTCTTTTGGTAATTTGCTGTGTAATTTTAAGTTGTCTCATTGTTTAATTTTTAATGACTTTTTTTATTTTTTTAATTACTTATTATGATAACGTCTGATTATCTTTTTTAGTTTCCTTTTTAGTATTTTTTAACATATAATTAACTATCTTTTTTTCACTTGTTATCGCTGCTTCTTGATTATCACTTTGCTATCTTTTGCAATAACTTGCCAATTATTATCAAAAACCTGACTTATATAACGGCTATAAAGTGCTAATCTTGCATTTCTACTCCTTTCTTTTTCTTCTTGACTTTGTTCTCCTGTATATTCAAACTGTGTAATATTAGGATGCTCTTTTAAATAAACTTTAACAACTTCAACAATAGTCCTCATAACTCTATACATCTCTCCTTTATTTGTTATGCTGTATTCTTCTCCATCATACTCCTCATTTGTCACACCAAAAACTAAAGACGTATGTAAAATATTATCCTCCTTTCTTCCAAACCTCACTTCATAATTTACGCCACTACCAGTTGTAAAAGAATATATAGCTCCACTTTTAATATTCGGATAAACAATATTATAAGGGACTATTTTGCTCATTTTCTACAATTTATCACATAAATTTATTTCAGACTGCGAATATTCAAAAAAAAATTAAGAATAAAAAAATTAATTTATAATTCTTTTCATTATTCCTACCTTTGTTTTAAACAAATTATAAATGAATGGCTAAATTAGGAAAGTGGATTGGTGGCGGATTAGGCTGGGCTTTTGGTGGTCCGATTGGAGCTCTTTTAGGTTTTGCTGTTGGCTCTGCAATTGATAGTACTATATATGGTGAAGAGGAAAGTGTTAATTCTCAATCAAACAGCACAAGAAGACATTACTCCTCACAGCCAAATGATTTTGCAATGAGCTTAATGGTTCTTGTTGCTGCAGTAATGAAAGCTGATGGAAAAATTTTAAAAGCTGAATTAGATTTCGTAAAAAGATTTTTTAAGAAACAGTTTGGTTCAGAAAAAACCCAACAACACCTTATTACTCTAAGGGATATTTTAAAAAAAGACATCCCTATTGAAGAAGTTTGTATTCAAATTAGGACATACACCGTAATGTCTGCTAGAATACAATTACTTCATTTACTTTTTGGAGTTGCTTCGTCAGATAATGATATTAGCCAACAAGAAATTGATATTATTTCTAGAATTAGTGCTTACCTTGGAATCCCAACACATGATTTTAATTCAATTAAAGCCATGTTTGTAAAACAAAAACATAGTGACTACCAAATTTTAGAAATTGAAGCGAATGTTTCTGATGAAGAAGTTAAAAAAGCTTACAGAAGAATGGCTGTAAAATACCACCCCGATAAAGTAAGCCATATGGGAGAAGAATTTCAACATGCTGCTAAAGAAAAATTTCAAAAAGTTCAAGAAGCTTATGAAAACATAAAAAAACAACGAGAAATTAAATAATTCATTTTGGAGAAAAAAGAAAAAAATCAATTTATTGCAGCAATATTCATCCCTTCAGCGTTAGTATTAGCAATGTTTATTGTTTTTTTAATTGAAATTATTTTTAACGTTAGCTTTAGTTCTTATGGAATTTACCCTAGAAAATTTTCAGGATTAATTGGTATTATTCTAGCCCCCTTTTTACATGGAGATTTTTCTCACCTACTTAATAACTCTATTCCAATTTTAATTTTAGGATCATCATTATTTTATTTTTATAAAGAAATAGCTTTTAAGGTATTTCTTTGGGTTTTTATAATGGGAGGAATTTGGACATGGATATCTGCCAGAGAAGCTACGCATATTGGAGCTAGTGGTGTGGTTTATGGCTTGTTTTCGTTTTTGCTTATAAGTGGTTTTATAAGAAGGAGCATGCAACTTATTTCTATTTCTTTTTTTGTAGTATTTGTTTATGGGAGCATGGTTTGGGGAATTTTTCCTATTAAAATAGAAATTTCTTACGAAAGTCATTTTTGGGGGTTTATTGCTGGAGCAATTTTATCAATTTACTACAGAAAACAAGGTCCACAAAAAAAAGAGTATAATTGGGATGAAGATGAAGACGATGAGAAACACCCTAATTCTACTGATCATACTACTTCTCAAGAAATTACATACAACTATATTTATAAAGAAAAATAAATTTATTGCCATTCAATTTTTGACAATTCTGTTATTTTTTTAGCTTTGTAAAAAATATTAAACATGAGATTAGGACAATTAGCCAGACAAATTAACATTTCAACAGATAAAATAGTAACGTTTCTTGAAAAAGAGAAGCAAATTACCATTAACCCGCATCCTAATGCCAAAATTCCTGATGAACAGATCGATGTTATTACAAATCACTTTGTTGTAAAAGAAAAAAATACTGAAGTTGTTGATGAAAAGCCAATTGAACCTATTGAAGAGAAAAAGGAAGATGGAAAACCTGTAGAAGTAAAAGTGAAAGCTGCTGAAACGATTTCTGCTGTTCCAACCCCTAAAATTATTGGTAAAATTGATTTGCCAGATAAATCTAAAATTGAAGTAAACGTTGATGGTGTAGTTTACACTGAAGAAGAGTTAGAACAAAAAAAGAAAGAAGAAAGAGAGGCAATTAAAGCTAAAAAAGAACAAGAAGCGATAGAAAAAGCAGAATATAAAAGGCAATTAGATGAAAAAAAACGTATCGATAACGAAAAAAGATTAGCAGAACAACTTCGAAAAAAAGATATGCAAGACAAAGAAGCTAAATTGCTTTCTGAGGAGGAACAAAAACTTAAAAAAGAAAAGGAAAAGAGAAAAGCTGATCAAGAGGCTATCAGAAAGAAAAAAGCTAAAGAAGCTAAAAAACGTTTTTACGAACAGCAGAAAAAGGAAATTGAAAAAAATAAAAAAATAACACAAAAAACTTCTGCTAAAAAACAACAGAAAGAAAAAGAAGTTGTTCAACCAAAACAACCAGAAATTATAGAAGAAGCCCCAAAAAGTATTTGGGGCAAATTTATAAAGTGGCTAAATACCTAATTTTTATCACTAAAATAAATCTCTACTTTTTTTAAGAAATCATCATAAATTAAGGAATTGGTGGCTATTAGTTCTTTACCAAAAAGAAAATTATTGTTTCCTGAAAAGTCGGTTACCACACCTCCTGCTTGTTTAACAATAACAGCTCCTGCAGCAACATCCCAAGAATTTAAACTATATTCATAAAAAGCATCAAACCTGCCACAAGCAACATAAGCTAAATCTACAGCTGCCGAACCTAACCTTCTTAATCCTCTTGATGTTTTCATTAAATCTTGAAACAACATCATATACTCTTTTTGTTTTACATAGTTAAAATAAGGAAAACCAGTTGCCACTAATGAATTCTCTATAAGAGTAGTAGGAGAAACTTTAATTATAGTTCCATTTAAGTAAGCATTACTCCCCTCCCATGCATAAAACATTTCGTCTAAATTTATTTCGTAAATTACCCCTAAAACTAACTCATCATTTCTTAATAAAGCTATACTAATAGAAAAACAAGGAATAGAATGAATAAAATTGGTAGTTCCGTCTAAAGGATCAATTATCCAATTATAAACCTCTCCTTTTTTCACAAGGGTTTCTTCTTCTGTTATAAAACCAGCTTCAGGAATAAGCACAGCCAATTTTTTAACTATCATTTCCTCTGCAGTTTTATCTACATAAGTTACTAAACTGTTTTTTGATTTTGTTTCAATATCGTCAACTGTAATTTTTTGTAACTTAATAAATGCCCCAACTTCTCTGGTCAAACTATTTACTTCCTTACAAAGCTTTTCTAAATCTATCATTCAATTATTTTTTTATTCTACTATCTCAGCTCTTTTAGGCTTTACTGCATCTCTAACAATAAAAACTTGACTTTCTTTTACCAACAAATAGGCAATAGCATGGTTTAAGTTTATTTTTTCTACTCCTGTATCTTTTAACAATAGATTTTCTTTATTAGCAAATTCTGCCAAATGTTTTTGGTGATGTTCTGCAAAATGAACAGCATCTTCACCATTAAAATCCCATATTAGTTTAATTATTCTTTCCATTTTGTGTAAAATTCAAAATTAGCTAATTTATTACTTTTCTATGCTATTTTATGTTTTAACCATTCAACAACATCTATATCCGATACTATTGATTTGCTTCTATCTAATTCCTCTAAGTTAGGTAAATTTTTAGAAATAATTTTTTGTTGCTCTTTTTCATTATTTGTTTTTGAAAGTGCTAATAACACCAATAAAAATTTTTTATCAAAATCTGTTTGTAAGTTATGTGATTTTAAAAATTCCATTGTAGACTTAACTAAATAAGGAATAAGCAATAAGTTTTCCAACTCATAATGAATCAATATATTAATAATGTTAGTAGCCGCTCTAATATCCACCCTAACCATTTTTGATGTAAGGTTAATCACTTTATTTACCCAATTTAAGGCGTTTTTAAAATCTTTTAAATTAAAATAAGCTAATGCAGCATGATAATGAACCAAAAAATAATGTTCTTTATTTTGGTTAACTAATAAACTTGATTGCTTCAAGAAAAAATTATTTACAAAATCAACAGATTTATGATATTGTTTAGTTTCATTGTAATATCCCAATTCAAATAAACATAAGGACTCTATTATAGCAGCTTTTTCTCTAATAGTTTTAGCATCTAGTTTTTTAAGTTTAGAAAGAGATTTTTCATATAAATCATAGTCTTTAATGATAAGTGAATGCATTAATAAGTTGTGTAGTGCCGATAAATATCTAATTGTATTTTCCTCAAGCATATGAGGGAATTTCTCCATATATGCTAATAATTTTTCTCGATATTCACCTGAAGCTTTCTGATTATTAACTAATCTGTTTAAAACTCCATTTAGCATATAGAAATTATAATATTCGTCAAATGAAGCTTCTGTTGGAATCGATTTTAACAACTTATTATTCAACAGTTTTTCGATTGTTTTTTTATCATCATCGGTTCTTATAACTTCTGCTTGTTTTATAAAAAAATGAGTTTGATTAATCAATTTTTTATACTCAACAATATGGCTATATCTTTCCATATAAGCTTCGTGCTTTTTATTAGCCTCCTCTACATTTTCTAATGTAATTTTTACCTGAGCAGTATTTAATCTCGATTCCCAATTGAGCAACTCTTCAAGTACCAAATACAATTGATATTTTTCTGCAATTTTTTCTGCCTTATGTATTAATCTTTTCATTAATACAAATTGACCTTTCCAATATAAAATTTCTATATCTATTAATAAGTTTTGACAAATAATACTAGCTTTAGATTCACTATTATAACTCCTTAATTGCTTTAAAATAAATTGTTGCAGATAGTTTTTAACCACACCAAATTGATTAATAAACTTCTCGTTTCTAAATTTTACTTTTAGAGCTTCTTCATCATAAGTTTTTTGTTTCTCAATAGCATCAAATAACTTCATATAAGTTTTATCTCCCTGATGAAACTGAGCGTTGAGTCTAATAAATCTTTTCTCACTTTTTGAAAGTGAGTGAATTAAGCTGTGTAAAACATATGTATTTTTCATGATATCTTGTTAATTTTTATTGATTTATAACAATATAGTTAAGTTTAAAACAAGATTAAATTTTAGAAAACTAAATATAAAATAAACAAAAATAATTGATTTAATAACAATTCAATAACAATAAAATCAATTTAGAATACTAATAAAGTTTTTAAAATAAGATATGTTTTTTAATATTCAGTATCTATATTCGCAAAAAAAAGTTTTATAATATTCTCAAAATCAATATAAAAATGAAAAAAAGTTTTATTATTATAGTGTTTACAATACTATCTATTGGAGCATTTAGTCAACCTAAATGGATCAACAGCCCAAATTCAGAAAGGGCTTTTGTAGAAAATAAAGGACAATACGATGGAAGGAACTGGCAATCTACCAACCAAATAAAATATGCTCTTAGTCAGCAAGATGGTTGGTTTACATTCTTTTCTAACAAAGGCATAACTCATAGGATTGAGAGATTGGTTAGAAACCCAAAAAAGAAAAAAGGAGAAGGAGATACTAACAATAACCTTCCTAGTAGAATTCACCTAAGCGAATTTGTAAACATAAGTTTTGTAGGTGCAAATACTAATGTAAAGATTATTGCCGAAGAAAAGACCAACCATTACTACTCTTATGCTGTTAAAGATTTAAAAACAAATGATGTAAATAACATCAAAAATGTAAAAGGATACAAAAAAATAACTTATAAAAACATTTACAACAATATAGATGTTGAATATACTTTACACCCTGATGGTGGAATTAAATATAATGTAATCTTGCATCCGGGAGCAAATCCTAACGAGATAAAAATGAAGTATGAAACTTTTCATACTAATCATTTAGATGAAAAAATTGACATTAAATTAAATTCTCAAACAGGACAATTAGAAATAAATACGGCTTCAACTAAAATTGTAGAACATAAACCACTTACTTTCTATCAAAACTCTAAAACTGTAATTCAGTCAGAATATGCTTTTAGTAACAATATTTTGACCTTCAATTTAGGGAATTATGACAATTCTCAAAAAGTGGTTATTGACCCATGGGTAGTTACACCCAATTTTAATGCTGGAGATTTTACTCGAGAAGTAGAAACTGATGCGGCTGGAAACGTATATGTTATTGGTGGCGAAATACCAATGGAGCTTAGAAAGTATGGAATTGCAGGAAACTTAATTTGGACCTACATCACACCTTGGGATACGAACGGTGGTGATTGGCTGGGAACATTAGCAACAGATGCTGCCGGAGTAAGTTATATTACACAAGGTACTGGTGCTGAAATAGAACGAGTAAGTACCGCAGGAGCTATGGTTTGGCATGCAAATGCCACTGGTATTTTTAACATAACCGAATATTGGACCATCACTTTTAATTGCGATAATACTAAATTGATTGTAGGCGGTACAGGAGGAACAGGATTAAATTTTGAAGCAAAAATATATGATATGGATTTAAGCAATGGAAGTGTAATAGCAGATGTTACCGTTGGTACTCAAGGTGGGTTTACTCCAATTGAAGTTCGCTCTATTGCACCCACTAAAAACTCTAAATATGTTTATTTAACCCACACAGAGGTCGGTGCTATTAACCAAAATTTAACAGCATGTAGTTCTATTCCAGATTTTCAAGTTGACAATACCCATCATTTAGGTTATAAATGCGAGAACTATCTATCTGCATCTCAAAATGGTGGAGGGTTAAAAGCAATTATTGCTAACGATAATTTTTTCTATACTCACAGAGGAGATAGAATTTTACAATGGGATATTAATACTGGAGCTCTGCTAAATAACGTTGCATTACCAGGAGGAAGTTCTAATAACACTTTTGGAAGGGTTGTTCATTGTAGCGGATTAGATGTGGATGCTACAGGAAATGTATATGCTGGTTCTATGGATAGAGTTGTAAAGTTTGATCCAAACTTAAACATTCTTTCTCAAGTTAATACTACAGGTGGATTTACTGTTTATGATGTAAGTGTAAACTCTAATGGAGAGGTCCTAGCCGTGGGAGCTTTATTAAACAATAGTACTTCAACAGGACGAGGAGGAAGAATAGAATCTTTAAATATGACTGCTGGTTCACAATATGCTACAGTTTGTTGCGACCCAAATTTTTGTCCAATCAATACTTTATGTACTACCGATGCTTCAGTTTCTTTAAATCCAAACACTCCAGGAGGGGTTTGGAGTTCTACTCCTGCAACACCTGGACTAAACACGTTAACTGGAGTATTTGATCCTTCAGTTTCAGGAGCTGGAAATTTTGTAGTTACTTATACTTTAGGTTGTGGCTCATTTTCCTATACTATTTCTGTTAATGTATGTTCATCTTTGTCTGTCTGTGTAGAAGCAAACGGAGATTTAACGGTAAGTAATGGAACTCCTGTTTATACATGGGATCAATGGACTCCTCCATCAACAATTACTATAACAAACCAAACTCAATGTACTAGTTGTGGAGGAACATGGACATTTGGAAGCTGTTACAACCCATTCCCTATACCACTAAACTCTTGTAACGCTCCTGGTTTTTGGACTACATTTACAACTGGCTCTACAATAACACCTCCTCCTGGAATTGACACACTTAGGGTAACTGACAGCTTTGGTAATTTTATTATTATTAATGGGTTAGCTAATCTCCCGGCTTGTAACCCAACTGCTTGTGATGCAACAATTACTGCTACTGGTCCTTTTTGCGAAAATGACGCTGCTGTAACACTTTCTGCTGTTGATCCAGGTGGAACTTGGTCTGGAAACGGTATTACCAATACTTCTACAGGTACTTTTGATCCAGGCGTAGCAGGACCAGGAAGCCATATAATAACTTATTCTATTACTGGCTCATGTACTGATACCGATACAGAAACAATAGTTGTTAATGCTCAAGATGACGCTTCTTTTGGTTATTCTCCTACCACTTTCTGTACTACCGATCCTAATCCTACTCCTACTATTACAGGTACAAATGGTGGTACTTTTACCATAGATAATAGTGGCGTAATTAATGCATCTACCGGTGAAGTTAATATTACTAGTAGTGGTGTAGGTGCTTTCAATATAACTTATACTACTAATGGTACTTGTCCTGATACATCAACTGTAACAATAAACATCACTTCAGGAGCTGATGCTACTATTACTGCTGCCGGTCCTTTTTGTGAAAATGCCGCTTCAGTAACTTTATCAGCTGTTGACCCGGGAGGAGTTTGGAGTGGAACAGGTATAACTAACACTTCAACAGGTACTTTTGATCCTTCTACTGCTGGTACAGGAACTCATCAAATTATTTATACCATTTCAGGTTCTTGTGGTGATGCTGATACTATTTCTATAGTTGTAAATGCTCAGGATGATGCTTCTTTTAGTTATTCTCCTACAACTTTCTGTACTACTGATCCTAACCCTACCCCCACTATTACTGGAACTGCTGGTGGAACTTTTACTATAGACAACAGTGGTGTAATTAATGCATCTACTGGCGTAGTTAATATTTCTGGAAGTGGTACTGGTAGTTTTAATGTAACCTATACAACAAATGGTATTTGTCCTGATACATCAACTGTGACAATAAATATAAACAATTGTACTTTACCACAACCAATTGCTAATTTTTCTGCTTCTCAAACTAATATTTGCGAAGGTGATTGTATTAACTTCACAGATTTGAGTACTTCATCAGCTACAGGAGGAATTACTTCATGGAGTTGGACTTTTAATGGTGGTATTCCATCTACATCAGTACAACAAAATCCTAGTAATGTTTGCTATTCAACAGCAGGAACTTATACTGTTTCATTAACTATTACAGATGCTAATGGAAGTGATGACAGTACAATAATAGCTTATATTACTGTAAACAATTGTAGTACACCTACAGCATCTTTTAGTATTTCAGATTCAGAAATATGTGCAGGTGAATGTGTAGACTTTACAGATTCAAGTACTGGAGCTACTTCATGGCAATGGACTTTTAATGGAGGAACTCCATCAACTTCAACTGACCAAAACCCTACAAATATTTGTTTTGGAACCGATAGTATATATACTATTGAACTAATAGCTACAAATGCAAATGGTTCAGATACAACTACATCAACTATTACAGTTCATCCAACTCCTGTAGTAAATGCAGGAAGTGATGTCAGTATTAAATTAGGAGAAACTACACTATTAAATGCAACTGGATCAAGTGGTAATTATTCGTGGACTCCCCCTACTTGGTTAACTTGTCCTTTATGTCCTTCAACTAATAGTACACCAGATGAAACTATTACTTATACTGTAACTGTAGTAGATTCAAATGGGTGTAGTGCATCTGATCAAGTAACTGTAATTGTTGATTTCGAATATGTAATATGGGTTCCTAACATATTCTCTCCTAATGGAGATGGAAACAATGATATTCTTTATGTTAGAGGTAAAGGAGTTCAAGATATTACATTTAAAGTTTATGATAGATGGGGAGAAAAAGTATTTGAATCTACTAGTTTAAATGACGGTTGGAATGGTAAGTTCAGAGGTAAAGATATGAACAAAGCTGTTTTTGTGTATTATCTCGAAGCTACTTTTATAGATGGTAGTAAAGTCACTAAAAAAGGTGATGTAACATTAATTAGATAATAAAAAAGAAAAAATTAATAAAATATATTCATGAAAAAAATAAGCATTGCCATAGCACTTTTTTGTCAATTTGTATTAATCTCAATATCTGAAATAAAAGCCCAAGATATTCATTTCACAATGTATGATGCAATGATAATGACCACAAACCCAGCGGCAGCTGGTGTTTTTAATGGAGACTTTAGAGGAGTTTTAAACTATAGAAGCCAGTGGGGAAGCATATCTAACCCATATAGAACTTATTCAGTAATGTTTGATGGAGGATTATTAAAAAACAAATGGAGAAACGGTTATTTAGGTGTAGGATTAAGTGCATTTAAAGATGTTGCTGGGACTTCAAATTTTGGAACTACTAAAATCAATCTTGCACTTTCTAGTGTATTGTTTTTAGATGATAAAAACTCTGCATCTGTTGGCTTAATGGGTTCTTGGGGACAAAACAGCATGAGTCCTGAAAACTTAGAATGGGACTCACAATTTAACGGTCAAAATTTCGATGCATCTTTAGGGTCTAATGAATTATTTACTTTTGAAAACACCAATTTCTTTGATTTTTCAGCAGGTGCTTTATGGTCTTATGGTAAAGGAACAAAAACATTAAGTTCTCAAGATGAATTTAACATTCAATCTGGAATAGCTTTTTACCATGTTACACGTCCAAACCAACAACTAGATTTTGGAGAAGTAGATAAATTATATTCTAAATTAGCTTTTCATACTGAAGCTCATATTGGAATAAGTAACAGTAAGTTAGCATTTAGACCTAAAGTATTAGCGTATTTCCAAGGGCCTACAAGACAAATATTAGGAGCTGTAATGGTTAGATATACCTTACAAGAAGAATCTAAATATACTGGAGTTTTTAAAGGAGCTGCTATTTCTTTGGGGTCTTACTACCGTGTTGGTGATGCATTTGCTCCAGCTATAGAGTTAGAAATTGCCAGTTTTTCTCTTGGTTTTGCATATGATTTAAACATATCAGGACTAACTGCTGCAACTAATGGAAATGGTGGCCCTGAAGTGTTTATTCGTTTTATCAATCCAAATCCCTTTACATCTGGAAAAGGTACAAAAAGTAGTGCTAGGTTTAGATAAACATAGATTTTACTTATAGTAACAAAACATCATTACTATGTTTATAAAATAAGGTATTAACATCATTGTGTTCTGAGTGAATTATAGAATCAAACTCAGAGTTATTTAACAACAATGTATCATTAACCTGTCCCATTAAAAGCATTGGGAAACA
>JAPHUD010000018.1 GCA_026196775.1 Flavobacteriales bacterium
TGTAGTTTTTCTTTTCGTTAGCTAAAAATTGCAGTAAATCAGTAAAATATGGGGCATTAATTTCATCAGATAATAATGTTTTCCACATATGGTTTAATTCGATGTTTGTCATTGATTTTTCTGGTTTTTAATCAGTTTAAACGTTTTCAAAATGAAAAATTGTTAATAAAAAAGAAAACTTAGTAAAGATATTTTTATTATGTTTGTAATTCAAAATTAAGAAAACTCGCATGAAAAAGATCGCATTAACTCTAACTTCTTTATTTCTATTAGTATTACTTTATTCTTCTTGCAAAAGTAGTCATGGTACTTGTCCTGCTTATGGAAAAACAGACGTTAAGACTACAAAAGTAGCTGCTTAATATTTGTTAAGTTCCAACCATGAACTGGCTCAAACTCGAAACACTTTCTGATTATAATAATATGGTAGCGTCTTCTAACGAAGAAGGCTATTTTGCTGTTGCTGTGTTTAAACATAGTACCAGATGCCCTGTGAGTATGATGGCAAAACTTAAAATGTCAACAACATGGGATATTGATGAGAATAAACTACCGCTTTATTATTTAGATTTAATTAAATATAGAGAAATTTCTAATCAAATTGCAGCAGATTTTGATGTGCAACACGAATCTCCTCAATTGCTTGTTATAAAAAACAATAAGTGTGTTTACCATGCTTCTCATGGATCAATTTCTGTAAGTAAAGTTAAAGAAGTGTTAGAAATTAAAGATTAACGTTTGTTTTATGTCTTTTGCTAAACTTAACGCTACAGGACAAGTTTTTGCTGAGTTTTCAATCAATTTCTTTTCTTTGTCAGAGTAATGATGATTGGTGAAATCAAACTCAATAATAATTTCTTTTATTTTTCTAGGTTTATCAGCCATTATTTTTGTTGCAGTTGCTGAGGCATTTTCAATAGAAAAACTGCTATCTCTAGCTTTAATTCCTATAATGGTAAACATACAACTAACAAGAGCAGTTGCAACTAAGTCTGTAGGAGAAAAAGCTTCAGCTTTCCCTTGGTTGTCTAAAGGAGCGTCAGTAATAATTTTGTTATTAGAGAATAAATGAACGGCTTCGGTTCTTAATTCTCCTTTATATATAATTTTAGATGTTGGCATAATAAATTGATGTATTTGCAAATTAACTATATCTTGTAAAGTTGACAAATTATTTATTATTATTTTTGCTATTGCGTATGAAAAATGTTGTTCACATAATTATTCTTACTTTGTTTTTTTGTAATATTTCAAAAGTAGCTGCTCAAGAAACAATTTTTGAAGAAGCAAGAACGGTATATAAAAGTGAACAAGCCTATGGTTTAATTATTCATACAACAGGTTGGGGATTTAATTACAGATATGGAATGTACACTTCAGGTTTTACAAGAAGAATTTTTGAAGGAGAAATAGTTGGGTTAAAACATCCTAAAGAAATAAAAACATTTACTTCTTTATTTGATAATTCTAATGGATACGTATATGGTAAGTTAAACACAATGTTTTTGTTTAGAGGAAGTGTAGGGAATCATAAAACTTTTATTAGTAAGCAAAGTGTTAGGGGTATAGCAATAGCTATGATTTATAATACAGGAATAACTTTGGCTTATGCCAAACCAATTTACTTAGAAGTATTATTTTATAATGAAGAATTGGAAACCATAGATACAAGGTTTGAAAGGTATGACCCTGAGAAACATACGCAGAATGATATAGTAGGAAAAGGACCTGCAATGAAAGGATTGTTTGGAGGAAAAATTATTCCGGGTATATTTTTAAAAGCGGGGTTAAATTTTGAATCTGCTAGGGAAGCAGAAAATTTAAATGCTCTAGAAGTTGGAGTAAAAGCAGATTTGTTTTTACAAGAATTACCAATGATGGCAAATGAATTAAATAGAAATTGGCTTATAAATTTATATGTAACGTTTTCATTTGGCTCTAAAAGCACAAATTAAATTGTAGTAAGAATTGAAAATATTAAAGGAGAGATGATTAAAGAAGAAGAAAAACCAGTTGGATTTAGTAAAATTAAAAAACCAAGTTGGTTAAAAGTTAAATTACCAACGGGTCAGGAATATTCTAAAGTAAGGCAAATTGTTTCAGAACATAAATTACATACTATTTGTGAAAGTGGAAATTGCCCTAATATGGGTGAATGTTGGGGAGCAGGAACGGCAACTTTTATGATTTTAGGAAATATATGTACCAGATCTTGTGGTTTTTGTGCTGTAAAAACAGGCAGACCTTTACCTGCAGATTTTGAAGAGCCTGAAAGAGTTGCTAATTCTGTAAAATTAATGAATGTTAAGCACTGTGTTATCACTTCTGTAGATAGAGATGATTTGAAAGATGGTGGCTCTATTATATGGGTGGAGACAGTAAATAAAGTCAGAGAATTTAGTCCACAAACAACAATGGAAACCTTAATTCCTGATTTTCAGGGAAAGTGGGATAATTTACAACGAATAATAGATGTGGCTCCTGAAATAGTTTCACATAATTTGGAAACAGTAAGAAGGTTAACAAGAGAAGTAAGAATCCAAGCGAAGTACGATAGAAGTTTGGAAGTAATAAAAAGATTAAAAGATGGAGGAATGAGAACAAAATCTGGAGTAATGTTAGGCTTAGGAGAGACCAGAGAAGAGGTGATAGAAACAATGCAAGACTTAGTAAACGCTGGTTGCGATATATTAACTTTAGGACAATATTTACAGCCAACACCAAAACATTTACCAGTTAAAGAATTTGTCACTCCAACACAATTTGCTGAATATAAAGAGATAGGGTTAAAATTAGGCTTCAGGTATGTAGAAAGTGGCCCTTTGGTTAGATCTTCTTACCATGCCGAAAAACATATGTTTTAGGAAATAAAGAATTTTTTTTCATGATAGTTTTTCCTAATGCAAAAATAAATATAGGACTTAATGTTGTTGAGAAAAGACCTGATGGTTTTCATAATATTGAAAGTGTTTTTTATCCCATTTTTCACCTTAAAGACATTTTAGAAATAATTCTAAACACACAAAGTGATAAGGTTTTATTTTCTTCATCAGGAATAGAAATTCCTGGAAACAAAAATGAGAATTTATGTGTTAAAGCTTACCAATTATTGAAAACAGATTTCGATATACCTAGTGTTAAAATTCATTTGCACAAAGTTATTCCTATAGGTGCCGGACTTGGTGGGGGGTCTTCTGATGCAGCATTTACTTTAAAATTATTAAACACTTTATTTACTTTGAATCTTTCTGAAGAGAAATTAATCACTTATGCACAAAAATTAGGCAGCGATTGTGCTTTCTTCATTAAAAACAAACCTGTTTATGCCTATAACAAAGGAGATGATTTTACCGATTATGATTTAAATTTAGAGGATTATAAAATTGAAGTTCTTTTTCCAAATATTCATGTATCCACAAAAGAAGCTTATGATGGAATTCAAGTAAGAAAAAGTGAAATAGATTTAAGAAATCAACTTCAGTTACCAATTGAGCAATGGAAAAATGTAGTTAAAAATGATTTCGAAAAGTCAATTTTTTCAAAATATAAAGCCATAAAAGAAGTAAAAGCATCATTATATAATCAAGGAGCAGTTTATGCTTCAATGACAGGTAGTGGATCTGCAGTTTATGGGATTTTTAATAAGTAATACTAATAAATAACTAATCTACTTTTCTAAAGTTATTGAAAAATATAAATTAGTAATTTTGAATTTTAATTTAAACAAAAAAATATGCCAGTATATTTAGATTTTGAAGAACCAATACAGATTTTAGAAGAACAATTAGAAGAGCATTTAAAGCTTCAAGAAGAAAAAGGTGTTGATACAACTAAGATTGTTAAAGAAATTCAGAAGAAAATAAAAGATACTCGTAAAGAGTTATACTCCAACCTAACACCTTGGCAAAGAGTTCAAGTCTCTAGACATCCAGAGAGACCTTATACATTAGCTTATATTAGGCATATTACAGATGGAAATTTTGTTGAACTACATGGTGATAGAACTGTTAAAGATGATAAAGCAATGGTTGGTGGTTTTGGGATGATAGATGGGCAATCTGTTATGTTAATAGGTCAGCAAAAAGGAGTTAATACTAAAATGAGACAGTACAGAAATTTTGGGATGCCTAATCCAGAAGGATATAGAAAGGCTCTAAGATTAATGAAGTTAGCTGAAAAATTTAATAAGCCTGTTATTTGTTTTGTAGATACTCCAGGTGCTTTTCCAGGTCTTGAAGCAGAAGAAAGAGGACAAGGAGAAGCTATAGCAAGAAATTTATTTGAAATGGCTCAATTAACGGTGCCAATTATTGTAGTTATTATTGGAGAAGGGGCTTCTGGTGGAGCTTTAGGTATTGGGGTAGGAGATAAGGTATTAATGATGGAAAATACATGGTATTCTGTTATTTCTCCAGAGTCTTGTTCTTCTATTTTATGGAGAAGCTGGGATTTTAAAGAGCAAGCCGCTGCGGCACTTAAACTTACTTCAACTGATATGTTAGAAAACAAATTGGTAGATGGAATTATAAAAGAACCTGTTGGAGGAGCTCATGCTGCTCCTGAAGAAGCTTTTGACCTTGTTAAAAAAGAAATCCTTAAATATTTACCTAAGTTAATGGAAATGGATAAAGATAAATTGGTAGATAAAAGAATAAATAAGTTTTGTAGTATGGGAGTTGTTGTTGAGAAATAATTTATTCTCATAAATTAATATAAAAAAAAGACCTAAAATATCTCTGATATTTTAGGTCTTTTCTTTTTTAGTAATGTGTTTTTTATTTAAAAATAGTTATAGTTCCCTTATGAATTGTGTTAGCAAAATCATTTAATTCAAGAATATAGAAATAAGTGCCATCACTATGACCATCTCCATCCCAGTCGTTTTGATAACCTATCTTTTCAAAAATTTTTTTTCCCCAACGGTTAAAAATAACCAATTTATTATCGGGGAAATATTGAAGATTGTCAAATACTAAATAATCATTATTACCATCACCGTTTGGAGTAAATACGTTAGGAATAGTAATTTCACAAGCTATTGCTTCAATCATATGTGTAGTTTGTTCTGTTATATTACATTGATCAGTAACAGATAGTGTTATAAATTGGTTTCCACCATTTAAAGTAGAATAATCAACTGGATTTCCAGTTCCAGTAAAAGAAATTCCATCTGACCAATAATAAGCGTATGGCGGATAACCATTAGTTACAACTGCAGATAGAGATGTTAAAGATCCTATACAAATACTATCATCACCAGAAATAGCAATACTCATTGGAGTATAAGGATTAAAAGAAAAGTTAATAGTATCTGTTACACTAAAGTTACAAGCATCAGTAACAGTAACATAATAAGTGGTTGGAGATGTAACGTTTACATTTACAAGACTATCACTACTAGAATTACTCCAAGCAAAAGTATAAGGAGCAGTTCCATTAGCAACTATTGTGTAAATATCTATAAAATGATCATTTCCTTCACAGTTCAAAATACTATCACTTGAATTACCAATAACTTGTAATGGCGTATAGTTAACAAAAACTGTAACTGTATCATAGGCGGAGGTGTTACATGCATCTGTTACTTGTAATACATAAGTAGTGGTTTGGTTTACAGCAGGAATAGTATAATTAGGCGTGTTTACATTTCCTGGTGTCCAATTAAATGTATATCCCGAACTACCACCATTAACTGTACTAACTAAAGTAACACTTTGCCCTGGACAGTTTAGCGTAATGTCATTTCCAGCAGAAATTGTCATAGGTGTTGTCGGAATAGTAATTACAACCGTATCGTAAGCAGTAGTTAAATTACAACTATCGGTAACAATAACAATAAATGTATCTGTCTGATTAACAGGTGTGTTTAAATTTTGAGAATTTCCTAAGGTATCTCCATTCATGTTTATCCAAGTGAAATCATAAGGCGCAAGACCTCCAGAAGCTGATGAATTAATTGTAAGACCACTCGTGGGACAGTTCAATGTTAGGTCTGTTGTAGTAATATTTATATTAGGAGCATCAACAACAAATATTGTTCCTGTAGTTAAAACAGTATCTCCGCATGCATTAATAGTTTGAGCAGTAATTATAATATCTTCAGTTCCTTCATTAAGTCCGTCAGCGACTGGGGTAATCGTAAAACAAACAGAGTTTTGACCAGCAGGGAAGTAGATAGAGTCAGGTAATAAGTTATAATCGATTCCATTTGTAGCTGTTCCAGTCATAAATATTGGAACAGTATCAGCTCCTGTAGTATCAATTCTTGTAAAACATATGTTTGCATCAGCACAACCTTCAATAATAGTAGAGTCACCTGTTGCGGTAACAATATTGATATCAACGCCAGTTGAAGTTAAACTACCACCTTCTAAAAATACTCCAGAATCCCAAACACCATCACCAGCATCTGCAATAGCAATTTTTAAATGATAAGTCTGTCCACAAACAACTTGAGATTGAGCAGTTAAAACAACTGTATGACCGTCATATTGAATATATTGTGGGTTGGTGTTGTAAGGTGCATTTGTTCCTGTACCGTTTACAACATAATAAGCTGAGTTAGTTGTGCTATTTACGTTGTCAATAGTAACCGGAGTTGTTGAGTTTGGGATAAGAGCTAAATTTATTGCTGAGTTTGTAAACGGACCCGTAATACCTGGGCCACTTAAAAAGAAACCAAAAGCATCATTTACTCCTGAATTTACAAATTCTAAGTATTCTTCAGAACCAAATACATAATTAAATTTGATACTATCTCCAATAGGAATAAAATCAAATTCTAGCACAGCAGCATCAAATGTTGTAATTCCTGCTATTGACGTTAAATCAGGATCTCCACTACCAAACATGTCTGTGCCTGCACTTCCACTATTGTTAGGACCAACAGCTGTTGTAACAGTTCCAGAAGCTAATATTAAACCATCTGGAATGCCAATTAAAGTATTGGTAGCATCAAAATCACCAATTTGAGTAGATGTGCCAGTAAAAGTTACATTAGAAATGGTAACACCCGCTCCCACCAATACATTTTGAACATATTGTGTAGGAGTCATAGTTCCTGTATTTACAACTAATTGAGCATTAATGTTGATAGCTGTAAAAAATATAAATACACTAAATAATAATTTTTTCATCATGATAATTCAATAAACTAAATTTATAGACTTTAAAATTAGCTATTTAGTTGCAAATCATCAAGATTTTACGAGCTTTTTATATTTAAATCGTTGAGGTTCATTTCCTAAACGTTTTCTCCTGTTTTCTTCATAATCAGAATAAGAACCTTCAAAGAAATATACTTGGGCATTTCCTTCAAAAGCTAAAATATGAGTACAAACCCTATCCAAAAACCATCTGTCGTGAGAAATAATAACTGCTGAACCTCCAAAGTTTTCTATACCTTCTTCTAAAGCTCTTATGGCATTTACATCTAAATCATTTGTAGGTTCATCTAATAATAAAACGTTTGCTTCCTCTTTAATTGCCATAGCTAAGTGAAGCCTGTTTCTTTCTCCTCCAGATAGGTTGCCAACTTTTTTGTTTTGGTCGGAACCGGCAAAATTGAAGCGAGATAAATATGCTCTAGAGTTGATTGTTTTTCCACCAAATTCCATCATTTCTGTTCCACCAGAAAACACTTCAAAAATAGTTTTGTCGTCTATTAAGTCTTTGTGGGATTGGTCAACATAGCCGATTTTAACGGTGTCTCCAACTTTAAACTCTCCTGTATCAGGATGCTCTTCTCCCATTATTAATCTAAACAGTGTTGTTTTACCTGCTCCGTTTGGACCAATAATTCCAACAATACTTGCAGGAGGTAATTTAAAAGAAAGATTTTCGTATAAAACATTATCGCCAAAAGATTTTGAGATGTTAATAGCTTCAATAACTTCATTTCCTAAACGTGGTCCGTTAGGGATAAAAAGTTCTAGTTTAGCTTCTTTTTCTGAAGTTCCTTCGCTCAATAACTTGTCATAGTTGCTTAACCTGGCTTTAGATTTTGTTTGTCTTCCTTTTGCGTTCATTCTTGTCCATTCCAACTCACGTTCAAGTGTTTTTCTTCTCTTACTTTCGGTTTTTTCTTCTTGAGCCAACCTGTTAGATTTTTGCTCCAACCAAGAAGAGTAATTTCCTTTCCAAGGAATACCATGACCTCTGTCTAATTCTAATATCCAGCCAGCAACATTGTCTAAGAAATACCTGTCGTGGGTAATAGCAATTACAGTTCCCGAATATTGTTGTAAGTGTTGTTCTAACCAATACACACTTTCTGTATCTAAGTGGTTGGTAGGCTCATCTAATAATAATATATCAGGTTGTTTAAGAAGTAATCTACAAAGAGCAACTCTTCTTTTTTCACCTCCCGAAAGATTGGCTATTGAAGCATCTTCTGGTGGACAGTTTAATGCATCCATTGCTCTAGCAAGTTTAGCATCAAGCTCCCAAGCATTAAGAGCATCAATTTTATCCTGAAGTTCTGCTTGTCTTTTCATTGCAGCTTCCATTTTTTCAGGATTTTCATATACTTCTGGATTGCCAAAGCTATTATTTACCAACTCATATTCATTAAGTACATCAATAGTTTCTTGAGCTCCTTCTTGGACTATCTCTTTTACTGTTTTAGTTTCATCTAATTGTGGTTCTTGTTCTAAGTATCCAACAGTATAACCTGGAGAAAATGTTACATCTCCTTGATAAGACTTTTCAACTCCTGCAATAATTTTCATTACAGTAGATTTCCCCGAACCATTAAGACCAATAATTCCTATCTTGGCTCCATAAAAAAAAGATAAATAGATATCTTTTAATATAACTTTTCCGTTTGGTAATGTCTTTCCGACTTTGTTCATCGAAAAGATTACTTTTTTATCATCACTCATAATTTATAAATAAAAATTTTGTGCAAATATCATTATTTTGAGACAAAATAAAATAGTGATAAGGCGAATTTATATGATTTAGTTTTTCTTAACATTAAAGGCATTTAGCCCTTTTTTTCCTTCTCTTAACTCGAATATAACAGTATCATTTTCATCAATTTTTTCAAGTAATCCTTTTTCATGAACAAAATATTCCTCACCTGTTACACTGTCTTTTATGAAACCAAAACCTTTAAGTTGATTGAAAAATTTTACTATGCCAGTTTTCATTATATTTTAAGTTTTAATTATTGACTAAGATAGTAAAAAATGTTTGAAGTAAGAATGTAAAATAGGTTAAATTAATTTTCTTGATTGAACTATGTAGTTCATAAAAATTAAGAGAAAGAGGTTAAAGAAGGTATGAGACTAATTCACATTAAAATTGTACTTTTGTTTGATACAGTTTTAATAAGTGTTTTTAGATACCAAAATAGAATATTTAAAAGGAGTAGGACCGCAAAGAGGAGAGCTGCTTAAAAAAGAATTGGGTATTTACACCTACAAACACTTATTAGAATATTTTCCTTTTAGGTATGTAGATAAATCTAAAATATATACTATTTCGGAAATTTCATCTGACCAAGCTTATATCCAACTTAAAGGAAAAATTATTACTAAAAATGTTGTTGGAGAAAGGCGTGCCAAAAGAATGACTGCTATTTTTAAGGATAAAACTGGAGAGATTGAGTTGGTTTGGTTTAAAGGAATTAAATGGTTGCAAAGTTCTGTGCAAATTGGTCAGCAATACATTGTTTACGGCAAACCAACCTTATTTAAAGGCAGGTATAACATCACCCATCCTGAAATGGATGAAGTTACTCAAGCTTTGCCTACCAATGAAATAGCTATGGAAGCGGTCTATTCTACTACTGAAGCACTTTCGGCAAAAGGATTGAACTCTAAAGGAATTTTTAAACTCCAAAAAAACTTAGTCGCTCAAATCAACAAAAACATTCCAGAAACCTTATCCAATGAGCTGCTTCAAAATTTAAAATTCATTTCCAGAGAGGAAGCATTAATTAATGTTCATACCCCAAAGGATGAAGTATTATTGAAAAAAGCCATTTATCGTTTAAAATTTGAAGAATTGTTTTTTCTTCAATTGCGTTTATTGCGACAAAAAGCGGTAAACACCACTCAAATGAAAGGCTTTGTCTTTAATGAAGTAGGGGAGTTGTTCAATACCTTTTACAATGAAAAATTAATGTTTGAACTGACTAATGCTCAAAAGAAAGTAATTAAAGAAATAAGAAAAGATTTAGGTTCCGGACATCATATGAACCGCTTATTGCAAGGAGATGTAGGAAGTGGAAAAACCATAGTGGCTTTAATGACGATGTTGTTGGCGTTAGACAATGGTTTTCAAGCTTGTTTGTTAGCACCCACAGAAATTTTGGCTCAACAACATTTTGCAGGAGTAAAAGAATTAATTGAAGGCTTACCTATAGAAATAGCCTTGCTTACAGGTTCAGTAAAAACTGCTGAACGTAAAGAAATTCATGAGAAACTAGAAAACGGTTCGTTACATATATTAATAGGTACACATGCTATTTTAGAGGATAAAGTTCTATTCAAACAATTAGGGTTGGCTATTGTAGATGAGCAACATCGCTTTGGTGTGGAACAAAGAGCCAAATTGTGGAAGAAAAATAATGTAGCAGCTCCTCATGTGTTAGTGATGACAGCAACTCCAATCCCTAGAACCTTAGCCATGACACTTTATGGAGATTTGGATGTTTCTGTAATTGACGAACTTCCACCGGGCAGGAAAGAAATTAAAACCATTCATCAGTATGATTCTTCTCGTCTTAAACTTTTTGGCTTTATGGGTAAAGAAATTGAGAAAGGCAGACAGATTTATGTGGTGTACCCGCTTATTCAGGAATCGCAAAAAATGGATTATAAAGATTTGATGGATGGTTATGAAAGTTTATCGAGACAATTTCCAAAACCTAAGTACCAACTTTCTATTGTTCACGGACAAATGAAGCCGGAAGATAAAGATTTTGAAATGCAACGTTTTGTTAAAGGAGAAACGCAAATAATGGTAGCTACAACTGTTATTGAAGTAGGCGTAAATGTTCCTAATGCTTCGGTAATGGTAATAGAAAGTGCCGAACGTTTTGGGTTGTCGCAATTACACCAACTTAGAGGAAGGGTTGGAAGAGGAGCAGAACAATCGTATTGTATATTAATGACAGGTAATAAATTGAGTAGTGATGCTCGTTTAAGAATGCAAACTATGGTAGGAACTAATGATGGCTTCGAAATTGCAGAGGTAGATTTAAGGTTAAGAGGTCCGGGCGATATACAAGGAACCCAACAAAGTGGTTTACTAAATTTGAAAATTGCAGATTTAGCTAAAGATAATGTTATTTTAAAAGCAGCTAGAAATGTTGCTGTAGATGTGTTGAAAGAAGATATTAATTTACAATTGGAAAAAAACGTACGTTTGCGAACTACTTTAGCAGCCTTAGTAAAAGAAAAAACGAATTGGAGTAGGATAGCGTGATAGAAATTAGAAATTTAGAAAATAATTTAGCGTCTCTGCGTCTTAGCGAGAAAATAAAACAAACAACAAAATGAACATCAGCACAAAAATAATTTTATCGATAGTAAACGTACTTTTTTTAATTAACTGTACGGTAGCACAACCAACCCTTAGTTCTGATAACAAAAAAGCGGTTAAATTATACAACGAAGGTAAAGGCTTATACGATTCTCGTAATAATGATTTAGCGGAAGTGAAATTTTTGTTAGCCTTAGAAAAAGACCCTAATTTTGCTGAAGCAGCATTGTTATTGGCTTATGTTTATACCGAAAAAGCTAATTACGAGCAAGCTATCATTTATTATACTAAATCTATTGAAGCTAAGTATGATTTATTTCCTGAAGCCCATGCTTCTTTAGGAGCCTTACTTTTAAAAGTTGGAAAATATGAAGAGGCTAAAAAACATTTTACTAACTATTTTAAGTTTACAGATGCTCCACTTATGATGAAAAACCTGGCTAACGATGGGTTAAGAGATTGTGAGTTTGCTATTGAAGCATTGAAAAACCCTGTGCCTTTTGAACCCAAAAACATGGGGAAAGGTGTAAATTCGGAACTTCCTGAATATTTTCCGGCTCTTTCGGCAGATGGAAAAACCTTGCTCTACACCAGAAGATTAAATGATCCAAGTACGCCAACAGGTTTTAATGAAGATTTTTTTGTAAGTTATTTTGATGGTCATAATTGGAAAACAAGTATTAATGTAAAAGGTGTAAATAGTTATAACAACGAAGGTGCTCCAACCTTATCGGCTAACGGAAATTTTTTAATTTTTACGATTTGTGCCGACCCTTATGAAGGTTACGGAAAAGGTAAAAATGGCTTTGGAAGTTGTGATTTATTTTATTCATTTAAATCAGGAAATGATTGGAGTTTTCCAAGAAACTTAGGAGAACCTGTAAATTCTAGAAACTGGGAAACCCAACCCTCTTTTTCGTCTGATGGAAAAACACTTTATTTTATAAGAGGCTTCGGAAGAGGCCAAGACCGACAACAAGATATTTATATGACAGAAATTCAGGCAGATGGTTCATGGTCTAAACCAGCACCATTAAGTAATATTATTAATACTGCTGCAACAGAAGAATCGGTGTTTATTCATCCTGATGGTAAAACCTTATATTTTTCTTCTAATGGACATCCGGGTATGGGGGGATTAGATATTTATAAATCTACTAAAGATGAAAATGGCGATTGGACTACTCCTGTAAATTTAGGTTATCCTATTAACACGCATAATGATGAAAACAGTTTGTTAGTTAGTGCTGATGGAAAGACAGCTTATTTTGCTTCTGATAGAGAAGGTGGTTTGGGTAGTTTAGATCTATATCAATTTGAATTGCCAGAACATGCCAGAGCAGAGGAAGTTACTTATTTATCAGGTATTGTTTATGATGAAAGTAATAATGATAAATTAGCTGCAAAATTTGAGTTAATAGATATAGAAACTGGTAATGTTGTTGTAACTTCATTTTCGGATGGAGCAACAGGAAAATACTTGGTTTCTTTACCTCCAAATAAAGAATATGCATTAAATGTTTCTAAAAAAGGATATTTGTTTTACTCAGAGAATTTTAAATTAACCCACGGAACATCTTACGAGCCTTTCAAAAAAGATGTTCCTTTAAGTAGAATTCAGGCGGGTAAAGAAGTGGTGTTGAAAAATGTATTTTTTGAAACAGCTAAATTCGATTTAAAACCAACATCTAAAGCAGAGTTAAATAAATTAGTAACTTTTTTAAATGAAAACCCGAACTTAAAAATTGAATTAGGAGGGCATACCGATAATGTTGGAAATAAAAAAGACAATCAAATTTTATCAGACAATAGAGCAAAAGCAGTGAAAGATTATTTGGTAAGCAATGGAATTGATGCAACTAGATTGCTAACTAAAGGCTACGGAGATACATCTCCAATTGCTGATAACGATACAGAAGAGGGAAGAGCAGAAAACAGGAGAACTGCTTTTAAAGTAGTTGAATAACTAATAATTAGGAATCATTACTAAATACCAATTTTTCATATTAGCGATAGTATTTTCAGTAAGCAACCGATTGTTTGCTCAACAGGATACTATTAATAATAAAAGATTAAAAACGGTTATTGTAGCAGAAACGGTTGGTTATACTACTGCAATGACAGGACTTTATACGCTTTGGTATAAAGATGTTCCGAGTTCTTCGTTTCACTTTTTTAATGATAATGACGAGTGGCTCCAAATGGATAAAATTGGTCATGGAGTTACGGCTTATTATGTTGGCTTTGCTGGTTATGAAGCTTTAAAATGGAGTGGAGTGAGTGAGAAAAAATCGGTATGGTATGGCGGAACGTTGGGGTTATTTCTTCTAACTTCCGTGGAAGTTTTTGACGGTTTTTCATCCGATTGGGGGTTTTCTTGGGGAGATGTAGCTGTAAATACTGCCGGATCTGGATTTTTTATAGCTCAGCAATTGGCTTGGCAAGAACAACGAGTATTACTTAAATATTCTTTTCATCAAACTGAATATTCGGAAAAAAGCCCAAGTTTACTAGGTGAAAATTTAGCTCAAAATATGCTAAAAGACTATAACGGACAAACTTATTGGATGAGTGCTAATATCGCTTCTTTTTTAGGTAAAGAAAGTAAATTTCCTAAATGGCTCAATGTTGCATTTGGTTATGGGGCAGATGGAATGTTGGGAGCATTTAATAATAATGCCTATCTGGAGGTTGAGCGTCAACGCCAATTTTACCTTTCTTTAGATGTTGATTTAACTCGTATAAAAACTAAAAGCAAATTTGCCAATACCGTGTTAGGAGCTTTCGGGTTTTTAAAATTCCCATTGCCTACTATAGAATTCAATAGTAATAGTACTACTAACTTTTATTGGTTGTATTTTTAAGATGCGTTTTTTAATTGTTATAGTTTCTTTATGATATCTAACACTTGAGGAATTACTAAGTGTTGATTGTCATTCTTAATGATGAAATCTGCTTGAGCAATTAGTTCTTCTTCGGGGAGTTGTTTGCTCATTCTTGCAATAACTTCTTTTTCAGAAACATTATCTCGTTGCATTACTCGCTTAACTCTTTCTTTTTTAGGAGCGGTAACAACAATAATTTTATCAACCTGTTTGGCAGCACCCGATTCAATTAAAATGGCAGCTTCTTTAATTAAAATAGAAGCTTGGTTGTTTTTGGTTACCCAATTTTCAAAAAGTGTTTTTACTGCAGGATGAATAATGCTATTGAGTAGTTGGAGCTTTTCATCATTATTAAAAACAATACTGCCTAACGCTTTTTTATCAAGTTGATTTTGTTCGGTATAAACATTTCCAAAATGCTTAATAATTTGTTGTTTTACTTCAGGGAGAGAATAAAGCTTTTTGGCTTCCTGATCGGAATTAAAAACAGGAATTTTTAGTGTGGTAAAGATTTCGGCAATGGTAGATTTTCCACTACCGATACCACCGGTAAGTCCAATAATAATGGGTTTTGTAACCGATTTATTCATGATTGTTAGGATAAAAAAATGGAGAAAATTAACTTTTCTCCATTTCTTCAGCTGAAAATTCTTTTGCTATAGCAGCTTTCTCAATTTTCAACCTGTTACCGCCCTCAACTTCAATAATTGCAGTTTCATCTTTCACTTCAACAATTTTTCCATGAATTCCTCCTATGGTAACAATTTTAGCTCCTTTTTGCAGTGCTTCCCTAAATTTTTTAAGGTCTTTTTGTTTCTTCATTTGAGGTCTTATCATAAAGAAATAAAATACTAGAAAAATAAGACCAAACATTAGTATGGTTTCAAGTCCTCCGCCTTGTTCTCCTTCAGGAGATGCCATTAATAAAATTGTTTTCATTTTTTTAATTTATAATTGTAAATAATATTATTTAGATGATGGAGCTAAAATTTCTCCTTTTAAAGCAATAACTATAGTGTTAGGGATAGTATTGGCTACTAAAGTAATAGTTTTATTTTGTAATCCTGATTTACCTTCAGAGTTAAAAACAACTTCAATTTCACCTTTTTCTCCTGGTTTAATAGGCTCTTTTGGCCATTGTGGTACGGTGCAACCACAGCTTCCTTGGGCAGAAGAAATAATTAAGTTACTTTTCCCTACATTTCTGAATTTAAAAATTGTTTTAACAGATTCACCTTGAGTTATTTGACCAAAATCTTTTACTTCTTCTTCAAATTCAAAAAAAGGTAAATTATCTTTATCAACAGCAGCAGAATCTGATGCAGAGATAGGGTTATTAATTAAATCTGAAGTAATTTCACTTTCTTCGTTATTACCGCAAGCAAATAGAAATGAACTAATTGCTAATACATAAAATAGTTGTTGCATGTGTACGTATTTATTTATTATAAAAATTTTAGTCGACAAATATACTTATTCCAAAAGGATGGGAAAGAGGTTAGAAATAAAAAAGGTTATTTTTTCATAAAAATAACCTTTTTGTAAGTTGTTTGTTTTTGGTATAAACTTTTAAACTTATTTATAGTTTTTTATAGCTTCTTCTAACCTGGTTTTGTAAGCAAAAGGTTTTCCGCTTTCTTTAGCACCTGCTTCACCTAATTCAATTGCTTTTTTTGCACTAGCAATAGCACCTTTATTGTCGCCTTTAGCGTGTAAAATATCAGCTTTTACCCAATAGGAGAACCAGTATTCTTGTGCTTTAATAGATTCATTAATCCAAGTTAATGCTTTGTCTAACTCCATTTTGTTGTCAGCACAATATTTAGCACAGTTTCTGTAAACACTTGCTTTGTTTTTGTCAGTAACTTCAGTAATTGCAGTTTCAATGTTTTTCCAAGCTTTAGCTTTTACATCTACATCAATTTTAAGTTCAATAAGTGTTTTATTCCAAGCTAATTGTAATATACCGTTTTCAATTTGTACATTTTCAAAAGAAAACTCCATTGTTTCTTGGTGACAACCTTCTTTAGCTATGACAGTTGCTGAAAAAATATCATTTGTTTCGTCATAACCTCCAGTACCCCAGGCATCGGTAGTTGTGTTAAAAACAACTTTCCATTCTTTTTCACCAGGAAAGGTAAACATAGCGTAAGTTCCTGCTTTCACTTCTTTTCCTTCTACTTTTACATCATCAGAAAAAGTAATAAGTGTGTTTAGGTTAGCACCAGTTCTCCAAATTTCATTGTAAGGAACTAATCCTCCAAAAATTTCTCTATCGTTAACATTTGGTCTGGAATAAACAACAGTTACATCTGTTAAACCAATTTTTTGTTTTACTTCTGCTGATGAACTTGGTTTTGGTAAGTCTTGAGCATTTGCATTGTTAAAACATAAAGCACCTAGTAAAAATGTGCCTATAAGTGTAATTTTTTTCATAGTATTCTATTTTTTTAGTTTGTTCAAAAATACGAAAAGATTAAACGTTTTTAACTAAGCTTATATGTTAATAAATTAGAAAAAGCTATAAAGCTCTCTTGGTAATATAGATTCTCCACCCGAAAATAGCTAATTGAAATTTAGAGGCTTTGCTTAAGTCTAGTCTTTGTTTGGTGTAGCTTGGCAAAATGGCTTTATTGATTTTAGCCAATAGTTTAAAAAATGTTTTTTTCATACAACAAAGATAGAAAAGTAATTTAAAAGCAAAACCCCTAAGGTATTGATACACCTTAGGGGTTTCTGTAGTCTACAGCCATGCAGACTATTTCTTTGTTAGAGGATAGTTATAAGCCTCTCGAGTACTCTTCTGCAGAGATTCTAACTTTTAATTATCTTTTTTAGAATGGTAAATCATCATTTTCATCTGATGGCATATCTTCAATAGATGGAGAAGCAACAGCAGCTGGAGCACCATTTTGAGGAACAGCATTTTCAGCAGCATTAATTCTCCAAGCATCTAAATTGTGATACCATTTACCATTAAATTCTCTAGAAGAAAGATTAAAACTAACTTCTATTTCTTGACCAATATTAAAGTTGGATAACATACTTAATTTGTCTTCTCCGAATAAACTAAAACAAACATGAGGATTGTACTGATCTCCAGTATCAATAACAAAACTTTGTTTTTTCCATTCTTTTCCTGCTTTACTTGTTCCTGATTCTAGATTTAAAATTTGTGCTAATTTTCCTTTAATACTAAGTGCCATAAATTGTGAATTTTTTAATGATTAAAATTTTATAAGTTACGAAGTTAATAATAACATATTTAAAAATCATGCAATTTAAGTATCCTTTTTTAACAAGTTTTACTTTAGATAAGTAAATTTTATGGAATATATTTTTTTGATGCATCCAAAGGGAAAATCATTTAAAAACAATAAAAAATATATAATCATGAAAAATCAAAAAGTTAAATCCGTTAAAAGTTTGATGATTGCTATTGTAGCTTTCGCAGCTTTAGGTTCATTTATTTCTATTTCGTTAACCAACGAATATAAAATGAACGATTTTTTAAAATCATTAAAAACAAAACTTTCTAATTTTAATAGCGAATATCCAGAAGATAGGGTATATGTGCAATTGGATAAACCCATGTACAAACCTGGAGAAACTATTTGGTTAAGTGCTTTTATTAGAAATGCTGCTGATATGAAAGCTTCCGATAAAAGTGATATTTTGCACGTAGAATTGATTGACCCCAAAGGAAATGTAGCTCAAAAACACCAATTAATAGCTCATAAAGGAAAAACCAATGCCGATTTTTTATTGGATGATAATGTAATGGGAGGAATTTATAAAGTGAAAGCTTATACCAATTGGCAAAAAAATACCAACGACTTTTTTGAAAAAGAAATTCAAGTCCAAAAAGTAGTATTACCTCGTTTAAAAATGAAAATGGAATTTCTTAAAAAAGCTTACGGACCAGGTGATGAAGTAGTGAGTAAAATAGATTTACAAACATTAGAAAATCAACCACTATCAAATTATAATGTGAAATTTATTGTACAATTAAATGGTCAAAAACTTACTGAAAGTAAATTAACAAGTGATAATGAAGGATTGGCTTATGTGAAATTTCAATTGCCAAATGAATTGAAAACCAATGATGGCTTGTTAAATGTGATGATAGATTATGAAGGAAGAACAGAAAGTATCTCTCGTTCCGTACCAATTACTTTAGGAAATATTGAGTTAGGTTTTTATCCTGAAGGTGGAGATTTAGTAGATGGATTGATTTCTAAAGTGGCTTTTAAAGCATTGAATGAATTTGGTAAACCTGCTGATATTAAAGGAATAGTTAAAGACAATGAAGGCAATACGATTACCAATTTTGAAAGTTTTCATAATGGAATGGGGGCTTTTAATTTGGAACCTAAAATTGGTAAAACCTATTATGCAGTAATTACTCATCCTAAAGGAATTAATAAAAAATATAGTTTACCAAAAAGCTTAAAAAGAGGATGGGCGATGAACGTAAACAATGCTGAAAAAGAAAAATTGGCAATTACTATTCAATCTACCGAAACAGAAACTATGTCGTTGGCTGCTCAAGTAAGAGGAGAAATGTATTTTGCTACAGAGATAAACATTGCCAGAGGTAAAAATGAAATAGAAATTCCTACTAAAGATTTTCCTATTGGAGTGGCTCAAATAACTTTATTTGATTCTAAAAATATTGAAAGAGCAGAACGTTTGGTTTTTGTAAATAAAAACAAAAAACTAAATATTTCTTTAAAAACAGATAAAGCAGAATATTTACCAAGAGAAAAAGTAAAAATGAACATAGAAGTAACCGATGAAAGAGGTTTGCCTATGCCTGCTAATCTTTCTATGGCAGTGGTAGATGATAAATTATTGAGCTTTGCCGATGATAAATCGAGTAATATTTTGTCTTCTTTGTTGTTAGAGAACGATTTAAAAACTAAAATAGAAGAACCTCAATTTTATTTTAATGATAAAGAAGCAAAAGCCGATGAAGCGTTGGATTATTTATTAATGTCAGATGGTTGGAGAAGGTTTACTTGGGAAAAAGTGATGGCTGAAGATTTTCCTGCTATTCAATTTGAAGGAGAAAAAGCAATTATCAAAGGTAAGGTGCTAAACAGAGAAGGGAAACCTGTAGCAAATGCTATTATAAAAAATATCCAAAATAAAAAAACATATAAAACCAATGCTGAAGGTTATTTCTTTATTACCAATGAAGCATTATATCAACCAACTTATTTTGAAGTTACAGCAAAAGACTTGACTAGACAAGGGTTTACAGCGAGTAATTATACTCAAAACCACACGGTTTATTTATATGATCCTAAAGAAATCTATAGTTATAGTAAATCAGTTAGAACCAAAAGAGCTAATGTGCCTGCTGCAGCTGTTGACATGATTGTTGTGGAAGAAGATATGATGCAAGTGGATGAAATGGCATTTGATATGGAAGCAGAACCTATTCAACAAAATATGGTGCCTGTAAAAGCGGATAAAAAAGTTCCAGTAAAAGAAGCTAAAAAGAAAGAAGCCGAAAAAATAGAATTAGATGAAGTAGTTATTGTTGGTAATGCTCAAGGAAGAGCCTTTGCCAATCAATTAGTAGCTCAAGAGAAAAAGATTATACCTAATGTTAACTATTACAGAGCTAGAGAATTTGCTGCTCCTAACTATGAAAATCAGCAAGAAGTAGAAGTAAGAACAGATTTTCGTTCTACTATTTTTTGGGATGGAAATGTAGAAGTAGGCAACAACGGACAAGCTACTGTTGAGTTTTTTAACAGCGATGAAGTAACCTCATTTAGAACTATTGTTGAGGGGGTTGGAGTAGGAATGGTTGGTAGAGCTGAATACACTCACTTTACTCAATTACCATTTTCTATGTCGGTAAAAGTGCCTTCACAAGTGGTTTTTGGTGATAAAATTGAAATTCCACTTACGTTAAAAAATACTACTAACAAAGATGTAGTTGGAAATTTGTCAGTAACTTCTCCTAAAGGATTTAAAGTATTAAATGTTGAAACCGGTAGCCAGATGTTAGCGGCTAATACTACAAAAACTATTTACTTAAATTATGAAGTGTTGAACGAAATAGGTGAGGATAACCTAGAAATTAGCTTTAAAGCTAGTGGATTGAAGGATGCTTTTGTGCAGCCTATCAAAATTGGACCAAAAGGTTTTCCAGTATCTATTGCTTTTTCAGGACAAGATTTAAGTAAAACCTATAGTGTTTCATTATCAGATGTGGTAGATGGTTCTTTACAAGCTTCTTTAACAGCTTACCCGAATGTGGTAAATGATTTAATGAAGGGAATAGAAAGTATCATCAGGGAACCTTCAGGATGTTTTGAGCAGACCTCTATGAGTAATTATCCTAATATTATGGCAATGAGCTATATGAAAGAAACCGGAATGGATAATCCTGAGTTATTTGCTAGCATCGATCAAAAACTAGATAGAGGGTATAAAAGATTAACTTCTTACGAGACCAATGAGAAAGGTTACGAATGGTTTGGATCATCACCCGGACATGAAGCATTAACTGCTTATGGTTTAATGCAGTTTAATGACATGAAACATGTATATGCCGATGTGAGTAATGAGATGGTGCAAAGAACATCTAAGTGGCTGATGAGCAGAAAAGACGGTAAGGGAGGTTTTAAGAAAAACCCAAGAGCATTAGACCAATTTGGTAGAGCTAGCGAAGAAGTTACTAATGCTTATATTGTTTACGCACTTTCAGAAGCGAATTATGCTCAAATAAGTAAAGAGTTGGAGGCAGCATATGCTTCTTCAACAGCATCAAATGATGCCTACCAATTAGCTTTAATGACCAATACTTTGTTTAATTATAAAGATAAAAGAGCTGAAAGTGTGTTGAAAGCATTATTGAAACTACAAGAAAAAGACGGTAGCTGGAATGCTAATCATTCTATTACACGTTCGGGTGGCGTTTCTTTAAAAGTAGAAACCACAGCGTTAGCAATGTTAGCGATGTTAAAAGCTGATAAAAAAGATATAGCAGCCATTACCAAAGCAGCAGAGTTTTTAGTTTCTTCAAGATCGGGTAGTGGAAGTTTCGGCTCAACACAAGGAACGATATTAGCTCTTAAAGCATTAACAACATTTGCTAAATTTTCTAAACAAACCAAAGAGTCTGGTGTGTTGGAATGTGTAATTGATGGAAAAGTAGTCGCTTCTAAAAAATATGAAGCAGGAGAGAAAAATACGATTGAATTTAAAGATTTAGATAAGCATTTAAAAGTAGGGAATCAAAAAATAGAAATTCGTTACAAAGACACTAAAAATGCCTTGCCTTATACAATGAGCATTGATTATAATACTACGTTGCCATTATCGTCAAAAGAGTGCAAAATAGCTGTTGAAGCTGAATTAAATACCAATAGTGTAAAAGTAGGAGAAACAGTACGTTTAACTACTAAAGTAAGCAATAAAGAAGATAAAGGAATGCCAATGACTATGGCAGTAGTTGGAATTCCTTCAGGGTTATCGGCACAACCATGGCAGTTAAAAGAGTTGCAAGAAAAAGGAACAATAGGTTTCTATGAAATTACCGACAATTTTGTGGTGTTATATTTCAGAGATTTAGCTCCTAATGCTTCACATACTATCAATTTAGATTTAAAAGCGGAAGTTCCGGGTGAGTTTGAAGCTCCTGCTACATCAGGGTACTTGTACTACACCAACGAATATAAATGTTGGAGCAATACAGGAAGTATTACTATTAAAAAGTAAAAAAAGTCAGGAGTCAGAAGACAGAAGTTGAAAATAATTTATTCTTTTAACTTCTGTCTTCTATCTTCGAGCTTCCAACAAAAATAAAATGCAACGATTTATATTCATCATCATTATTTGGAGTAGCAGTTTACAAGCTCAGTACCTTAATAATCCTTCTTTTGAAGGGAGACCAACAACAGCCGTCCCTCCAAGTGAATGGATAGTTTATGGTCAGGCAAGCTCTCCTGACACACAACCAGGAAGTTGGCAGGTAAGTAAAGAAGCTTCTCATGGGAATAGTTATATATCTATGGTTGCTCGGGGGTATAGTATTATTGATAGTTATTTGTGGGAAGCTTGTTTTCAAGAATTTAGACAACCTTTGTTAAGCAATCAAACTTACCATTATAGTATTGACTTAGCTTTTGATCCTCATTTTACAGCAGATACCTTTAGCTTTAACAAGCCCATTCAATTAAGAGTTTACGGATTATCAGCAACTATGGAAAAAGAATTGTTGTGGACCTCTGGAAAGGTAGCTCATACCGAATGGCAAAGCTATTTTTTTGAACTCACTCCAACTCAACTTACTAATTATTTGCTGCTGGAAGCTTATTACTTAGAAATGCCCAAATACAATGGCAACATTCTAATAGATAATTTACAGTATTATCCAGAAGTTTACCCCGAAGAACCTATTTTTGTTGAGGAAGATACAGTAGTGCAAAGTGCGTATTATTTTTCAGTAAACCAAGATGGTCAAATTGATAGCATTAATAGCAGGTCGGTGAAAAATCGTAGGACGATGACTTTCTCAGCCAATGAAATTACGTTTACGGTTTGGGATAATCAATCTTTTGATGGAGATACTATTTCACTGTTTTTAGATAATAAATGTGTGTTAGAGAAACATTTGCTTACCAAAGAAAAACACAGTTTTACTTTACAACTTGATAGTACATCTGCAAATAGGCTAACATTATATGCTCATAATGTAGGTAAGATTCCACCTAATACCATTTCTTTATTAGTAAGTGATGGAGCAACTAAAAAACGATTAGTACTTTCCTCTTATCTTACCAGTTGTAGTGCAGTTGATATTGTGATTAGGGAATAAAAATAATCCTAACAGGTTTCTAAAACCTGTTAGGATTAAAATGGGTTTGTTATCAGTTTACTTCTTATTATCTACCAAATCACAAAGCGATTGATAATGTTTTTTTAGGTTTCGGATAGTAACTTCTGGATTGTTTTTGTTGGGAATGGTAATTGGCATTTCGTTCAAAAACTCTATTAATTCCGGGTGATTTTTCTGGATTTCAGCAGTTTTTTGCATGATTTTATCATTCCACTCTTTTTCTTCTGTATTCATAGCATTAGGTTTTAGTTGGTTTGATAATAAAGATAATTTCTTATCTTTTAATAGGTCTTAATCTTTCCTAAAGTAGTATTTAAAGCTGCGGAAAGTTTTTCTGCTGCAGCATTAACAGCTTGTTCAATGCTTTTTGCATCACTAGTAACAGCAATCGGTTTAAGGTTTTCTACACGAGCTTCTAACATACACCTCTTGTCGTTTCCTACGGTTTTTTTTCCGTTTTCATCAGAAAGGTGAACTTCTAACCTAGTAATTCTATCACTAAATCTACTTAATGAATCTGTTAAAATAGCAATAAGTTTCTCTTTTAGTTGGTCTGTTCCTGATATATTATTATCTGTGTTGAATTGAATTTGCATAGTAAATTTGATTAAAGGTTAGTACTTCCTACAAAGGTAAGATTTTATTGATTAAAAAGTAAATTATTAGCTCACAGTAAGCTTAATTCTTTTTACCCGTCTTTTGTCAGAAGCTTCTACAGTGAAGGTGAGGTTTTTTAGTATTATTTTTTCATTTTTTTGAGGAATTTTTTCAGCTATTTCTATTACTAATCCTGCAAGAGATTCAGCATCAATTTTTTCATCTCCAAAAAACTCATCATCATCAATATTAATAATTTTAAAAACATCATTTAAGGCAGTTTTACCATCAAAAACATAGTTGTTATCATCTAATTTGGAATAGGTAATGTCTTCATCATCAAACTCATCACTAATTTCCCCAACAATTTCTTCTAAAATATCTTCTAAAGAAACAATTCCAGATGTTCCACCATATTCATCTACTACAATAGCAAGGTGCATTTTCTTCTCTTGAAATTCTGATAATAAATCATCTAGTTTTTTATTTTCAGGAACAAAGAATGGTGTACGTAATAACTTTGTCCATTCATAATCTTCTTTTTCTTCAATGTGGGCTAACAAATCTTTAATGTAAATAATACCTATAATGGTATCAAAAGAGTCTTCAAATACAGGGATTCTAGAATAACCAGAGTCCAAAATAGTTTCTATTACTGTTGAGTAAGGTTGAGTTTTGTCTAAAGCAACAACATCCACCCTTGCAGTCATAATTTGTTTTACACTAGTTTCACCAAATTTAATAATTCCTTTTAAGATTTTGTGTTCATCATTATCTTCTTCAATATCTGATGTTAAATCTAAAGCATGAGACAAGTCTTCTACAGTAACATCTAAGCCTCTTTGTTTTATATGTTTATCTATAATACTTGTAAATGTCATTAAAACATAACTAACAGGATAAAGTAAAAAAGATAGAAAACTAAGTGGAAAGCTCATGAACTTTGAAAGAAAAAGAGCATTTTTTGTAGCATAAATTTTTGGGATAACCTCTCCGAATAGCAGGATAACAAAGGTGATTCCGATTACTTGAATACCAAAGCTAACATAATCAGGTAAGTAAGAAAAATTTATAAGTTGATTAATTACCAATGTAGTTAATAGAATTAATCCTACATTAATTAAGTTGTTAGCAACCAAAATTGTGGCTAAAAGTCTTTTTTGGTCATAAAGTAGTTTTTTTACTCTAGAAAGAGATGCTGAAGGAGCATTTTGTATTTCTTCTAAATCTTTTGGTAGTAGAGAGAAATAAGCTATTTCTGATCCAGAAATTAAGCCAGAAAAAACCAGTAATAATATTACAACAATTAATTCAATGGAAGTTACTAAATCAATTGAATTAAGAATTGAAATGATTACAAAATTAATTTGTTGTAGGGCAGGTAGGGGATCGTCCAATTTTCAGTTACTAAATTTAGTTATTAAAATGGTAAATCATCTGTTTCAGATGGTTCGTTATCTATTTGTGCCGAAGAAGATGCTCCTGAAGGTTTGTTTTGTTGAGCTGAATCTGAAGATGAACTTTCATCTTTTCTTCCTAACATCTGCATATTATCACCAACAATTTCAGTTGTATACCTATCATGTCCATCTTTATCTTGCCATTTTCTTGTTTTCAATTTACCTTCAATATAAACTTGGTTTCCTTTTTTAAGGTATTTTTCAGCAATTTCTGCTAATCCTCTCCACAAAACAACATTATGCCATTCAGTAATGGTTTTCTTTTCCCCAGAGTTTCTGTCGGTATAATTTTCTGATGTAGCTATAGGAAAGTTAGCAACGGCAGTACCACCTTCTAAGTATCTAACTTCAGGGTCTTTACCTAAGTTTCCTACTAATATTACTTTATTAATTCCAGCCATAATTAAGGTTAATTTTTACAATATCAAATTTAGTAAAAAATTATGAATTGATGTTAAAAGCTTTTAACATAATTTTCAATGAGTTTTGGTAAAGGGTAATTATTAATAGATGAGTTATTTATTTTTTTATACTTAGCTTCTAAAGACTTGGTTTTATCGGTGCTTATATGCCAAAAGGTTGCATAAATTTTTTGGTGAGTTAGAATGTGTTTTGTTTCATCAGAAACCTTTTTTAATACTATTTTAGCTGTTTTTGATATGATTTGTTGAAAATTAGAATAAGTGCTTAATTCATTAAAAGAGTATATTTTTTTAGGAGTTTCTATTAATGGGAAATCATACAGACCTTTCCATATATCACTATTTTTTCTTTCAGCAATAAATGTTTCTGAGTTATTTGTCTCTATGATT
This sequence comes from Flavobacteriales bacterium, assembly GCA_026196775.1. Taxonomy (GTDB): domain Bacteria; phylum Bacteroidota; class Bacteroidia; order Flavobacteriales_E; family Vicingaceae; genus BRH-c54. The sequence goes on from JAPHUD010000018.1 coordinate 26,108, forward strand.
AGGTAATTAAAATACCTATTGGTTTGTTTTATTTTTTTAGATTTAAGTGGTAGTAATTCTATTTGTTGGTTTATAAGAGCAGCACAAATATTATTGAAAATACAATTTTCACACTCGGGATTTTTTGGAGTGCAAACCAATGCTCCAAACTCCATAATAGCTTGATTATATGTTGCAGCTTGTTTTTTATCAATTAATTTATTAGCCAAGCCATTAAAAGTTTTTTTACCTTCGGGAGTATCTATAGGGGTGTCAACTCCGTAAATTCTAGCAAGTACTCTAAATACATTTCCATCTACAACAGGATAGGGTTGGTTGTAGGCAAAAGAAGTAATGGCAGCTGCTGTGTATTCACCCACTCCTTTTAATGATAGTATTTTTTTATAATCAACAGGGAAAATACCATCATAGTTTTCTGTAATAATTCTAGCCGTTGCATGTAGGTTTCTAGCACGAGAATAATATCCCAAGCCTTGCCAAAGTTTCAAAACCTCTTGTTCGGAGGCATTTGCTAAATCTTTTACACTAGGATAATGTTCTATAAACTTATAATAATAAGATAAGCCCTGGTTTACCCTGGTTTGTTGTAATATAATTTCTGACAACCATATTTTATATGGATTAATAGTATTTCTCCAAGGCAAGTCTCTTTTGTTATTTTTATACCAAGAAATGAGTTTTTGAGAGAATTCCATTAAATATATAGTTATTATAAGACAAAAGTAAGAAAGAAAAATGCTAAAAATTGTTAGAGTTATCAATCAAACAGTTAGAATAAAGCATTTGTTTGTCGAAAGTTTTAAATGGTTAAGCTAAAATATGTTAATGTTTTTTAACGTATTGGGGTTAAATATACTTTAACTCTTATATTTGCAATCGAATTTACACAGCTAAATTTATTGATAAGTAAAAATTAAATTAATATAAACTTAAAAGTACTAAAAAATGACAAAAGCGGATATCGTTTCTAAAATTTCAGAGAAAACAGGAATTGAAAAATTAACAGTACAAACTACTGTAGAAGAATTTATGAAAACAGTTAGAAAATCTTTAGAAGAAGGTAATAACGTGTATTTAAGAGGGTTCGGTAGTTTTGTTGTTAAAAGAAGAGCTGAAAAAACTGGTAGAAACATTTCAAAAAACACAACTATTATTATACCTGCTCATAATATTCCTGCTTTCAAACCTGCAAAATCTTTTGTAGAGAAAGTGAAAAAAAATGTGAAATAATAAAATTTTAGTTTACATTTGCGACTTCAAAAATTGAAGTAATAAAGTATTAAACATATAAAATAAAGACATTATGCCAAGCGGTAAAAAAAGAAAAAGACATAAGATGGCTACGCACAAGCGTAAAAAAAGACTTAGAAAAAACAGACACAAGAAAAAATAATTATTCTTTTTAGGGTCTGAAAATTATTTTTCAGTTCTTTATTTTAAGCAAATGATTTTTAAGAAACTAGTATCCTGTTTTGGGATACTAGTTTTTCTTATTTATCAACCTTTTGTTTATTTAGTTGCGTTATTTACATCACGTTAGCAACTAAGATAATTGTTTTCAACAAAGATGTTTTTCAAAAGTCTATTAGAATGAGTGTAGAGTTAGTAATAAGTTCTTCACCTAATGAGGTTGTTATAGCCATTCTTCAAGATGGAAAATTAGTAGAATTACACAAGGAGAAAACCAATAATAATTTTTCAGTAGGTGATATTTATCTCGGTAAGGTAAGAAAAATTATGCCGGGATTAAATGCAACTTTCGTAAACGTTGGTTACGAAAAAGATGCGTTTTTGCACTATTTAGATTTAGGAGCAAAGTTCAATTCTTTCGCAAAATTTACTAAAGGTGTTGCTGGTGGAAAAATCAATTCTTCATCTTTAGATTTTGAATTTGAGCCTGAAATTGAAAAAACAGGTAAAATTGAAAAAACATTAAAATCATCAGATCAAATTTTAGTTCAAATTGCTAAGGAACCTATTTCTACAAAGGGTCCTAGATTAAGCTCGGAAATCTCAATTGCTGGACGATATTTGGTGTTAGTTCCTTTCTCAAACAAAGTTTCTGTTTCTCAAAAAATAAAAGATGCAGAAGAAAGAGAAAGATTAATAAGACTGATTAAAAGTATTAAACCCAAAGGTTTTGGGGTAATTATTAGAACAGTTGCTAAAAACAAAAAAGTAGCTGATTTGCATGCTGATATGAATGATTTGACGCAGCGTTGGGAAACAGTTTTTAATACCCTTAAAAATGCTCATGCTCCTAAAAAAATTCTTGGAGAAATTGATAGAACCTCATCTTTATTAAGAGATTTACTAAACAAAGACTTTAGCAGTATTCATATTGATGATGAAACCTTATTTAATGAGGTTAAAACATTTTTAAGTTCAATAGCTCCTGATAAAGAAAAGATTTTAAAACAATATAGTGGTAAATCACCTATTTTTGAGCAGTTTGGTATTGAAAGACAAATAAAATCTTTATTTGGTAAAAATGTAACCTTAAAAACGGGTGTTTATCTAATTATTGAGCATACAGAAGCTTTACATGTTATAGATGTAAATAGTGGTCAAAGAGGTAAGAAGAAAGATAAAACACAAGAAGAAAACGCACTTGAGGTAAATTTAGAGGCTGCAGAAGAAATTGCTCGTCAACTAAGGTTGAGAGATATGGGAGGAATTGTTGTTGTTGATTTCATTGATATGAAAGAAGCAGAAAACAGAAAAAAGCTTTACGAAAAGATGCAGGAATTTATGCAACTTGATAGAGCAAAACATAATATCCTTCCTCCAAGTAAATTCGGTTTAGTACAAATTACTCGTCAGCGAGTTCGTCCAGAAATGGAAATAAAAACTGCTGAAAAATGTCCTTGTTGTGGAGGTAAAGGCGAGGTCCAGTCAACTGTTTTGTTGGTAGATGAGATTGAAAATAACCTGCGTTACATTACACAGCAGTTAAATATTAATAAAGTTAGTATTACGGTACATCCATTTTTAGAAGCTTACATTAATAAAAGAAAAGGAATATTATCTTCTTTAAGAAAAGAATGGCAAGCTAAATTTAAAGCGTCTGTGGAAATTATTCCATCTACAGCACAAAATTTTCTAGAATATCATTTTTATGATGCTAAAGGAGATGAAATTCACAAGTGATTTTTTTTACCAGTAATTTAAATTTCTAATTTTCAATCATTACCAAGTTAACTCCTTGTTGAGTTAGAGTGATGGTACTCATAATCTTTTAAAATGGTATTAAGAAATTCAATACTTTTCATTGTTGTAGTGATGTTGAGTGTGCTTTTTGTTTTCTCAGCTAGTTGATTTACAATATCTAATCTGTTTTTGCTTTTGGCGTGATTAAAAACTTCTCGGATAATAGCAATATCTTTTTCATTAAGTTGTTCCACTTCTCCAAAAACGATAGCATAATTATCATCAGAAATATTCAGAAAACCATCTTCTAAAGCAATTTTCTTTTTAAGTTTTATAACACTTGTTTTGGCAGCAATATCTCCCACTCGCTGACCTTTTCCATTTACCAAAATAGTTAATATAGCAATTAGCCCATATAAAAAAGTTCCTCCTTCAATGATTCTGAACATCCAGCGTAATAAGTAACTGCCAAAACCAGGTTGAGTTCCGTCTATTTTAACTACTTTAATTTTCATTAAATATTTACCAAAACTCTGACCATTAAAAAGTAGTTCGCAGTATAAGTCGTAAAATAAAACGGGCAAAAAAATTAAACTCGAGAAAAAGCCTAAATCATTTATAAGATTAAAAGCAGATAGTGTATAAAACACTATAACGAAATAAGCTAAAAAGATAAGATAATCTAACAAAGTAGCTAAAATTCTATCGCCTACACTGGCAATAGCATAACTAATACTTACATTTTGAGTAGTTGAAATGCTAATACTTTCCATGTTCGTAAATATAGAAACATTTTTTTAGTCTTTTGAGCTTAGCATTTAATTTTTTTGATGAAGCTGCTGTTCTATTGTGTATTTTTGAGATTTAAATAATGTATAATGTATGGCAAATTTTAAAGAATTATTACCTAAGATAAACACTTTTATTTTTGATGTGGATGGAGTTTTGACAGATGGATCAGTGTTGTTATTACCAACAGGTGAGCAAGTAAGGAAAATGAACAACAGGGATGGGTTTGCTTTGCAACATGCTGTTAAGAAAGGGTATAAGGTTGTAATTATTTCAGGAGGAAGTTCAGAGGCTGTTAGAATAAGGTTAAATGGTTTAGGTGTAAAAGATGTTTTTCTTAAAGTAGATAATAAAGTTGAAATTTTTAAAAAGTATGTTGCAGAACATCAACTACAAAAAGAAAGCATACTATACATGGGAGATGATATTCCTGATTATGAAGTAATGCAGTTTTGTGGTGTGGCAACTTGTCCTAAAAATGCTGCTATAGAAATAAAAGGAATATCAGATTATATTTCGGATAAAAATGGAGGAGAAGGTTGTGTGAGAGATATTATTGAACAAGTATTAAGATGTAATGGAAATTGGGTTTAAATTTTTAGGAATTAACGATATTTTGTTATCATTTACCTCATGTATTAGCAACTCAATTTTTTATAATTTTTACAATAATTAACGCAAAAGGATTACCAGTGATATTACTTTTAACAGTTCTGATTAACTCATACAGCGTTTCTGCTCTTAAAAGCAGTACTTAAACCTAATTAATAAATTGGTGAAGTCTAAAATTATTACTCTAACTCCTTCAAAATAGCATTTTCTACTTCTTTGCTATTCCATTTTTCTTCAATATGTTCAATTTCTGCCATTACTTTTTTCATAATAGCATCTTGTTGTTGTCCTTTTTTCCAGGCTTCGGAATAACGGATATGGCTAAAAGTTACTTGACTATAAAGTGGCAGCCACTTATCAGGATATTTCTCTGAAAAGTGGGCTTCAATTTTCTTTTGCAATAAGAACTTTGGATCAGCAACATAATCACGCATAACATAATAGTTGTGTAACGATAGATCCTGAACTCCATCTCCATCAGGTTTTCTCATGGTTTGGTATTCTTCAAAAACTTTTATCCAATCTTCATCGTGTTTTTGCATTAATTCCCACAAAACAGTACAATCTTCAAAACCAGCATTCATTCCTTGTCCGTAAAAAGGAACTGTTGCATGTGCTGCATCTCCCATAAGGGCAGTTTTGCCATGAGTCCAAGGGTAGCAACGAATAATTGCTAATGAAGAAAGTGGATGGTCTTCCCAAGCATCAGCAATGTTGGGCATCATATCATAAAAATCTGGAAATGTGCTTTTAAAAAAAATATTTACCGCCTCTTTGGTAGTCAATGTTTCAAAAGAATTTTCGCCTTTAAAAGGCATAAATAAGGTGCATGTAAATGAACCATCTTCATTCGGGAGGGCAATTAACATAAACCTTCCTCTTGGCCAAATATGTAATGCATTTTTTTCTAATTTATAAGAGCCATCTGCATTGGCAGGAAGTAAGATTTCGCGGTATCCGTCTTCAATGTAATTCTGACTAAAATTAAACCTGTCTAGCACTTGAAAAGAATTGTATCTAACCGCAGAGAAAGCTCCATCGGCTGCAAAAACCACATCCGATTGGTATTGTTTTTTCTCGCCTGAAGCAGTTTCTGTATAAACAATACCATTTTCTAAATCTGCTTTGTAACAACGCTCGTTATAGAAAATTTGAGCATTACCATGTTTTTCGGCAATGTCCATCATTTTGGCATTTACACCCCCACGAGAAACAGAGTAAATAGCCTGACCTTCTTTACCATAAGGTTGAAAAGTTAGGTTTCCTTTTAAATCATGCATCATTCTGCCTGGCATAGGAATAGCAATTTTTCTGATTTCATCACCCACACCAACAGTATCTAGAGCTTTCCATCCTCTTGTGGATAAAGCTAAGTTAATAGACTTACCGGCTGAGATTTCTGCTTTTCTAATGTCTGAACGTCTTTCTACTATGGTTACTTTATACCCTGCCTTTGAAAGATATACTGCCCATAAAGAACCTACCAATCCTGCTCCTACTATTGTTGCTGTTTTCATATTTTAAACTTTAATACCTATAATGCAAATATCATCAACTTGTTCAAGTTGACCTTTCCAATTTTCAATTTTTTTCGATAATACTTCTTTTTGATTTTCTAGGGAAGTAGATGAACTCTCAATAATTAATTCTTTAAAAGGTTTATACTTAAATTTTTTACCTTTCTCTCCTCCAAATTGATCGGGATAACCGTCAGAAAATAAATATATTTTGTCATCTTTTTCTAGTTTGATTTGGTGGTTTGTAAATGGTTTTGAATCAAAATGAACACCTACGGGTTGTTTATCTCCTTTAACTTCTATCATTTCTTTCGTATCTTTTTTTAATATCCACAGCGGATTATTGGCGCCAGAAAATTCAAGGTTAAAACTATTTTTGTTACTTTCTAAACTACAAATAGCAATGTCCATTCCATCTTTTACATCTTCATTATTCTTTCCGAAAGTGTCAACAACAATTTCTCTGACTTTATTAAGAATTAATGATGGTTGTGTGATATTGAACTCAATTACTGCTTTGTAAAGTGCATTAGAACAAACTACACTAACCATAGCTCCAGGCACCCCATGTCCAGTACAGTCTGCAACAGCAAAAATTACTTTATTACCCAGGTTTTCAAACCAATAAAAGTCTCCACTTACCACATCTTTAGGTTTAAAAAGTATAAATGATTCTGAAAAGTATTTTTTAATTATGTTAATATCGGGTAGAATTGCTGATTGTATTCGTTGAGCATAATTAATACTATCAGTTATTTCTAAATTTTTTTCTTCTACAAGATGTTTTTGTTTTTCCACCTCTTGTTTTTGCTGAGTTATTAAAGTGTTTTTCTGCTCTAGTAACATGTTAGATTTCTTTTTTTGGTTGTAACCTTTAAATAGTACTATTAATACTATTAATAATAAAATAGCACCAGACCCGCCTAAATAGGCATATGTTTTTTGTTTTTCAACTTCTCTTTGATGATTTATTTCTTTAATTCTCTCTTGTTCGGCTCTTACTAAACTATCGGTTAACTGTTTTTTATCAAAAGCATGTTGCATTTCTGTTTGAGCAACTTTTCTTGTTAAGTCTTCGTTGTGCAAACTATCTTTTAGTTCAACAAATTGTTCGTAGTAACTTAAAGCTTTAATGTTATTATTTAAACCCTTATAAGCTTTATAAAGACATAAACAACTTGATTTAATAGTTTCTTTTAATTTATATTCTATACCAATTTGTAGAGATTTACTGCATAATTCAACACTTTTATTATAATTTTTGTAATAGTTATTTAAATCACCAATACTTCTATATAACGTTGAAATATTAAAAACATCACTTGTTTTATCAAAATATTCTTTAGCAAGTTCAAATTCTATTTTTGCTTTTTCAAAGTCATTGTTTTCCATGTAAATAATACCCATATTAGACCTACATTGGTTTAAACCTTTTAAATCATTTAGTTTTATATATAGATTTTTACTTTTTTCAAAATAAATTAATGAACTGTCAATTTGATTATTTCTTTTATAAACTAAACCAAGTGCCATATAAGCTATAGCTATACCTGTTGAATCATTTAACTTTAAAAAATTGCTATACGCATTGTTGTAGTGTGATTTTGCGTTTGAAAATTCTCCCAAGAGTGTATATACATTACCTAAATTAATATTTAGTTTAGAGATGCTTTTTGTGTTATTAGTTTTTTCACGAATAGTTAAACCATCCAAGTAACAATTTATAGCGTCTAAGTAATCTCCTTTTAGTTCATAAACAATCCCCATATTGTTAAGGATAGCTGCTATGCTAGGTTCATCATTTAACTCTTTATAAAGAGTTAAACATTTTTTGTAATTAACTAGTGCTGAATCAATGTCTTGCATGATGTAGTAAGAGGTTCCTATAGTTCTATAAGCATCAGCGATAAATGGTTTTTTATTTTTTAATTTAGCAAAATTTAATTGTTTTTTAGAGAAAAATAAAGCGGAATCAGGTTTAGAGAAAATAAAAGATTTTGAAAGGTTTTTAATAGCGTTAAGTTGAGTAGTATCGTGAAGTTTATTGTTATTGAAAATAGTTAAAAGAGAGTCATTATTTATAGCATAACCATAATTAGTACAAATAATAAAAAAAATAAATATGTATTTTCTCATCAAATTTTTATTTCAATTCTACGTATTCACACATTTTTCATCAATATTTCGCCAAAATTATACACATCTTTAAAAGAATTATAAAGTGGAACAGGAGCCATTCTAATAGCATTTGGTTCTCTCCAATCTGAAATTACTCCTTCGTTGGTAAGTTGGTTAAATAAATCTTTTCCAAATCCATGAGCTATTACAGAAACCTGGCAACCTCTTTCTTTCCAATCTCTTGGAGTAATAATTTCCAACCATTTCCCTGAGGATTTGTCTAAATGTTTTTCGTTGATATCGTCAATAATAAATTCTAAGTAACCAGAAAGCATTTTTTGTTTTTTGAGTAGTTTATCCATGCCTACTTCATCAAAAATATCAATAGCTGCTTTATGTGCCGCCATGGTTAAAACAGGAGCATTGCTCATTTGCCAAGCTTCTGCAGATTTCATTGGTTGAAAACCTTTTTCCATTAAAAAACGAGTTTCTTTTTCATGCCCCCACCAGCCTGCAAACCTAGGTAAATCAGTATTTTCGCAATGACGTTCGTGTATGAAAACTCCCGATACTCCACCAGGTCCTGAGTTGAGGTATTTGTAAGAACACCAACAAGCAAAATCAACATTCCATTCGTGGAGTTTCAGTTCAATATTTCCTGCACCGTGAGCCAAATCAAAACCAACATTTGCACCAACTTTGTGACCAGCTTCGGTAATCGTTTTCATGTCAAAAACTTGTCCTGTAAAGTAATTAACTCCGCCTATCAATACACAAGCTAAACTATTTCCTGCATTTTCAATGGCAGTAATTATATCTTCGTGTCTGATGGTTCTTTCTCCTTCTCGTGGAGTTACTTCTACTATGGCATCATCAGGATTAAAACCGGCATTTCTAACTTGCATTTCTATTGCATATTGGTCGGAAGGAAAAGCTTTAGCTTCACAAACAATTTTATATCTTTCTTTAGTTGGGCGGTAAAAGGATACCATTAATAAGTTTAGGTTTACGGTAAGATTATTCATTACCACCACTTCTTTAGTCAAAGCACCAACAATTTTTGCAATAGGAGCTGCAAATTGCTCATGATAGGCAAACCAAGGTTTTTTAGCTTTAAAATGTCCTTCAACACCCCATTTTGCCCAATCTTCTAGTTCTTGATTAATGTAAGCTGCAGTAGATTTTGGTTGTAAACCTAATGAGTTTCCTGTAAAATAAATCGTTTCTATACCGTTAATTACGGGAATATGGAATTGGTTTCTATAATTTTTTAATTCATCTTGTTCGTCCATTTGCAGAGCAAATGTTATTGAGTTTTGAAAATTCATATTTCCTTAGTTTTTGTTTCAAGTTCTTTTTTGTAATTTACATCCATAGCAACAATTAGTGCTATAAATCCCCAAAAAGGAACAGATAATTTATCGGTATCTAAATAGTTATTCATAAACCCATGGAGTACGTAGGTAAACAAACCTAAGAGGGTGAATAGTAAAACGGTTTTTCTTTCTCCTTCTAGTTTGTGATAGAGTAGGGATCCTCTGTAAAAAACGACTATCACTATCATTAAAAAAGTTAATGTGCCCAAAATACCTGATTCAGCTAAAGGTCCAATATATTCGCTGTGAGCATTACCATTGGAGCTGGTATTGGTACTTATAATAGTCATTTCATTAGAAAGCTGAAATGGAGCGTATTGAAATATGTAAGTTCCAGGTCCCCAACCAACAATAGGTCGTTCTAAAAACATACGCCAAGCACAACTCCAGCGATTTAATCGCTCTAAATTAGAAGCATCTGTAGAAACGTTAGACATTGATTGTACATGCTCAGTTAACTCTCCAGAAGAGTCTTGGTCATTTTTTTCAAGACTGTGTATTATGGTCGTCCAACTTGAGGCGAGCATAATTCCCAAAAATACACCAACTAGAAGGAGTGAACTGAATTTAATTTTTAGTTTGTAGATTATATATAAAGCAACAGCTGCAAACAAACTTAACCATGCAGCACGAGTGTAAGAAAAAATAATTCCAACAACAAAAATTGCGATTATTGAAAAAGTAATTAACTTAAATAAAGCTGTATTTTTTTTAAAAAGAAAGATGAATAGTATAGGGAAATACATTGCTAAAGCAGCTCCGTAAGAAGTATGGTCTTTATAAAAAGGAGACATTACCCAATGTGATGCTTTTTCATCAAAACTATAAATTGAAAGTCTAATTACACTATAAAAAATAACAGCTATTAAAGGAATAATGTAAGACCAAAAGTAAATTTTATAGTTTTTGTAATTCTTAAAAAGTTGGGTAGCTAAAAAATAAAAACAAACAACAAACCATAACCTAGCTAATAAAAATTTAAAAGATACCACTGGCATAGAACTAGTAATGGATGTGAAAAGTAACCATATTAAATTAATTACGATTGCAATAGTAACAGGGTGTTTAAAGATTTGTATGTCATATTTTTTGTGATAAAATAGTTTAAAGAAAAACAATAACATAACGCCAAACATTAGTGGATCGGTTGGTAAGTACATTCCAATTCCTCCATGCCCACCAATTTCTAGATTAAAAGATAAGGGGGTAGCAAAAACTATAAACCACATGAGCTTATTAATATGGAAAAAAGCCATAAAGATTAAAGCAGCTGCTAACGGTAATAATGCTAAATAAGGGAAGTTGATATATAAAAGATAACTGTTTAGCAGTATGAACAAAAAACTAGCAAGATAAATCCAATATGAATTAAGTAGTTTAACCAAATTAAATTTTTTAGTCTTGTTTTATAGCAGTTAAATTAGAAACACTATCTTTAATTAATAAAAATACAAAAGTAAAAAGGAATGCAGACATCACTGAAATTAATACAATTATCATTCTTTTTGGAGAATGTTTTTTATCTGCAGGAGTTGCATAGTCTATTATAAATACATGCGACAGTTGGTTATTTGCATCTAATCGAGCTTCTTGTAGTTTAGAAAATAGAAAAGTAAGTTGTTTTTTTTCTAAAAATATTCTGTCTCTTAAATTTAAAAAAGTAGTACCATACTTAGAAAAAACAGATAGTTTCTCCTCTAATGCTTTAATAGCACTAGTTTTGTTTTGTAATATTGCTATGGATAATTGTTCGGTATATCTTTCAATCTGAGTTTCATAATCCATTATGCCATAACTCATTAAAATTCTTAAAGAATCTTCCATAACACTTATGTGCTCAACTTGTTCATTATATTTTTCTTGCACCAAAGTGAGTGCTTTTTGGGAAGTTTTTCTCTGCATGTCGTTTTTAACAGTATCTATTAAAAAAGCAATTTCATTGGCAATTTTGGCAGCCATTTCTGGTGATTTATCTAATACTTCAATTTCTACTGCAGAAAACTTAGTGATGTTAAAAGTTATATTTCCTTGAAAGACTTCTATTAGTTTTGCTTTCCATTTTGGTTGGAGTGTATCAATATTATAGTATGTTATTAAGTTTAAATTTTGAACGGTTCTGTTTCTAATTTGATCAGATTTAAGGATTTGAAGTGTTTGTTCTGCTTCTTCTTTTTCACCAAACTTCAAAATATCATCTCTAACAGGGATAGTTCCTATTAGAGGCTTGGAAATTGAATTATTCGTGCTAGGAAATAATGTGACTGTAGATTTGTACATATCTGTCATTAGTAGCGATACTACTACAGAAACAATAAATGCAATTATACTTACAATGATTAATGGTTTTCTCCATTTAAACATTAAAACCAATAGGTTTTGGTTGTTGAGAAAGTCTGTAGATCTTTTATCGTTCAATTTGATTTCGGTTTAAAAATTAAGGTCAAAAATACCTAATTTATTTTGAATGTTGAATAACTTAAAAGCATAGAGATTAATTGTAAGTAATATATTCTTTTAATTCTTCAACATCAAAAAACTCACCTGTCCATTTTTTTCTTACAATACTTTCTTCAATGTAATAAATGGAAGGTAGAGTACCTCCACTATATTTAAAAAAAACATCATCAGTCATCCATAGTATTGGATAGTTTAATACTGTAGATTCAATGAATTCATTTAATTTTTCTTCTTTTTTAGAAGCGATAACAATAATTATATTATTAACATTATTTTTTTTATTTAAATAAGAGAGTTTATGAGCAGCATTTTTACAGTGAGGACAACTAGCACTAAAAAATACCAATATTTTCTTGCCTGAAGTAAAATCTATTGATGTATTAGTTTGATAAAAAGTTTGAGGTAATCCAGACCAATCAACTGATTTGTTTAAAGACTTTGAAGGAACATTTTGAAGTCCAACCCTATTAAGTAGAAAAGTAGCTACAAAAGAAGTGATTAAAAGACCAATAACAAAAAGCCATTTTTTAGGTAGCCAATCTTTTTTAGGGATTACAAATAAGATTAACATTAAAACAATGTTTTTTATTAAAGAACTTAGTGGAGAAAGAGCGATAAGTTGACCGAAACAACCGCAATCAGAAATGTTTCCTTTGGTAAATAGTAAAAACACAAGGTAAACACTAAATACTAACAACATTGATTGGGCTAAGTAGTATATTAGTTTATTTGCCCAAAGGCTAATTAAAATAGAAATTCCAATAAAAATCTCAAAGGCTATTATAGTTCTAGCAATAAATGGAGCTAATATCCAATTTGTTATTCCTAAGTCTATAAAAACTACCTCAAACGGCTCTATAGGGAAGAGTTTGCTTATTCCAGAGAGAATGAATACTCCAGCAGCTAAAAATTGTAGTATAAAAAATAATATTTTCATGTCTTTGAGCAATTTATACTTTATTCGTCATATTGAATCAGTAATAATCAATCCTTATATTAGTTTTTTTAGATAAAAAAATATCCTACTATAAGATATAGTAGGATAAGATTTTAAGATGATTAAAAGAATAAAGATTACTCAACTTTACAGTCAGCACCTAAAGCTTTTAAGCTATCACAAGTTTCTTTTACGTTACAATCGCAATCATCTTCGTCAAAAGAGTCAGCACCTGTACATTTACATTCTTCTTTAGAACATGAAGTAGTAGTAAAAGCTACACCACCTACAACTAAAAGAGTTAAAAATAATTTTTTCATAATAAATAGTTAAATGTTAATAAAAATTTTGGCTAAAGTATAAATAATAATTGTAAAAAAAAAACTTCCTAACGTTTTAGTGTTAGGAAGCTTTTTTTATTGAGAGTAGTTATAACTATTTTAGTTCACAGCTGCTTGAAATTCAGCATCATCTCTGTATTTAATAAATTCAGCATCATCTTTAGCTTTTGCTTTTAATGAAGCATCTTTAGCAGTAGCAGATTTAAGGTTGTTAACCATCATTCCTTTATCCCCAGATCTTGCTCCAGCAATAGCTTTTAAGTAGTAAGCTAAGGCATCATCTTTATCGGCAGAGTTATCTATAGTTTGACCAATATTGTTATCTCCGTTAAGTAATTTAGCTAATGCAGCATTAAATGAATTAATACCTGAATAGTTAGCTACTGCAGCTGCATAATCACCTTCTATAATATTAATAATTCCTTTGTTTTCTGCAACTTCTTTACCTGCACCGCTGGCTTTTCCGTAGTATTCTTTCGCAGTAGCATTGTCTCCATTTAATCTTGCAATAACACCTAAGTTATTATTTACAATAGGAGTGCTTTCAATTGCATTTGCTTTTTCAAACTCAGTTTTAGCATCAGCTAATTTATTTTGAGAAACATATAAGTAACCTAAATTATTAGGACCTCTCCAATCGTTAGGAAATTTATTTACAAAACTTTTATAGATAGATTCTTTTTTAGCCATATCATTATAAAGAGTAGCAGCATACAACATTTGCTCTGCATCTAATGAATCAATTTTAGTATCTACTAAAGTTTTAATTTCATCATCAGTTAAATTGTGGTGTTTCATTACCAAGTTAACTTGAGATCTTCTTAAAACAGGAAGTACTTTTTTAGCAACTTCTTGGTAAGTAGCAGCTAAGTTTTTAATTTCTTCTTCTCTTTTAGTAACATCTGAATACTGCTCAAGAACTCTAATAATAAGTTCTTTGTCTTTAATGTCAGACTCTTGCATTAATTTTTTGAAACCTTCCCAGTCTTCACCTTTACCTGTTTCTTTTGCAAACCCTTCAGGAATTTCAATTTTATGTTGTTTTAATAAAGCAATAATGCTTTTTGCAGCAGAAGCAGCTCTTTCATTTGCTAAGTTTTCGTTTTTACTAATTTCACCCTCAGGAGAAGCATAAGCATCAACTACTAAGCTATTGAATTCCATTTTAACATCTTCTTTCCATCCTTTTAATTTAGATTTTAAGTCTTTGATGTCTTTATCATTCATTTCAGAACCTCTAACAACAGAGTTGTTTACTAAATAATGAATTTCAACATTATTGTTTTCTAAGTTGAATTTTTCAAATTTATCAGCACCAATAATTGCTTTGTCGGCAGCCATAACTAACTTTGGAGTAATAATAGTTCCATCAGCCGCTTTTCTTGGGTCTAAATCTTTGGTTTTTGTTTTATATTCACCGCTAGCTCTTAATTCTAAAGTAGCTTTTTGCATTCCATCTTTATAAGGAATTTTAGCAGTATGAGAAAAACTTCCACCTTTTTCGTAACTAATGGTTGTTCCTTCTGCTTCAGAATCTTCACCTTTTAATTTAAAAGCTTTAAACTCTTCAGTTCCTCCATCATATACAATAACAGGAGTAATAGTAGCAGACACTTTTTTATGAAAATATTTTGTAGGGAAGCTTCCATTAACAGAGATTTGAATACTATCTCCATGCATTTCCATAGGATTTGGAGTTACCTCGTAATTTACTTCGCCCTGTCTTTTTACCATCTTTGCTAGTGGGTTACAAGCAACAAATACTGTTGATGTAGCCACAAATAGAGAAAATAGTCTTAAATTGTTAGTTCTCATTTTTAATTATTTAAGTTTAATTAATTTAGTTTTCGTGATGCAATATTAACTAATGTTTTTCACAAAAAAAAAACTATTTCTTATAAATATTCTTAGTTAACCTAATATTTAAAGACTTTTAAATCATCACTACATTCATTTTTTAGGTATTTAATGCTTTTATTTAGAATAGGATGTATAAAATCAGGTATGATTTCGGTTAGGGGATGTAATATGAAATTCCTTTCAGATATTCTTGGATGGGGTATTTGTAGGTTTTCTGTTTGGATTATTTCAGAGTTAAAAAAAAGTAAATCGATATCTATAGTTCTTTCTCTCCATCGCTTCATTCTTTTGCGTCCTAGCTCCATTTCAATTGCTAAACACTTTTCCAATATAGTTTCAGGGGAAAGTTTTGTTTCCACAATAATCACTTGGTTTAAGAAATCAGCTTGATTTTCTACCCCCCAAGCTTGGGTTTGATATATTGATGACTCTTTTATGATTGATCCAACTTCTTGAGTAATTATGTTTTTAGCGGATAAAAATGTTTTTTTTATATCCCCCTGATTACCACCAAGAGATAATATTAATTGATTTGAATTATTTTTTTTTCCACTCATCATTTTTTCTTACCACTAGTGTATTTTATATCTTTTGTTATTTAAAAGGAATATACATTTGTATTTAATGTTGACAAAAGTAATTAAATCAACATCAATTAATTTGTAACTTAAACCATATAAAAAAATAAAACGATGAAACAGTTTTTTAAAATTATGTTAGCTTCCATTGCAGCAATGATAGTAATGGGTGCTTTGTTTTTCTTTATTACTTTTGGAATTATAGGAAGTTTAATTTCTTCAGCCGAATCGGATAAGGAAGTAAAAATTAAAGATAATTCAGTAATGCATATTAAGTTTACTGAACCAATTCCGGATAGAACTTCAGACAATCCGTTTGAAAATTTTGATTTTGGAAAAATGCAACCTTCCAAACAATTAGGATTAGATAAAATTCTAAAAACCATAGAAAAAGCGAAAACCGATGACAGAATTAAAGGAATTTATTTAGATTTAAATGTGGTAAATGGTGGAATGGCTACTATTGAAGAGATTAGAAATGCTTTGGAAGGTTTTAAATCTACTGGAAAATGGATAGTAAGTTATTCAGAAATTTATACTCAAAAAGGATATTATTTAGCATCAGTTGCAGATAAAATTTATTTGAATCCTGCCGGAATGATGGAATTAAGAGGTTTGTCTTCTGAATTGATGTTCTTTAAAAATGCTTTAGCTAAGTTAGATGTTGATATGCAAGTTATTCGTCATGGTAAGTTTAAAAGTGCAGTTGAACCATTTATGTTAGAAAAAATGAGTGAATCTAACAGAAATCAAATGCAGTTAATTTTAAATACTACTTGGGGAAGCATGTTGGAAAAAGTTGCAGCATCAAGAAAAATAAGTATTGAAAAAATTAATGAATTAGCTGATGGAATTAAAATTCAGAAGGCTATAGATGCTAAAAATGAAGGTTTTGTTGATGAAATAATGTACAAAGATGAGCTATTAGATATGTTTAAAGAAAAATTAGAAGTGGCTACTTATGAAGATATTAATTTTATTGAATTAGCTAAGTATTTATCAGCAAGTAAAGATCCATTAAAAGAATTAAAAGAAAAAACATCTGAACCAAGCTCTAATCAGATAGCAGTTGTATATGCAAGTGGAGATATTGTTAGTGGTAAAGGAGAAAAAGATCAAATGGGGTCTGAAACAATTTCTAAAGCAATTAGAGAAGCTCGTTTAGATAGTAATGTTAAAGCAATTGTTTTAAGAGTAAACTCTCCAGGAGGAAGTGCAATGGCTTCTGATGTTATGTGGAGAGAAGTAATTTTGGCTAAAAAAGTAAAACCTGTTGTAGTTTCTATGGGGAATGTGGCTGCATCTGGTGGGTATTATATTTCTTGTGCAGCTGATAAAATTGTTGCCGATGAAAAAACAATTACCGGTTCAATAGGTGTTTTTGGTTTAATTCCTAATGCACAGGGATTTTTCAATAATAAATTAGGAATTACTTTTGATACAGTTAAAACTAATACTCATGCTGATATGTTAACCATCTTCAGACCATTAACCCAAGAAGAAAAAGATATTATTCAAATTGGAGTTGAAAATATTTACGATGATTTTATTACTAAAGTAGCCGAAGGTAGAGGAATGACTAAAGAACAAGTGGACTCTATTGGACAAGGAAGAGTTTGGACGGGTATTGATGCTAAAAAGATTGGTTTAGTAGATGAAATAGGAGGTATTAACAAAGCCATTGAAATAGCTCAGAGTTTAGCAAAAATGGAAGATTTTACTTTAACAGCATATCCAAAAGCTGAGAAAAACCCGTTTAATGAGTTATTAATTACGTTGTCAGGAGATATGGAAGCTTATTTTATGAAAAAACAAATGGGTGAGGGGTATAAATACTTCCGAGCTGTTGAAAGACTATCTACTCAGCAAGGAATTTTAGCTAGAATGCCTTATGAAATAGAGATTCATTAAGTAAATAATTATTTGTTTATCAAAAGGTAGCCACTGAATTTCAGTGGCTATTTTTTATTTACACAATTCAAAATACTGCTGAGCCCTCTCTAAATTACCTGAACTTACTAATAGAGAATGAATATGGGCACAAAGTTGCTTGTCGTTCGTATCAAGCTGAAAAGCTTTTTCAAAATAATAAATGGTAAATTGACTTCCGTTAGGTATAAGTGAGTATAAGTTAGCTAAACTGATAAAATAGACTTTAGATTCAGGAATTTTTTCTTTTAACTTTTCCAACAATTGTATAGCATATCCTGCTTTATTGGCGTCTCTAGCAATGTTCATCAATTTTTCGTAGGTTGCTAAGTTTTCAGGAGTTAGTTCTATTACTTTAGCGTAATGTCTTAAAGCTAAATCGTCCTTACCGAGTTTATTATAAGAAAATGCTAAATTAGTATGTGCTTCTACATAGCTAGAGTCCATTGTTACGGCTTTAGAACAATAATAAATAGCTTTCTCATAGTCTTGTAAAAAATTCACATAAACAGAGCCCAAATTGTTAATAGAAGTTAGGTAAGTGGAATCAATTCTTAAAGCTTCATTATAGTGATGAATAATTTTTTTAATATCGGTTGATACTTGGGGATTGTTTGGGGTGCTTCTATATTTGTTAGCAACTTTAGGGTACAAGGTATTAGCAATTAAAGCATGTGCTTTTGCAGATTCTGTTAGGTGTTCAATATCATTTTCATAGAGTGTTAATTTATCATGCCAATCTGGGTTTCTGATAATTGTTCTGGCAGAATAAGCTATGGAAATAACGCTAAAAACAAGTAAAAAAGTAGCAGGTAGTTTCACACCAATTGTTTCGGAATCAATATCAATTTTAAATATTTTGAGTAATAAAAAACCAACGACTATACAAAAACCTATAGAAAAAATATAAGTAAACCTGTCTGCCACTATTCCTACAATAGGAAAAAATAGATTAATTACTCCAAGCATTACTCCAAACCAAATCACTATTCCTAATCCGATTACATTTCTTTTCAAAAATTGAATGAACCCATAAATACCAAGAGGAATAAAAAAGATAATGGCTGCCCAAACTTGCCAATTGGAGAAAGTTGCCATTGGTATTTGATTGTATCCATAATAAAAAGAAAGGTTGACAGGAAAAATTAACATTTCTAAATAAAACCAAGAGGAGTATAAACCGACCAAAACTCTATCTAAAAAATTACCTTCATAAACTAATGGGTTTTCAAAATACAATAATTCACGATTAGCTGTACCACTTAATAAACCTTGTTTAATAGAAATAAAAATTGCTATAGCAAAACATAATGAAAGTAATATGATACCACTTTTTTTTAAATCAGCTTTTATAAAATAAAGGACAATAGGCAATAAGCCTAAAATTGCCATGGCATTTCTTTTTGATAAAAATGCAAAAATAGTAGCTAATACAGCGAATAGTATGTATCTTAATTGGTTAGTGTTAAAGTATTTTATAAAATAAATTAAGGATAAAATTACACCCAACAACATAAAGAGTTCGTCTCTACTTTTAATATTAGCTACTGGTTCCGTATGTAAGGGATGGATTAAAAATAATGTTGTTATTAACAGTGGAAGTAAAACATTGTATTCTTTAAAAATGTTTTGGAGTAATGAAAAGAGTAATATACAAGTAAGTATGTATAGTAATAGATTAATAAAGTGACTGATGTTCGCTTGGGTTAATAAGTCATTTTTTTCTTTTTCTTGTTTAGTTTGGCTGGCAGGTAATTTCCCAAAAAGTTGTTTTTCTATAGCAAAAGAGGAAGTTACTATTGGTCGATATTCGTATTCTTGTTTTCCTGATGCATATCTTGATTTAAAAATTTGAGGGATAGCTTTTACACCGTGAGACACTAATATGTTATCTGCTACCATGTCATCATCTAGTGCATATTCATTGTTAAGACTGTTTCCGTAAAGAATAAAAGCTAAAACAGTAAAAAAGATATAAATCTTTCGGTTAGTAATTATGGATAAATTTAGTTTCATTATAGGTTAAAAGTAAAAGTAAATTTTTTATTTTTCACTAAGTTCATTAATGATTTTGTTTTTTAATACTGCTGTAAAAGCAGCTTTTCCATTTTCATTCATATGGTGGGAATCAAAAAAATAATCATGTTTAACCTGATATTGTTTTTCAAAATCCCAAATAGGAATATTATATTCTAATAACATTTTATCTTGAGGTGGGTTTTTGAGCATTTCTTCTCCACAAAAATGTTTAAGCGTATTTAAATAATAGTCAGTAACAGGATATTTGATACCTATAACTTTTATTTGATGAGATTGGCATAGTTCAATGGTCTTCCTAAAATAGATTAAAGCGTCTTCATAATATAGGTTTTCAGGATTGTTAGATAGTAACTTGTGTTTAATAAATAATTCGGTATTAACCTGCTTTTGTATTTCAGAAAAATCAGAAAATTTTTGTAATCCTCTTTTTGTTTTAACTGTATTATTTTTTTTAATAATATTTTTTATTTCTATATAAGGAAATAATTGATATGCAATTGATTTTAGGTATCTTTCATTATTAATAACCCCTTCTTTTAATAATTCAGAATAGTTAACATAATTATTGTAAAAAAATTGATTTTCTGCATATCTAAAGTAATTAGTGGAAAATCTAGAAATATCCGCTTGTAAAAACACGTACTCAGGCTTTAGTTGGAGTTCTTCTAAAACATATTTTAACCTATAATAAGTTAAAATAGGACCCTCTCCAAAAAAGGTAAGTTTAAAAGAATTATTAATTTCATTTTCATTAATAGACCTAGTTGGATGAGAGTCTCCTGTAAATAAGAATTTTGGTGCTTCTTTTAGACTTTCAAAATGTTTTTGATTTTCAACTAAAGAACTTGTTTTTGTAGTGATTGTGAAAAAAACACTTACCATTGCAGCATGGAGAAGCAGAAATGTGATTAAAAAAAGTATTATTTTTCGTTTATAAGTCATTAAAATCTAAAGTAATAAAAACTAGCACTTTCATTAATTGAAAATACTAAAATAGTAACTATCATTAGTACATAAAAAAGAATTCTAATATAATTGTTTTTTATACTTGAGAATGGATGAAACTTCCCATCTTTTGAAAAGTAATTAATAGATTCGGTTACTAAAATTGTTACTCCAACAATCACTATTAATTCAAAGCTAGGATTAAAATCTCCATAAAAGGTGGTTACTTTTTTAATAATAGTCAATGATTCATTAAAGTCTGAAGCTCTAAAGAAAATTCCTAATGTAAGAAATGATGTTACCGTAGTAAGTTTAAAAATGAACCTTGGAATAATTTTGTTTTTAGTAAAATGAATTCTCTTAAAAAATTTTAACCGTACATTTTTGGTAGCATAATCAATAATCATATATACACCCGCTAATAAACCAAAAAAGAAAAAATTGTATGATGCTCCATGCCATAAACCAATAACAATAAAAACAAAAAGAACATTAAAAAGTGTTCTCAGAGTATTATTTCTTACTATACCACCCATTGGGTTAAATATATATAACTTTACCCATCTTGATAAGGTTGCATGCCACCTTGTCCATATTTCTCTGATATTTATTGATGAAAATGGTTTAAAGAAGTTTTGACTTAATTCAATTCCAAAATATCTTGCAGAACCCATTGCAATGTCGCAATAAGCAGAAAAATCATTATATAAAAAGTATATAAAAGCTAAAAGAGCTAAATATATTTCGAATCCGCCTGTTGTAGGAGAGTCGATTTTATTAAATACATTGTTTACAAAAATGACTAGATTATCTGCAATAACTATTTTTTTGAAAAAACCTAATAGAATTAGTTTACTTCCCTCAGAAAAATTAGCCCAATTTAATGTTGTTTTATTTTTAAATTGAGGAATTAAAAAGCCGGGAGATTCAATTGGCCCTGCAACTAATTGAGGAAAAAATGATATATAAAGAGCAAAATGTCCCAAATGAGTTTCTCTCTTTATTCTTTCTTTATATACATCAACTATATAGCTAATAGCTTGAAAAGTATAAAAAGAAATACCAATTGGTAGTATTATGTTTCCGAAAGACCAACTAAATGTAGTTTTATTACTTGTAAATAAACCGAATATGTCATTTGTAATTTGATGGAACCATTCAAAATATTTAAAAAATAATAGATGAGAAAGTACTAAGATTACTCCTAAAGTAAGAATGGTTTTAGATTTTTTGTTATAAAGTATGAATCCAGCAAAATAGGCTATCAATGTTATACTAAACATTAATAGCAAAAATGTAGGTTCATAAAAACCATAAAAAAAGTAACTTGATAATAATAATAAAATCCACCGATATTTATGATTGATTAAATAATATACACCTACAACTAAAGGCAAAAATAATATGTACCAAATGGTATTAAATCCCATATTAACTTTTAAAAATAATTTTTTTCAATTTGTAAGGAAGGGAGTAATAAGGAAAATAATACAGTATAACAGAAAGCCTAAATAAAGGGTATATTGTTATAATTCGAAGATAAGCCCAAATTTTTTCTAATAGATTAGCTTTTGAAAAACTCAAATAATTAAACTCTTTCGCAGTTTTAGAACAAATGGTTTCTATTAGGATTAAATCTTGATTAGAAAATTTATCTTTCCAATAATTAATTCTTTCATTGTTCAAAGGCATTTTTAGACGGTTATGCATTTCAATTATTTTGTCTTTTGCTGCTTTGGATAAGTCTGCTTTCTCAAATTTCTCCATAACTGAGTTTTCATGGGTATGCAGCATTTTCTCATTAAAACTAATAGTTAAAAAGTCTGTAATTTTACTCAATGTTTCTTTTGGTTGCTCAACGATAGCTTCATATTTAATTCGTATAAACTTTTCAGGAAATTTTTGTTCGTACTTTAATATTGAAGTATAATATAAACTCCACGAGGCAGCATATGAAACCATTAGCTTACTTATAGTACCTTCAGTATGTTTTTTTCGAGAAACTATGTTGTCTCTAAAATCACGTGTTAATATTATAAATTTCGCATCTGGAAAAAGAGCAATTAAATCTTTAATATAAAGGCTGTAAACGGGATTTTTGTCAACAAATACTTTTATTTGATTTTGATCTTTTGCAGGATTGTTATGGAGATAAACTTCCTTACAAAGCTCTTGGTAATTGATTTGTTTTTCATTTATGTTATATTTTTCCAAAAAGCTTAAATCTGGTTTCCAAATACTTTGTGTGTGGTTATGATTTAATGTAAATAGCGTTTTAAATTCAGCAATTAAGTTGCTGCCAGAAAGAGTTGAAAGGTTTTTACCAAATAATATAAAATTATTTTCAGGAGCAGCCGAGATGCATGGATTTCCATTTAGCATATCAGTAAGTAATGTTGTTCCCGATCTCCCAATCCCAACAATAAAGCAGGGAGTAATATCTAAATTATTTTTTTGAGTTCCCATTCCTTACCGTTTCAATTCGTTGAATATGTTTTTTAAATCTATTTACTTTAAATTTTATAGGCAAATAGAATGTAATTTTATCTTTTAGTTGCTCAATTAATAATCTATATCTTATGTGAATTGTTTTAATGAATAAGCTTGTTTTTTTCAAGACAGTTATCTTAGTTTGAGGCTTATACCCAAGTTTTTTACCAAATCTCTTGCAAATATAATCACTTAAAATTAGTTGTTCATAAGCAAGGTTTGTTTTCCAACTATCTAATCTACTTGTGTTTATTGGCTTTATTAAGTCATTGTATTTTTTATTAAGTCGTTCTGAAGAATGATTTGTTAAGTCTTTAACAATTGCTTGTTCTTCATTTACCTGTAAATTGTCTGTCGAATATTGTTCTATTTTTAAAAAAGAAAATATTCGGTCTAATGTATTTTCAGGATGGCTTACTAACTCTTCGTATTTAATTTTTAGTACTTGGTTTGAGTGTTGTTTTTCAAACTTTAAGGCTTTACTCATAAAATAATTCCACCTTATAGCATTATAAGCCACAGAAGACGGTCGGATATGTACACTTTCTATTCTAGATAAAATATTTGCACGATAATCTCGGGTAATAAATATAAATTTTGCATTAGGATTTAATTCTAATAATTTTTTGCAATAAAGAGTGTTAGAAGGATTTTTATCTATAATTATTGGTGCATTAACAGAATGATTTGTTTTGTGTTTAAAGAATTTATAGAAACATTTACAAAGTTCGTGGTAATTACCAATAAAAGGTTGTTGTAAAAAATCATTTTCTTTATTTAAAGTATAACCATATCCAATATAAGGTTGTAATTTATTAAATAAAAGGTTGAATTCATGAATAAGCAAAAGCTCGGAAGGTTTAAAATAAGTTTTGTTTTTAAATGAATTATAAAAGAAAGTAACAAAGTAGTTTTCGGGTATGGTGTTTATTTCAGGGTGGGCACCTAAAATAGAAGTTAGTAATGTAGTTCCAGAGCGACCAATTCCTATAATATAATTAACTTCTATAATGTTCATATCTATTTTAATGTAAATAGCTGAATTTTAGCTGCAAGGTAATAATTATTGATGATATTGCTATTATCAATAATAAAATCATTTAATTATAAAAGAATGAATTCTAGTAAAAACATAAACAGGTACGGCAAAAGTACTCATCATCCATTTTCTCATAAAAGCCGGAATATGGTATAATATTGTAGTTTTCTGTAATGTATATTGAATTACAAGAGAAGCTAACATTTGTGCTGAAATCCATTTGGTTTTATGTTGGAATTCTGGTCTGATAATGTCTAATATTAAAACAATTCTTTTTTCGCTAGTGTTATTCCAAGCTAAGTGAAGGTGTGCATCACAAAAAGCAAATGGGATACCTTCATGCCATGATATTTCTTTATTGAGTACTTTAAAACCACAGTCAGGTAATTTTGCCGGAACTAAAAGTGGCAAATGAACTCTATACATTGCATTTGAATCTCCAGTGTGAGGTTTTAATTGAGTTTGCTTACTTAGTTGACTAAAAGATGCAGAGACTAAATAGGGTATTTGTTTGATTATGTCAGTGGTAATCGGGAATTTTTTTTGATTCTTTTTATAATTCAACAACCAAAATTTAAAAGGCAGTATTTTCCAATTAGTAGGTTGGTTTGCAAATGTTTTATTGTAATAAGGAATGAATTTTTGTTCATCAGCAGTTAATAATTCTTTTTGAATTGACAGATAGTTGTCTTTTAAAAGTTTATACCAATTTGTATGTTCAATATCAAAAAAAGGAGGTTCGCTACCATTATAAGCACCGTTTGAAGAAAAAGAAAACCATATTTTATTTAAGTCGGACTTCAATTATGTTTTTTTATTACGCCATATTTTTTTTGGTAAGGATAGAGTAAAAATAGTAAAATAAATATGGATGAATTAATTACTTTATGTACCCACTTAGGCATTTTTTTTATGAAGGAATATTGTTCAAATAATAATTGTAAAATCAGAAAAGAACGTATTTTTAAGCAAATAGCATTTTTTTTATGTTTATATTCACTTCTAATTACATCAAAAACAACAATTACTCTTTTTTTATCAGATAAATTCCACGCCTCATGTTTATTGGCATCATTAAAAATTAATAGTTGGTTGTTGTTCCATTCAGCATCTTGGTTATTTACTTTAAAACCACATCTTGGCAAACCTTCCGGAATATCTATTCCTAAGTGACATCTGTAAAAAGTATTTGAATCCCCATGATGAGCTTTAATTTTTTCTCCAGCTTCTAAAATATTGATTGATATAGATACAATTTCAGGAAATTGAACTAAAAGATTATTAAAAACAGAGGTTAAAGTGAGTGCCTTATTAATTTTTATACCCCATGTTATAAAGCTAAATGTTTTCCAGCCAGATTTTTCTGTTAGTCCTTTAATAAAATACCCCTTAGGAGTAAAATCTTCCGAGTTGATTATTCGAGTTATTTCTGTAGCTATCTCATTTGAGTTAGCTTCTATATCTTTTGCCCATTCAAAACTTTCAGAAGAATAAAAATTAGGTGTATCTGAATAGTGTTCAGACGAAAAATAAGCAAACCATTCTTCTTTTAATTGTTTCAAAATAATTACCTTTATTCTTGAATTTGGTATAAGAATCAAATTTATAATAATTAATTAAGATTATAGCATAATTGGTGGTAAATCAATTATTAAATAGGTGATTAACTATGGAGAGTCAGACATCAAATTTTCATCGTAATTTTTTTGAGTGGACAGAGTTATTAGAGTTAAATTGGGAAATTATAAAAGATGAATTAATGCATGTTTATTACAATCATGATCAACTAACTTATAAAAGCAATTGGTTTTTAGCTCACCCTCATTATGTAGATTCGAAAACAAATAAAGCCTGGAAGACTTATGAATTTGTTTTTTTTGGAATTAAACAATTAGGGCATTGTCAAAATTGCCCAAAAACAGCTGAATTGCTAGAAAGAATACCAAATTTAGTTACTGCACAGTTTTCAGTATTAGAACCACATACTAAAATATCACCTCATAAGGGATTCACTAAAATGGTATTGCGCAATCATTTGGCATTAGAAGTGCCTTCTTCAACACTTTGTAAAATTAAAGTTGAAGATGAAGAAACTTCATGGAAAGAGGGGGAAGTTATTACTTTTGATGATAGTAAAATGCACGAAGCCTGGAATTTATCAGACAAACCAAGAATGGTATTAATGATAGATGTAGCTAATCCATCTATGCCTTACTCTTCAGAAGAAATTTGCAATTATAAAATTGAAAATATAGACGATCCGTTTCTATTAAGTATGGCAAATAAATCAACATGGAAAAAATGGTTGAATCAAGGCTATTTTAATTAGTTAAAGTAAAGTATTTATTTTATCTAAGTTAACCTCACTTTTTTCTCCAATAATAGTAAAAGAGCCATCTGTTTCAGTATAGTTTTTTGCTGCTAACCTAAGTTTTTGGGCATTTTTATTATAACTCTCTTTTGTTAAAATATACCATTGGTTTTTAGCTTTTTCCTGACCGGGAATTAATACATAGCCTAACATCTTGTTATATTTAATGGCTTTAGAGTTTTCTGGCAAAATTCTTATGAATGATTTGTCACCAATTTTTAATTCATTAAAAATAAAATCTAATAAAATTAGTGAAGCAAAAATGGGGTAGGGAGTGTTTAAGAAATCATCATCCCAAATAAAAATTCCTCCTTCTCCATATTCTTCATTTATATTAACATCTTTACAATTAATTACGCCAATTGGAGTGTCGTTAATAATAATTAAAAAATAATAGTTAAAAGGATTGTTAACTTTTTTAAACCACTCAATTTGTTCTTTCTCTGATATCTTTTTTTTATACCCCATATATTTTCTAATATTTGGGTGATTACGCCATTTACGAATTAACTCAATGTCGTTTTTATTAATTCTTTTAAGAGAGATGCCATATTGATTTAATATAAAGGTCATATTTCTTCATCAATTGAATATAATGGTCGATTATTCATTAGTTGAAACATTTTACTTAAATATTCACCTAATACACCAAGTATAAAAATAATAAGACCTGATGAAAATAAAATGCTAACAATTATTGATGTGTACCCAGGAACAGCTACACCATGTATTATTTTTCTAGAAAGATAGAAAAAACCTATTCCAAAATTGATAAATGAAAACAAGAATCCAAAATATTTAATCATTTTTAAAGGAAACAGTGAGGAGTACAAAACAACATCGCCAGTTAATCTAACAAGGCTAAATAATGAATAATTAGATTTAGATCTTTTGCTTATATTGTGTTTTACATCAACATAAGCTATAGCATTGGTGTACCACAAGAAAACTTCATCAATAAAAATAAGGTGAGTTGCTTCTGTAGCTATTTTCTTAGCTAATTGTGTATTAATTAACCTAAAGCTTGAACCTTTTACACTATTACTACCTTCAATTATTTTTGCAATTGTTTGATAAATTAATTTGAATAATTTTCGAGTTAATGAACGCTCAATATTAGAATAGTTACCATATACAATTTGGGCTTTGCTTTTAATTTGCTCTTCAATTAATAATTGAATTTGTTGCGGGTTAACTTCTAAATCATCATCTATCGTAATAATATAATTTCCAGAAGCTTTAATAAACCCAACGCATGTAGCTATGTGTTGCCCATGATTTTTAGTTAACTTAATGCCTTTAATTATAGTTGGATAGTTTCTTTTTAATTTTGAGATGATTTCCCACGAGTTATCTTTGCTAAAGTCGTCTATAAAAATTATTTCATAAGCATAGTTAGTGGATTTAAAATAATTCATTAAACCTTCAGAAAGTTCCATTAAACTTTTTGAGGCGTTATAAACCGGTACTACTACCGAATAATCTATTTTATGCTCCTGCTGTAAGTCCACCATCTAATATAATTTCTGTGCCTGTAATCCATTTTGAGGCATCTGATAACAAAAATAAAACAGTATTAGCTACATCAATAGGTTTTCCAAGACCTAAAGGATATTTTTTTATATGATAATTATAAATTTCATCATCTAAATTTTCTCGAGTTTCTTCTAAAATTTTTGTTTCAACTAATCCTGCTTTAATACAGTTTGACCTTATTTTTTTTGATGAAAGCTCTAAGGCTAATGTTTTGCTATATGCTTCTAATGCTGCTTTTGAGGAAGTATAGATTGCACCTCCTTTGTAAGGAAAACTGCTAGAAATAGAAGATATAAATACTAATGAAGCATTACTATTTATTTTTTTGTTTCTAAGTAAACCAGTCATTAAAAAAACAGCACCATCAAAATTTGGAGTTCTAACTGAGTTTAAATGGTTCTCATCAATAAACTGAACAGGAAAAAGTTTAACAAGTCCCGGAGTGTAAACAAAACCGTCAATATTTTCAATTGTTTTACAAAGGTTGTTTATTTGGTTTTTATTAGTCACATCTAATTCAATAAAGGAAACTTCATTTTGTATATTTTCAGGTAGTTGAGTTTTTAATGTATTACAATTTCTTGAAGTGAGAATTAGTTTAGCTCCATTTTTAAGGCATTCTTTTGTTAACTCCATTCCTATACCGGATGAAGCACCAATTATTAATATGCGTTTATTTTCAATGGAAAAGTTAGTCATGAGAATAATCGTTAATTAATAAATGAGGAATAGCATCATTTTCTAAAAGAGCATTTCCCCAAGATAAGCCAACCCCAAAACCAGAAAGTAATAATTTTACAGTGTTTGTCTTTAAACTCTCCACTAATGCCATGGTAAGGGGTATTGATGCTGAACTGGTATTGCCATATTCTGCTAATGAGTAAGGAACTTTTTCGGGTTCTAGTTTTAATTTTTTTCTGATGGTTTCGTTCATTATTAGATTTGCTTGATGCATTACAAAGTAATCAATAGAATCAAAATCAGTTTCTTTAATAGTTAAAAAGTTTTTTATGCTTTTGGGAACAGTTGTAACAGAAAAATTAAAAATATCAATGCCATTAAGTGCTAAGTTAAATCCATTTCGTTGAATTCCTCCTTCAAATTGTTTTAATATAAAAGAATCTTCACTTGGTAAGTTTCTAGTACCGCCATCAGTAATTTTAATTGCATCCTCACCAGAACCATCAGAATTTAAATCGAAAGACCATTTATTTTTTTTGTTGGTTTTTTCTATAAAAGTTGCAGAACCTGCATCACCAAAAAGAGGGTAAGCACTTTTGTCGTTATAGTTACATGAAATAGTTGATACATCTCCCGCCAATAAGATGGCTTTTTTGAGGTTTCCGCTTTTTAGCATAGATGCAATAATAGATAATCCATAAACATATCCGGAGCACCCCAGTCCGATATCAAAAGCGATACAACTAGTCGATAAACCTAGTTTATGTTGAGATATTACAGCAGTAGAGGGTAAGTAATAATCTCTCGATTGAGTGACAAAAACTAATAAATCAATTTCAGTTCTTATCCAATCTACTTTATCAAAGAGGTGGTTAGCAGCCTCAATGGCTAAATCTGATGTTGTAGTACTTTTATTCGCTACACGTCTCTGTTTTATGCCTGTTGTTTTTATAAGCATCTCTCTTTCAGAAAGGGTGAGTAGCTCATAATTTTTGTTATATACAACTTGTTTAGGAACAACTGTGCTAACACCTTTAATTTGTATGCCTTCAACATCAATAAATCCCATTTAAATCAACTTTTTTTAACTATTAAGTCATATAAATCTTGAATGGTTTGAATCTCTTTTAAATCTTTACCTGAAACTTGAACATTATATTCAATATCAACTAAAGCAATAATAACCAATGCATGCATAGAACTCCACCAATCTATGTTACGAATGTTGGTTGATGGTGTTAAAGTTCCTTTTTCAACTTCTTCTATTTCCTCCTCTAATTTTTCAATTAATTCTTGTATATTCATAATGTCAATAATTTAAAAGTATAAAATGGTGCCACTCCAAGAGAATCCTATTCCAAAACCAGCAATAAGCACTTTATCTCCTTTTTTAATTCTTCCTTCTCTTTGAGCTTCTTTAAGGCATAAAGGTATAGAAACAGAAACAGTATTTCCATTATTTTCTAAATAATATGCCATTTTATCTGTTGGTATTTGTAACTTTCTCTGTATAGACTTTAAAATTATTTTACTGGCTTGGTGAAAAACAAATAGATTAATATCCTTCATCTTTAATTTATTCTTTTCTAAAATTTCATTTACAAGTATAGGCACTTCTTTTATTGAGAAAGAAAAAACTTCTAAGCCATTCATCTTCATTTGACCTCTGGGCATTCCTCCAACATCATTATTTAACTCAAGCCATTCTTTGTCTATTGGATTTCTTAAGCAACTTTTATCTACAAATAGGTGTTTTGCGCCACTACCATCAACACCATAAACAAAATTACCTATATGGTTTTCATGAGATTTTTCAATTAAAACAGCAGCGCCAGCATCACTAAAGAGTGACCTTAATGCAAAATCTTGCGGGTGAGAAACCAGTCCAGGGGTATCTCCAAATAATAATAATACATTTGATGATTGTCCACTTTCTACAATTGCTTTTGCCATTCCTAGAGCATTGGTAAATCCTGCACAGCCAGACGGCAAATCTAAAGCACCAATATTTTTATTAAGATTTAGTCTGTCTTGAAGCAAACAAGCAGTCATAGGAGCAATATAGTCCAATCCTTCAGTGCAAAATAATATAAACTCTATTTGTTCTTTAGGAAATTTTGTTTCAATAAAAAATTGATTAGCTGCTTGGAAGGCTAAATCTGAACCAATTATATCTTCAGAAGTATGAAATCTTTTTTTTACTCCTACTTTTTTATAGATATCTTCAGCCGAGAACTCTTTAAAAGTGTTTGCTAAATCTTCATTTGAAACTTCTTTCGAAGCTAATTGGTAAGTGATGTATCTTATTTCGCATCCCATAAAGTATTCCTAAAAAAAGAGATTCTACTCAAAAGTAATAAATTTAGATTAATGATATTTTACGAAATAAATTAAATAAAAAGAGGAACTTGAAGTTCCTCTTTTTATGGGGTATTTTTTTATCTTATCAATGTTAGGGTGCCTTTTTGGAAATATTCTTTGCCGTCTATGCCTTCTGCTCTAATAATGAAATAATAAGTTCCATCAGCAGCATCTGCACCAGAAAGTGTTTTTCCGTCCCACATACCGTTTACATTATCCCAAGAAAACATTTTTTGTCCCCATCTGTTATAAATTTCTCCTTCAACATGTTTTAAATTTACACCATCAACTCTAAAAAAGTCATTGCTTCCATCACCATTAGGGGTGAAAATGGTTGGTATTAAAATACTTGATTCATCAAATACTTCTATTATAACAGTAGCTGTATCCCAACAAACTCCATTAGTTATAATTAGTGTTGCAGTAAATGACCCTGGATTTGTATAAGTATGGGTTGGTTCAAAGATAGTATCTGTAGAGCCGTTTCCAAAATTCCAGAAATAATTAGTAGCACCAGTACTTCCATTTCCAAAGAATACATCTAATGGAGATGATCCTGTAACAGGTGTAGCATTAATTACGGCATCTACAAAATTTACAGTTATAGTTACAGAATCTATTTCACTAGAACAAGAACCAACATTGTTAGCATATATGGTAACACTTCCTCCACTTGTTGGAACATAAGTAAGAGGGTTTCCTATTCCAATAATGATAGTACCAGCTGCATCAGCATACCATGTTACAGTTCCTGTACCTGTTGTATTTGCAGAAAGATTTAAGGTGTCATTTAAACAAATAGGGTTAACAGGATTTATACTAATTGTATTTTGTGGATTAATTGTTATTTGTACAGAATCTACAGAAGGACAAGCATTTCCTGCAGAAGTCGTATTATAATAAATAGTATAACTACCAATCCCTGTTAATGTAATATCAATTTCTCCTGTTGTAGCATTAATAGTTCCTGATGGAGATATAGTAAATGTACCACCATTAGTTCCTGTAATGGTAGGTATAGGGTTATTATCTGCTTCACAGAAAGTAGTTGAAGAATAATTAAATGAAGCATCATCATCTGCATTAATTACAACCGAATGCACTAAAGTTTCAGTACAAGGAGCAGCACCAACAGTATAGGTTATACTTACATTAGTACCACCTAAACCAGTTGGGTCAAAATTATTTCCTGTAACTCCTGTTCCTGAGAAACTTCCACCGCTAGATCCGGTAACTAATGTTGATAAATCTATAGGGGTAGCACTTTCACACATTGGTCCTGGGTTTGTCCATGAAGCATCAAATGCTGACACATTAATAGTGTGTGTTTGAGTTTCTTGACAAGGAGCTGTTCCAACTGTGTAAGTTACAGATTGAGAGCCTGAATTTGGGTCAAACATATTACCTGTAACTCCTGTTCCTGACCAAGTACCACCTGTAGTACCAGTTACTAGGTTATCTAAATTAATATTTCCACCAGCAGCACAAACAGGAGATGGGTTAGTCCAACTAGGATTAACATCTGGTAATACATTTATAGTGTGTGTTTGAGTTTCTTGACAAGGAGCTGTTCCAACTGTATAGGTTACAGATTGAGAACCAGATGAAGGATTAAATGAAGTGCCTGTAACTCCTATTCCCGACCAAGTACCACCTGTAGTGCCAGTTATTAAGTTATTTAAATTTATAGTGCCGGCAGCAGCACAAATTGGAGATGGATTTGTCCATGCAGGATTAACATCTGGAATTACCGTAATGGTTTGAGTAAGTGTTTGGGTACAAGGAGCAGAACCAACAGTATATGTAACACTCTGTGTTCCAGATGCAGGATTGAAATTTGTTCCTGTAACACCAGTCCCACTCCATGTTCCACCGGTGGTACCAGTTATTAAGTTATTTAAGTTTATACTACCAGCAGCAGCGCAAATAGGCGATGGGTTTGTCCAAGCTGGATTTACAACAGGGTTTACTGTAACAGTTACAGATTGACAAGTAGTGTTATTACAAGTTCCTTCGGCTCTAACAAAATAAGTTGTTGTTGTACCTGGTGATACGGTTATAGTAGAACCAGATCCTACAGAAGTACCTCCACAACTACCAGAATACCATTGCCAACTTGCCCCTGTTCCTAAAGAACCACCATTTGCAGTTAAATTTGTTGTAGAACCAACACATATTGGGTTTGGTGTTGCAGTAGCACTAGTTGGAGCTACAGAAGGATTGCTAACAGTAACAGCAAAACATCTAGGAGCACTTGTTCCGCAAAGATTATTTGCAGTTACACAAATATTTCCGGTACTTCCGGGTGTAGCAGTAATAGAGGTTGTCCCTTGACCAGAATTTATTGTCCATCCGGCAGGAACAGTCCATGTATAGCCAGCAGCATTAGCTACTGGTGGTATAGAAAAAGTAGATGCAACACCAGTACAAACATTTGAGTTTCCAGTTATTGCTCCAGGTTGTGTTGCGGGGGTTGCTTGGTTGGAAGGGACATATGTCATTGTTAGGACAGCTCTATTTATACAAACACCTGCGCCAGTACACATTTGAAAACTATTACTTGCTCCATAGTTGTAACCTGGTACGCCACAAGGGAAAGTTTGTCCTGTCGTGGCTGAAACTGCACAAGGATTGTTAGAGCATGCACACCCTGAATTCCCTTCATTTACTGTGGGAAAAGCATTTCCATTAATGGTAGCGGTTAAACTTCCTCCTTGACATTCTGCTGAATAATAACTAATAGCTATATTAGTTACAATGTTTCCTGGAGGTACAGGATCCATGAAATTTTGAGTTCCACAAGCTGCAGTATTTCCACACCAACTTGAAACAGTATTAAAACACCAATAATCAGCACCACAAACAGTACATCCACCACATGCTTGAAAACCACCATAAGTAATAGTGGTTGTTGCTGTTTGGGCATTTAGATTATTATTTTGAAAAGCATTTAGAAAAAATAAACAACTGAATATTAGAATTGAAAGTATTGATTTTTTCATAGTTAAGTAGTTTTATAAATAGTATAGTAAGTTATTATTTTATTAATAGGTTACTTTATCTTTTTTACTTTTATAGTTTTAAAGACATGTTTTTTAATTGCATTTTTTTCCGATTCATCAGGTGCTTCAATAACTAATTTAGAAATGTTTTTGTCAGTTGAAGAACACGAACCTTCATAATCTTTTCTAGCAGGAATACTTACTACAACTTTTTTTGAATTTGGGGTTAATTGCCATTCAACTTCAACGTCAGATTCATTAGTATTGATTAACTTCAGAAGAATTACTTTTTTAGAGTTACAAACACTTTTCATTGTATAAAAAGTAACTCCCTCTAACATATTAGTAAGTGGAGCAGGAGCAATAATTGTGTTACCTGATGGCTCATCATGAGTATGAGGGTTAAATTTATTTACTGGCATCCATGATTCTCCATGAGGAGTGGCTGCAGTGGATTTTTCATGCTCATGGTTTTGAGAAAAGCCTGTTAAACTTGTTATTAGAATAGTAATTAAAACTACTGAACGAAATGTTTTGATGTTTTTCATAATTTATTTAGGTTAATGTTGTATATGTTTGATTATAAGTAAAACAAATATAAAAAGTTTATTGTAAATATAAAATTATATCTTATTGATTGTCATGACGTGTTTTATTTTTAAATAGTTGCATATCAGTATATAATATTTTTTTGTAATATAACTTAATGAATAGTTGAGTTTTTAGGCATAACTATTCTTGATTTTTCGGCATATTCTTTTGCTTTTTGTTCATTTCCTACCACTTTAAATACGTTAGAAATATTTTGCAGTAATACATAATCTAAGGGAGGAATTGCTGCTGCTTTTTCAAAATAGTCTAATCCACTTAAGGTGTCTTTTTCATACATATATGCATTCCCAACATTTATGTAAAGAGCAACTTTTTCAGGATAGATTTCTATGGCTTTTTTACTACTTTCTATGGCTTTTTTGTAAGCTTGTTTTTGAAAATGTAATTCATATAGTCTTTGGTAAGCAGGTAAGTATTTTACTTTCCTGCTAAGCATATTTTTATACCAATAGATGGCAGAATCAGGTAAATTTCTTTTTTCATAACAATAACCATAATTATATTGGCCTTCAACATTTTTAGGATTAAGTTCTATCACTTTTTTAAAGATAGGTTGAGCAGATTTCGCATCATTAAAAATATCTACATAAATAGTAGCAAGGTTGTTTTGTGTAGTAAAATCGTTTGGGTATTCTTTTAAACCTTCACTCATTAATTCGGTTGTTTTTTTAAAATGAACCTTTGCTTCTTTTATTAATAAATTTTTTGTTGTTTCATTTTGTGTTAATGCAATTTCTTTAGAGAGTGCATTTGCTAAAATATAATTTAAATTACATGAATTTTCAAAATTTTTAACATCATGTCTAAATAAGGTTAGTTCATTCTTCCATGCAGGATTTCTAGAAAAGCTTTTAATTGAATACAGCGATAATAGAATTATACAAGAAGTTTTGAAATAAGAATTTAAGTATTTAAAGTGTATTTCTTTATTGTAATATTCAATTTTAAATAGGGTTAAAATTAAATAACTTATGCTGATGCAAAATCCTAATGAAGCAAAGTAAACAAAGCGTTCTCCTATTATTCCAACAACAGGGGTGAATAAATTGGTAAAAGGAAAAATGCCTATTAAATAAATAAGTATTCCATAAGAAATAATTTTTTTCTGTGGTAGTTTTATTAATGCAAAAACAGTTAAAGAAACATGAAACAGCATTGAAATCCATACAATAACATTTGACCAATTTGCCATTGGTATTATATTGTATCCGTAGTATGAGGAAAGTGGGTGTGGATATACAAACAGTTTTAAATAATAACCGGCAGTATAAAATGCAACAGGAATACGCTCCCAAAAACTATCTATATAAAATAATGGATTTTCAAAAAAAGCATAAGCTCTTAATTGTATTGATTCTTCTAATAGAAATAATTTTAAAAATTTAAAAATTAAAAATGCAATAATAGGGGATAATGAAAATAGAATAAGCTTTTTTGGTTTAATAGTAGTGAAGAAATAAAGCGTAAGAGGTATAAGGATAAAAAATAATACTGCTGTCTTCTTGCTTAATAAGGCTAACAGTAAAAAGATTACTCCAAAAATTATATTTGTTGCTTTTATATTCTCAACATTTTTAATAAAAAAATACAAAGCACTAATGCCAAATAAAAAAGAAAGCAATTCATCTCTACTTTTTAAGTTGTTTACTACTTCTGTATGAATAGGGTGTGCAATAAATAAAAATGTAATAAGAATAGGTAAAATTATATTGTAATGTGTTAATAGTTTAATTAAAACAATGAAAAGCATTACACAACTTAATGTGTAAAAAAGCAAGTTTATAAAATGACTTATATGAGGGTTTATGCCGAAAAATTCATACTCAATGGCAAATGTTGTTAGTACAACTGGTCTGTATTCAAAACTTTGTTGTCTCGATTTAATATAATGACTAGAAAAAATTTCAGGAATTCCTTTTATACCTTGTTGAACTCTTGAATGTGGCATTTTATCACTAGTAGCTGTAACATAATTGTCATCTAATGCAAATTCATTTTTTAAGCTGTTGCTATATATCAAAAAACAAACAAGACTTATAAAAACTATAATTATTTTTAATTGCTTTTTAGTAAGATTGTGTACTTTGTAAAGCTTCATGATTGTAAGTTACGATATTCTTTGAAGCAAATTAAATACATTTTTAAACACTATCAAAATAATTATTTAATCACAGAAACCTTGCCTGTAAAGTCATGCCACTCTCCAAAGATGTCTCTTGCTTTTACTTTGTAAACATAAACATCAGTTTTAACTAATTTTCCTTTGTAAACACCATTCCATTTAGGTTCTAATTCAATGCTGCTAAAAACAATTTCTCCCCATCTATCAAAAATTAATGTTTCTAATTGAATAATTCCATAGCCTTTTATGGTAAAATAATCGTTAGTGTTATCACCATCAGGAGTAAATGCATTGGGTATCCAAATAGCGAAAGTGGGTTTGATTTTTAGTGGTTTTTGAGTAGTATCTTTACAGCCATAAACATTTTCTATATAGAGAGTAACATAGTATAATCCAGAATCTGCATACTCATGGATTGGATTTTGAACCATAGAAGTAGCTCCATCACCAAATTCCCATAACCATTGACTAGGAATAATAGAGTTATCTGTAAAGGTGATTTCACTACTATATATGTCGGTGTCAACAGGATCATAAGTAAAACTAGCTAAAGGTTTTGGATAAGAGGTTATCATATTAACAACAGAGTCTTTACTAACACAACCTTCGTTTGATGTAGCGGTTAAACTAACTCCAAATGTAGTAACAGCAGCGTGAGATAGATTGATAAATGAAATATTAGTAGGATTTTCTTGAGTTGATGTGCCAGTATTCCCAAAATTCCAAAACCATGAAACGATATTTCCTGAGGTAATAGAAGAGTTATTGGTGAAATTAACTATTACAGGAGTACAACCTTCTGTTATATCTGCTGAAAAATCAATTTCAGGAAGAGGATGCACGGTAACTGGTTTGGTAACAGAATCGATACAACCTTTGTCTGTTGTAACAATTAACTTTACTTGATAAACACCTTCAGAAGTGTAAGTGTGTATCGGACTTTGTACAGTACTTCCTGAGTTATCATCAAAATCCCAATTCCAAGCTACATTGCTACCCGAACTAACATTAGATTGATCAATAAAACGAGTAAAATCATTCAAACAAACGGTAGTAGGAGAGAAGTCAACAACTGGTAATGGCCATACATTAATGTTTTTAGTAACAGTATCGGTACATCCGTTATCAGAAGTTACAATTAATGTTACATCATAATCACCATCAATAGCATAAAGTTCTGAAGGATTTTGGATAGCTGAGTTGTTTCCGTTATCAAAGTCCCAGTTCCAATTAGTGATACTTCCGGAACTAATGTTTGAGTTGTCTGTAAAATTAATAGCTGTTCCAAAACATTCATCATTAAATGTAAAGTCAGCAACAGGAGATGGGAAAATAGTAATTGTTTCAGTTGTTGTGTCTGCACAGCCTGCATTGGTTGTGATAATTAGTTGAACGGTGTATGTTCCTGGATTGGCATAATTATAACTTGGGTTTTGAGTAGTATCATCAGTAGTGTGGGTAATACCGTTAAAATCAAAGTCCCAATTCCACTGAGAAATGGTGCCTCCATTTCCGTTAGAAGTTGTGCTGTTAAAGTTAGCTAATGTGTTTAAACAAACATCACTAGTAGTAAAAGCAGCGGTAGGACTAGCATAAACATTTACTGGTAGTGTTATGGTATGAATACAGCCACTGTCAGACGTTACGGTTAAGCTTACATTGTATAACCCTGCATTTGCATAAGTATAAGTAGGACTTTGAGCTGTGCTAGTTCCAACTCCATCATCAAAATCCCAAGCCCAATCAGTAATTGTTCCAGAACTTATTGTTGAAGAATCAATAAAATTTGTTGTTTCTGTAAGACAAACATTGGCAGCAGAAAAATTAGCAGCAGGAAGCGGGTTAACATAAACTGTTTGAATTATAGAATCTTTACAACCACCTGAAGTTTCAACTAGTAGCTCAACATCGTAACTTCCTGCTGTTGGATAGCCATGAGCAGGGTTTTGGTTGGTATTGTCAACGGTGCCATTATTTTGAAAATCCCAACTCCAGTTAGAAATAACTCCTCCATTTGCATTAGATGTGTCTGTAAAGTTCATTAAAGTTCCATAACAAACATTATTAAATGTAAATCCGGCAGTTGGTCCGGCATTAACATTTATAGTAACAGTAGACGTGTCGGAACATCCATTTGTCCAAACTCTAAGTTCAGCTGTGTAAGTTCCGGGAGTACTATAAACATAAGGAGGAGGAGTTTGAGTGGTATCATCAACTAAACCATCACCGTCAAAATCCCAAGCCCAATCAGAAATAGATGATGTTCCAACAACATAAGATTGGTCTGTAAAAGTTACACTTTCGCCAACACATATATTAATGGGAGAGGCTGTAAAATCTGATACGGGATAATCTGTAGAACCATATATAGTTGTTGTAAGTGTTACAGAACAACCAGAACCAGAAACGGGAGTTACTACAACACTATAATTACCTGGTGTAGCTGTTGTGATTGATTGAGTGGTTTGTCCTCCTGGACTCCATAAATAGCTTGCAGCACCAGCAGGAGCTGTTAAAGTTACTGGTCCTCCACCACAAACTACGGTATCAGATTCAATAATTTCTAAGGGAGCACAATTAGCATCTATATAACCATAACCATAATGTCCACTCTGAGAGCAATCTCCAATAATGAACTCAATAGTAACATTTTGTCCAACGTAAGCATTAAGAGGAGCAAAAGTAGTTCTCCAAGGTAGGTAAAAACCTGCGGCATAAGGTAAAAAGTCAGGATCTCCACCGGAGTTTATTGGTCCTGAAATTACTTCATATTCACCACAAGTTATAGGATTGTTGTTTTGATCATACATGTTTACTTTAAAAAAAGGTTTTTCACCAACAGTATGTCCTGAAGGATCTTCTAGTACTAATGCATAGCTATAAGTAAAAGATGTGGTTTGCGGGGTTACTAAAAATGTTTGTCTCATACTGGCAGCACCACTTCCTGTTCCTGTGTAATCTCCCAACATTACAGAACAGCCACCACCATTTGGGTCTGTAGTTGGAATTCCAACTAAAGGATCAGTTCCAGGAGTAGTAATTGTGTGGTTTCCTCCAGGTGTACTAGGAGTTATATTGATCATTTCATAAGGGTTGTTATTTACATTACCATCAAATAAATCCCAACCAGTAAAATTGCAAGTTTCAAAATCAGCATTATTACATGGATCCCCCGGTCCTTTATCATTTTGGTTGCCTTTTTTTTGATTGGATGTAGGTGTGAAAGAATGGTCGGGAGATTTTTGAATTGTTAAAGGTGGAGTGAAATTTTGAAAGTCAAGTAAAACCTGATTAATAACTTGATTAACTATTACTTCGAAAGCTTGTTTTGTTTCTTCACTTACATTTTTAGCTGCATTAGAGAAAAGCGTTTTGTATGTTGGGTAATTGTCTAAGTAGTAATGACCTAAGTTGTGAAGTTCTGATTCTGAAAGATTGGGAGCGTTTTGTAGCTTTTTATAAATATGTTCCTTTAGTTTTATATTTAAAAACTCTTCAGTAATATTTTGTTTGCTGTACTTGTTGTTTTTTTGAGCCTGAATGGAAAAATTACTTAATAAAAATAAAACAGGAAGAAGTAGTTTGATTGCAGAATTTCTCATGGCAATTGTTGTTTTTGTTAGTTTTAAATTTGGTATGTTTTATAAAGCATGTTTTTAGATTAAATTTCTTAATTTACTGATTAATTGATGTTTTTATTAGACAAATATAAATTAATAAAAGCTTAAAACAGGACTTATTTTTAATTAAAATTTGTTTTCTATCTTCATTTTAAAACAGTTAAATATTTATTTATCAGTGTTTTATGTTTGTTTATTGTTATCTTTCAAAGTAACTTTTTTGTTAAATTTTATATAATATCTTAGTTCAATAGACACATATTTTGTATAAAGGTTGCCTTTAAGAATTTAATAAGCAATGACTTTTGTCATAATCGGATAAAAAACAGGTGTTTTTTAGTACAATTTTATAGTCATTATTTTAATCCTGAATATGTATTTTTACAGTTTTAAAATTAAATTTGATTTAATAGATATGAAAATTATTTGCATAGGAAGAAATTACATCGATCACGCTAAGGAATTGAATAATCCTATACCGAAAGAACCTGTTTTTTTTATTAAACCCGATACGGCTTTGTTGCCTAAAAGAAATCCTTTTGTTTATCCTAGTTTTACTAAAGATTTACATTACGAAGTAGAAATAGTGTTGAGAATTAATAGAATAGGGAAGCATATTGAGGAAAAATTTGCTCACAAGTATTACAATGAAATAGGAGTGGGGGTAGATTTTACTGCCAGAGATGTGCAGCAGCAATGTAAAGAAAAAGGCTTGCCTTGGGAAAAAGCCAAAGCATTTGATTTTTCTGCTCCTACAAGTGATTTTGTGCCTATTAAAAACTTTAAAGATATTAATCAGTTGAATTTTGAACTAAAAGTAAATGATGAACTAAGGCAACAAGGAAATACCAAAGATATGTTGTTTAATTTTAATCAGATTATTGCTTATGTATCTCAATTTGTAACACTTAAAATTGGCGATTATATTTATACAGGAACTCCCGCAGGTGTTGGTGCTGTTCAGGTAAATGATAAGATAGCTTGTTTTATGGAAGAGGAAAAAATGTTGGAGTTTAATGTGAAATAATTTTTTATGAAATTATTTAAGAATAGTGAGGCTTAAACAGGGGGTAGCTTAACCTAAAAACAAATCATATGATTAAAGGAGTTAAAAACGTATTGTTAATATTGTGTCTAATAAATTTGGTATCTACTAAAGCTCAAGACAGTATTTATATTGATGAATTTAAGATAAAAGGTAAATTAATTAAATTGTCTACAATGCAAGATTCGCTTGAAAATGGTCTTAGTGTAACTTTTTACGATTCATTAAAAGTTTCTACAATAAGCATAAAGAAAGAGGGTGCTTATATTGGTCAATATATGAAGTATTATTCTAATGGGGAGTTAATGATTGAAGGAAATTTTAGCAACACACTAATCGATACCAATATGATTTATTACGAATGTTTAACTTCATCTGATGGATTGTATGAAAATGTTTGTAATTATGAATCTATGATAGGTTGTAAAGAAGGTCAATGGAGTTATTACTATTCAACTGGTAAATTACAAAAAAAAGGTGAATTTATTAACGGGGTTAAAAATGGAGAATGGAGTCATTTTAACTTAAAAGGGGAAATCACCAAGATTGAAATTTGGGAAAATGGCAAGTTTCAAATGAATAAATTGATAGAATGATGGAAGAATGTTATGGGAGGTGTTTTTAATATCTACCTGTTTTTTTTAACCAAAATCGTAACTAACTTGCTTTGTAGATAATCTTATACTTTGCAATGATGTCTAAGAATTATAATACAGGTAATAAGAAGCAAGTTTATTTGGCTCGGTTTAAAAATGTCCAAGCCACAATGCGACTGGTTTTATTCCCCTGATACATAGGAATAGTTTTTACTTCAACAGCTTTTACCGTTTTTAGTGTTTTATAAATGGCTTTAAGGTGAGTTTGTTTTGCAACAAGTGTAGTAAACCACAAACAGGAGGATGCAAATTCTTGGCTTTGGAATATCATTTTTTGAATAAATTTTTCTTCACCACCTTCGCACCATAATTCTTTATTTTTACCACCAAAGTTTAAGGTGGTTTTGGTTACTTTCTTACGATTTAAATTACTCAATTTACGAAGTGTTCCTGCTTGGGCTTCTTCAGCGGATGCATGAAATGGTGGATTGCAAATGCTTAAATCAACGTATTCATCTTTGTTTATAATTCCACGAAAAACATCTTCTGGATTTAATTGCAATCGTAGCGTTACATTTCCTTTTAAGGATGCATTGTTCTCAATTATTTCATTTGCCGATTGAATACTAATGGGTTCAATATCTGAACCGACAAAAGACCAGCCATATTCTTTATTTCCAATAATGGGATAAATACAATTTGCTCCTACACCAATATCCAAGCATTTAATTTGACTGCCAGTTGGAATTATTCCATTGTTGCTGCTTTCTAATAAGTCGGATATATGGTGAATGTAGTCAGCTCTTCCTGGAATAGGCGGACATAAATAGCCAGATGGAATTTCCCAATAATCGATTTCGTAAAAATG
Organism: Flavobacteriales bacterium; assembly: GCA_026196775.1. Classification (GTDB taxonomy): domain Bacteria; phylum Bacteroidota; class Bacteroidia; order Flavobacteriales_E; family Vicingaceae; genus BRH-c54. The sequence goes on from JAPHUD010000018.1 coordinate 69,100, forward strand.
TTTTAATAAAGCTTTATTCAACATCATTACGGCTTTAGCATTAGAAAAATCTATGGACTCATCGTTGTAATTATTCAACCGAACAAATGGAGCTAATTCGGGACAACTGCTAATAAGTTCTTTGAAATTATAACGTCCCTGGTGCTTGTTTCGAGGATGCAAACCGATTTTTTTTATGGGGTGTTTTTTCTTAGGAACCATTTATAGGATATTGTTCGTTAGGTTGTTGGGTTTGAAAATCAACCTTGAAATTAGTTGTTTAATATCAACTCTTTTTTACCGTAATTGATAATGGCATTGTATTCGGTTAAAATATCACTACCTAAAACACCATCTATTACTTCCAGCTCCAATTTTTCGTATGATTCATTCACATGCGCTAAATCTAAAATGGTAGCTTCATAGTTTTCAATCACAATAGCATTGAGTTGAAGTTTTTCTAAAGTAACTTTTTTGCTAGTCATAGTGTTAGTACCTAAACCTGTAGATAATCTATCTAAATCTTCTATATGGTTGTTTTTGGTGAATTGAGCAATTCTCGTTTGGTCGAAAACACTTCTGGAAGCTCCGGTGTCTAAAATTAGATTAGCTGTAATACCATTAATGGTAACTTTTAACTGTAGGTGAAAGCCATCGTCTTCAATAGGAATAATTTCAAAAGGAAGTTTAGTTTGCATAGGGCAGGTGTATTAGAAAAAAGACCTGTCAGTGTTTAGAGTTCTGACAGGTCTTTAAAAATGTTTTTTATTTAAGTTTTAAGCTAAAACGCTGTTAAGATCAGCATTAGTTTTCTTAACACCTTCAGCACTTTCAGTTAATTTAGCTTTTTCGTTATCAGATAACTTGATTTCAACAATTTTTTCAATTCCGTTTTTACCCAACACACAAGGAACGCCAATTGCTAAATCAGACAATCCGTATTCGCCTTCTAATAAAGCAGAGCAAGGAAATATTTTTTTAGAATCTTGAGCAATAGCTCTAACTAATTCAGAAACGGCAGCTCCCGGAGCATACCAAGCAGAAGTTCCCAATAAACCTGTTAATGTTGCTCCACCAACTTTAGTATCTTCTACAATTTTAGCCATTCTGTCTGCCGATAAAAATTCAGATACAGGCACACTATTTCTTACTGCTTTTTCAATTAATGGAACCATACCCGTGTCGCTATGTCCGCCAATTACCATTCCGTCAACATCAGAAGCAGGGCAATCTAATGCTTCAGCTAATCTGTATTTAAAACGAGCACTATCTAATGCTCCACCCATACCAATAATTCTGTGTTTAGGGATGTTGGTAGATTTATGTACTAAATAAGTCATGGTATCCATTGGATTACTCACAACAATTATAATAACGTTTGGAGAATGTTTTAATAAGTTCTCAGTAACTGTTTTTACAATTCCTGCATTAATCCCGATTAACTCTTCACGAGTCATACCTGGTTTTCTTGGAATACCACTAGTAATAACAGCAACATCACTACCTGCTGTAGTTGAATAATCGTTTGTACTTCCTGTAATTTTAGTATCGAAACCATTTAAAGAAGCTGTTTGCATTAAGTCCATTGCCTTACCTTCGGCAAAACCTTCTTTAATATCTACTAAAACAACTTCTGAAGCGAAGTTTTTAATGGCAATGTACTCGGCACAACTAGCTCCTACAGCTCCTGCACCTACTACTGTTACTTTCATAATTTTTTTATTTTTTTGAGGATTAATATATAGCGTTTAAGTAGCACGAAATTAAACAATCTAAAAATTATTACCAAACAAATTAATTATGATTCTTAGCATAATTTTATCGTACTAAATTTCGTTAGTAAATCTAATTTGCTTAAGTTTACTGAAAGATAAAAAAATGCATTATTTAAAATTTTTTATTGTTATGGGTTGTTTCAGTTTATTGCTGGTACAATGTAGTCATGCTCAAAAAAAATCAACTATGGATAATACAAACGAAAATACTAAAAAAGACAATCCTTATTATTCGAGAACAGATACAACTAAGTTAGCAGTAAGCGATTCTGTTTGGAAAACAATTTTACCTGAAGAAATGTATAAAGTAGCCAGAGAAAAAGGAACAGAATGGGCTTTTTCAGGGAAATATTATGAAACAGATACCAAAGGAGATTATTATTGTGCTGTTTGCGGAAATCATTTATTTCGTTCGGATGCTAAATTTGCAAGCAGTTGTGGTTGGCCAAGTTTTTATGAAGCGATACATCCTAATAGTGTAAATTATATAAAAGATTTAAGCCATGGAATGGTAAGGACAGAAGTGACTTGCGGACGTTGCGATTCTCACTTAGGGCATATTTTTGATGATGGACCACCGCCCACTTATAAACGTTTTTGCATGAACTCCATTGTGTTGGATTTTGTTCCTGATGAAGAGTAAAAGACTTAATTAAGCCTAAGTTGGAAGTATATATATTCAATGATAATCCGCAACCTGCGTTATCTATATTTCATAAAAAAGCAAATCTATAAGCCAGGTTCTGTACCTTTTACCAATACATTGGTTGAGGTTTCTATCATTTATCTAGTCGAGGAGTTGCCTCCACGCACTAACAATCTACCCTCCAAGATTAGGCGAGTAACCCTCAAGCCTTGGTTTATTTGATTTTTCAGCTCCTAAGGTTTGCCTAGCTTACAAAATTACTTTTGTAACTGGTGAGCTCTTACCTCACCTTTTCACCTTTTCCTTTCCGATAAATCGAAAAGGTAGTCTATTTTCTGTGGCACTTTCTGTTATTGTCTCATTCCTGAAACAATACCCTAGCTTTCACTAGGTAGGATACTCTGTGCTGCCCGGACTTTCCTCTCTCTCATTAAAAATGAAACAGCGATAGAACGATTTGCAATGCAAAGTTAAACAAATAAATTGTTGGTTGATTAATTGTAGATAATCAATAATGTTTAACTAAATAATCCCAACAATCAGCAATACAGAAATAATGATGATTAAAATAGCCACTACATACTGAATAAAAGTAATCGTAACTTTTTTGAGTAATTTTTTACCAATAAAGGCTCCCACAAAAGCACAAAGAGTAGTGGAAGTTATTATCCAATAGTTTTCTATTAAGGAAATGCTTTGTAACTTAGCAAAATAAATACTTATTCGGCTAATATCTACAATGCAAGCAATAGCAATACCTGTAGCTATAAAACTTTCTTTGGTCAATCCACTTCTTAATAAAAACAATGTTCTTAAAGCACCTTGATGTCCTGATAAGCCACCAAAAAAGCCACTTACAGCACCGCCTATATAAAGCATATTGTTTTTTAATACTTTTTTATTGGGAGTTGGTAACAGTTCAAAAATGGCAAAAATCAGCATCATAGTGCCAATAATCAATTCTACTAGTTTAATAGTAAGTGTTTTATCTCCTATGGTAAATTCATAAAGTATTCGGTTATTATTCGAGAAATTCATTAATAGCCAAGCACCTAAAAATGCTAGCGGAATGGCAGTAATACCAAATTTTATTAGTACACTTTTGTTAATGTCTTTAAAAGTCAATCCCATTTTAAAAAGGTTGTTCAGAAAGTGAACAATGGCAGTCATAGCAACAGCAATATCTATAGGAAAAAACAGTACAAAAGCAGGAGTAAGAATGGTTCCCACTCCAAAACCAGAAAAGAAGGTGAGGATAGAAGTTAAAAAAGCGACTCCACCGATAATTAAAAAATCCATTATCCTAAACCGGGTAAAATGCCCATAGCAGCATGGCTCATTTCAGATTTTTCAATTCTTTCGGCTTGTTCTAAGGCTCTGTTGGCTGCTAAAGCAATCGTTTCTTGAAAATTTTCTGCTGAAACAGTATTTTTGTATTCTTCGTCAATAATAATATTGTTAATCATTCTGTTTCCGTTAGCAACAACTCTTACTTTGCCATTTTCGGCTTCACCAATTACAGAAATATTTTCAAGCTTTTGCTTGATTTCTTCCATTTGTTTTTGCATTTCCCCCATTTTTCCCATGAGGTTTTTACCCAAAAATTTATCAAACATATTTTTATTGTTTTTTATTTGTGATGTACATGGTTATTAACCAGATAAACAAACTGCTTCCCGCAACAACCTTCATGGTGTTTCCTTCCTTACCAATTATAAAGTAAGTAGTAAGGTTAATAGCTGTAAGCAATATGCCTATAATTATTTTTATTTTATCTTTTTTAAGCAATTTAAGTTGAATTTATTTACAAAAGTATTAAAAATAAGTTGCTGCTATTTCAAAAATTAAAACTCAAGTGAAATATAGGAAGATTTCGTACAATTTATTACTTTTGTTTTTGATAGTTAGTGTTTTATAATATTAATTTACTATGAAAAAGTTTTTATCATTTATCTTTTTGTTATTATTTGTAACGAGTGTTACTGTAGCGCAATCTTATTTTAAAGATTATAAAAGTGGAGAACAAAATTTTTCCGAACAAAAATATACTGAAGCCATAGAAAACTTTACCAATGTGATAGCTGCCAAAAACGATCATGATAGGGCTTATAATTATAGAGGGTTGTGTTATTTTCATACTAACAATTACGAAAAAGCAGTTGCAGATTTTAAAAAGGCAGTTGAGTTGAAAGAAAAAAGTGATGAATACCACCTTAATCATGGAAAAGCTTTAATGGCACTTAATAAAAATGATGAGGCTATTGTTGCTTTTGATATTTCCATAGATAGAAATAAAAAACAAACAGAAGCATATCAAGCTAAAATACAAGCTCAAATGCAAGCTAAAAGGTTTATGGATGCTGTAGCTACTGCCGAACAATTACTGAGTATAGATAAGAATGGGATGAGTTATTATTTATTGGGAGTAGCTCAGGATAGTTCTAAATTATTTAAAGAATCCGCTTACAGTTTTGATAGAGCAAAGTTTTATGATGCTAAATTAGTAGGTGCTTATATTGGTTTAGCTCATACTAACATGAAATTAGGAAAGTATGCTGACGCCCTAAAATATGCAGATAAAGCTTTGGAATTAGATCCTAAAAATGTTCATGCATTAAAAGTACGTTCGGCAACTAATGAAGGAAACAATAATTTACAAGCAGCTATTGATGATTATTCTAAGGTAATACTTTTTGAACCTGAATCAATAACCCATTACATAAATAGAGCTGCTTTGTACGAAAAAATTGGTCAGAACCCAAATGCTATTGCAGATTATACCAAATCGTTAAGCATACAAAAAGATAATGCTAATTTGTACTTTAAACGAGCTGCCTTGTACGAAAAAATGGGTGATTTTAAAGCTGCTATAAAAGATTATGAGGAAATAAAAAGACTTTCTCCTTATGACGGAGCAGCCATGAAACTCTATGATGAGGCTAAAAAGAGAATGTATGAATTGAACAGAGAAAACAATAATCCTGAGTTAGAAATGATAAGTCCTGCTTCTCCAAAACCAGGTTTTTTACAATTAGCAAAAGGAACACAAAAGCTTACTTTTAAAGGTAAGGTTAAAGATGCTAGTTTAATTGATTTTGTTAAAGTAAATGGTAAAGATGCTAGCTTTAGTAAAGACTCATTAAATCCTATTTTTGAAATAGAATTAGATGTAGCAGATGTAAAAAATGTATCTATTACTGTTTTTGATGTATATCAAAATTCTGAAACATGGATGTTTGAATTTATTGAGACGGAAGTGAATGCTCCTGTGGTACAGATGTTAGCTCCTTATGCTTCAGATGATGGAACGATTTATTTAGATGCTGATGATCCTTCGTTGTATATTGAAGGGGTAATAAAAGATGAAAGTTTTATAAAAAGCATTTTTATTGATGGAGTAACTGCTAGTTTTAATACTCAGGAGAAAAACCCTAAATTTTCAATGACTATTAACATTATGAACAAAACTAGTTTTATAGTTACTGCTGAAGATGAATATGGAAATAAAACGGAAAAGGCATTTACGTTAAACAGAGAAAATGCTGCTTTATTAGCAGATAATCCTATGGGAAAAACGTGGGTAGTTTTTATTGAAAACTCAAAATACCAATCTTTTGCTAGTCTTGATGGTCCTGCAAAGGATGTGACTATGATGAAATCTGCTTTTGCGAAGTATAAGATTAATAATGTTATTCATAAAAAAGATATGACCAAAGCTCAATTAGAAAGATTTTTTTCTATAGAATTAAGAGATTTGGTAAGAAGCAACAAAGTAAATTCGTTATTGGTTTGGTATGCCGGACACGGAAAATTTATCAATGAAACAGGCTACTGGATTCCAACAGATGCTAAAAGGGATGATGAGTTCACTTATTTTAATATCAACAACTTAAAAGCTTCTATGCAGTCTTATTCGAAAGAGATTACGCATACTTTGGTTATCACTGATGCTTGTGAATCTGGTCCTTCTTTTTATCAGGCAATGCGTTCTACATCAGTAGAGAAAAGCTGCAATGATTGGAAAGCAACAAAGTTTAAATCATCTCAAGTTTTTTCTTCAGCAGGTTATGAGTTGGCTTCCGATAATTCTCAGTTTACCAAAACTTTTGCTGCTACACTTTCAGGAAATCCAGATGCTTGTATTCCAATAGAAACGGTGGTAAATAAAGTGAAAACAGCCGTCACCAAAAGTGGAGCAAAACAAGCACCTAAGTTTGGCAAAATTGCTGGGCTAGAAGATGAAGATGGAACTTTCTTTTTTATTAAGAAGTAACATGCACATAAAATTTTCATATTTTCGTTTTATATTATTCGTCATACTTTTAACAGTAGTTAAAACAGTTTTTGCTCAACATTATCATTTTGATAATTATAGTGTAAGAGAAGGGTTGGCTCAGTCTGGAGTTTATGATATAGTTCAAGATAATAAAGGCACTCTTTGGTTGGGGACAGCAAGCGGGCTTTCTGCTTTTGATGGTAGAGAATTTACCAATTATTCTACGGAAGATGGTTTGGCTGAAGGGGGCGTAAAATCTTTAGCAGTAGATTCTTTAGGCAATATTTGGGTAGGTCATGCCGGTGGTGGAGTCTCTTTAATTCAGGAAGGAGAGGTAAGTTTGATTTTTAACTTTCAAGCAGATGTAACTTCTTTTTCTTTTGGTAAAAATGGAAGTTTATGGATAGGCACATATAAGGAAGGAGCTGTACAAGTACTCAATCCTTATGCAACCAATAAAGATTCTCTAAAAATTAAACAATACAAAGGTCAGGATGGTTTAAGTGATATTATTTATCAGGTATTGAGTCTGAAAAATGGAAATATATGTTTTGTTACTGATGTAGGCGTAAAACAATATAAAGCTCAGAAAGATGAGTTTAGTAATTTCCAGATTGAAGGAATGTCGAGCTATTTTCAAATAACTTATATGTATGAAGCAAGTAATGGCGACTTATGGTTGGGAACTTATAATGGAGGGTTATACCGTTATACAGCAGCACACGAATTTAAGATTTATGACTTTATGCGAGATGGTATAGCTTCTAATTGGATAACAACCATTACCGAAGATTTAAAAGGTAATTGTTGGATAGGTACTTGGGGTGGAGGAATATCCATGATAAATGAAGAACAAGTTATAACTATTAATAAAAATAAAGGATTGCCTGACGATAATATTAGAAGCTTTTTAATAGATAGAGAAGGTAATTTATTAATTGGTAGTAAAGAAACTGGGTTGTTTATTTTTAAAGGTTTTCAGTTAGTAAGTTATGGTAAAAATGAAGGTTTGCTAAATGAGCAAACTAAAGCCATTCAGCAAGATGGTAATGGAGATTTTTGGGTTGGAACAGGAGCTGGAATAAGTGTTTTTAGTAGAGTAAATGACAAACTAACATTGAAACAGCAATTTAATGAGAATAATGGATTGTTTTATACCGATATCCGTTTTATCAAAAAAGATAAAAAAGATAATTTATGGATAGGAACATGGGGTGGAGGAATGTTACAATATAATACTAAAATCAAACGATTTGAAAGTAATTATCGCATTAATGCTTTTATGAGTCAACCATTTATTACAGCTTTAGAAGTAGATAAATCTAATAATTTATGGGTAGGAACAACAGATGGTTTGGTGTATTATGAAATTAGTAACCAGCTAGCAGATAGGCTTACACAATCACATGGATTGGCAGGAAATGATATTTCTTGTTTATACACAGATAAAAACAATGTACTTTGGGTAGGAGCAAAAGATAAAGGATTGAGTAAGATTGATGGAGAAAATATTCAGAAAGTTAAATTAGAAAAGCAATTTACCGCTGTTTGTATGATAGAAGATAATGCAGGAAATCTATGGATAGGAACAGACGGAAAAGGTATTTTGGTTTTTAATGGTAAAGACATTATTCAAGAAATTACTGTGGCAGATGGAATGCTATCTAATTACATTTCATTTATCAATATAGATGATGAACAAAATATTTGGATAGGAACCAACAAAGGATTGAATAAATATGACAAAAAGCATCAGCAATTTTATACCTATACCAATAAGATGGGCTATAAAGGAATAGAATCTAAACACAATGCAACTTATAAAGATAATAAAGGCGATTTATGGTTTGGAACTATTGAAGGGTTGATACATTTAAATAAAAAATATGAGCAACAAAACCTGCTAGAACCTATTACCTTTATTAATAAACTTATGGTGAATTTGGAAGAAAGAACCATGAAAGAAGGGATGGAATTGAATTATAGAGAGAAAGCGGTTGCATTTTACTATAAAAGTATTTGTATGACCAATCCTGAAGCAGTTAATTATAGGTACATGTTAGAAGGTTTAGATGATGATTGGCGTCCAATAACTAAGCAAACATTTGTTACTTATTCACCATTACCTCCTGGAAAATACACATTTAAAGTAATAGCATCTAATAATAATGGAGTTTGGAACTCAACACCAACAACTTATAGTTTTATAATTACACCTCCATTTTGGCAACAGTGGTGGTTTATTGCATTATGTGTGGTAATACTTCTTATTAGCATTGTTGTGGTAATAAAATTTAGAGAAAAGGCTCTTATTAAGGAGAAACAAGTGCTAGAGGAAAAAGTGAAAGAACGTACTGCTGAGGTTGTTCAAAAAAGTGAAGAAGTTGAAATGAAGAATAAGGATATTATAGATAGTATCAATTACGCTAAACGTATTCAAGATGCTATTTTACCATCTGAAGAGGTATTTAAACAGTCATTAAAAAACACTTTTGTGTTATTTAATCCTAAGGATATAGTGAGTGGAGATTTTTATTGGATGTATAATATTCAGCCAAATCTTACTAAAGAGGAAAGATTAGCTGAGTTGGAGGGGACTATATTTTTTGCTGCAGCAGATTGTACGGGACATGGAGTTCCAGGGGCATTTATGAGTATTGTTGGACATAATTTGTTGGATAAGATTGTTGGAGAGTACCATGTAACCTCGCCAGCCGAAATTTTGAATTATTTAAACAAAGGTGTTTCAGAAACTCTACGTCAGAGTGCAGAGCAAGCTAATATTAAAGATGGAATGGATATTTCCCTTTGTGCTTATAACTCAAAAACTAAAATATTAGAGTATGCTGGAGCTTACAATCCATTATATATTATAAGCAAACATGATTTAGTGAATATTAAAGGAGAAACCTTAGAGCCAACAATGAAAGATGTAACAGGTTTAAAACTTTATGAGGTTAAAGCAGATAGATTTCCTATCGGTAACTATACAGATGAGGTAAAACAATTTACCAATCATACTTTTAAAATGCATCAAGGCGATACGGTATATTTGTTTTCTGATGGATATGCCGATCAGTTTGGAGGTACTCATGGAAAGAAATTTCGTTACAAACAATTTAAAGAGCTTTTATTGGCTATTAATGCACAATCTATGGAAATGCAGAAAGTAGAAATGCAAAAAGTATTTACCGAATGGAAGGGTAGTTTAGAACAAATAGATGATGTTATTGTTATAGGAAGTAGGGTAGGTAATTAGTTGAAAGAGTTCATTAAGTTTAAAATTATAATAATAAAGGAGATTAATATGTAAGTGTTTTAAATACGAACTCCAATCATACAAACATCATCAACTTGCTCTAAGTCTCCTTTCCAATCATTAAAACGTTGTTCTAATATTTCTTTTTGCTCATTCATGTTTTTATCTTGAATGGATAAAAGCAGATTTTTTAAAGGTTTATACATAAACTTTTTACCTTTTGGCCCACCGAATTGGTCGGCATATCCATCAGAAAATATGTAGATGCTATCTCCTTTTTGTAGTTCTATTGTGTGTGATGTAAATGGTAAATTTTTAAAATGCTTTCCAATAGGTTGTTTGTCAGGTCTAATATCTATAAGCTCAAAGTTCAATTTTTGATGTTCGGAGTTGTTAATCGGACGAATTATCCATAAAGGATTATTAGCACCTGCGTATTGCAAAATTGCGGTTGTTTGTGATTTTTCACTTTCAATTTTATACTTTATACTGCATAAAGCTATATCCATTCCATCCCTAACATCTTCTTCACTTTTTTCAAATTCTGAGATAACAATCTCACGAGTTTTATTCAAAATTTCACTAGGGTTAGTTAGTCCGTATTCTCTAACACTTCTATTTAGTCCGTTATTACATATTACGCTAACCATAGCACCAGGCACCCCATGTCCCGTACAATCTGCTGCTGCGAATAATACGGTATTGTTTTTGTTTTCCAGCCAATAAAAATCTCCGGCAACAATATCTTTTGGTTTGTATAAAATAAAAGAATCTTGTAAATGTTCTTTTATGGTTTTAATAGATGGTAATATGGCCGACTGTATTCGTTTAGCATATTTAATACTATCAGTAACTTCTTTGCTTTTTACTTCAAGCAATAGTTTTTGGGTTTTAATTTTATTGGTTAGTTTTTTGGCTCGAATAAATATGATTATTACAAAAACGATAATTACAATGCACAACAAAATAAAGTAGATAAGTTGTGATATTTTTGATTTTGCTTCAAGTGTATTAAGTTGTTCTTTTTTTATTTTTAATTCTTGTTTTGTAATTATACGTTCTTTTTCAGTTAATCTAAGTCGAGTTTCAATTTCATTGATTTTGTTTATTTTTTCAAGGGTGAAAATTTCTTTTTCAATTTTATCATTTAACTTTTTAACTTCCAAAGCTTTTTTAAAGTCTTTTTGCTTTTCATAAAGTTCAATTAACACTATATATGCTTCATTGGCTTCGTGTAATAAATTGTTATTTTCAGCAATTGTTATACTTTTAAGTAATGTAGATTCTGCTTTAGCATAATTTTTAAGGTTAAAGTAGGTTGTAGCAATTAGAGTTAGACAGGTTGCTTTACTGTCAATCATGTTGTGTTTGTTGGCAATTTCTAAAGCTTTATTATATTCTTGTATAGCAGTACCATAATTTCTAACATTAAAATAATAGGTTCCAAAGTTTTGATGAAAGTAATACTTACTACTTTCTTTCATTTTTTCCTCAAATCTTTTCAGTTTAGATAAATAATATAAAGCAGAATCATTTTCTTCTTTATCTAAGTAATCTAAGCTAATATTGGTTAAAGAACTAATTATTCCAGTAGTATCTTTTGCTTCGGTATAAAGAGATATTGCTTTTTTTTGATGAAAAAGAGCTTGTTCTTCATTAGAAATTCTATTTAATAAAATGCTTTTTAGAGAGTAACATTTAGCTAAGAGAGATAAATTATTTTCCTTTTCTAATAGGTTTATTGCTTTAGCTAAAAGTAGAGAAGCTTCATCAAATTCTGTTTTTAAAATTAGATACCTAGACTGACAGATATAAATTTCAGCTAATTCAATTTTAGTTTTTGATTCTATTTTTTCTAATGCTTTACAAATTATATAGGAAGAGTCTGGATTGGAATAAAAAACTTCATTAGCAATAAGTAGTTTTTCACTAAGCTTTGACGCAAAAATTAGTTGACAGTTTAAAAGAATTATAAGGTATAAAATTAGTTTTTTCATTATAGAGTAGCCTGATTTTTAATTTATACACTTACTGCAATTACACAAACATCATCAACTTGTTCCAAATCTCCTTTCCATTGATTAAAGTGATTTTGAACAGCTATTTTTTGTTCTTGCATGTTTTTATCCTGAATTGAAATTAGAAATTCTTTAAAAGGTTTGTACATCATTTTTTTACCTTTAGGACCACCAAACTGATCGGCATATCCATCAGTAAAAATATAAATAGTATCTCCTTTTTGTAAACTAACAGTATGATTAGTGAAATTATTTTGTCTGAAATGTTTGCCAATAGGTTGTTTGTCGGCTTTAATCTCTACAAGTTCAAAGTTAGAAGTTTTATTTTCGAGATTGTTAACTGGACGAATTACCCAAAGTGGGTTATTAGCTCCAGCATACTGTAGTGTTGCATAATTTTCTGAAAGTTGGATACTACAAAGAGCTATGTCCATTCCATCTCTAAGTTTAGAGTCATCACCACTTCTCTCAAAAGTTTTAATAACTAATTCCCTAACTTTATTAAGTATTTCAGCAGGTTGCTTTAAGTTGTACTCACCAATAGCTCTGTTTAATGCTCCATTACAAACTACGCTTACCATGGCTCCAGGAACCCCATGTCCTGTACAATCGGCAGCAGCGAAGTAGATAGTCTCGCCTTCTTTTTGTGAGCTGGGGGGAGATTCCATCCAATAAAAATCTCCAGCAACTATGTCTTTTGGTTGATAATAAATAAAACTATTTTTTAGTGTAGATTCAAATTCTTCTTCAGTAGGTAGAATGGAGTTTTGTATATTTTTAGCATAGTTAATACTATCAGTTATTTCTTTGGTTTTTGCTTCTACAATTTCTTTTTGGTGGTTAATTATTATTTTTTGCTTCTGACTTTCTTTATATCTCATAAAAACAAAACTTCCGAATAATAATAAGACTAAAATTCCTCCGCTAAGTCCATATCTTTCGATAGTTTGTCTTTTTATTTTTTCATCTTTAGCAGTAATTTCTGCTTGTATAATTTTTTCTTTTTCAACATTTTTAATGCTATCAGCAAGTAGTTTTTTTTCATACTCATATTGAAACTGTTTTTGCAAGGTAGCCTCTTTTATTGATAAGCTACTTATGCTATCTTGCATTTTATAATATAATTCTTGTAAATCATAAGCTTCTTTAAATTCTCTTTTGTGATAGGCAACATCTTTTAATATTTCAGCTGCATTTTTAATAGATTCAGGGAAACCAATTTTTTTGGCTATAGCTAAACTTCTATTAGCAAAATCGTACGATGAGCTTAAATCACCTAGTTCTTTATAAGTTAAACTAATGTTTTTTAATGAATATGCTTTTCCTTCGTTATCTTCAATTTCGGAATAAATTTGATAGGCTTCTTTATGTTTTAATAATACATGATTTAAAATGGAATTTTTGTTAAGTGTATTATCAGTTACAAGACTCATTTCTAGAACAGCTATTTTACTTAAAGAAGTAGCTATTCCTTTTTTTAGTTGTAATTCCTTATAAATTTTTAGAGACTGGTTAAAGTAATCAATCGCTTCTTTTTTCTTTTCTTGATTAGTATAAACAGATCCTATATTACTGTATAATCTAGCAATTCCTTTTTGAGTTCCACTTTCTTTTTCAATTAAGAGTGCTTCTCTATAATAGTTTAAAGCTTTATCATATTCTTCTAATTTAAAATAAACTCCTCCAATATTATTGAGGGCTAAAGCAATTTCTTCTTTTTCTTTAAGTGCTTTATTAAGTTTTAATGATTGGTGATAATATTCTAAAGCCCTTAAAATATCTCCTTGTTGTTTAAAAATAAAGCCAATATTGTTTAGTGCTGTTGGAATTACTGTTAAATCATCAATTTCTTTACTGATTGTAATAGCTTCTTCAAAAGAAAAGACAGCATTTTGGTAGTCATCAACCCCGAAATAATAATAGCCTAAGTTATTATAATAAGAAGCAATATTTTTTTTATAAAAATTTATGAGAGTTTTATTGTTTTTTGCTTTTTCAATTAGTTTCAATGATTTTTTCATAAGAAAATCATTGTATTTCATCCAGATTTTATTTTCACAGTTAGTGATAAGATGATTTAGTTGAAATAATTTAATGGAGTCATTTTTGGTATTATGGTAATTGGTTAATGAGGAATCTATAACAGTTTTATCTTCTTTAGTAAGTGATTCCAAGTTTAAAGAATCAACTAAGTAGAACTTTTTATCAGCAAATTCTTGTGCATTAAGAAATTGAAAATTTCCAATAAATAATAAAACCAATATGATAGTTAATTGTTTCAATTAATTATTTCATTTATGATATAAGTAGGTCTATTCTTAACGCTTTCAAAAATTTTACCTACATACAAACCGACCATTCCTAATACAGAAATAATGGCTCCAGAAAAAAAACTTAATAATAAAGCTAAACTTGCCCAACCATCAGTTCTGTAATCTCCTAATAAATACATAATTACTAAGGTTAAAGCTGCTATAACAGATAAAAAAGATAGCAAAACACCCATTTTAACAGTAAGTCTAAGTGGTTTATCTGAAAAAGTAAGAATGGTATTTATGGCTAATTTTAATCGTTTTTTCATAGAGTAAGAGGACTTTCCATCTTCTCGTTCAGCATGTTGAATAGATACTTTTGCGTAGTTAAATCCAACTAATTGCTGTAACATAGGGTAGTATCGGTTGCTATCGCCAATTAATTTCATGGCTTCAACAGCTTTTCTGTTATAGCAAACAAAATTAGCAACCGTATTATCCTGATTGGTTTCTGTTAGATAACTTAATACTGCATAAAACCATTTAGAAGCTAATTTTTTTACAAAATCATCTTTTCGGTTTTCTCGACTGGCAGCAACAATTTCGTAGCCTTCTTTTGCTTTGTTGAGTAATTTATAAATTTCTTCGGGCTGGTCTTGTAAATCACAATCCATGGTAATAATATATTTACCTTTACTTGCATCTAAACCAGCTTGCAGAGCATGTTGTTGCCCACAATTTTTACTCAATTTAATCCCTTTTACGAAAGGGTATTTAGCACAGTTTTCTTTGATTTTTTTCCAAGAATCATCAGGACCATTATCTTCTACTAAAATAATTTCGAAATTATCAGCGAGTTTGGAAATAGATTCAATAGTACGTTCAACCAGTTTGTCTATTAGGTTTTCTGCCTTATAAACAGGGCTAACTATGGATATTTCTATTGTTGAGTTCAAAAGACTTTTGGAGTTTTGTTATTACTGTTTATGATTTATTTTAAATGCTTAACTTTTTCTGCCCTTATAAAATATTGAGCTCCAATTGGCAACCAAGATAGTAAATTTTCTGTAAAATGAAAAACCTTAAATAATTTATGTCGCGGAAAAAAAATGGTATATTTTATTTCTTTTAAAGATAGTCCACTATTTGTGATTAGTTTTTTGTGGTAACTAGGTTTTAATAAAACAGCATCTTTATCGAATTCACATTCATTCACTACTTTTCTTGTAAGCGGATTATTAGGGTTATGCTCAAAATTATAGAACCTGCCACCTTGTTTTAAAATGTGTTTAATTTCTAATAAGATATCTTCATGTAAATGGTGTTCAATGTGGTGAAAAACCATAGATGTAAATACTAAGTCAAACTCCTCATTGTTAAATGGGATTTTTACTCCATTAAATGTAGAAAATGTAGTATTTGGGAGTTCTTTTTTTTGAGCTTGTTTAATACTTTCTTCAGAAACATCAATACCAACAATAGTTGCATTAGGAAAATATTTTCGCAAATAGATAGAACTATTACCATCGCCACAGCCAAAATCAAGAATTTTTAATGTTTTTGAATTATCTTCAAAGTTTAGTAATTCTAGAATTTTATATTCACTAAAGAAATCACTATTTGCGCCACTTAAAGCAATAGCTTTATTGTGTGTTTCTCTATAACCCTCCGCAAATTCATCAAAATTATCAAAGTCTCTTTTTTTGTTCATATACTTAGATTGCTATGTCTCTTATTTCTTGAATTAATTTGGCTTGATTTAATATCTCATCATATTTTGGCTTATAATTTTGCTTTCTAATATTTTTCACAAACTCATGTAAGATATTTATAAAATGGTTTTCAGCAGGAACTTCAATATCAAATTTTTCTTCTTGTTGTTCTATTGTTATAAGAGGTTTGAAATCTGGAGCGGGAGTAAAAGCTCTGTGAGCAATGATTTTTCCTTTACTACCCCAGATTTCATAATTACATTGATAGAAATTATCGAAACCAAAAGCTACTTCACTGAATAATCCATTTTTGTTTTTTAGAAAGGCTCCACCAAAAATATCAATGTCATTTTCGTTATAGTTAAGAGAAGCAGCTTTTACATTCAAATCGTTGTCCAAAAACAATTGGCTGGCTCTAATAGTATAGGCAGCGGCATCTAATAATGCACCGCCTCCTAATTTTTTATTGTATCTAAAGTTATCAGATGGTAATGGTGGAAATCCAAATGAACTTCTAAAACACCTTATTTCTCCTATTTTATCTTCTGCAATAAGTTGTTTTACAATTTGGTGTTGACCATGATAGACAAACATAAAGTTCTCCATAATTAGTAAGCCTTTTTCTTTTGCTTTTTGCACCATCTTTTCAGCAGAAGAATAGTTCATTGCTAACGATTTTTCTATTAAAATATGTTTGCCAGCTTCTAAGGCTTTTAATACCCATTCTTCATGCAATCCTGTAGGTAAAGGCATGTAGATAATATCAATATCTTTTTTATCAATAAGTTTTTGATATCCTTCTACAGCTTCACATCCAAATAAATTGGCAAATTCTTGAGCTTTTTCTGCTGTTCTACTAGCAACAGCTACTAATTCAAAATCAGAAATAGATAAAATTGCGGGAATAACACTTTTTTTTGCTATGTTGGCACAGCCTAAAACACCTATTTTTAGTTTTTGCATAATTCGTTTATTTAAACTTTATAGTCGATAATAAACTTCTCGACTGGATATTTAAATAGTTATTAAATTTAATAAAATCTTTTAGTTGATTTAATGTCATCCAACAAAACTTTTCAGGTACTTCAACCTCAAAATCATCAGCTACCTCAATTAGCATATTTTTATTTTGTTCTTGATAAAACCTTCCACCTTCTTCGGATTGAAATGTGTTATAAAGTACTTTTGCATGGTGTTTTTCAGGATTTAAAACAATATCTAAAAATTCCACTTCATATTCATTTTCTCCCTTCCGGTAATTACCCGTTAAACATTGTACTGTTGGAGCTAATTCAATAATATCGAAATTGCCGGATTCTAATTTTGCTTGCACTAAAAAGTGATAAACTCCATTTATTTTTTTAATTAAAAAAGCAATAATTCCTTCTTGAGCAGACTTTACTAACGGTTGCGTCCAACTTTTTACTTCTCTATTACCAATTTCTGCCTTTACAGCCACTACAGAAAAATATTTATGGTCTTTATGATGAATAGAAAAATCGTCTTTTTTCCAATCACTTATACTGTTTAGGGGTATTTTTTCTACTTCCAACTCAGCAAAAGATTTTAATCGAGTAATCCAAGAAATAATATGCTCTATAGAATGTATGGCTTTTGAATTATCCAACTCCGATATAAGAAAGTTATTTAATTTTAAATCCGTATTTTCTTCTTTTTTTAAGCTTTCAAAAGTGCTTAAATCTCCAAAAGGAATACCTGAAATAACAGTTCTGGTATCCATATTAATGATGTTGTCGTACTTTAGTAACTCTTTTATTTGTCCTAGTGTTAACCAACAAAAATTGTCTTTGAGTTCAATTTCACTATTAATCTCCACAATCATATTTCTATTTCTCTTTTTTAGAAAACGAGCGCCTTGTTCCGATTGAAGCTGATCTAATAATACAGTTACATCTTTCCGTTCAGATAAAAAATAATCTAAATAAAACGGTGCATTTCCTTGGTGAACTTGCGTGTAATTGCTTTTTGTTGCTTGTAAAGTTGGTGAAACTTGTACCACATTAATGTTTCCGGGTTCTATTTTGGCCTGCATTAAAAAGTGTAAAGTATTATTAAACTTTTTGGTAATAATTCCTAAAAAACCTATTTCAGGTTGGTTGATAATTGGCTGTGACCACTCTGATACTTTTCCCCAATTAGTTTTTATGTTGATACCTTCAATAGAAAAAAACTTACCCGAAAAATGTTCTAAATTGCCCGTAGTGGAGTTGAATCCCCAATTTTCCATATCAGAAAATGGTATAAATGTAATTTTATGATGGGTTGCTTTCTCTTTTTCTTCTATCCAATGCAAAAAATCATCATTGCTCATTAATGTATTTTCTGTTGTTAGAGCAGATTTTAGAAAATGATATTTGATGTTGTTATTCATTGTGTTATTTGCAAAATAAAAGTAGTGAAATTTTTGATTTTCTCTTATCTAATTGTCTTGTTTATACTTTCCATTACTAATTGAGCAGTTTTTTCCCAACTAAATTTTGTAGCTTGAAGGATGCTTTTGGAGCTTAACTCTTTATGGAAATTGTTGTCAGCAGTAATTTTTTGCATTGCTTGTGCAATTTCGTTTTGGTTAAACGGATTTACTAAGATACCTGCATCTCCAACAACTTCGGGCATAGAAGTTATGTTAGATGTAATTACAGGCACACCGCATTGCATTCCTTCTAACAACGGAATTCCAAAGCCTTCAAAAATAGGAATGTAAGTAATAGCTTTAGCAGCAGCAGTAAGTTCAGCAAGCTCGTTATCATTAACTCTACCTGTAAAAATAATATCCTTTTTATGCGCTAGTTCATTTAAAAGTTGAGCAGTTTCTGTGTTGCTCCACATTTTTTTTCCGGCAATTAGTAATTTTAATGATGTGCCACTTTCTGTTTTAAATTGGTTAAAAGCTTTAAGCAACATAGGAACATTTTTTCTTGGATGAATTGTTCCAACAAATAAAAAGTAATTTACTCCTTCAGTAAATTTATCTTTAACTATTTGTTTTTCAACTTCACTTATTGGCTTGAATTTTTTACTTGCACCGTTAAAAACTACACTAATTTTTGAAGCTTCTATCTTGTATGTCTGAACAATATCATTTTTAGAAAATTCAGAAACGGTAGCTATTTGATTGGCTTGTTGAGCAAACTTTGGAAAGTACTTTTTATAATAGTTTAATACATTTTTTGGTAATAGTTCAGGGTGATGCTCAAAGTTTAAATCGTGAATAATAACTAAGGTTTTTATGTTGCTATTGAGCGGAAACATTCCATCAGTAGCAATAAAAATATCCGGATTTAGCTTTTTTAATATACGTTTTAACGCAATTTGGTACCAATAAGGAAAAACATAAATGTGTCTGGTAATGGGGCGAATAATAATGGGATGAATATTTTTTGCAGCAAGAAATTCCTCATCTGGTTTTCTATCAAAAATAAAATAAAAATCTATTTCGGGATGCTGTTTCGCTAATAGTGAGAAAGTTTGCCAAGTAAACAAACCTATGCCGTCCATTTTGTTTTTAATGACTAATCGGGTATTTACGGCAATTTTCAAAAGTAGATTGTTTAATATATAATCAGCGAAAATAATAATATTGACGCAGATAAGTTATTTTTGTCGCAAATCAATTGAATAGTGCAGAAAAAATTTGTTACTAATTTAGCTTTACTATTGCTGCTTAACCTGCTGATTAAGCCTTTTTGGATATTTGGTATTGACCGAACTGTTCAGAATACTTTGCCCGAAGATTACGGGATGTACTTTGTTTTGTTCAATTTTTCGTTGTTATTTAATATTATTTTAGATTTAGGAATTACCAATTTCAATAATAAACACATTACCCAAAATAATAATTTACTTACCAAGTATTTTTCGGGAATAACCGTATTTAAAATGATGCTGTTTGTAATTTACCTTATTATCACTTTTGGGGTGGGATGGGTAATGGGTTACGATAGCGAAAGGTTTTTCGTATTGTTATTTTTAGCTATCAACCAGTTTTTGGTTTCATTTATTCAGTATTTAAGATCCAACATAACAGCACTTCAACTTTACAAAACAGATAGCTTTCTTTCGGTGCTTGATAAAACATTAATGATTGTTTTTTGTGCTATTTTATTATGGGGAAATGTTTTTGACTTCCCTTTTACCATTATGCACTTTATTTATGCTCAAACATTAGCCTATGCTATTACAGCGATTATTGTGTTTTCAATTGTAATAACTAAAACCACTCATTTTATTTTCACCATAGATGGTTCTTTCTTAAAGCAAATTTTAATACAAACTTTTCCTTATGCATTACTGGTGCTTACTATGGTTTTTTACTATAGAATAGATGCTGTTATGCTAGATGTTATGTTGCCTGATGGAGAACGACAAGTAGCTATTTATGCTCAAGCTTACCGATTTATGGATGCTTTTAATCAATTTGGAGTGTTGTTTGCCGGATTGTTGTTGCCTATGTTTGCTTTTTTAATTAAAGACAATAAAACGGTAGCTCCATTGGTAAAACTATCTTTTAGTTTATTGTTTGTTTTGTCGGTAACCATTGCCGGGTTTATGTTTTATCATGCTAGAGAAGTAATGGATTTACTTTACGATTTTGATACTCAGTATTCATCAAATGTATTGATAGTATTAATGTTCTGTTATGTTTTTATAGCTACATCTTATATTTTCGGGACATTACTTACAGCTAATGGAAGTTTAAAATTGCTCAATAAAATTGCAGTTGTAGGTTTGGTAATTAATGTTTTATTAAATCTTTGGTTAATTCCTAAACACCAAGCAGTAGGAGCAGCAATAGCAAGTTTAGCAACGCAAGCAGTTATTATTATTGCTCAGGTAATAGTGTCTAAAACTATATTCAATTTTAAGTTGGATGTTAGCTTTTTAGTGAGAATAAGTTTATTTGCTTCAATCATTTTTGGAGCTTTTTTCGGATTCAAACAACTTCAGCTTAGTATAATCACTCATATGTTAATAGCTACTACGGTTGGGGTAATTGCTGGGTTGTTACTTAAAGTAATTGATTTAAAAGGTATTTGGTTAATTCTTAAGAATAAGGTTGAGTAAAATTATTTTATACTTTCAAAAAATCTTTTCCAACGTATTGTGTTGTTTTTTTTAGATTTTTCCATAGAAAATAGAATTGTTTTAGCTTTTCCAACTATATGATTTTCGGGTAAAAAGCCCCAAAATCTTGAATCTGAACTATTGTGTCTATTATCTCCCATAACAAAATAGTAGTCCATTTTAAAAGTATATTCGTTAGTAGTATCACCATTTATAATAAACTTATTGTCTAATATAGTTAATTCATTTTCTTCATACATTTCAATAATTTGTTGATACAAGTGTATGGAGTTGTTATTTAATTTTATAGTAACATCTTTTTTTGGGACAACAACTTCTCCGAAATTATCAATGTTCCATGGGTAAAAAGGGTGGTAGGGGAAAATATAATCTGCAAAAGCATTTGGAGGTATGTTTAAGCTTTTTATAGATAAAGTTTGAGGTATTTGTTCAATAATTTTTTTGATACTATCTGTCATGGTAAGTTGCCATAATTCAGTATGTTCTACTTTACCTCCCTCTGTAATGCTGTATTTTGCTAATGTATCTTGATGTAGTTCTTTACTCAGTACCTGATAATTAAACTGTGCAGAATAAGGAAGTTGCTGTTCTTCATTATTAATAAACAAAGTTTTATTGATGAGTTCTAAAGTGTCCCCCGGCAAACCGACACATCTTTTAATATAATACGATTTATCGTCAATAAGTTCTTTGTTTTCTAACGGATAGAAAAAAACGATTACATCATTTCTGTTGATAGTGCTAAGAGCAGGAAGTTTGAAGTTGGTGTAAGGAATTTTAGCTCCATAACTTAGTTTATTTACCAAAATTAAATCTCCCGGCAGTAAGGTTTTCTCCATGGAAGAAGTGGGTATGGTAAAAACTTCAAAAACAAATATCCTAATTACAATAACTGTAATAAAAGCAATAATTATAGCTTTAAACCATTCTTTGAGTAATTTCACTTTTATTGAAGTTCACGATTTACCACTAACAGTAAACCAATTAATGTACTTTGGTGAAAAGTCTATCCCATCTAATTCTGCTAAAAAAGCCTCCTTCTTCTGGGTGTGGACTGTAAGACATCCATACAAAAACAGCTTTACCAACAATATGATCTTCGGGTACAAAACCCCAATATCTTGAATCTAATGAGTTGTTTCTATTGTCACCCATCATCCAATAGTAATTCATTTTAAAAGTGTAGGAAGTAGTTTCTTCGCCATTAATAAAGATTTTACCATCTTTAACTTGTAAATCATTTAGTTCGTAACGTGTTATAAGTACTTTGTAAATAGGGAACGTCTTTTCATTTAACTCTACAGTTGTACCTTTTTTAGGTATGGTTAGCGGTCCAAAATTATCTACTGTCCAATTGTATAAATTACTATTTGGAAAAATGGATAAATCAGCATAAGTGGTAGAATCTTGTTTGTCTATAATTTGTTCAATGTTTACCACATTAGGAAACTGTTGGAGTTTTTTTCTTGCTTCCTCTGTCATGGTTAAATTGTAAATTGTTTTATCTTTACTTCTCCAAAAATCTACCACATTTATAGCTCCTGTTTCTGGGTTCATATATTCCTGAACAGGAAATTCATAATTGATTTTTTTATCAAGTAGTACTTTTTTAGACAACTCGTAATCTTTAGTATGAACAATATATCGGTGTTGCACACCAGGGTCTTGATAAGCAGTTTCTTCATTAACTTTTAGCACTCCGTCAATAATTTCAATTTTATCACCAGGCAATCCTACACAACGTTTGATATAATTCTCTCTTTTGTCAATTGGCCGATAAGCAATGGTATATTTATTCCAAACTTGCGTTCTTCCCATATCTCTTACCAACTGGTCATAAACTCTATCTTGAGCTTCTAAAGCAACAGTATCTCCGGCAGGGAAATTAAACACCACACAATCGTTACGTTCAATAGCTCCCATTTCTGGTAATTTGGTATAAGGAAAGCTAATTATTTCACTAAAAGATTTTTTACCACCAACCAAAGGAATCCATTCAGGGAAACTATGGTGTGTAAAAGGAACTGCTATAGGAGTCATTGGAATTCTTGCTCCGTAAGCTAATTTATTTACAAAAAGAAAATCTCCACGTAATAGTTTTTGCTCCATAGATGAAGTTGGAATGGTAAATGCTTCTAAATAAATTCCTCTTATAAGTGTAGCAGCAACAACAGCAAATACAATAGCATCAGCCCATTCTCTGGAGGTAGATTTCTTATATTTAGCAGCCTCTTCATAACCAATAAATTTAACATCTTCTTTAAATCCAATATAAGGTAAATAAATTGGAGCAAAAACAACACCTAAAAAATGTTCTTTAAAAGAAGTTTTTCCTAACAACTTCATCAGTTCAACAATAATTCCCATCCAAACTACAAAACCTAAAAACGGAACGTAGTAAGTAATAATCCATAACCAAGATTTTTTGATGGTTTTACAAGCAATATAGGTAGAGTAGAACGGAACTAAAGCTTTCCATCCTTCAATGCCAATTTTTTCGAAAATTTTATAAAGCCCAATATGAGCAACAATAAAATATATTAGAGATAGAACAATAAACGCTGGGATACTGATTTCCATGAGATGATGAATTTGTTAAATTAAATGATTGAACAAATATAGAAGATTTATAAAGAAACCAATGGCTTTTAACAAAATTTATAACTAGTAAATAGTAATTAGTTGATGGCTCCGAAAATCATCCAGCCATAGACAGCAAAACGTAGAAATCTTAAAAGACCATAAGCAAGATAGCTAGGTAGGGGGTATTTTATAATTCCAGCAGCAACACTGGTAATGGCAAAAGGTACAGGTAATAAAGCACCAGCAATAATTAATAGACCACCCCATTTTCTCATATTGCTTACATGTTTTGCCATCTTTACTTCTAGAAATTCATATACAGAAGGAAAGTAAGCAAAGGTTCTACCTGAAAAATAGGATATTACTCCACCTAAGTAAGAAGCAATAGATAATAGACCTAAATAAAACCAAGAAGAATCTGTTTTTGCTGCCCAAGCAATAAAAATTTCTGGAGGGATTAATCCTAATATAGATTCACTTAAAAAGAAAACACTTAAAATTCCTGCTGTTGGAAATGAAGAAATCATCAACTCTAAAATATCGTTGATGTTCATTACAAAAAAATGGATGCCTAAAATAGCTGCAATAAAGATTAAAATTGGCCAGAAGGATTTTTTAAGAATAGTTCTCAAAAAACTATAAAACCCAGTATATACATAATACTGATGCAATAATTGCAAACGAGATTTTTTCTTAAATTTTTGAACCTTTTCCATATCTAATCCTAACAAAGATAGGATTAACTTTAGGTTGTTCAGGTGTTTGTATAGTTAAATTTTTGTAATTTCTTTTATGTTTTTGATTATTAAATGGTTATTTTTTTAGATGAATTACTACTAATGCATGAATCCAGTATTCAGTCTTTAGTCCTCAGCTCTCCAAGTTCACGCCCCTAAATTTCTAAACTCATTACCTAAATTATAGATATTAACAATTTAACTTTAGGTATGGAATAACTTTTAGTGCTTTTGTTTATCTCTATGGCAATATGATTATATATTTGCACTTTTCAAATTTAATAGATTAAAACTTATGCAAAGCAATGCTGTAAAAGAAACTCACTTTAATTTTAAAGGTCAAAAAAGTTTTTATAAAGGAAAAGTTAGAGATGTGTATAACATTAATGATGAACTATTGATAATGGTAGTTTCCGATAGAATTTCAGCGTTTGATGTAGTGCTTCCTAAAGCTATTCCTTTTAAAGGACAGGTGTTGAACCAAATAGCTGCTAAATTTTTAAAAGCAACAGCCGATATTTTACCTAACTGGGTGGTGGCAACTCCTGATCCCAATGTTACTATAGGCAGAATTTGTGAGCCTTTTAGAGTAGAAATGGTTATTAGAGGTTGTTTATCTGGACATGCATGGCGTGAGTATAAAGCAGGTAAAAGAATTTTATGTGGAGTTGAGATGCCAGATGGAATGAAAGAAAATGATAAATTTCCACAACCCATTATAACACCATCTACAAAAGCGTATGAAGGACATGATGAAGATATTTCTCGTGAAGAAATTATAAAACAAGGCATTGTGTCAGAAGCAGATTATTTACAGTTAGAAGATTATACCCGTAAAATTTTTCAACGAGGAACGGAAATGGCTGATAAAATGGGATTGATTTTGGTTGATACCAAATATGAGTTTGGAAAAATTGGCGACACCATCTATTTAATTGATGAAATTCATACACCAGATTCTTCTAGGTATTTTTATAAAGAAGGTTATCAGCAAAGACAGGATAACAACGAAAAACAAAAACAACTTTCTAAGGAGTTTGTAAGAGAATGGCTTATTGCTAATGGTTTTCAAGGTAAAGAAGGGCAGCAAGTACCAACAATGACAGATGAATTTGTAAATGAAGTTTCGGAGCGATATATAGAGCTTTACGAGCAAATTACAGGTGACAAATTTCAACGTGCTGATGTTTCTGATATCCAAACTAGAATTGAAAATAATTGTAAAGCTTTTTTAGCTACTATTTAAGAATACGATAAAATAAAAAAATGCAATCAACTATTAAGGCGGTAATTTACGATATGGATGGAGTTTTGATTAACTCAGAACCATTATGGAGAGAAGCAGAAATACTTACTTTTAATAAAGTAGGCTTAAATTTTACTGAAGAAATGTGCAGAGAGACTATGGGCATGCGTTTGTATGAAGTAGTAGAGTATTGGTACAACAAAACCCCATGGGAAGGAATGTCGCTTAAAGAAGTAGAGAAAGAATTATTAAAAACAGTTACTTCTTTAATTGTAAAAAATGGTAAAGCCATGGAAGGTGTTGTTGAATCTTTAGAATATTTTCAGTCTAAAGGGTACAAGTTGGCTTTAGCATCATCTTCAGCTATGAAGCTGATTATTACCGTATTAAATAAACTTAAAGTTGCTTCTTATTTTGAGGTAATAAATTCAGCAGAAAACCTGCCTTTTGGCAAGCCACATCCTGAAATTTTTATCAAAACAGCCCAAGAATTAGACGTATATCCGGTAAATTGTTTGGTTATTGAAGATTCTTTTAATGGTGTTTTGGCAGCAAAATCAGCACTTATGAAAGTAGTTGCTATTCCTGATGAAGAAAGCAGAGATGACCACCGATTTATTATTGCAGACAAAAAACTCAACAGTCTTTTAGAAATAGAAAACGTATTCCTTGAGCCAGCAATTTAACATATCAGAGTGGTTGAGCCAATTCTTTAGCATGAGCAATCTTAAAAGTTTGTTTGTGTATAATGAAGGCGAACCAATGATATTTACCGCTTTTTTCTTTTGGGGATTTTTTGCTGTAGTGCTTTTAATTTATTCTCTCATCCATAAAAAAAGAGGACTAAGAAATGCTTTTCTATTTTTTGCCAGCTTATTTTTTTATTACAAAACCAGTGGCCTGTTTATCAGTATATTGCTTTTCTCAACTTTATCAGATTATTTTATAGGAAAAATAATTTATGCTTCGCCAAAAAAAGTAACCAAGCAAATTTTTGTGGGATTAAGTGTGGTCATTAACCTTTTTGTGTTGTGTTATTTTAAGTATGCGTATTTCTTTACCGATGCGTATAATGACATTTTCCAGACCAATTACCAAGTGTTTAACCATTTTGCCCAGTTTGCTAACGAAACCGTAGGAACAGCTTATTCTGTTAATCAAATTTTATTGCCTGTAGGGATTTCTTTTTTCACTTTCCAAACTATAAGTTATTCTGTGGATGTTTACAAAGAAAAAATTAAGCCTGTAAATAGTATTTTAGATTTTGGTTTTTATGTGTCTTTCTTTCCGCAGTTAGTTGCTGGACCAATTGTTAGGGCTTCGGAGTTTATTCCTCAGCTTTATCAACCGTATAAACTAACGCAACATCAATTTGGATTAGCTTTATTTTGGATTTTAAAAGGGTTGACCAAAAAAATAGTGATTGGCGATTACATAGCCGTAAATTTTATCGATAGGGTTTTTCATAACCCGTTAATGTTTACCGGCTATGAAAACTTGATGGCATTGTATGGTTATTCCTTACAAGTATATGCTGATTTTTCCGGTTATACCGATATTGCCATTGGTGTAGCATTGTTAATGGGTTTTACGTTGCCAACCAACTTTAACTCACCCTACAAAGCTAAAAATGTAGGTGAATTTTGGAAACGTTGGCACATGAGTTTATCCTCATGGTTAAAAGATTATTTATACATTCCCTTAGGAGGAAATAGAGGAGGCTCTTTAGGAACATGGATAGCTATTGGAGTAATAAGTGCTTTTGTTATTTTACTTTCAGGAAAAATGATAGTACTTTATTCCTTTTTGTGGGCTGCTATTTTAATTGCTGTGTTAGCCATTTGGATAAAATCTTTTAGAGCGTGGCTTACTACCAATATAAACTTACTGATAACCATGTTGCTTGGAGGTTTATGGCACGGAGCAAGTTGGCAATTTGTAATTTGGGGCGGATTAAATGGATTAGGCTTAATGGTGTATAAGCTTTGGCGGAAAATTAGTCCTTATGAAAAATACAATAACTTTTTGGCATTGGCGGTAAAGGTATTTATTACTTTTAATTTCATCACCTTTACTAGAATTTGGTTCAGAGGGGAAAGCATGGAGTCTACTTGGCAAATTTTGGGACAAATAGGTAATAATTTTAGTGCTGAATTAATTCCTTCTATCACATCTTCTTACGCTATGGTTTTTATGGTGATGCTTATTGGCTACATTATTCATGTGTTGCCTACTAAAATTAAAGATTGGTATCAAGAAGCCTTTATTAAATTGCCTTTATGGGTGAAAATTATAGTTAGCACAGTTACTGTTTTTGGTATTTACCAATCTATGTCTTCCGATTTACAATCGTTTATTTATTTTCAGTTTTAGAGTTTTATAACATAATAATCTTATTTCTTCCCAATTCAACAATCCCTTCAGTTTCTAGTTGTTTTAATAGCCTAGAAATAACAACTCTTGCTGTACCTAATTCGTTTGCCATTTGTTCGTGTGTAATAGAAATAATATTGCTTTTTGATAAAGCCACTTTATTTTCGAGGTAGTTCAATAAGCGTTCGTCCATTTTTTTAAATGCAATTTCATTTACCACATCCAACAGTTCTTCAAATCTTTTGTGATAAAGTCTGAACATGTAATCTAACCATTCCGGATACTCCCTCATTAATATGTTTAATTTCTCTGTGGGAATAAAAAGTATTTCGGTATCTTCTTCTGCTATTGCTTTAATTTTACTGGTATCTTGGTGTAAACCTCCTAAAAATGACATAATGCAACTCTCACCGGATTTAATGTAATACAATAAAATCTCTCTGCCATCATCATCTGTTCGCATTACCTTTATGCTTCCTGTTATTACAATAGGAATAGATTTAATATAACTATGATCATTAATAATAACATCACCTTCCTTAAAAATTTTTGAAAAGCCAATTTCAGAAAGCTTTTCATACATTTTTGATGTAGTTTTCATTGATATGTTGTTAGATAATTCCATAGAATTTCTATTGTGTTAGTGCATATTGAATAATGTTAGCACCCATTTGCAGTGCTTTTAATCTGTTTTCCTCTGAATTGTTATGGATAACAGCATCTTCCCAACCATCACCTAAATCGCATTCAACATCATAAAAGCAAACTAATCTACCTTCGTAAATTAATCCAAGACCTTTTGCAGGCTTGTTGTCATGCTCGTGAATTTTTGGAAGCCCATTAGTAAATTTATATTTTTGATGGTAAATAGGATGGTTATAAGGTAATTCTACTAATTCCAATTCTGGAAAAACCTTTTTTAATTGAGATCGGATAAATTGATCTAAGCCATAATTGTCTGAGATATGTAAAAATCCACCACCAATAAGATAGTTTCTAATGTTTTGAGCTTCATCATTAGAAAAAATAATATTTCCATGTCCGGTAAGATGAACAAAAGGATAATTAAAAATTTCTTTACTGCCCACTTCAACAATGGCTTGCTCAGGATTGATGTTGGTTTTTAAATTTTTGTTGCAAAATTTTACCAAGTTCGGTAGTGAGGTTTCCAAGTTAGCGTACCAATCGCCACCACCATTGTATTTTACCAAAGCAATTTGGTAAGAGTAAGGTTGCGTTTTTCCAGAAAAAGAAAAAATAGCTGCCAATACAAATAGGATATAAAAACGCATTTTATTCATTCAGTAATTTTATTGTGGTACAAGCATAAACTCCTGCGGTTTCTGTTCGGAGTCTGTTTTTACCCAAACTTATAGGGATAAAATTATGTTTTTTTATGGCAATTTCTACTTCTTCTAAACTAAAATCTCCTTCGGGACCAATTAAAAGGATAACATCTTTACCCATGGTATAAAGTTCCTTTAGATGTTGTTGATTTTCTTCATAACAATGAGCTACAAATTTTTGTTCAGCATTACATTGATTCAGAAAATCTTTTAGTTTAACCGCTTCATTAATTTGAGGTAAAAAAGCCCTTCCTGATTGTTTCATGGCGGCAATTGCGGTTTTTAGCAAACGCTCTTGTTTTACTACTTTTCGCTCGGAATTAGAGCAGATAATTGGCGTAATTTCATTGATGCCAATTTCCGTGGTCTTTTCTATAAACCATTCTAGTCTGTCGTTGTTTTTGGTAGGAGCAATAGCAATATGAATTTGAGGTTGTTCATCATCCACTTTTGTAGATTGAATAATATTTACCGTACATTGCTTGCCAACTGAAGTGATTTCGCAGTGAAAAACCAAGCCTTTGCCGTTAAGGATAGTTATTTCGTTACCAACAGCTAACCGTAACACACGCGAAATGTGCTTCGACTCAGCTTCATCTAAGGTAAAAGAAGCTTGCTGCTCATCAATATCAGGACAGTAGAAGTAGTTCAACATTCAAAGTTTGAGGTTCAAGGTTTGAGGTTTGAAGTTAAAAATAACCTTAAACCTCAAACCTCGAACTTGTAACCGTATTAGTTATTCCCTAAAATTATTGGTAAACCATTTTTTCCACTACCAACAACCACAACTTTTGCATTAGGAGACTTTGCTAATTCTAAGGTAGCTTCAATACCTTTTTCTGTAAGAATTTTATCAGTTAAAGAAGCACTTAAGATTTCGTTAGCTTTTGCCTTACCTTCAGCATCAATTCTTTGACGTTCAGCTTCTTTTTTGGCTTTTTCTAATTTAAATTCGTACTCCAATGATTCTTGCTCTTGCTTCAACTTGTTTTCAATAGCAGCTTTAATAGTTGGAGGTAACATAATGTCTCTAACTAATACTTCATTTAATTGAATATGTTGTTTATCCAATACTTTTTTAGTTTCGATGTTGATTTCTTCCTGAATTATATCTCTTTTTGAAGAGTAAATTTCTTCAGGCGTATATCTACCGATTACACTTCTTGTTGCAGAACGTATAGCAGGACGAACTACTCTTTCTACATAGTCAATTCCTTTTTCTTGGTACAATAAAGGTAGTTTAACAAAATCAGGTTGATGCCACACAGAAACATCTACAGAGATTTCTAGCCCGTTAGAAGATAATACAGCCATTTTTTCCATTACTTGTTGCTGACGAACTTCCATGGTTATCATTTTGTTCCAAGGAGCTATTAGATGGAAACCTTCAGTATATGTTCTGTCTTTTTCAACTCCTTCTCCAAAAGTTTTGAAAAGCACACCAGCTTCACCTGCTCCAATTGTTACAGAGCTTTTCCATAAAGCTACAATTACAATAATTCCTATTACTACACTTAAAATTATTTTTTTACCATTTGCCGGAAATTCGGGCATATCCATTTGTTGATATTCACTCATGTTTTTTTGTTTAATTTATAATTTATGCAAACTTACTATTATTTTGTAAGAATATTGGTTGATAGTACTTTGTTATTGGTTTTATTAAAAGACGTTAAGTTTTTTCATAAATTCCAATTTAAAAACAGTGACTAATAGAAAGTAGAGTAATTCTTTTGTCAGTAAAAACTGCTAAAAGCGACATTATTTCAGGTCAGTAGCTTGTTGTTAAGCCAAATTTTCAGGTTTATTATGGGTTTTTGTAGTTGGAGTTGATTTTGATGCCCTATTTGTAAATTTAAAAAACCTTATTAATACAAGTAATTATGAACTTTAATAATTTTACCATCAAATCGCAAGAAGCCATTCAACAAGCTCAGCAAATTGCTACAGGTTTAGGGCAACAGGCTATAGAAACAGGACATATCCTAAAAGGAATTTTAGAAGTGGACGAGAATGTTGCTCCTTTTATTCTGAGTAAATTGGGCATTAATACTAATGTATTCAAACAAACTTTAGATAAAATTGTGGAATCTTACCCAAAAGTTTCCGGAGGAAATCAATATTTATCGCAAAATGCAAATAAAGCATTGCAAAAAGCTACCGCCTATTTAAAAGAATTTAAAGATGAATATGTAACCATAGAACACTTGTTATTGGCGTTGTTGGATGCTGGAGATACTGTTGCTCAATTTATGAAAGACAACGGCATTAAAGAAAAAGAAATGAAAGCAGCCATTCAGGAATTGAGAAAAGGTGAAAAGGTTACTTCTCAAAGTCAGGAAGAGCAATACAATTCATTGAAAAAATATGCTAAAAACTTAAATGAATTAGCTAAAGAAAACAAGTTAGATCCGGTTATTGGTCGAGATGAAGAGATTAGAAGAGTGCTTCAAATTTTATCAAGAAGAACCAAGAACAACCCTATTTTAGTCGGAGAACCAGGTGTTGGTAAAACCGCTATTGCAGAAGGATTAGCACACAGAATAATTTCTGGAGATGTTCCTGAAAACCTGAAAAATAAACAAATTTTTGCCCTAGATATGGGAGCATTAATTGCTGGAGCAAAATACAAAGGAGAATTTGAAGAACGTTTAAAAGCAGTAGTAAAAGAAGTAATTGGTGCAGAAGGAGACATTGTATTATTTATTGATGAAATCCATACCTTGGTGGGAGCCGGAGGAGGAGAAGGAGCAATGGATGCAGCCAATATTTTAAAACCTGCTTTGGCAAGAGGCGAATTAAAAGCGATTGGAGCAACCACCTTAAATGAATATCAAAAATATTTTGAGAAAGATAAAGCGTTGGAAAGACGTTTTCAAAAAGTGATGATAGACGAACCAACTACAGAGGATGCTATTTCTATTTTGAGAGGGATTAAAGAAAAATACGAAAATCACCATAAAGTTCAGATTAAAGATGCAGCCATTATTTCGGCTGTAGAACTTTCTCAACGTTATATTACTGATAGATTTTTGCCCGACAAAGCCATTGATTTAATTGATGAAGCAGCTTCAAAATTGCGTATGGAAATTAATTCTAAGCCGGAAGTATTGGATGAGATTGAACGTAAAATTATGCAGCTAGAAATTGAGCGTGAAGCTATTAAAAGAGAAAAAGATGATAAGAAATTGGCTAAAATCCAAGAGGAATTAGCGAATTTGAATGAAGAAAAAAATAGTTTAAATGCGAAATGGATAGCTGAAAAAGAAGTGGTGGAAGGCATTCAAAAAGCAAAGGAAGAATTAGAAAACTTAAAATACGAAGCAGAACAAGCAGAAAGAAGTGGAGATTATGGAAAAGTGGCCGAAATACGTTACGGAAAAACCAAAGAAGCGGAAGAAAGATTGGAAGCTTTTAAAGCAGATTTAGCTAAGATGCAATCGGGATCAAAAATGATTAAAGAAGAAGTAACGGTGGAAGAAATTGCAGAGGTAGTTTCTAAATGGACTGGTATTCCAGTAACTAAAATGCTAGAAACGGAAAGAGAAAAATTACTTCGTTTGGAAGATGAACTACATAAAAGAGTGGTTGGTCAGGAAGAAGCAATTACAGCTGTTGCCGATGCCGTAAGAAGAAGCAGAGCAGGGTTACAAGATGAAAAAAGACCTATAGGTTCTTTCATTTTCTTAGGAACAACAGGTGTCGGAAAAACAGAGTTGGCAAAAGCATTGAGCGAATTTTTATTCAACGATGAAAATGCCATGACCCGAATAGATATGAGTGAATACCAAGAGAAACATTCCGTTTCGAGATTGATTGGTGCTCCTCCGGGATATGTTGGTTACGATGAAGGCGGTCAACTTACAGAAGCGGTTAGAAGAAAACCTTACTCAGTAATTTTGTTAGACGAGATTGAGAAAGCTCATCCAGATGTGTATAACATTTTATTACAGGTGTTGGATGATGGAAGATTGACCGATAACAAAGGCAGAGTGGTGAATTTTAAAAATACCATTATCATCATGACATCTAACTTAGGTTCGCACATTATACAAGAAAGCTTTGAAAACATGGGTAAAATAGATAGAGAAAGTGTGGTAGAGAAAACTAAATTAGAAGTGATGGGTTTACTTAGAAAAACTATTAGACCAGAGTTGTTAAACAGAATTGATGAAACCATCATGTTTACTCCGCTAAGTGAGACAGATATTTATAAAGTGGTAAAACTGCAGCTAGACTTGTTGGCGAAAATGGTTGCTAAAAATGATATTAAACTTACGGCTACAGATGAGGCTATACAAAAAATAGCTCAGTTGGGTTACGATCCTCAATTTGGAGCAAGACCTGTAAAAAGAGTAATTCAGAAAAATGTATTGAATGAACTTTCTAAAGAAATTTTAGCAGGAAAAGTAACTCCGGCATCAGAAATAGTGCTAGATGAATTTGACGGTAAGTTTGTTTTTAGAAACAAAATAGAAGGATCTTAACCTCCTAAAAAGCAATATTCCATCTCACGCAAATTAGAATTAAAAATGTTATTCCCGATAATTTCAAAAAACGTAGAAAATTATCGGAAATCTTTCTTATTGCTAATCTCTTTGGTGATTAAAATCAAATTAACAACTAATAATCGACTAACCTTGAGTCTATTATAAGTGGACTTTCCACTAAATAAACGAATTAATTTTTTTTATTGAAAATAAAAACTCAACTTTGCCACCGCTTACAACAAAAAGTTGTAATGCATAACTCGCCAAATTGGTAAAGAGTATTTCTAGCGATCTTTTCGTCCCGCTGTTAATAATCAACATACCGATTCGGTATAAATAAACAAAAAAATGACATTTAAAGAATTAGGTCTTGACGAGCATATCGTGAAGGCAGTTGAAGAATTGGGTTTTGAAAAACCATCACCAATTCAAGAAGAATCTATCCCATTATTAATTACTGGAGATAAAGATTACGTGGGTTTAGCACAAACAGGAACAGGTAAAACTGCTGCTTTTGGCTTACCAATGATACAACAAATTGATACGAACTTAAAATCTATCCAAGGGATGATTTTGTGTCCTACTAGAGAGTTGTGTTTACAAATCACTAACGAGTTAAAATTGTATGCGAAACATACAAAAGGTATTAAAGTAGTAGCTGTTTATGGTGGTGCTAGCATTAGCGACCAAATCAGAGAAATTAAAAGTGGTGTAAATATTATGGTAGGAACACCTGGTAGAACCATTGATTTAATGGAAAGAAGAGTACTGAAATTTGACGAAGTTAAAACAGTTGTGCTAGATGAAGCCGATGAAATGTTAAACATGGGTTTTAAAGAAGATATTACTAAAATTATAGAACAAACACCTCCTTCAAAACATACTTGGTTGTTTTCTGCTACTATGCCTAGAGAAGTAGATCGTATAGCAAAAAACTATATGACCGATCCAGTAAGAGTTACTGTTGGAACAAAAAATAGCTCTGCAGCTAATATTGAACACCAATATTGTGCTGTAGCGGGAAGAGATCAATATGATGCATTAAGAAGATTTATTGATGTTGCTCCGGGAATGTACGGTATTGTTTTTTGTAGAACCAGAAGAGAAACAAAAGAATTTGCAGATAAATTAATGGCTGATGGCTATAATGCAGATGCATTACATGGCGATTTATCACAAGCTCAAAGAGACAGTGTGATGGCAAAATTCAGAAACAGAAACTTACAAGTTTTAATTGCTACTGATGTTGCTGCAAGAGGAATTGATGTAGATGATTTAACACATGTTTTTCATGTTGATTTACCAGATGAAATTGAAAGCTACACCCACAGAAGTGGACGTACTGCAAGAGCTGGAAAATCAGGAAGATCTATTGCATTGGTTAGTCCTTCAAAAGCTAGCAGAGTGCGTTTAGTTGAAAAACAAATTGGCGGTAAAATGGAATTGATTCAAGTTCCTACTGGTAAAGAAATTTGTTTCCAACAACTAATGAAAGTGATTCAAAATGTAAAAGAAGTTGAGATTAATGAAAAAGGATTAGCTCCTTATATTGCTCAAATTCACGAAGAGTTTGCTGATATTTCTAAAGAAGAAATAATTGAAAGATTTGTATCATTAGAATTCAATCGTTTTATTAAAGATTACGAAAAAGCGAGAGATTTGAATATTGATATGAGTACGATGAGAAAAGGAAGAGATAGAGGCGAGCGTGGAGATAGAAAAAGAGGTGAAAGAGGTGATAACACAACAAGAAATACTAACAGATTGTTTATCAACATTGGAAAAATGGATGGATTTGAAAACAAAGGTCAAATTTTGGGATTCATTTGTAACCAAACAGGTGTTGACGGTAACTCTATAGGAAAAATTGATTTGTTTGATAGCTTTGCCTTTATTGGTGTTGATGATAATGTAGGAAATACACTTATCAATAGCCTTAATGGTAGAAATGTTGAAAATAGAGATATTCGTATTGAGTTTTCTAAAGATAAGCCAAGAGGCGAAAGAAGTGATAGAGGCGGAGATAGAGGTGGATACAAAGGCGGTGGAGACCGTGGTGGAAACCGTAGAGAAAGAACTTCATCTCGTTCTTCTTTTAAAAGAGAACGTAGAAGCTAAATCTTTGCAAGCAAACTCCCAAATACTAAATCAGACTTTTTGATACAACTACAAAGCTCCATGGATTATCTATGGAGCTTTTTTTATGGGGTGTTTTTTAGATTTATTATTCTTATTCTTAAATTTCTTACAACGCATAAGCAGGATAAGTAATTTACTTCTGTATGGCAGATTCTTCTATGTAAATTTTATGTCTATCGAGTAAATTTATTTTTATCCAACCTAATTTGTTTTGGTTAATTAATTTAACACCAATATATTTTGGTTGATTCATTGGAAATGAAAAACAATTGTTTTTGAAATGTACAACAGAGTAAAATGTAGTATCAATATTACCCCCTGAATATATAATAGAACCAGTTTCAGTATCTTGAAGTTTTATAGATGTTGAATGATAGGTGTCATTAAGCTGAATATTATCTTGATTATTTAATGGAGTTGTTTTGTAAGATGGAGTGATGCTATTTATACTATCATTAGGAGACATACGAGAACATGTGTAAGTTGTTTTATGGTAAATTTTAATAGAAATAGTATCAGGAACAACAGAAGTATCTTTATGTATAAAGATGGTATCAGTATTGTGATATCCAAAAATTGCTACATTAGGACTAAGTGATTTAACACTTGAACCATATTTAGGACCAGTACCAGGAGATCCTGCATAAGTGCATTCAAATTCAATGTCATAAATACCGTTATTATCTATATCTAT
The DNA here is from genome assembly GCA_026196775.1 of Flavobacteriales bacterium. Lineage (GTDB taxonomy): Bacteria > Bacteroidota > Bacteroidia > Flavobacteriales_E > Vicingaceae > BRH-c54. The sequence continues at coordinate 105,731 of JAPHUD010000018.1, forward strand.
TTGATAATGTTGTGGCTGTATATATATACCAACAACTGTGTCATTATAATAGATGGTATTAACATTGTTGTAGTCACCCATTGTCAATGTTGATTTATTAATTTCTACATAGTTTTTTTTACAGCCATATTGAAAAAAAACAATAAACACCAAAATTATAGAAAGATAACAATACGATTTTTTTGATGTAAACATGTCTATGTGATTTATTACGAATATCAAATATACGATTTTTTTCACAACGCATAAGCAGGGCAGGTGTGCGATTTCATTCCACCACCTTCACCAATACCACCACCGGGGCATTGTCTAAACCCTAACATTATTTCGTGGCTGTAGTTGCCATAAATTTTGTTGAGTGGGAAATCAAAGGCGTAACCAATAGTAAGAGCATCAAAAACTTTAAACTTAATTTGTGCAACAATGGCTTCTCCGGCCCTGTAACCAATTCCCATAGTAAAGTTTTGTCTATAAACCCAAGCAATATTCAAATCTAATGCAGGAGGCCCCATGTTGTTCATTTTCAATAAAAATGATTTAAAAACAGTCCAGTTATTATGTACAGATTGATGTCCCATACCAATATAGTATTGGTTTACTTGCTTAGACTCTTGCCCAAGTTTAATATTTTTAAAATAGGTTTGATTAATAGAAAAACTGTAATACACTTTATTGTTGTACAATAAAATTCCAGGCATAATATCAGGGTAATGTAGTACAGACCCTCCGGCATTATCTAACACTGGGTCAGGATTGTTATTACCAAAAACATCTGTCATACTATACTGTTGAACACCTGCAAAAATTCCTGCTCCCAACGTAAGTTTTGGAAAAACTTTTTTATGATAGGCATATCCTAATTTAATGTAAGAACGTGTAGTAAGATGTAGGGCATCTTGCTCCACATAAAGTCCAATAGCATGCGTACCTTTATTGGGCTTGTAATGATTGCTTTTAAAAGGCATATGAGCACTTGCAAAATAGGTGCGAGGAGCATTGTCGAAACCTACCCATTGCAAACGAGTCCCTGCTTTAAAATCTAAACATTTGGCAGTACCAGCAAAAGCCGGGTTATGACCAAAATTATTAAAAGAATATTGTGAATATTGTGGAGCTTGCTGCCCAAAAAGTGTTTGAACAACTAACATGAAAACAGCTATATAACTTAGAATTTTAAACATATTAACGCATTATAGAAACAGCTCCTTTAAACACTTTTTTATCTCCAAATTCGGGAGTAATTTCTAAAATATAGTAAAAAGTAGAAACAGGTAAATCGCCACCTAAATATTTTGCATCCCAACCATCACCATTTTTGTAATTTTCTTCATGGTAAACCCGTTGTCCCCAGCGGTCGAAAATATAGACTTTATTTTTTGGATACAATTCAATAAAACTAATAAACCAAGTATCGTTTGCTCCATCACCATTAGGTGTAAAAACTTGTGCAGGTATAGGATCGGGACAATCAAAAGGTGTAATATCTACTTGTGTGGTATCTGTACAGCCATTATTATCTGTAGTAATTAATGTGTAGCTGCCAATTGGCACACTGCTAAAAAATCCAGTAGAACTTTGTCCAATACCAACCAACTCATGGTTGTAAGGAGCTTCACCACCATCAGAAGAAACCGCCACATCAGCAACCGTTTGATTGCATTCTTTTATAATGGGAGTAGCTTCCGTAGTAATTATAGTTGTATTAATAAAAATAGAAGCAGAGTCGTTATCAGGAAAGCAGCCCGTTGAGGTATTCATATAAACAATAACTGTTTGGTTGTTGGCAGGAAGATTAATTGTAGAACCATTTCCGGGAACGGTATCTCCATTAATTACCCACACGTAAGTTGGGTTTACAGCTCCTGCTGAAGAATCTGCTGTAAGCTGGATAGGAGTGTTTTCGCAAACAGGTCCGGAAGTTACATCAGGATTGCTGCTAATGGTGACACTAACAGGGCACTGAGCTTTCACAAAGAGTGAAAGTACGCAAAAAACAATAGTGATAATTAATTTATTCATTGCGGCTAAATTACAATTTATTTTGATTTGAAAGATGAGGTAATTAATAGATATTTAGCCTTTTATTGCATTGAAATAATAGTTTCTCTAGTAATATTAGTAAAATCGTTGATGTTATTTTTACTAAACTTACTGCTATCAATGGGTTTTCCAATGCTTACTTCAACTTTTCCAGGAGTAATGGTTGATGTTCCTGATTTCCATACTTCGTAAGTACCTTTTATTGATACAGGGATAATATCTACGCCTGCTTGAAGTGCAAGATGAAAAGCTCCTTTTTTAAAGGATTCAACCTTACCAGTTTTACTACGAGTACCTTCGGCAAAGAGAATCACAGATTTACCATCTTTAATTTTTTTAGCGGCTTTTGCTATACTTTTAATCCCCTTTTTTCTATTAGAACGATCAACAAAAATGTGTCCTGCAACCCACATGTACCAGCCAACAACAGGAGTCCAGATAAGTTCTTTTTTACCAATAAAATGCAAGTTTTTTGGAAGGCTATAGCACAAACAACCAATATCTAAGTGAGAAAAATGATTTGAAACAAAAACTACAGGCTTATCGCTAGGTACATTTTCTTTACCGTTAACAATAATATCAATCCCTGCAATTTTCAATAATACAGGAGCAAAAACTGTTCTGGCAACCATTAAGGGAAATTGTCTATTCATTACAAAAGGAATGAATAATGGAGCTATCAGCATTAGCGAGAATGTCCATATTATCATTAATGTTATTCTTAAATAGGAAATCATTTTTAAGTGTAAACCTGTTTAGTTTTGAAAATCAATTAACTATATCCTTTTGTGATATTGAGTTATATTAATATTTAATTGACTTCAAAAATACCAAAATAGCTACAAATTACTATTGATAAAAGTTATGATTTAACGATTATTTTATAGTTATTTCATTATTAATTTGTTCGGCACATTTTTGTCCGTCAATAGCTGCAGATACAATTCCACCTGCATAACCTGCACCTTCGCCACAAGGATATAAGCCTTTTATTTCAGGATGTTGTAGAGTTTCCTTATCTCTTGGAATTTTTACTGGAGAGGAAGTTCTGCTTTCTACGGCAACAATAATAGCATCTCGAGTAAGATAACCTTTCATTTTGTTACCGAAATCTCTAAAACCTTGTTGTAGTCTTTCTGTAATTTGTTTAGGGAATAGTTGATTAACAGCAGCAGAAATAACTCCCGGTTTATAAGAGCAATTGGGCAATGATGCTGAAATTTGGTTATCAATAAAATCTATTAAACGTTGAGCAGGAGCTATTTGTCCGAAATTATTTTGCACATCATTTTTTCCTGCAACAAATGCTTTTCGCTCAATATTTTCTTGCAATTTTAAGCCTGCTAATGCACCAAATTGCTCGTAAGGTTTTAAATCTTCATCTTCTACAGCTACTACAATTCCTGAGTTAGCAAATGGGTTATTTCTTTTGGATGGCGACCAACCGTTGGTTACAATTTCTCCGGGAGCAGTAGCACAGGGGGCTATAATTCCTCCAGGACACATACAAAAAGAAAAAACACCTCGGTTTTTAACTTGAGTAACTAATTTGTAAGAAGCAGGAGGTAAATATTCATTTCTCACATCACAATGGTATTGAATTTTATCAATTAACTCTTGTGGATGCTCCACACGTACCCCAATAGCAAAAGGTTTAGCTTCCAACTTAATTTTTTTCTTATCCAACAAATAAAAAATATCTCTTGCTGAATGTCCTGTTGCCAGAATTACATTAGTCGTTTCAATAGTTGTTTCCTTATTAATTTCAACACCTTTAATGGCATTATTTTTTATCAATAAATCGGTGAGTTTACTCTCAAAATGAATTTCTCCACCATTTTCTATAATGGTATTTCTAATGGCTTCTACCACTTTTGGCAATTTGTTGGTGCCGATGTGTGGATGAGCATCAACTAGAATGTTTTCGTCAGCTCCGTGTTGAACCAAGAGTTGTAACACTTCTTTTACATCGCCTCTTTTAGTAGAACGAGTATAAAGTTTACCATCAGAAAAGGTTCCCGCACCGCCTTCGCCAAAACAATAATTCGACTCTGGATTTACGATTTGGTTTTTGGTAATGTTGGCTAAATCTCTTCGTCTGTTTCTTACTGATTTACCTCTTTCTATTACTATAGGTTTAATGTTGTTTTCTATTAATTTAAGGGCAGCAAACATTCCGGCAGGACCAAAACCTATCACTACAGCAGATTGATTACTTGTTATTGGTGTAAAATTTTTTGCTTGAAAAAGAGCAGGTTTTTTATTGGTATAAATTTCAATTTTCAGGTTGAATTTCACTTGCTTTTTTCGGGCATCTATAGAACGTCTTACAATTTGAAATTCAACATCCTCCAACTTAGTTTTTGAAGCAATAAGTTGCTTGATAAAAATATCACTGGCAGCTTCTTCTGGCGACACACTAATTTCTAATATATAAGGCTCTTTTTGCAAAGTAAAAATGTTGGTAAAACAGATTGCAAAGATGCTTAACTTTTTTAGAATAATTGATGAGCTAAAGTGTTTATAAAAAAAAGTGGTGAAAATGGGTGGTCGATATAAAAAATAACTTAAGTTTATAACGGTAAAAATGTTTTAAATTAATTGAATTATGAGTTTTAAAGAAAGTGATTATTTATGTCCGTCATGTAAGGGGCATTTAAATGTGGCAGATCAGTTAGTGTTTGCGACAAAAACGAATAGAAAACATAGTGGCTTAATTTTGTTAAGTCCTAAAATAGGGGAGTATAGTTATAAAACACACCCTAAATTTCAGTTGGAAAAAGGAGAGTTGGTAGAGTTTTATTGTCCGCTTTGTTTGGCTGATTTAACTGCCGAAAAACAAAAAGAACATGCTATGATTAAAATGATTAGCAATGAAGATAATGCAGAGTATGAGTTGTATTTTTCTAAAAAAGCAGGAAACAAAAGTACTTATGTAGTAGCTACTGATATTTTCGAAGCTTTTGGAGAAGATGCTATTGACTTTACAGAGTTTGTTTAAATCTTGAAAATTATAACAAATAAAAAAAAGACGCTGTCTCAAATATTTGGACAGCTTCTTTAGATTTATTCCATGAAAAGAATAATAATTTATATTAGTGTATTAGCGTCTGTTTTTATTTCTTGCTCTAATTCAAAATACATAAAATTTTTAGAAAAGTATAATAAAGGAAAAGAGCAATATAATAATAAACATTTTTGTGAATCGAAAAAAACGCTATTGAGTTTATACGAAAGTAATGAAAATCAATTCCCAGACGGCTATTTTACTTTAGCAAAAGCTTTGTATTTATGTGGGGATAAAAAAGAAAGTTATCGCTACTTTGAATTAGGTATTAAAAAGCAGGGAGTTCCTATAAAATTTTATAAGAAATTGGAAGTCGATAGCCTTTTTTCAAACCAATTGATTCAAGACTCCTTTTTTCAAAAAATAATTACAGATTCCACTAATTTGTATGTTGAGTATGAGAATAGCTTAAATGTAGAACTTAAAAATGCAATAGATTCATTATTTGTGATTGATCAGAAAGTTAGAAATAACAGAGAAAATTACACCAATTTTGAAGAGTTTACATTAGAGTTAGGAAAGATAGATTCTAGTAATTTATATGCCATTAAAAAGTTAATTAATGAGCATGAATTTCCGAATCAGCTTAATATTGGAAGAAGTAGTTCTGATTTTATGACTATGATGTTTCACACCTTGTCATTTGATGATAATTATAAGGAGTGGAAGTATTACTTCAATAAAATAAAAAAGAACATGTTAAGAAGCGGTGGCTATGGTGGGGGGCATTACTATATGTTTTTTGTTGATGAAAGTTATTTGAATTCTAAAAAGTATAAGGAGCATCAATTGTACGGAACTTGGTTCGACTACAAAACAAATGAAATTTACCCCATAATAGATATAAAAGATGTTGATAAAAGAAGAAATAAAATGGGGCAAAAATCTTTATATGAATATGCTAAACAAATGAATTTAATTTTACCTAAAAATTATGTTTATAAAAACAACAGTGATGATTAATTAAACAATATCAATCATATAATAAATCAGGTAATGTAGTAGCTACCGATATTTTTGAAGCTTTTGGAGAAGATGCTATTGACTTTACAGAGTTTGTTTAAATCTTAAAAAATATATATCAAACAAAAAACCCACATAGATTCTATATGGGTTTTTTTATCTGGTAAATTAAATATTACTCAGTAGGTTTGCTTTCAAAATAATAAATGTTAGTTAACCATTTGCTAGTATCTGCTTCTGTGGTTAGGTCGGTTATATATTCTTCTAACACAACATGAGACATGGGTAAGTTATTTTTTTCTAAATATTCATGTATAGCCATGTGTGGTTCAGCAAGGTTTTCATAATTGCCATAATAAGCAATTTTTAAGGCTTCACCCCCAAGCTTTACAGTAGTGTAATTATCAAATTTAAAATTTTTATCGCCAGAGCTATAAGGAATGGCAGCAGCAACATCTGTCATTTGATTTTCTTCATCCCAATCGTAATAAATGGCACAAGGCTGTCCTGTTATTTGCACCTCTTTGTTTTGAGTTAGCATTCCGTACATTCCTCCAAAATGTTGACTAAAAAAAGCTTGCATATCATTAAAACTTATTTTTTCTCTGTGGGTCAAAAAAGTTTTTTCTTCAAAATTTACTGTTTCAATAGCATATTCTTTTGTAGCAGGTTTCTCATTTTCTACAATTTCTTTGAGTTTTGCTAATCCTTTTTCATAATCTTTTCCAACAGACTCACTAATATCCATAAATAGTCCCATTACATTAAATGGACGAGGCATTTTAGAATCAAATCCCCAAGTAACAGTGGTTTTGCCTTCAGTTTCGCTTAAAAGAAAGTAACCATTAGCAACACTTTCAAAAGGTTCTATAAAAGTAACAGTAGTTTCAATTTTATCATCTGTAATGGTAATTATTTCTTGTTTTCCTTTACCAACATCTTCATTTCCTTCCCAAAAGAAAGTAGTACCAACTGCTCCGTCTTCACCTTCCATCCATGTTTTTTGATTTGGATCTAATTCTGCCCAGGGTGACCATTTTTGTGAATTTTCAAAATAAAGTAAGTGTTTATGAACTGTTTCTTTTTGAGCATTGATTTCTATAGAACGCTCTAATTTAAAGTCTGTGGGAGCAACAAAGGCTAGTACTACTACCGTTAAGATGAGTATTAGAACAATAATCCCGATAATTTTTAATGCTTTCATAATAGTTAGGTTTTAGGGTTTATGCAAATGTATAACAAATTTGGCTTTTGTCTAAATTTTTTTAAAATCAAAGAGTCTTAATAAAAATGCTAAATAGATATATGAATGGTAAGATTTTCTTAATTTAACATGAAATATATTTTTTTATGAATAGATATTTAGAAAACTTTAAAAATAAATTAGTAGAAATAGATTTTGAAACACTGGAGGAAGATCCGCATAGTATTTACGCTGTTGATGAGAATTTCAACTTAATTTATTTTAATGAAGCGTATTTTCAATTTGCAAGAGATAATGATGGAGAACCGCAAATAACAAATAATCACTCTTTAGGTTCTAATATATTAAGTGCAATAAAAGGTGATATTAAGAAAATATATGCTCAAGCTCTTACTGAGGTTTTAACAACTGGAAAAAGCAAAAACTTATCTTACGAGTGTTCAAGCATAAAAAAATACAGATTGTTTATGCAGCGGTTATATCCATTAAAAAAAGCTAAGGGTGTAGTTATAATAAACTCTTTACAAGTAGAGAGTGAATTAAAAAATGTAGCATCTCATTTAGAAAAAAATTACTTGCAAGAAACTGGTTTTATCAATCAATGTAGTAATTGTAGAAGAACGCAATCAGCTATTGATATAAATAAGTGGGACTGGGTGCCAAGTTATATTTCAACTATGCCTAAAAATATGAGTCACACTATTTGTCCAATTTGTTTTGATTATTATTGGAAGAATATTTAAATCAGCTTCTTATTGCCAAATTCTTTTTTAATTTCAGCATATCTCGGACAACTTACCAAGTGATCATTTACCATGCCTATTGCTTGTATGTGAGCATAAAGCGTAGTACTACCTAAAAACTTAAACCCTTTTTTCTTCATGGTTTTAGCCAATTCATCAGATATAGCAGTAGTGGCAGGAACTTCTTTCAACGTTTTCCATTGATTTTGTAATTGTTTACCATTTACAAAGCCCCAAATAAATTGAGCAAAAGAGCCGTATTCTTTTTGGATATCTAGAAAAATCTTTGCATTGTTGATGGCAGCTTCAATTTTGGCTCGATTTCTTATAATTCCTGCATTTTGCAATAACTCTTCTACTTTTTTGGAGTCGAATTGAGCTACCTTTTTCGGATTAAAATTTGCGAAAGCTTGTCGGTAGTTTTCTCGCTTTTTTAATATGGTTGACCAGCTCAATCCGGCTTGAGCACTTTCTAATACTAAAAATTCAAATTGTTTGGTATCGTCTAAAACCGGGACACCCCATTCTTCATCATGGTAGTTGATGTACTGTTCAAAACCTAAGCACCAAGGACATTTTTCTGTTTTCATAGATATGTTTTTAGCTATTCATTAATTGATGTAATTTGGAGGTAGTATTCCAATTTCTCACAGTAATATTTTTATAAATGGGAAGTTGAATAAGTTTGCTTAAATAACTTCTGTTGGTTTTTTCTATTAATCGTGTGAAATAGATGGCATGCGTTCCTGAGTAAGCTTTGTCTACTTCATTGTGTTGCGGAATGTCAGCAATAATTGCAGTAGCTTTAAGTGGAGCCTTTATAAATAAAACATCGTAGCGGTAGTTGTCTTTATCAGTACCAAAATTTGTAGGAATTTCCTCAACAACTTTATTCAATTGTTGATGTGTTATTACTACTACAACAGAGTTGTAATTAAATTGCTCGGATAAGGTTTTTTCAATGGTTTGGGTTAGTTGGTTGAGATCTTTGGTGTCGGATTTAAAAATTACATTTCCACTTTGAATGTACGTTTTTACATCAGTAAACCCCATTTTCTCAAAACAAGCTTTTAAGTCCACCATTTTGATGATGTTATTGCCACCAACATTAATACCTCTGAGTAATGCTAAATATTTTGTCATAACTAATGGTAATTTCTTTCCCCAAAGATACTACTTCCTACCCGAATCATAGTACTGCCTTCTTCTATGGCGAGTTGGTAATCTCCGCTCATGCCCATGGATAGAGTTGAAAGTGGAAAGTATAAAGTGGAAAGTTTATCAAATAGATTTTTTAGGTTTTTAAATTCTTTTCGGATTTGGTTTTCATCATCGGTAAAAGTTGCCATACCCATTAGCCCAACAACTTTTATGTTTTTTAAATGTTGGAAGGTTTCACTTTTAAGAAGTTCAATCACTTCTTTTTCATCAAAGCCAAATTTGGTATCTTCTTCAGCAATGTGGATTTGCAATAAACAATTAATTACTCTTTCGTTTTGAGCTGCTCGTTTATTAATTTCTTTTAGCAATTTAAAACTATCCACACCATGAATTAGGCTTACAAAAGGAGCAATATATTTTACTTTGTTGCTTTGTAAATGGCCTATCATGTGCCACTCAATATCTTTAGGTAAGCTTTCGTATTTTTCAGTTAGTTCTTGTACTTTGTTTTCTCCAAAAATTCGTTGTCCGGCTTGGTAAGCCTCTAAAATAGCTTCGTTGGGTTTTGTTTTAGAAACGGCTACCAAAGTAACGTATTTAGGAATAGAAGCTTTTATTTGTTTTAGGTTTGCTGTAATATTCATGAAGCAAAGTTAGTTTTTTAGCTTGGGTGTTGAAAGGTTAGTTACTTTTTAATCCTCGAATTATTAGAACAATTCCTTGTAAGGATAAAATCCCACCAATCAACCATGCAGCTATGCTGAATATAAAAATCACGCCAACTTTAGATGACCAAAAAAAGATAATTGTTCCTGCTAAAAATATTGCAAGTCCAATTATAAACCAATAAATTCCATTAATTTTTGTATTTTTTTTTGCTTCGATTTCTTGAGCTTCCTTTTGTATTTTATCAATGTTATTTAATTCTAACATTATGCTCTGCTTAAGGTTGTCTGAAACTTCATATTCATTAAATACACGAGCAATCTCCCCAAATGAAGCACCATTTTTCTTAATTTTTATACAATATTCTTTTAACTCATTTTCAGATAAATTTTTTAAGTTATTCATTACTCATGTTTTTAGATTATTGATAAAATTAGCGATAAAATAAAATTAAGCCAAAACCTCCCTACTGGGAAGGTTGGGAGGAGCTATCCCCTAAACTATAAATTGTTAAACCACTACGCATTTTGGGTTCTATCCAAGTACTTTTTGGAGGCATAATGTTGTTGGCATCGGCAACAGCTTTTAGTTGTTCTATCGCAACAGGAAATAAACCAAAAGCAACAATGGCTTCTTCGCTATCTACTTTTTCTCTTAACCCTTCAGCTCCTTTAGTACCTTCCATAAATTCAATACGGTTATCGGTTTTTAAGTCGGTAATGCCTAGAATTGGTGTCAGGAGGTTGGTAGTAAGAATTCTTGCGTCCAAATTGCCTACAATATCATTTTCATCATAAGTGCCTTTTTTTGCAGTAAGCGAATACCATTTTCCAGCAAGGTACATAGAGAAATTATGTCTTTTTGTAGGGGCATAGTCTGTGGTTTTTTCTTCTACTTCAAAAATTTTTGCAACTTCGACTAAAAAGCTTTCGGGAGTATGTTCGTTCAAACTGCTAACCATTCTGTTGTATTCAATAATATTGAGTTTGCTTTCGGGAATAAGGTAGGACAAAAAGAAATTAAACGGAGCATCAGGATTGTAATTTGGATTCTCAGAACGTTTGCTTTGAGCATACAATACTGAAGAAGCAGAACGATGATGTCCGTCTGCGATGTAAATTTTATCAATATTCTTAAAGGCTTCAACCAAGGTGTTGATGTCTTTTATATCATTTACTAACCATAAATCTTGTTTGATGTGGTGCGTAGTACAAAACTCGTATTCAGAACGAGTGGTTAAATATTTATTAATAACGGCATCTACAGCAGGGTTATCTTTATAGGTTAGCAAAACAGGCTCTGCATTAAACTGGCACACATCTAAATAGAGTTTAAAAGTTTCTTCACGTTGTGTTAAAGTATGTTCATGAATTTTTATATTACCGTTGAGGTAATCATCAACAGAAATTCCAGAAATTAACCCTACATAAGTGTTGGTTGGCGTTATTTGTCGGTAAATGTAAAAAGACTCTTTTTCATCTTGCATGAAAATACCAGCATCATTAAACTCGTCAAATCTTTCTTTAACCTTTTCAAAACGTTCTACAGAATTGGGTTGTGTTTTATTATCGGCTCTAAACTCGGGATTAATTACATGCAAAAAAGTGTAAGGATTACTTTCGAGTTTAGCTTCGAGTAAATGTTTTTTATAAATATAAGCTGGCATGGAAGAAACCAAATAGGCTTTGTCACGTGTAGGACGAATTGCTTTGAAAGGGATTATTTTTGCCATATGTTTTTATGTTTTAATCGATTTAAACCACATAGTGAAATAGTTTTTATTGTTTGGGAAGTTTGATTAATTTTTTCAATATCATTGGAGCAAAAAATGTAATAGCTAAAAATATTACTCCAGTAATACCAAAGTCAATAATGAATTTTTCTTTTCCAAAGCCCACCCAGTCTATTAGTATTAATATCACTCCAATCACTAAAAAACTATTAAAAAACCAATTTAATAAATTCAATTTCGTGTGTAAATACCATAGTTTATAATAGTGATGATTAGTATCTTCTTTATGTAGTTGTTTGAAAATTTGAAATGCTTCCTTGTATTGTTTTCTTTTAGAAAGAATAATAGCTGATAAAAATCTTACATCCCTATGGCAATCAATATATTGCTTTTGATTAGAAGGTAGTTTATTAAGAAGTTCTTTAGCCTCTTCTAGTATTTCAGATGTTTTGTCAAGATAATGTTTGTCAAATAACGAGTTGGCGTAATATAATTTGACTTCAATAAATTTACAAATCTTATCATGATTTACTATTCCTTGATAGTTCTTAAAATAAACAATATTAGATTCATAGAAATCAATAACTTCATTTGGGTTCTTTATATTTATATTAGTTATTTGATTTTCTATATCCATATAAAAGCGATATTCTAAATAGGAAAAATTACAATAACAACGCTTTTATCTGACTAGCCAGTTCTTCACCAATTCTGTCTTGAGCTTCTAATGTAGCAGCACCAATATGTGGAGTAAGTGAAATTTTTGGGTGTTTCAATAAATCTTCTCTTGGAGTTGGTTCGTTTTCAAAAACATCTAAAGCAGCGTGAGCCACTTTGCCTGAGTTTAAATTGGTAATTAACGCATCTTCATCTACCACACCACCACGAGCAGCATTCACAATGATTACACCATCTTTCATGATGGCGAACTCTTCAATTCCTATGGCTGGTTGATTTAATTTGGGCACATGTAATGAGACGAAATCAGCTTTAGCAAGCACTTCTTCTTTAGAAGAAGAAGTTAACTCAATAGCAATTTTTTGTCCTCCTACAGTAACATTTACAGTAGCTTTTTCCGCAAAAGGATCGGTGTAAATAACATTCATTCCGCAACCTAAAGCATAACTTGCCGTTGCCTGTCCAATTCTTCCGAAGCCAATAATTCCAAGTGTTTTTCCGCGTAATTCTACGCCTTTAGCGTATTTTTTCTTTAAAGTTTTAAATTCAGTTGCTCCGTTTACAGGCATTGTTCTGTTGGCATCATATAAAAATCTAACAGCACCAAATAAGTGAGCCATTACCATTTCTGCTACCGACTGAGAAGAAGATGCTGGTGTATTGATAACATGTAAGCCCTTTTCTTTGGCATAAGCAACATCTATATTGTCCATTCCAACACCACCACGTCCGATTAATTTCAAATCTGGACAAGCATCAATAAGGTCTTTACGAACAGTAGTAGCACTTCTTACTAAAAGTGCTACATAATTTTCGTTATTTATAGTTTGGATTAATTCATTTTGAGGGACTGTTTCTGTTACTACAGTAAAACCTGCTGCTTCTAATTGTTGTTTGCCTATTGGGGCAATTCCATCGTTTGCTAATATTTTCATTTGATAGGTCTAGGTTTTTGAGGTTTGAGGTTAGAAGTTTAGGATTAACTAACTTCAAACATTTAACTTTTTATTAATTGTATTTTTTGGCAAATTCTTTCATTACATCTACCAATACTTGAACACTTTCTAAAGGCAACGCATTATACATGGAAGCTCTGTATCCGCCTACATCTCTATGTCCTTTAATTCCACTAATGTTGGCTGCTTGCCACATTTTGTTGAATTCATCCGTTAAACTTTCATCTTTTAATACAAAAGTGGCATTCATGTTAGAGCGATCAGCAACATTAGCTGTTCCTTCAAATAGTGGATTAGCATCAATTTCGTTGTATAATAAATCTGCTTTTTGCTGGTTAACTTTTTCTATCCATTCTACACCACCATTATCTTTTAACCATTGCAAAGTAAGCATAGAAACATAAATAGGGAATACGGGTGGGGTATTAAACATAGATTCTTTTTTGATGTGCGTTTGTAAGTCTAACATAGTTGGAATTTCACGTCCGTTTTTACCTAAAGCACTGTCTTTTACAATGTATAAGGTAGTTCCAGCTGGTCCCATATTTTTTTGAGCACCCGCGTAAATCATGTCAAATTGTGAAACATCAATTTTTTTACTAAATATATCTGATGACATATCAGCAATAATAGGAATGCGGCTAACAGGAATATTTTTAAATTGTGTACCAAAAATAGTATTGTTAGTAGTTATGTGTAAATAATCGGCATCACCCGGAATTTGATATTTTTTAGGAATATAGTTGAAGTTTTTGTCTTTTGAACTGGCTATTTCATGTACAGTTCCCATTTTTTCAGCTTCTTTTAATGCTTTACTTGCCCACACACCTGTGTTTACATAAGCTGCAGCGCCACCTTCCTTCATAAAGTTATAAGGAACCTTTAAAAAACCTAAACTAGCTCCACCTTGAAGAAACAATATAGAGTAACCATCCGGAACGTCTAATAATTCTTTAACTAAAGCTTGAGCTTTTTCCATTACTTCAACAAAATCTTTACTTCTGTGAGAAATCTCTATTAATGAAAGATTTAAGTTGTTGAAATTAATTACTGCTTCTGATGCTTGCTTTAATACTTCTTGAGGCAAGATGCATGGTCCTGCACTGAAATTATGAATTTTAGACATAAATTATTGGTTTTTAAAAGTAACTGATTTTTCGACAAAGGTAGTATTATTATCATCCTTTTAAAAAAAAAATAAAGAGTTAATTTTTACCTTTTAATGGTGTTTTTAAAGATGAGTTTTTTTAAGAGGTAGTAGCTGTAAGCCATTTTAATATTAACTTCTCCATTAGTTTTGTTTTCCATAGGTAAACGTTGCAGGTTAAAAGCCACTTCGTCATCCTTGATACCAGCACTGCCAAAAGTTAAATCTACCTTATTTTTAATGGATGAAAAGAATTTTTTGTTTACTTTATAATCGGTAAAAGGGAAAGAAAATACTGCATAATCTAAGTTAAATCTAGTTTTAATATCCTCAATACTAGTAATAGTTTGATGAATTTGTTCTTCTAGTGAAAGTTCTTCATACAAAGGATGGTCAAGACTATGAGCTCCAATGGTAAACCCTTGTGCTATAAGTTCGTTAATTTGTTCTGTAGTGAGATAGGGGTGGTGTTTGGCTAAATAATCATCCCAGCTTATATTAAATGTTTCAGCTAATTCATCAATATCATTTTTGTTCTGATAATTGAAGTTTAATACAGTGTCTGTAAATAACTCATCACTTAAAATGCTTGCTTTATATCTAAAAAATAAGTCTTTATTATCTATAAAATGGTTATTTAAAAAAATGGTAGCAGGAATCTTTTTTTCAATTAATATAGGGGCAATAATATGGTAGAATTCGCTTAAACCATCATCAAAAGTAAGATGGAAACAATTATAAGGAATACGTTTTTTAGTTTGATGATACTCTATTAACTCTTTTAAAGTAATTGGTTTGAAGTGAGTAAGTAAATAATCTAGGTCTTCTTTAAACTCATTTAAGGTTTTGTGTTTGTAAAGATTTTTAATATGAGTAGGAGGGGTGTCTGTAACTAAATGATAAAATGGTAACAGTACTTTTTTATTGGAAAAACGGATTAGTTGCTCTTGGGAAAACCAATAAGCAATAATTTGGGCAATATTTTCAATAATTCGATTAATGAGATTAACGATTTAAGAGTTTGAATAAAGGAGAGTTGGTTTTTTTTATACTGAAATAAGGTGTTTGAATTCCTCCAAAACTTCTAAAGTGTTTCTCAATAGATTTTATCATTGAACCCTCAAAGTTGAAATTTTTACCTAAGCCATTCATTTTTTTGATAGCCTCCCAAATTAATAAACTCATAGCTCCTGAGTTTTTAAATGTATGATTGGTGGCACTAAACAAATAATAAGCAGTATGCTCATCCCAAACCAATAACATCATGGCATGAATATTTGCTTTATCGTCTGTTGCAGTTAGTAGTTCTCCACAATTATTACTTTTACAATATTCATAGAGTTTGTTTACTTTTTCAAAAGGTACGTTAAGAGGAATGTTCTTTATATTATAATCTTGTTTTTTTAGCTCATAAAGTTGCTCAATGTTTTCTGAAGTAGAGATACTGATGCTTTTCTCGGCTTTTCTTATGTCCCATTTTAAGTTGCTTTTAAATGCATCAAAAATAGCATCAATGTTAGGGTTGTAATTAATGATGTAAGTATATCTAGTAGTTTGTTCAAAACCTTTCCAATAAAAAGCCATCCAATTAGTGAAATTAGGATGAAACATTTGGTGATAAAAAGCTACATCAGGCATTTGTTTTAAGAGATTTTCGCAAACTTCTTTTTCAAAACCTATTTTAGTAGCATATTTCTGATTTTGGGGGTAATTTATCCAAACTCCTTGGTAGGGAAGAAATAATTCAGGATTAATTTTTTTGAAACCAAACTTGCTTCTAATGACATAAGGTAAACAGCCAACAATTTTTTCATCTCTAATATCAAGGGCTACATCCCAATTATTACCAAAAAGAGCTTGATAATAACCATGTCGGTAAAACAAAGGTAAATCCTTATTGTTTTCACACCACTGTTTATACTTTTCTTTGTTACTCATACCTTAATTAAGACAAATATAATTTTGATGCAAACTTACATAAATGCAATTAATAATTTATTATGGAATAACTCCCAGACTAATTTAATAGTATGTTTTTCAGTAGTAAATTAGTTTTTGTAATTAAAAACACCTTCAATAAGAGTTAATTTTATAATTTTGACGTCCTAATTGATTTAGGTTTATAAAGTATAAGGTTACTAAATATTAGTTCTCTTTAAACTATAAACTTATAAACATATAAACTATCATTATGAGAGAAATACAATTTAGAGAGGCACTTAATGAAGCCATGAGTGAAGAAATGAGAAGAGATGAAAATATCTTTTTGATGGGAGAGGAAGTGGCTGAATATAATGGTGCATACAAAGTAAGTAAAGGTATGTTGGATGAATTTGGTGCTAAACGCGTTATAGATACTCCAATCGCTGAGAATGGATTTACAGGTATTGCTGTTGGTGCGGCTATGAATGGACTTCGTCCTATAGTAGAATATATGACTTGGAATTTTTCTTTGGTTGCTATAGATCAAATAATTAATAATGCTGCTAAGATGTATAATATGTCGGGCGGACAATTACCAATACCAATTGTGTTTAGAGGAGGAACAGGCTCTGCAGGTCAGTTAGGAGCAACACACTCACAGGATTTTGCTAATTGGTATGCCAACTGTCCAGGGTTAAAAGTAATTCAGCCATCTAACCCTTATGATGCAAAAGGCTTATTAAAAGCTGCTATTAGAGATAACGATCCTGTTATTTTTATGGAGTCAGAACAAATGTATGGCGATAAAGGGGCAGTTCCTGAAGGAGAATATTTATTGCCTATTGGAATTGCGGATGTTGTACAAGAAGGAACAGATGTTACCATTGCAGGCTTTGGTAAGATGATGAAATTGGTAAAAACAGCTGCTCAAGAATTAGCTAAAGAAGGTGTAAGTGTTGAAGTGATTGATTTAAGAACGGTTCGTCCGATTGATTATGATACTATTATTAACTCAGTTAAAAAGACCAATCGATTAGTTTGTGTAGAAGAATCATGGCCATTAGGCTGTATTGCTTCTGAAATAGCTTTTAAAGTTCAAAAAGATGCATTCGATTATTTAGATGCTCCCGTTATAAGAGTTACAGGAGCAGATGTGCCTATGAGTTTTTCTCCACCATTAATAGAAGCTTATTTACCAAATGTAGATAAAATTATCAAAGCTGTTAATCAGGTAATGTACAGGTAGTTATATTTGTTTTCAAATAAAGGAAACACTTTTTTGACATTCAAAAAAGTGTTTTTTTTCTTTTATAGAATAAAATATATATTTTTGCCGTCCTGAAAAAAAATAGAAATACTAACATAATATAAATTTATAATAAAAAGATATGGATTCAATGATGATTTATTTGCCAATTGTATTGGCTTTAGTTGGGCTAGCTTTTATGGCAGCAAAAAGAGCATGGGTGTTAAAACAAGATGCTGGTGATGGTAAGATGAAAGAAATTTCAGATTACATTTATGAAGGAGCTTTAGCATTCTTAAAAGCTGAATACCGTTTATTAACTTTCTTCGTAATTGGAGCAAGTATCGTTTTGGCAGGAATATCTTTTATAGTTCCTACTACACATATATTAATAGTAGTAGCTTTTATTTTTGGAGCATTTTTCTCTGCATTAGCAGGAAATATGGGAATGAAAATAGCAACCAAAACTAATGTTAGAACAACACAAGCTGCTCGTACAAGTTTACCTCAAGCATTAAAAGTTTCTTTTGGTGGTGGTACTGTAATGGGTTTAGGTGTTGCTGGCTTAGCAGTTTTAGGTTTAACAGGCTTTTTCATTATCTTGTTTAATTATTTTATGAAAGGTGCATGGACTTCTACAGAAGACATGACAATTGTATTGGAAACCTTAGCAGGATTTTCATTAGGAGCTGAATCTATTGCATTATTTGCTAGAGTTGGTGGTGGTATTTATACCAAAGCTGCCGATGTTGGTGCCGATTTAGTTGGAAAAGTAGAAGCAGGAATTCCTGAAGATGATCCTCGTAATCCTGCAACTATTGCAGATAATGTTGGTGATAATGTGGGTGATGTTGCAGGTATGGGAGCAGATTTATTTGGTTCTTATGTGGCAACTGTATTAGCTGCCATGGTGTTGGGTAATTATGTTATTGAAGATATGGGGGGAGCAATACAAGATGTGTTTGGAGGAATAGGGCCTATTTTATTGCCAATGGCAATTGCTGGTTTCGGAATATTGTTCTCTATTATAGGAACAATGTTAGTAAAAATTAAAAATAATGAGGCTAAAGAAAAACAAGTGCAAGGAGCGTTGAATATTGGAAACTGGGTTTCTATTATATTAACTGCTATTTCTTGTTTTGTTTTAGTAAAATATATGTTGCCAGAAACAATGAATATGGAATTCTTTGGTGAAGGATTAAAAGAAATTTCTTCTATTAGAGTATTTTATGCAACTATAGTAGGTTTAATTGTAGGTGGTGTTATTTCATCGGTTACAGAATACTATACAGGATTAGGAACAAAACCAGTATTGGCAATTGTTCAGAAATCTTCTACAGGAGCTGGAACTAACGTAATTGCTGGTTTAGCAACAGGGATGATTTCTACCTTTCCAACAGTACTTTTATTTGCGGGTGCAATTTGGGCTTCTTATGCATTAGCTGGTTTTTACGGTGTGGCTTTAGCTGCATCAGCTATGATGGCTACAACAGCAATGCAATTAGCTATTGATGCTTTTGGACCGATATCTGACAATGCTGGTGGTATTGCTGAAATGAGCGAGTTACCTAAAGAGGTTAGAACACGTACTGATATTTTAGATTCAGTAGGTAATACTACTGCAGCAACAGGAAAAGGTTTTGCTATTGCTTCTGCGGCACTTACATCTTTAGCGTTGTTTGCTGCTTACGTTACTTTTACAGGAATTGAAGGAATTAATATTTTTAAAGCTCCTGTTTTAGCTATGTTATTTGTAGGGGGGATGATTCCAGTTGTTTTTTCTGCATTAGCAATGAACTCTGTTGGAAAAGCAGCGATGGATATGGTATATGAAGTAAGAAGACAGTTTAAAGAAATACCTGGTATTATGGAAGGTACAGGTAAACCTGAATATGGTAAATGTGTTGACATATCTACCAAAGCAGCATTAAGAGAAATGATGTTGCCTGGTATTTTAACTATTGGCTTTCCTATACTTATAGTAGTAATACCAATGTTATTTGGATATGATAATAAATTAATTGCAGAGATGTTAGGTGGTTATATGGCAGGAGTTACCGTTTCTGGTGTGCTTTGGGCAGTTTTCCAAAACAATGCAGGTGGTGCTTGGGATAACGCTAAAAAATCTTTTGAAGCTGGTGTAATGATTAATGGAGAAATGACTTACAAAGGTTCTGAAGCTCATAAAGCTGCAGTAACTGGCGATACAGTTGGAGATCCTTTTAAAGATACATCAGGACCATCAATGAATATTTTAATTAAGTTAACTTGTTTAATTGGATTAGTAATAGCTCCAATATTAGGTGGGCATACAGAAGGTCACGAATCAGAATCTGCAGCAGTTGAGGTAGTAGCTACAGAACAAGTTGCTGAAAATGTATCAAAAGATATTAGTGAGTTACAAGGCGTATGGATAGTTGATGAATCTCATGCTTATGTAGATTTTTCAATCAGACATTTATTGGCTACTTCTAAAGGAAGTTTCCAAAAAGTTGCTGGTAATGTAAATTTTGATAATGAAAATACAGCTATTGAAATAATTATAGATGTTAATTCAGTCTACACAGGAAACGAAAAAAGAGATAAACACTTAAGAAGTGATGAAATGTTTGATGTAGAGAAATACCCAACCATTAAGTTTGTTTCAAATAATGTTGTTAAAACAGAAGAAGGATATGTAGCAAATGGAAAACTAACAATGATGGGAGTAACCAAAGATGCTTCTTTTAATTTTGTTTACTTAGGGAAACAAGATACGCCATGGGGATTTCCTTCTGCTGCATTTAATGGAACACTAACAGTTAATAAAAATGATTTTGGTTTGACTTACGGAGGAAGTATTTTAGGAGAAGAGGTTACTGTGGAGTATTCTTTTGAGTTAAACCCAAAGCAAGAAGAAGTTGTTGAAGAAAATAACGAAGAAACTGCTGAATAAAACTTTCAAAGTAACAAAACGCAAACATTTTTAATAAAAAGTTTGTGAAATATATAAAATACGGCATAGGGCATATGCCGTATTTTTTTTTGAATATAGTTTTATATTATTAAAAAATAGCTGATGGAAATTAGATATAACCTACCTTTGTATTTAGTTTGTTATTATAAGCAAAATCAATATAGCATAATGTGGAAAGAGAAGCTATTTTAGGGTTAACTTTGTTCAAATACAATTACTTAGGGTTTGTTTTTGAATTTAAAAAATGTTAAAAAACAGTTATTTTTTAGAATTAAGGTTGGGTTTAAAGCAGAATAAATACATTTGCTACTGATAATTAATATGCTACATAATTATAAACAGTATGTTGATTGTTATTAACAATTGTTAATAAAAAAAAGAAAAACTTGTGCAATTTAAAAAAAATGTTGTAAGTTTGCCCAAGTTTTAAAAAAGTAAATAAATTAGAAATTAAATTTAAGTTTAACTAAAAACAATTAAAATGAAAAAAAGAGTATTATTTGTAGCTTCTTTATTTTTAGCTACTGCGACTTTCGCACAAGATGGTTTAACATCTAAAAAAGGTGAAGCTTATTTACCAGAAGCTGGTGACTGGGCTTTAGGTTTTGACGCTGCTCCATTTATTGGTTATTTCGGTAACTTTGCTAATGGTTCAACTGGTAATTCTATGAATGCTGCTTGGCAAGATGGTGCTAGATGGTCAATCGTAGGTAAAATGTTTAAAGATGAAACTACTGCTTACAGAGGTAGAGTAAGAATTGGTTTCGGAAGTACTAACCAAGATATGTTAGGATTTTACGATCAAGATGCTGATCCAACAACTAACCAAATTGAATACACTAATTCTGAAAAAACAAGTAACTTTAACTTAGTTTTAGGTGGTGGTATTGAGAAAAGAAGAGGTAACACAAGAATTCAAGGTTATTATGGTGGTGAGTTATTAATCTCTTTAGGTTCTTCTAGCGAGTCTTGGGAATATGGTAGAGATTATACTGCTGATTGGTCTGCTAATGAAGTAGCTCCAATGGGAACTATCCAAGGTTCTGCAATTGCTCAAAGAGTAACTGAAAGAAAAGCAGGTTCTACTTTCGCATTTGGCTTAAGAGGTTTTGTAGGTGTTGAATGGTTCATCGCTCCAAAAGTATCTTTAGGTGCTGAGTACGGATGGGGATTAGGAATGTCTTCTACAGGAGAAGGTGAAGAGACTGTTGAGTACTGGGGATTCGTTGAGAACTCTACTGCTACTGAGCCATCTTTACAATCAGAAACTTTAAAAACTGGTGGTTCTAGCTCATTTGCTTTAGATACTGATAACAATGGAAACAGCATCTTCGGAGGTTCAGGACAAATTAACTTAATTTTCCACTTCTAAGAAGTAGAATTAATAAACTAAAAAAACCCTTGAGATTTATTTCTCAAGGGTTTTTTGTTTTAATATATCCCAGGGAAGCTGCTACTCCTTATTCCTCTGAAATATATAGAATTGACTATGTTAAAAAAGATGGCGAATTAAAAAGTATTTTTTATAACGAACTAGGAGCAGTACAAAAAGCACCTTATTAGTTGTAATAATTACGCATAATAAAAAAGCAGCTTTGAGTTTTCCAAGGCTGCTTTGTTGCTTAATGAGATATAGTATTCTTTTCCGAACCCTTTTCCGAACTCTTTCCCGAACTCTTTCCCGAAGAGCAGCCTTTAATAACAGCTTCTTTCTTATTCACCGCTGTAATAAAATCCTCATAGGTGAAAACATATCTTTTAGGGAGTCTGTTAATTGTATATACTATATAATCAGTTACTTTCATGTGTTTTATTACAGGGGAAAATATACAAAAATGTCCAGTTTTTTACTAAATAAACTGGACAAATATTTTTAAAATGAAAAGGAAAGTATTTTTTATAACGAATTAGGAGCAGTACAAAAAGCACCTTATTAGTTGTAATAATTACGCATAAAAAAAAAAGCAGCCTTGAGAACTCCAAGGCTGCTTTTTTGTTTTATATGTTATAGTATGGTGTGTGTTTATTATTAATTTACTAGAACACAATTTTCACGTCTTCTTTATAGTTCTGCAAAGTTCCGTTTAGGCTGGCTGTCCAACCGTCAATAAATACTTTGCCGTTTTTAATGGCGTTTGAATAATCGTCACTTGTAATTTTCTCGCTGTTGGTTATGTAATAATGGTTGCCGATTTTGTAAATGGAATCTTTTACTACTTCCTCGGGAACTTGTGTAGGCTCATCTAAACCAACGGTGAAAATCATATTGTAAATTCGACTTAAAGTATCCGTATCATTTTCAGTTATTGATATTTGTCCTGTTTCGTCCACTTTTAATGTTGGTGCTTCTACGCTGTCAAACACTTTAAAACCAATGTCAGGGACTTGTTTTTTGTCTTCCTCAAACAAACCTGTTTTGCTGTTTTCCGCTTCTATATCCTTTGCAATTTTTTCACCTGCTCTTTTTATACGTTCAATTGTTATACTCGAAATGAAATGTGGTAAGTTGTTTATAGTGCAAAACTCATAAGCATCTTTTTTCTTTACAGGGTCAATTGGTTCGTCAATTTGGCAAAGTATAAATTTTCGTTTACCACCATCTTTGTTCAATTCCATTAATGCTTGACCTGTTGTCCCTGAACCTGCGAAGAAGTCAAGAACAATGAAATTTTCTTCATTTATAAGCTTTACTAATTGATTAATTAATTCAGGCGGTTTGGTATATTCAAAAACTCCTTTTCCGATTATTTCATCAATAACCTTAGTAGCATTGTCATTTGAATATTTATTGTCTGTAAACTCTAAGGTTGATAATGGTTTTGAACGTTCGATTTTAACTATTTTATAACCATTTTCATCTTTGCTGATTTTGACATTTTGATATGTTTTAGTATAAATACGAGGGCGATTGCCTCCTCTTTTAACTTCAATAAAGCCATTTTTTAAGCCAAATTCATAAAGGTCTTTGCTCCATCTCCAAGCCCAATCTGCTCTACCGTGTTTTCCGCTTTGTCTTGACTCCCAAATATTTTTATCTCCTCCTGGATAAAATGTTTCTCCGTCAATTTCAATTGGATAATCAAGGGATTTTACGTAACTCAAACTGTCGTAATCAAGGGTTTGATTTATTTTGTAAAATCCTCGTTCTTCAAAATATTCATCTTGATTTGAATAACCGTCATCATTATGAGAAACACCTTGTAGTTTTGCTTGGCTAATGTTTTTTACATAAGTCAATACATAATCGTGATTCTTGGCAGTAGCATCAGAAGATTTACCGCCTTTCTTTGTTACTCTCGTAAATGTGGTTACAAAATTCTCCTCTCCAAAAATATCATCACAAAGTAATTTTAAGTTGGCTTGTTCATTATCATCAATATTTATAAAAATTACACCTTCTTTGCTTAATAAATCTCTTGCTAACAATAAACGTGGATACATAAAAGCTAACCAACCGTTGTGGCTCTTTTTAGATTTGAAACTAAATTCCATTCTTGCAAAATCGCTTTCGCTCAAATTTGCCAATCCTAACACTTCTGCTTCTTCCTTGTCGAACCTATCAGGATAAACAAACTCTTCGCTTGTGGTATTATATGGTGGATCAATGTATATGCAATTTATTTGACCACTGTAATAATTTTTAAGAATTTTTAAACTGTCGAGGTTGTCGCCTTTTAAAACTAGGTTTTGAGTTGTGTCAATGTCTTTGCTGAAAGAACGATTTAATTGTAATTCCTTTTCAGTCTTTTGAGCGTATTTAGCTCTGGCAAAGTTTCTACCCACAAAATTTAATCCGTAGCCGTTTACTTTTTCGTCAATGGGTAAACCTGCAATGGCTTTTAGTTCATTAAGGTCAATTTCGTTGTCTTTTAGTACGCTTGGGTAGTGTTCTTTAAGAAAACTCAACAATTTGTTTTCGTTGTCTTCTGTGCCAACTATTGAATATCCTGCTTTTATAAAATCTTGTTCTGCCATTGTTTTATGCGTTGTTTATCAATGCCGCTAATTGCTTGTTACTGATACGTTCTTTAAATGAAATTTTTATGTTTTGGTCTTTGTAGTGTTCGCCTAATGCTTCAAAATACTTTTTGGCAAAATCAATTTTTCCTTTTTCATCTACGGGTATTGCCGTTGACGATTTATAGCCTTTGGCTTCTACTACAAGGAATATTTTGTTGCCTTCTGCACTTTTTATTGCATAGCAAAAGTCAGGGTTGTAATCTCCTAAAGGCGTTTTGATTTTTAGGCGTGGCAATTTTCCGAAAATTTCAATACTGTCAATGTCTGGGTCTTGCTCTACAATTTCCAACTCAAAATCGCTGTCGTATTCTATCACTTCTTCAAACACCCATTTTGTTTTCAAATTGAAATCGCCTTTAATATCTTTTTGAAATTTCCCTACGCTTCCTGTATCTAAATAGGTTTTTCCTTGTTCAGTTTTGAATACATTGGGCAAACCTGTTCCGTTAATTCCGTCATACTTAATGTTTGCTTTGAGCATTGCAATTAAGTTCTTGTTGATTATTTCGGAAATTTCTCTTTGTGCCTGTTCAGGATTATTGCAAAGCATTTTGGTTTTGAAATCATCACTTAATGCATTGAAAACATTAACTACAAATGAAATAGGTGTTTTGGTATTGTTGGATAAAGTGCGAACCAACTCCAAATAATCAACTTTGCTTTTGTATGAAACTGTGTCGGTTAGTTTTTCTGTAATTGCTCCTTGCTCGCCAATTTTATTTACGTGTAGTTCAGCTTTTATGGTTTGCAACAAAATTTCTTCAATGTTTACAATTTCAATTTGCGTTTTTATGTTTTGAATCAATTGGCTTTCTTGTTCTTTGCTCAAAGTTTCTAAAACATAAAAGGCATTTTTGTTAATAGTTTTCCATAGGTCTTGGAACTCTCGCAGGTGCGTTTCTTTTATATAAACTTTCTTTTTAAGATTTGGTTTATTGCCATCTTGAATGAAGGTTTTTGTATCAGTTACAAACAGACTTTCAATTGCTTTCACTTGTTCTTCAGGTAAATTTTGTTCTTTGAGAATGGCTGAAAACTCAGGTGATTTTTCAAAAATATCAATGCCATCAACTGTAGCTTTGAAAATAATCATTTTGCTGTCTTCCATTGTTCGGTAAATTTTTCGAACGCTTGCATCATCAAATCCACCTTTTTCTTTGAGAATTATTTTAAGTTCTTGCTCTGTAAATATCTCAGAGATTAAAAATGAGTTGCTTAAAATTTCGTTTTGTATAGCTTCAACAAAACCTTGTTCTTTGCTTGAAACAACTACATCAAGGTTATTGATTTTCCAAAATTCCTCTTGATTGTCATTCAGGTTCTTGAGTGTGTATCGTTGTAGGTTTTGATTTACACAAATTCGTAAGCCACGCCCAATTTGTTGCAACTTAGAAATTTCGCTTCCTTGATTGGAAAGTTTGCATATTGTAAAAACATTCGGGTTGTCCCAACCTTCTTGTAAAGCCCAAATTGAAAAAATGAAACGTGAAGGACTTTCAAATGACAATAGTTTCTTTTTGTCTTTCAGGATTTCGTCAACACCTGCTTTTACTTTTTCGTCAGCGTTTCCTTTGTCGCCTGAAAAATATCCTTTGTGAACCTGCAAAGTATTATCGATGTCAAAATCGTTTTGCAAGAATTTGTAGTACTCGCTTGTTTGGTCGAGCTTGCCAATCAGTTCAGTATATTGCTTTTTGTATTCTTCTTCAAAAATGGTTTTGACTTTTGGATTATCTCCACGAAATAAACTTGTATCACTTTCCATAAAAAACAAAGTGAGTGATTTTACATCTTGCTCAAACAATGTTTGTTCTTTCTCAAAGTGTATTTTGATGGTTTCTTTAATCATTCCTCGCAATGATTCGTCCGACAAAGAGTAATCAACTTTCTCAATAGTGTCATCCGCTAAAACAACAGTGTCTTTATGAATTTTTTTAATGCTTTTGCCGTTAAATATGCCACCAACACCTAATTGCCGTCTTGCTATAATTCCGTTGGTTAAAGTGCTTACGTGAGCAATGTTTTTAGAACCAACTTTTTCTATACCGATAAGCGTATCCGTATTTTCAATGACGTCTTGCGTATAAACCACAATTTTTTTTACTAAGTTTTGTTGGAAAGATGTAATACTGTCTAAAACATAAGCTACGTTTGAAAGAATTAAGCTGTCTTTCTTTTTGGGAAATGTTGCCCCAAACCTCAAAAAGTAATTTTCAAAACCTTCAAAATAGGTTTTAAAGGCGTTTCCCTCAAAACGGTGAGGTTCGTCCATTATCACAATTGGATTTAAGCGTTTCAAACATTCCAAATAAGATTTTGGCGGTTCCTGATTATTTACAAATAATTCAGGAGTGTTAATGTCCATTACTAATGGACGGTTTAAGATATTGTCTTTATGGCTAAATGAGCTTGGTGTCATAACCAACACCGATAAATTCGGAGTACCAATAAATTGTTTTATGGCAGAAATGTTTCCGCCTTCATAAACAAAGGTTTCAATTTCCTTTTCTTTTTCGTTGGCGTAGAAGCTTTTAAAGTAATCTTTGGTGTCCTCTAAGTTAGTTTTTGTTCCCTCTCTAATTGGAACAGTTGGAATAAGAACGATAAATTTTTTATATCCGTAATTTTTGCTTAGTTCAAAAATGGTTTTGATAAACGTGAACGTTTTACCCGTTCCCGTTTCCATCATTATGTCAATGTTTTTAGTGTCTTGAACCAGAAAATTGTATTTGTGTTTTTTATGGTGTGCTGTCAGCACATCAACAAAATTTGCTTTTTGGCGAAGGTTATCAAAAAGACTGATAATGTTATTAACACAGTCCTCTTGGTAAGCTTGTATTTCATATTGAAACTGTTTTGTTTCTGTTTTTGTTGTCATTTATACTCTTTCAATTTTCCAATTGTCAAATTTACTTTTTTTTTATCCGTTTGTCTGTCTGTGCATGGCCAAAAAAACAAACGTGCTGTTTGCGGTTTTTTTTCAGCATGGCAATCAACGGTTTAGTATAAGCTTAGTGCGGGTTTTTTAACCAAATTACTGTCTGTCCAATGTTTTAATTTTTCAATATATTAATTTTAAGCACTTTTTCACGCATTAAGTATAGCCAATGTTGGCAACTGGATTTTCTTTTTAATATGCTAATTCCCATACTCTTTGTAATGTTTCAAAGACAATTGGCATTTCATTTTCAAATTGGTTTTTACTTATGTTTCCCCCGACATGTTTTGCAAGTTGTCTTTTTCGCTTACCTGTAAAAGTCTTTTTTCCTGTTCCATTAACATCATCAAGTTCAGCTTGTGTTTTTCTCCAATTACCATAGGTGGCATCAGCTTGATTTGGATAATATTGTTCTAAATCTCTATGAGGAATCTGGAAAAACTGATTGTTCTGGTTCAGTACAGGGTTTCTTTGTAAAAAGTCTGTAACGCCACCTTGAGTTTGAGCACTAGGTGCATCAATTAAAATAACTTGTTTGTTGTTGTAAATACTCGAATTGAGTGGTGTAAAAGCTTTCTCAATAGCATTAATCGTCCTTTCAGCTTGGTCGATATCTCCGTTTGCTTTAATTATTTGAATTCTAGGCTTGTCTGAGTAAAACCTTTTTATGACTCTTGTCAAGAATTCAAATTCGCTTAATCCTTCCACAATGAGAAAATTCCTTGGAAGTAATAAATCGGAAGGACTACCACCAAGTAGTTCAAATACTATATATGGCTTTGTTAGGTCGTCTGTTGGTTCTATTTCTGTCTCACCTTCATTTTTTTCAGCTTTGAATATTTTTTGGTTGGGATAATTATCCGCTACAAAAACAGAAGAATGAGTATTGATAAAAACTTGGTCTGTCGATTCAGAAAGTTCGTGAAGTACATTTTTTAAATTTCTTTGAGCTGTTGGGTGCAAGTGCAATTCTGCTTCGTCTATGAAGAATAAAAATGACTTTCCTTCGTCTTCACTTTCTTTTCTGAATTCTGCAAAAGTTTGAATAATTGCGAGCATTAAAGCTCTTTGCATTCCATCTCCTTTTTCTTCTGCGGTTGTTTCAATACCATCATCAACAGTGGTCTCAAAGTTTTTTAAAAGGTCGTCAAATACTGGTGCTGTAACTTCAAAATTTACTTTACTGGTATCTGGGAATTGTTTTTCTAAATTGACTTTAACTTTACCGCCTATTAAATCAAATTGAGTTTTTATTTCTGAATCATCTCCTTCAAATAATTCTTTGAATTTATTTTGAAAATCTTGGTATTGTACATTGGATTCCAAAATTGCGGATAAAACACCCGAAAGCATTATGCCTATCGGTGTAGTCTTGCCATATTTTGCTACTGATTCATAATACTGTTTGGTATTGATATATTCAAATTTTGGTAAAAAATCGTTTAAAGCAGTGTCAAAACCAGTTCCCGGATTAACTTCTGCTCCGTTAACCGATACTTTTCTTTTGTTAGGTGTTGTGCTATTACGGGAAATTGTAACAGAATCAGATCCTTCCAAGACTTTAAGTATCTTGGTTTTGTTTCCTTCGTGTCTCATTTTATCCGCACCATTTTGTGCTCCTGAAAATTCTATTTCCACTAAAATTTCTAAGTCAGACTGTCGCTTATGTTTTAAATCATTAGAAAGTCCACCACGACCTGCTCCGTTAAAAAAGAATTCTACAGCTTCAAAAAAGTTAGTTTTCCCACAGTTATTTTGACCTACAACGATATTAAAATTATCCGTTGTGAATTCGGTCGATTTAATTGACCGAAAATTTTCAATTTTTATTCTGGATATTTTCATTTGTTCGTTGTTTTATCTTGTTGCCAACTTATATAGATCTGACTCAGTCAGACCTATACAGCCATGATAGGTCTAATCAAATTCAAAAATCTGTCAGACTTATTTTTTCAAATGTATAAAAAATAGTTTACAAATCATCAAAAAAAAAGCAGCCTTGAAAAACTCAAGGCTGCTTTGTTATGAAGTATAAATAATAATTTTATTTTTTTACTTTATCTACCACTGCTTTAAAAGCATCAGGATGATTCATTGCTAAATCAGCTAAT
The DNA here is from genome assembly GCA_026196775.1 of Flavobacteriales bacterium. GTDB lineage: Bacteria > Bacteroidota > Bacteroidia > Flavobacteriales_E > Vicingaceae > BRH-c54. The sequence goes on from JAPHUD010000018.1 coordinate 135,282, forward strand.
ACTTTTCTGTTCAGTTGTATTTCTTGTTTAGAAAGTTCTCCCATAAATTTAGAGTAAGATAATCCGTGTTCTCTAACACCGGCATTAATTCTTTGAATCCATAAGGCTCTGAAATTTCTCTTTTTGTGTTTTCTACCTGTATAAGCATAAACACCTGCTTTTTCAACAGCATTTTTTGCTACTGTCCAAACATTTTTTCTTCTACCAAAGTATCCTTTGGCAAGTTTCATAATTTTTTTTCTTCTAGCTCTCGAAGCTACTGAATTGGTTGATCTTGGCATTTCTTTTACGTTTTTTGAATGTTAGTGCTGCATTGTTGCAATCTTTATACTAGTCATTCTGGTTTTGTTTACTAAATTTTTAATTTACGATAACCGATTTTTTTCAAGTTAACATAACTGAACATCTGCTTAGATGCACAATTGTAATTTAATGTTTTTCTCATCAGCTTTATCAACTGTTGTGAATTTTGTTAAATTACGCTTTTGTTTAGTCGTTTTCTTGGTTAAGATATGACTTTTAAAAGCATGCTTTCTCTTAATTTTTCCGGTTCCTGTTAATCGGAATCTTTTTTTCGCACTGGAACCAGTTTTCATTTTTGGCATAATTTCAAAATTTATTATTGGTTAATTAATTACTTGTTTACTTTTTCTTTTTTGGAGCTAAGAACATTAACATTCTTTTTCCTTCCATTTTTGGCATTGATTCTACTGTTGCAATATCTTCTAGCTCTTGAGCTAATTTTAAAAGTAAAATCTCGCCTCTTTCTTTAAATATAATTGTTCTTCCTTTAAAAAATACAAAAGCTTTTATTTTAGCTCCATCTTCTATAAACTTACGAGCATGATTTAATTTAAAATTAAAATCATGGTCATCAGTATTAGGACCAAATCTTATTTCTTTCAAAACAATTTTAGAAGCTTTGGCTTTAATTTCTTTTTGCTTCTTTTTTTGGTCGTATAAAAACTTTTTATAATCAATAATTTTACAAACAGGAGGAACAGCATTTGGAGAAATTTCTACTAAATCCAGTTCTCTTTCTTGAGCCATCTCTATTGCTTTTGCAGTAGGATATACTTCAGGTTCTAAGTCATCAGCAATTACTCTTACTTCTTTTGCAAGAATTCGCTCATTAATTCTGTGTAAATCTTCCGGTTTACGAAAGTTTCTTCCTCTGTTGTTAAAGTTTTTGTTGTTAGCTATTGCCAAATTGTTAATTAATTTTAGTTAAAATTTTTATTTATTTCATCGTTGATAAGCTTAACAAAAGCTTCAGTTGAAAAAGTTCCTAAGTCGCCTTCGCCATGTTTTCTAATAGATAATTGATTTGACTCAATTTCTTTTTCACCTAGAAGAATCATGAATGGAATCTTTTTTACCTCAGCATCTCTTATTTTTCTACCAACTTTTTCGTTTCTGTCGTCAACGAAGCTGCGAATATCGTAATTATTTAGCAATTCTGAAATATTTTTCGCATTTTCATTAAATTTTTCGCTAATTGGTAAAATGGCAACTTGCTCAGGAGTTAACCATAATGGGAAGTTCCCGCCACAATGCTCAATTAACACAGAAATAAATCTTTCCATAGAACCAAAAGGTGCTCTATGTATCATTACTGGTCGGTGCATTTCGTTATCACTTCCTTTATATTCTAATTCAAATCTTTCGGGTAAATTATAATCTACTTGTATGGTTCCTAATTGCCAACTTCTTCCCAACGCATCTTTAACCATAAAATCTAATTTAGGACCATAAAAAGCTGCTTCTCCTGTTTCTACAACAGTTTTTAATCCTTTTTCGTTAGCAGCATTGATGATGGCTTTTTCTGCTTTTTCCCAATTTTCGTCAGAACCTATATATTTTTGTTTGTTTTCAGGATCTCTTAATGATACTTGTGCTGTAAAATCTTCAAAACCTAAAGAATTGAATACATACAACACTAAGTCAATTACTTTCATAAATTCATCTTCCACTTGGTCGGGACGACAAAATAAATGCGCATCATCTTGCGTAAAACACCTTACTCTTGTTAACCCGTGTAATTCTCCACTTTGTTCGTATCTGTAAACGGTTCCAAATTCAGCATAACGTATAGGTAAATCTTTGTAAGAGCGAGGAGCTGTTTTGTAAATCTCACAATGGTGAGGGCAGTTCATCGGTTTTAGTAAAAAAACTTCGCCTTCATGCGGTGTTAAAATAGGTTGAAAAGAATCTTCACCATATTTTTCGTAATGACCGGAGGTTACATATAAATCTTTATGTCCGATATGTGGTGTAATTACAGGAAGATAACCTGCTTTTATCTGAGCTTTTTTCAAAAATGATTCTAACCTTTCTCTAAGCATAGCTCCTTTTGGTAACCATAAAGGTAATCCTTGTCCTACTTTTTCTGAAAAAGCAAAAAGATCCAATTCTTTACCTAACTTTCTGTGGTCTCGTTGCTTGGCTTGTTCCAATAACTCTAAATATTCCGTTAGCATTTTTTGCTTTGGAAAAGAAATTCCATAAACACGAGTAAGTTGATTGTTGTTTTGATCGGCACGCCAATAAGCACCGGCAACATTCATTATTTTTACCGCTTTAATTATTTCCGTATTAGGAATATGCCCGCCTCTACATAAATCGGTAAAATCGGAATGGTCGCAAAAAGTAATTTCGCCATCATTCAGGTTTTCAATTAATTCTACTTTATATTCATTTCCTTCAGCTTTATATTTTGCTAATGCATCTGCTTTAGAAACAGCACGCATTTTAAAAGTTGCTTTCTGACGAGCAAGATCTAAAAAGGTATCTTCAATTTTTTTGAAGTCTTCTTCTCTAATAACATGTTCACCCGGATCAACATCATAATAAAAACCATTTTCTATAGCGGGACCAATGGTTAATTTAATTCCCGGATAAAGTTTTTCTAGGGCTTGAGCCAATACGTGTGCAGAAGAATGCCAAAAAGCTTTTTTTCCTTCTTCCTGATCAAAAGTATATAACACTACAGTAGCATCTTCGGTAATAGGGGTAGTGGTTTCAACAGTTATTCCGTTAACTTTTGCTGAAATTACATTACGAGCCAATCCTTCGCTGATGCTTTTTGCAACATCCATAGCTGAAGACCCTTTGGCTAGTTCCTTTACCGAACCGTCTGGCAGTGTTATTTTAATCATATTTACTTGTATTGAATTTTTTTAAGGGTGCGAAGTTACTAAAATTAGATTATTTGATTGGGTTTTATCTTAAAACTATTTACTTAAAATCATATGTTTTTTATGATTTGAAATTAAGTAGTAATTCATTTTTTTATCAAAAAAATTATGAATTAGAAAATGTGTGTTTCAACAACTTAAAAAAAAAATAGCTTAAAAGTGTGTCGCGTTTTGTTTCAACAGTTAAAATAAACTTTAATGGAAAAGTTGATATTTTATTTTCAAAAATATAATGATAAAACAAAGCAATTTCATGTCTTTTTTAATGAATAATAGTGTTAAGTATTTGAAATTAAACTGTTTGAAATAATGTATTTATTGTTTGTTGTCATCTATTAATCTTAAAATGAATGTGGTAATTGAGTAGGTAACTACTATTTGTATCTTTTTTAGGTGTAGTATTACTACATTAATGATTATGTAAAAAATACTTACTCAAGGTAAATTTTTATCATAACCTCTCTCCGTATCTTACGAAAACTCATGTAAAAATTGTCATTTTTCAGCCTCAATAATATAGTATTAATATTTTTCAAAATAGGTATAGTAACGTTTTAATAATCTTATAATCAGCCTACTTTTGAGTTATACTTTAAAACAAAAAAATTATATAAACTTAAAAATATAAAATTATGAAAACACAGTTTCACGAATTCAATAGTTTAAAACTAATAATAATGAGTAAAAAATTAATGTTAGTATCTATCTTAATAAGTGCACAACTTTTTGCTGTTGCAGGTAACAATAGTAAAAGTGCCAAAAAAAATAAGCAAGTAAAAGCTAATAAAGAACATAAGTTAAATTATGATGAGTTTGTTAGTAAGTATGGAGCTGATGATACTTCTTTAGCAGTAATTGAAATATTTTTCGATAAAAGAGAAAACTCGGCAAAAGGTCAAATGTCATTCTTGCCGCTTTCAACTGCTGTGGCTGTTATACTTCCTCCAGTAGGTGTTGGGTTAATGGCTGTTTCAACTCCGCTTTTTATAAATGGATTAATTGTAAACCAAAAGTATAATAGAAGAAAATTAAAAAACATCTTAGAAGATTATGAATCAACTAATGAATTGCCAATTAAATTGCAAAACAAAGTGAATGATTTTATTGAAGATGAACAAGAATATGAGCGTTACTACGAAGATAGATTAGTAGAATATCAAAAAGTAAGAGTTCAAGCAAATCCGACTACTCCAGCTAATGATGTGGTAGTTCAAACGAATAATTAAAAAGTAAGTTTTTTAATTATATTTCATAGTTTTAGTTTTAAAAGTGGTTGTCGATATTTCGGCAGCCATTTTTAATTTTGTCAAAATTTCGTTTAAAGTTGGAAACTCCTTCTCTATTTTCTTGTTATCACTTTTTCCGTCATTGTTATTATCTCCATATTCTAGTCCTGCCATAATTAATCCCTGAAGTTTGTTAATATAATTGGTGTCAAGTAGAAGAATCATTTCAATAAATTCATCTTCTCCAATTTGGTAAATTATTTGAGTAAGAACAAACCCTAAATCATAACAACCAGCAGCACCACCACAGGGAAAATTAATCAGTTTAGGTATGGCTTGTTCATTAAGATTTAATGCATCTTTAATTAGCTGTATTAATTCTCTATTTTCTGATAAACTCTGGTTTTCGGATAAAGTAAGACCAATTATAATTCCGTTAACTTCATTTTGCTTACAAGAATTAAAACCTAGTCCGATAATGGATATAAATAAAAATGTTTTTATTGCATTATTCATTGTTTATTCATTTATTGTCTTTTATTTGCTGCTAAACAACTTTTTCAAAATTGATAACAGCCTGACTCATTACTGTCAAATTCTCACACCTATAATGCAAACATCATCAACCTGTTCTAGTCCGCCTTTCCATTCTTTAAAGTGTTGTTCTAAAATGATTTTTTGTTCGCTCATACTTTTATCCTGAATAGCTAAAAGCAAGTTTTTAAAAGGCTTGTACATCATCTTCTTGCCTTTTTCACCACCAAACTGATCGGCATAGCCATCAGTAAACACATAAATAGTGTCGCCTTTTTTTAAGGAGATATTGTGCGTGGTAAATGGAGTAGGGTTGTCTACCTTGCCAATAGATTGTTTGTTGGGTTTAATTTCAATAAGTTCATTTTCGCCCGTTGTATTTTTAGAAATAATATAAAGCGAATTGTTGGCTCCGGCATATTGCAGTGTTGCAGAACTTTCGGAAAGTTGGAGGCTACAAAGAGCAATGTCCATTCCGTCTTTAACTTCATCTTCACTTTTTTCAAATTCTTGTACCACAATTTCTCTGGTTCTGTCAAGAATTTCGCCTGGTGTGGTTAGCTTAAATTCATTAACACTTCTTTTTAAAGCATTGTTGCAGATCACACTTACCATTGCTCCAGGAACTCCGTGTCCTGTACAGTCGCAAGCTGCGAAGAAAATAAGTTCCTCTTCATTTTTATCAGATTGCTTCACTGTGTTCGCAATGACGTTGAGAGTAGGGCTCTCTAACCAGTAAAAATCTCCACTCACCACATCTTTCGGTTGGTAAATTACAAAACAATCTTTTAAATGTTGTTGCACAACTTTTATTGGCGGAATAATGGCTTGCTGAATTCTTTTAGCATAATCAATAGAATCTCTAATTTCTTTGTGCTGAGCTTCAATTTCAACCTTTTGTTGTACAATAAGAATATTGGCTTTTTTCTTAAGTTTATAGCTTCTATAAGCCAATAAGCCTAATACGGAAACTACAATTAAGAAAATTACAGAAAGCCAAATGATATTTTTTTGTTCTTCAATTGTAGAGGTTTTGGTTTCAATAATTTTATATTGATTTTGGATGTAAGCTTCATTGTCTTTTACCAATTGTTCTTTCTCAGTAAGTTCTTTTTCAGTTTCAGCAAATTGAGATTTAATCTGTATCAGTTTTTTTTGTTCTTTTTCTAATATTTCTTGTTGTTCAGCAAGCCTTATTTGTTTAGCGGTTATGGTAAAGTTTAAGTCATTTAAGCTATTTTCTTGTAGCGCAATTTTGGCTTGTTGTTGCTGTATGGTAGCTTTTCTTTCATCAAGCATTTTGTTTGAGGCTTCAACCATGGCAGCTTTTTCTGCTAATTCTTTTTTCTGATTTTCAAGAATTGATTTGTTCGCTGCAATTTCATTTGTTAATTTTTTTTGTTGCTCCAGAAGTGCTTCTAAATCTTTGGTTTGGACAACTACTTTTTCATTTTGAGATAAGCTTAAAGTTTCCATCTTCTCAGTTAAACTTTCCCAATCTCTTTTAGTTTTTATGGCAATGGTTTTTATGGCAATATTTACTTTTAAACCAACAGCATTGCATTTTTCTTCATTAAGTTCAAACTCAATTTTATCATTTATCATAATAAAATTAATCATAGATTGTCCATAAGGATAATGTTCGCTCACTAATAATACAGGAGCTTTTTTAGTTTTTTTCTGAATGTCTTTTATGTGATATTTTTCAGCATCATCAAAATAAAGTACCTGAAGTTCATCTAACTTTGTGTCAAAGTTAACTCGTACTATTTTTAAAGGGATATCATTTACATTTTTTTCGGCAGCAATTTTCTCTAAGCCATTAAAAATATAATTGTAATCATCACCCATTATACCTATTTTAAACTCTTTTAGTTTTTTAATATTAGGCCACTCAATATATTTTGAGAAATTGTATATGAAGAGTGCTTTTTTTTCTCCAATGGCTTTTTTTTCAGCTGTTTGAGAGTAAGAAGCTAGAGAAGTAGAAAATAAGAATAATATAATTAGAAACCTTTTCATTGATTTTTGTATGTAGTTATCAACTTTAAAAGTAAAAATAGACTAAATTTCCAACAATCAATAAATTACTTACAAATTGTTTCCTTCTTGGGGCAAATCTATATTGTCAATAATTGTGTTTTTGATATAGTTGTTTGGTGAAGAATCGGATATGGTGTTGTTTTCACATTTAATTGTTCGGGTAGGAAATTTTTGCATTAACTGATAATCGTGAGTAGCCATAAGAATAGCTTTTCCTTTTTTACTAATTTCAAAAAGCAGTTTAATAATTTCTTCAGAAGTTTCTGGATCCAAGTTTCCAGTTGGTTCATCTGCCAAAATTAAATCTGGTTCATTAAGTAAAGCACGTGCAATAACAACTCTTTGTTGTTCACCACCGGAAAGTTCATGAGGAAACTTAAAACCTTTGTTGGTTAGACCAACACTTTTGAGTACTTCTTCAATACGTTCATTCATTTTTTGTTTGTCTTTCCAACCGGTAGCTTTTAAAACAAAATTTAAGTTATCATGAATACTTCTGTCTGAAAGCAACTGAAAATCCTGAAAAACAATACCAAGTTTTCGTCTTAAAAAAGGAATTTGGCTCTTTTTAAGCTTGGTTAAATCAAAATCGCAAACACTTGCTGTTCCTTCTTTTAGAGGTAGATCACCATACAAAGTTTTAAGCAAGCTACTTTTACCAGAACCAGTTTTACCTATTAAATAAACAAACTCTCCTTTATCTATCTGAATAGAAATATCTTGAAGGATTAAACTTTGTTTTTGGAAAATTTTTGCGTTTTCAATTGAAATAATCATGCTAATTATATAGTTATGAATAAAGGAACAAATTTATTTATTATTTGACGATTGTGCTTATCAATTGCCTGATTTTAAAAAAATAATGTCAACACTACAACGTTGAAAACTTGGATAGATGCATGTCTCAAACTCAAGTTTACGTTCTAATTTTACCGAATACAATCATTAAATTGGGAATGAACTAATGGTATTAAAACGAATTTTAATTTTATGTGTGGTTTTAAGTGCAGTTTCAATAGTTATTGCTCAGAAAACAACCATTTATACTCATGATAATTTGGAATACAACGAAGCGTTAGAGTTGTATGATAAAGAAAAATTTAGTGCTGCTCAAGAGGTTTTTGAAAACATCATAAAAAGCACTTCAGATAAAAAATCTGAAATGGTGGTAAATGCTTCTTATTACCATGCACTTTGCGGTTTAGAGCTTTTTAATGATGATGCTGAGGCGTTATTGATTGAGTTTGTACTTAAATATCCAGAAAGTCCGAAAGTAAAATTGGCTCATTTTCATTTAGGCAGGTATTATTTTAGAAAAAAGAAATATGATAAAACTCTGCAGTGGCTTGAGTTGATTGATGTGTATGATTTATCGGAAGAAGATAAAGCAGAATATTATTTTAAAAAAGGATACAGTTATTTTGAAGAAGAAAATTTAGAAAAAGCTTCAGCAGCTTTTTTTGAAATTAAGGATACGGATAATGCATATAGTGCTGCTGCCAAATATTATTACGCACATATTGCTTACTTGCAAGGTAAATATGAAGCTGCTTTGCAAACTTTTTTAATGATTAAAAATGATGATAAATTCTCGCCCATAGTTCCTTATTACATCACTCAAATTTATTATTTACAAGAAAACTACGAGCAGCTTATAGCTTATGCTCCGGCATTGTTAGATACCGCAATTCCTAAAAGAGTAGGGGAGATTTCTCGTTTAATTGGAGATGCTTATTATAGAACCGATAAGTTTAATAAAGCTATTCCTTATCTTAACAAATACATTAAAGAAAAGCCTTATGAAGCCAATAGAGGAGACTATTACCAGTTAGGTTATGCTTATTTTAAAGCGGATAGTTGCAATGAAGCGTTGCCTTGGCTGAAGAAGTCTATTTTTAAAAGTGATAGTTTGTCTCAGGTAGCTCATTATCATTTGGCAGAGTGTTACCTTAAACTCGGAGAAAAACGTCAGGCACAAAGTTCGTTTAGAGAAGCAGCAGTAATCGATTTTGATGCTCAAATTCAGGAAGATGCTCTTTTTAGTTTTGCTAAAATTTCTTACGAATTATCTTTTCATCCATTTAATGATGCGATAAGAGCTTTTGAAAAATTTATTAATACTTATCCTAATTCAACAAAACTAAGCGATGCTTATGAATTTTTGGTTGCTGTTTATTTTACCACTAAAAACTATAAAGCTGCTTTAGAATCGTTAGAAAATATTAAAAAATTAGATCCCCAATTACAAGAAGCCTATCAGAAAATAGCTCATTATAGAGGTGTAGAATTGTTTAATAACCAAAACTATGCTAGTGCCATTGTACATTTTGATAAGTCTGATAAATATCCCATATTGGGCGATTTAAAAATTAAAAATACTTTTTGGAAAGCAGAAGCCAATTATAGATTAGATGCTTATAGTGATGCCATTGCCCTTTATAAAAAAGTAATTTATGAACCTAATGCTATTGCCTATTCATTTTATAATGAAGCACATTATAATTTAGGTTATTCTTATTTTAAATTAAAAGAATATGACAATGCTCAAAGCTGGTTTAGAAAATATATTCAAAATGATAAAACAGGCAAGTCTAAAACTAAGAATGATGCGTTGAATAGGATAGGAGATTGTTTTTTCATAAATAAAGAATATAAATCGGCAACAGAGTTTTATGATAAAGCAGCCATGATGGGTACTTATCAGTTAGAATATTCGCTATACCAAAGTGCAGTTGCCAATGGTGTTATGGGGAATTACGATGATAAAATTAACTTGTTGAATACCTTAATTAACCAAAAACAAGCTTCTCATTTGTTAGATGATGCCATTTATGAGTTAGGTAAAACACAGCAAGAGAGAAATAAAAACGATTTGGCTTTAGCTAATTTTAATTTGTTGATTAATGAACATCCAAACAGTACTTACATTAGTAAGGCGTTATTAAAAAGAGGGTTGATTTATTATAACAAAAAAGATGATGATAAAGCATTGGCCTCTTTCAAAAAAGTAGTTGACGATTATTCCGGAACTGATGAAGCTAAACAGGCACTTAGCACCATTAAGAAAATTTATATAGATAAAGGAGATATTACTCAATATGAAAATTATTTGGCAGGGTTAAATAATGTAGATTCAACTCAATTGGTAATGGATAAAGATTATTTTGAAGTTGCTGAGAATAATTACATGAGTGGAGATTGTAATAAAGCAACGAATGATTTTACTAAATATTTAGAGAAATATCCTAACGGAAATTATAAAATTCAGGCACATTACTACAAAGCTGTTTGCGAAAGAAAAGCTGGATTTAAGGATGAAGCATTGTTAGATTTTAGTGAAGTAATAAAGTATCCAAAAAATGCTTTTACAGAAGATGCCTTACTTAATGCTGCCAAGCTTAGCAAAGAATTAGGCAAAACCGAAGATGCTCTAAATTATTTTAGTAAATTAGAGTATTTGGCTGATATGCAGGAAAATGTATTTTTAGCTCAGGTAGAACAAATGCGTTTAAACTTTGAATTGGAAAATAATGATAACACGATAAAATATTGTGAGTTAATTATAAATAAAGACAATAATAACGCGACTCTATTAGCTGAAACGCATTTAATTTATGGTAAAACTGCCATAAGAAAAGATGACTATAATTTGGCTTTTAAAGAGTTTACTACAGCAGCAACTGCAAAAAACAAATATGGAGTTGAGGCAAAATACAATGTGGCTAATATTTTATACATGAGAGGCGACAATGATTTGTGTGAATCGGAAGTGTTTAGTTTAATAAAATCCTTTCCTTCTTATGATTTTTGGATAGGAAAATCATTGATTTTATTAGCTGATAATTATGTTGCTAAAGAAGATTTATTTCAGGCAAAAATTACATTGAAGAATGTTAAGGATAATAGTAAGTACCCTGAATTGGTATCTACCGCTACAGAAAAATTAAACATTATTGAAGCGCAAGAAAGTCAGAGAGAAAAACAAAAGGAGGAAGAGATAGAATTAAAATTATATGACAATGTAAAGTTAGATGACTTATTTTATGAAGAAGAAAAAATAGAAAAAGAAGTAATTGAAGAAGAAATTAACCAACCTAAAAATGAAGATGAAAATGAGTAACAAAAACAGCAGTAGATTACTTTCTCCATATACAAAAGGATGGTTGCTTTTGGTTATGTGTTTTAGCATGGTTTTTACTCAAGCTCAAAACTCAAGTTTAGACTCAACAACTGTAATTAATGTTGAACCATATAAACCATTTTTAAATGAAGCACATAAAATTAAAAGCAACCCTGTTATTCAGGATACATTTAAAATTATTCCTCAACTGAGATATTCATTTTTGGAGAAAAACATGCCTGTTTCATTTAATATTGATACCATTAAACACGCTAAAGTAGTTGGAGAACCTTTAACAAAATTATATAGAGGCTATGCAAAAGTGGGTTACGGTACCAATGGAACAACTGTGGCAGATGTGTTTTATAATTCAACTAGGAATAGAGATTATGCATGGGGAGTTCATGCCGGACATTTATCTTCTTCAGGATTAAAAGATGTAGGAAGATCTGCTTTTAGCGATAATCATTTTGGTTTGTATGGTAAAAAGTTTTCCAGACAATTTACATGGAAATTAGGATTTGATTACGATAGAAATGCAGTTCATTATTATGGTATTCCTGATAGTTTACCTGTTCAATACACTCCATCGGAAGGAATACAGCAGCAGCTATTAAATAAATATACAGGTGTTTTTAGTCTTTCGAGAAACTTTACCGATACCAATCAATTCGATTATAATGCTGATGTGAAATACTATCATTTAAAAGATGTTTTTGGCGTTAGTGAAAATAACATTCAGGTTGATGGTAGATTTAATAAATACCACAAAAGAGAGTTATATGAATTGGGGGTGAAAGTAAATTACAATAAATTGACAAATGACTTAGAACTTAAGAGTACTACATCTGTAGGATTAATTCCACAAATAAGTACACAAACAAGTAAGTGGAAATTTAACTTAGGAGCAGGTTTATTTGTTAACTCACAACAATTGTTAGAAGAGGAAAATGATTTTCATTTTTATCCTATAGCTGAGTTTAAATACAATATTGTTGATGATATTATTATTCCATATGTTGGAATAAAAGGAGGAATTATAAATAACAACTTCAATACTTTTTTTGCAGAAAACCCTTTTGTAAATGCGGATGTTTTAGGAGTATTAAACAGCAATCAGAAATACGATATTTATGGTGGGATTAGAGGAAGTATAAGTGATAAAATTAGCTTTAAAACGAGTGTTAGTAAGCAAAAGATAGATAATCAACCATTATATGTAAAAGAACATGCTACAGTACTTCAAAATAAATTTAATGTAATTTATGATGAAATTACTTTCTTCAACATAAATGCAGAAATAGCTTATCAGCAACTAGAAAAAATAAAAGTATTGTTTACAGCAGATTATTTTGCTTATGAAGCAGCAAAAGAGCTAGAAGTATGGCATAAACCAGAGTTTAAAACCATGGTGTCTGGAATTTATGATTTGTCAGATAAAATTTTGGTGAGATTAGATGTGTTTGTATTAGGAAAACAATATGCTAAAATATATACTACAACTGCAACTACAGAAGGAATTATTACAACACCAGAAGCAAAAGAATTAGGTGGATTGGTAGATGTAAATGTTGGGTTTGAATACAGATATACCAAAAAATTATCGGCTTTCATTAATTTTATGAATATTGGTTCTGTTGAATATGAAAAATATCAAGATTATGCAACACAAAGATTTAATATTTTAGGAGGTCTAACTTATAGTTTTTGATTCTGACAGTCAATAGATTAAAAATAGTAAAAAGTCAATAAATTTATTTATTGACTTTTTTTGTGTTTGAATTTCTTTAATAGATGTAACTTGGCACCTTTTTTATATAATAATGAAGGTGAAATTATATTTATTTTTAAGTTTATTAGTAGTCTCTTTTATACTTAAAGGACAAGAGATACTTCCGATAAAAAAACAAATAAACAAAGGTAAAATTTATATTTTATGGGGATGGAATCAAGATTGGTACGCTCCATCAAGCATACATTTTACAGGAACAAATTATGATTTTATTTTAACAGATGTAAAAGCTCATGACAAACAATCTGATTTTAATTACGAAACCTATTTTCATCCAAAATATATTACCTATCCACAAACTAATTTAAGATTGGGTTATTATATTTCTGATAAGTACGATATTTCTATAGGCGTAGATCACATGAAGTATGTTATTTCTAGTGTGCAAGATGTGAGAATTAGGGGGCATATTAGAGATGAATCAATTTATTCTGGAGAATACATTAATAGTCCTTTTCATATTAATGAGAATTTTTTAAGATACGAACATACAGATGGATTAAATTATATCAATATTGAACTAACCAGAAATGATAATTTATTACATCAATTTGCAAGCATTAATCCAGATAAGTTTCAGTTAAACTCTATGTTAGGTTTTGGATTAGGGCCTGTTTTACCAAAATCTAATGTTACGTTATGGAACAATGTAAGAAATGATAAGTTTCATTTTGCAGGATATGGGTTTTCTGGTAAAGCAGGGTTTAATGCTATCTTTTATAAATATTTCTTTCTAAGAACAGCGTTCAAAGCAGGTTTTATAGATTTACCAGATGTTAGAACATCTAAAGATATTGCAGATAGAGCTAGTCAGAATATTTTATTTGTTGAATGGTACTTTGCTTTTGGTATGATGTTTCAGATAACGAAGTGAGAATTATTTAAAACGTACACTATGTCCTCTAGAAGGAGTTGAATTGAAGTTTCCGTAATATCCTAAACTTAATTCAAATCCTCCGTTTCCACCTGTTGCAGCAGTTAAATCAGACATATTAATGTCATAACTAACCCCCATAGAAAAGCCTAACCAATTAAACCTAGCAACAGCATAAAATGCATCTCCAACACGCAAATAAGGTCCAATAGACATAGACATTTCATTTTGATGATTGGTGAATTTAGATGCACTTTGTAATCTCATTTTTGCTTCGGCACCTAAATTAAAATACCTATTTGGTCCTTGTTGAGTAAAAATAAAGTTAGGAAGAACAGAAAATCCATTACTAGTAACAGCGGCATTTCCACCACCTCTGCCAACTTCAGCACCACCATGAATAGTAAATTTTCTTAGTAAAGGATCTTCATCACTGTTAAAAGAAACATTTGGAGCGTTTAAGTGAAATAAAGAAACTCCAGCAAAGTATCTTGTGAAATCAGTAGGTGAGTAGAACCAATGAATTCCTGTCGCCATATCAAAAGCATTTACAGCATTGCCACCAAACTGATCAATTGTAGGAATCTCAGAATCAAAAGCAACACCATTCCATTGATCGTGAAAAGTTAAGTTATTATAATTTAAAGAGCGTTGTATTGCTCCAGCTTGGAAACCAACAGAAATAAAATGATTTTTATTTCCACCGCCAATATCTAAATGATAAGCCAATGCTAAACTGTATTTCACATTAGAGAATTTTGATACACCAGCGTCATCTTTATAAAAATTTAATCCTAAGCCAAACATTCCTCCTTTCATTTTCTTTAAAACAGGAGCATCAAAAGAGGCTGCAATTGTAGTATAAGGTTCACTAACAGAAGCCCATTGATTTCTATAGTTTAAAATACCTCTTATGTCTCCATTAAAAGCACCAGCACTGGCAGGGTTAACCGTCATTGGAGAAGAAAAAAATTGTGAGAAATGTGCATCTTGCTGCCCAAATAAAGGGAAGCTAATTAGTAAAGATAAAACGCTAGTTATATATAAATTTTTCATAATCATAAATTTAAATGTAAAATGTATTTACCTTATTAGAGTAACATTACCTTTTAGTTCTCGAAGAGTACCATCTAGCATAGTTGCTTTTACATAATAAACAAAAACTCCTGGGTTTACGGGGTTGCCATTATGTGTTCCATCCCAACCTTCAGTCTTTTCACTGGTGAAAAACACTTCTTGTCCGTATCTGTTATAGATAGAAAAAGTTAATGACTCAATACCTATTAAGCCCCTAACTAGTAATAGGTCATTGCTGCCATCTCCATTTGGAGTAAATGCGCTTGGGACACCAATATTAAACTGCATATCAACATTAACTGTTACTGTATCATAAACTATACAACCATTTTCGGCTTCGTAAGCAACAATGTAAATACCTGTATCAGTAGGTTGAATTACGGTAGTAGTTTGACAAAGTACACAGGTTAAATTATTTATTGGACTCCAAGTATAAGTTCCTCCTGTTATAATATTTCCAGAAGTATCTGTAGCTTGGGCAGTAAGTGTAACATTGGTTCCGAAAGTTATGGTGGTATCAGAATAAGCAGTTATAATAGCAGGGTCGCTAACGGTAACGGTATCTATTATAGAACTTGTACCATAAGCATTAGAAACTTCTAAAGTAACAACAAATTTTCCAATGGTATCTGGCCAACAAACTAAGCCTGGGTTTTCTAAAATTGATGAATCAGGTACAGCACCTTCAAAAGTCCAAACCCATGATGTTGGTGTTCCACCTGAACCGTTGTAAGAAAACTCAACACAACCATTTTTACATATTTTACCGTTACTAGGGTTCATGCCAATAGCTGCAATAGGTGGATTACATGAATCTACAACTATAGTAATTGTTGTATCGCTACTTCCACCAGGATAGTTGATTTGTAAGGTAATGTTATAACTTCCTGCATTGTTAAAAGTAACAGTGTGAGGTCCTGGAGTATTGGCAATAAGTGGATTTCCACCATTAAAAGTCCAGTTCCATGTGTTTATATTAGAGCCAGTACTATTATCAGTAAAAGTAATAGAGTCTCCTATACAAATAGTATCCGAAGAAGCAGTAAATGAAGCCTGTGGTAAGGCACAATTATTTACTACTATGGCAATAGTAGTATCATGTGTTCCATTAGCATCAGTAACTTGTAGGTTAATATTATGTGTACCAGCAGTATTAAAAACTACTGTATGAGGACCTTGAGTATTAGCAGTTCCTGGAGTACCTGTTGGGAAAGTCCAACTCCAAGAAGTAATACCGGAACCAGTACTATTATCTGTAAAAACTATAGAGTCTCCAGTGCAAATAGTATCTGCAGACATACTAAAAGAGGCAGTGGGTTGGGTACAATTATTTACAGTAATAGCAATAGTGGTGTCATGCGTACCATTAGCATCAGTAATTTGTAGGTTAATATTATGTGTTCCAGCAGTGTTAAAAACTACAGTATGAGGCCCTTGAGTATTAGCAGTTCCTGGAGTACCTGTTGGGAAAGTCCAGTTCCAAGTAGTAATACCAGAACCAGTACTATTATCAGTAAAAGTAATTGAATCACCAACACAAATAGTGTTTGCAGAAGTTGTAAAAGAAGCAGTAGGTTGAGAGCAATTATTTACAGTAACAGTAATTTGAGCAGTATTACTACAGTTGTTACCATCTGTACCTGTGACAGTATAAGTTGTTGTTGCAGTAGGGTTAAAAGCTACTCCATCAGTAACTCCATTGTCCCAAGTATAAGAAGTTGCCCCACCACCTGTTAAGGTTACAGGGTCGCCAGAACAAATTGAAGTTGCAGTAGCATTTGCTGTAACTGTTGGTAGTGGGTTAACGGTAATAGGTAAAATTATATTATCAGTACCATTGGCATCAGTAACCGTTAGGCTAATATTATGTGTACCAGCAGTATTAAAAACTACAGTATGTGGACCTACAGTGTTTGCTGTAGCAGGAGTTCCTGTTGCAAAGGTCCAGCTATAGGTAGTAGCTCCAGAAGTAGTACTTGCATCGGTAAACGTAATAGAATCTCCTACACAAATTGTAGAGGTAGAAGTGGTAAAATTAGCATTTGGTCCAGTTGTAGCAGGAATGGTTAAAGTAATGTCATCTACAGCAAAAGAAGGGTCATTTCCAACTCCGTCATCATTGTTTACCCATCTAAAGCCAATTTTAACATTAGCATTATTATTTGCGGAAGCTGGTAAAGGAATAGAAAATGCAGTCCATAAACCTTGTGGAGCACAAGCTCCTAAAGATGGTTTTGCTAGAGGGTCTAATAAAGCCCATGTAGCTCCATCAAAATACCATAAAGAAGCATCGTCTAAGGCTCCATCACCATTTTCTATATAATTGAAGTTTAAAGTTATATTGGTTTGCCCTGTTAAATTAATAGTTGGAGATTCAGCCCTTTTATCAGTTAAAACACAAAAGAAAGAACCACATAGTCCACCAGCATTGTACGCTGCACCATTGTCAGCAGGAAGACCTAATGCGGCAACAGCAACATTTCCAACATGGAGAGATGGGTCTGTAGTTGCACAAGCAGAACCACAAGTTCCAGCTGCATTTCCACATTCAGCTCCACTAACAAACCATTCATTTGCTTCAGGGTCATTGGCTCCTATATTTGTAACTGTCCAAGCACCATTAGTTCCTGCATAACCACTTGCCAAGCATGCAGAGGCACAATTATTTTGAAAATCTTCTGTCCATATTACGGTTTGACTTTTAGCACCAAACATAAACATAAGGCATGAAAAAAGAATAAGAATTTTATGAGTCATAATCGCAGAGTTTTTGTAAATGTATAAATTAATCAGCTACTTACATTACAATTATAGTCTTAATTTTTTTAAAATAGGTTGTCTTGAGCTATAAAAAAGTTATTTTTTTTCAGTTCAATGGTATAGAAATATAGTGGTAAAAAAAAGTATTTAGAATTCAAAATCAGATAAATAGAGCCATCTTTCTCCTTTTTTATCTAGCTGAGTACTAATTTCGCCAAGTTCGGTGGTAATTTTTATTATTTCTTCATGGTTAGCCTGATTAGCTTCTAACACTTTCATTAATTCTGCTTTTTTCTTTTCTAACGCTTCAATGTCTTTATCTAGTTGTTCTAATTCAATTTTTTCTTTATAGGTAAGTTTTACTTTAGGGGTATCTACTTTTTCGGAAGTGTTTTCAGCGTTTTTATTAGCTTTTGTAGTTTCGGCTTTTTTGTAAGCCACTTGCTGTTGTTTGAGCTCTTCTCTATAATCAGAATATCTTCCTAAGTAATCATTTACCTTTCCATCACCTTCAAAAATAAATAGATGGTCAACCAGTTTATCCATAAAATACCTGTCGTGAGTAACAATTATTAAACAACCTTGAAAATCTTCTAGAAAGTCTTCCAACACACTTAAGGTCATTACATCTAAATCGTTGGTAGGTTCATCAAGAATTAAAAAATTAGGATTTTTGATTAAAATGGTAAGTAAGTAAAGTCTGCGTTTTTCTCCACCACTAAGTTTTGCAATTTGGTTGTAGTGCATACTTTTAGGGAAAAGAAATTTCTCGAGTAATTGAGCTGCGGTAAGGCTTTTTCCTTTTGTAAGTGGAATAACTTCAGCAATATCTTTAATAACCTCAATAACCTTTTTTTCTTCCTTAAACTGCATGCCTTTTTGGGTGTAGTAGCCATAAACTACTGTTTCGCCAGAAACCACTTTTCCTCCATCAATGTTTTCTAATCCTAATAAAATGTTTAGAAAAGTAGTTTTACCCACACCATTTTTACCTACAATGCCTATTTTTTCTTGCTTTTTAAAAACATAGTTAAAATCTTCTAGAATTTTAAGGTCGCCAAAAGATTTTTTAACATGATGGAGTTCTAAAATTTTACCTCCCAAACGTGTCATGTTCACTTCCATTTCTACTTTAGAGTTGTCTTTCTTTTGCTTGGCAACTTTTTCGGTATCATAAAAAGCATCTTCTCTCGATTTAGCTTTTGTTCCTCTAGCTTTAGGCATTCTTCGCATCCATTCAAGCTCTTTTCTATAAAGGTTTTTGGCTTTATCTACATTGGCTGCAAAAATACTTTCTCGTTCTTCTTTCTTCTCTAAAAAATAGCTGTAATTACCTTTGTATCTGTAAAGTGTTTTTTCGTCAAGCTCAATAATTTCATTACATACACGTTCTAAAAAATACCTGTCGTGGGTTACCATTAAAATAGTGATGTTATCTTTAATAAGATAATTTTCCAACCATTCTATCATGTCTAAATCTAGGTGGTTGGTAGGTTCATCTAAAATTATAAAATCGGGTTCTTCAATAAGTACTTGAGCTAAAGCAATTCTTTTTTGTTGTCCACCAGAAAGTTCGCCAATTTTTTGTTCTAAATCATGAATTTGTAGCTGACCTAAAATTTGTTTGATACGCACTTCGTAGTCCCAAGCATCTAAAGCATCCATTTGCTCAAAAGCTTTCTGCATTCTTTCGTTATCGTCTGGATTGGCAATGGCTTTTTCATATTCTAAAATAGCATCAATTTGTTCTGATGAAGTTCTAAAAATTGTTTGAGAAATAGTTAATTCATCATTGTAATTGGGAGATTGTTGTAAGATGCCTGTTTTTATACCGTTTCTGAAAACAACATTACCCGAATCATAACCAGCTTCGCCAGCTAAAATCTTTAATAAAGTAGATTTTCCAGTTCCATTTTTAGCAATAAACGCCACTTTTTGTCCTTTATCAATTCCAAACGATATATTTTCAAACAACACACGCTCACCAAATGATTTTGAGAGGTTTTCAACAGAGAGGTAATTCATTTAGATTTTGAGTTTAGAAGTTTATGGGTTTTGATAGGTTTGTAATATTAAAAAACTCTTTCTAAAGCTTTAGCAGCATTAGTGTGGGTAGGGTTAAATTCAAGTACTTTTTTAAAATCAGCTTTAGCTTTTTTTCGGTCTTTCATTAATTCATAACAAAGACCTCTGTTATAGTAGGCATCTATGTATTTAGGTTCTACATTAATTGCTTTTGTGTAGTATTCAACAGCTTTTTCATATTCTTGTAAATATTCGTGGTGAATATAGCCCATATTAAAATAGGGCTCTCTGTATGGTTGAATAGCTATAGATTTTTGGTAATGTTCCATAGCTTTTTCGTATTCGCCTCTTTCTTGGTAATAAAGTCCGATATTATAAAGTGCCTCTAAACTATTTGGATCAATACGTAACGCATTTTTAAAGTAACCTTCACTTAAATTAGAATCATCATTGAAATATAAAACACCTAATTGGATATAAGCATTATAATAATCGTTTTCTTGTTCTATGGCTGTTTTAAAACTAGATTTTGCAAGTGCAGTATCCTTTTTATCTAAAAATATCATTCCTTTAAGATAATAAGCTTCGGCATTATACATATCTCTTTTTAGTGCTGCATCAGCATAATCTAATGCTTGTTTATAATTGTAAGTGTATAATGCCAACCATCCTAACTCAACCCTTGCTTGTACATTGTCATTATCAACGTACATACATTTATCTAACATATTTTTAGCTTCTTTGTAGTTGCTTTGAGTTTTTAAAAGTTCAGCTTTTAACAAGTAAAACTCAGGGATTAAAGAATCTATTTTAATTGCTCTATTTAAATCATTAATAGCAGCATTATAATCGCCATATTTCTGATATAATCGGGCTCTTTTTAAGTACAATCCAGTATTGTTTACATCATTTTTTAGTTGTTCGTTAATTTCTTTAAAAGCAAGTTCTTCTTCTGTAAGAGCAGGGTTTACTGCATTATTATTTTCAGCATTTTCATCAGCAGATTGGTTGTTAGTTGAATTATTACAAGCAATGATAACACAAATGAGGCAAGATAATAACAGCAATTGTTTCATAATAGAAATAGAATTAAAAAGTGTAAAAATTCCGAATAGTTTCGGGGTTTCAAAAGTACAAAATTATTAGTAATTTCTTAGGAAGTATGTTTTAGACCCCAGCTTAAGTAAGAAGTTTTATTTTTTACAGGTACGAATTGAAGGGAAGTTTACCAAATTACCTATAATCGGATTAGTACTTGAAAGAAAGATAATGAGGAATAAGCAATTCTCTTATGGTAGCTAACGACCCCGCTATAAAAAGTGCGGAATGGGAAAGGCGGTAGTCTTTCCTTTCTGCACTGAGCCAAAGCTGAGTTTTTGTTTTTTACTTTTCATTTTTCTAAAAACCAAAACGAAGTTTTGGCGTTGTTACCCAAATGTACAAACTTTTGGTGTTGCACTATAACCGCATTTTTTATAGCGACTGTTGCAAAACGTTTTTATTTTTAATGTGCCCCCATTAAATAAAGGTCAGAAATAGCCGTATCTTCATATTTGTCACCTTTATAAACTTCCAAAATTTCTATAGTCACAATGTCTTTGTTGGTAACAGTTATATAATTTGTGTCCCATCTGAAAATTTGAGAGAACATAGTGTCTTTAAAATTCAAAATGAGCTTTTCTTCTCCATTTTTTAGTAATCGAGCTTTTTTAACTCTTGAATTAGCTTTCCAGATGTCCTTACTTTTGCAGTATCCGTTGTTAAGTCCGATTTCGTAGAACAAAATGTCAAGTGAGTCAGGACTTATAAATGTGATGTTGATTTTTTCTCCTATTCCGTAGCCATTTACTCCCTCAATCCAAGCTGTTTTCTGGTCTCCATCTTCAATATTTTCAATTCCATATGTCGAAACGCCTTGGCTCTCCAAATTAGAAGAAGCGGTCATTTTCCAGCCCAAAGCACAACCTAAGCTGCAACCGCCAATCAGAGGAATTGTAACATCTTCATAAGAGGTTGTGTCGCCCAAATTGGACTCAATAATCGGAGTTTCTTGAGAAAAGCCATAAAAGTTAATTATGGTTAATATGAATATTAAAATGCTTGTTCTCATTTTTAATGTTTTGCAACAATCGAATAAACGTACCGGTAAGTTTATTCGCATTGTATCTTTATTCCAAATGTAGTAATTCAATCGGACTTTTTATAGTTTTTATATTATTAATTGCTACTTGAGTGTAAGCTTCAGTCGATAGTGTATTCCAATTTACAAGATAACGTGGTAACATTTTACTAAGCTCCGTTCTTCAGCTTGTAAAATTTCAATCGATATGACAATCGGATGAGTTTTTTGTGTTGGTAAAGTCCTCCTTTAGGGGGATTTTTTGGCTTTTTTAATTAAACCTCGCTTTACTCTTAACACCACCAAATGGGTTAGGGTAAACGTATCTTAAAGCAATTTCATAAGCTCCTTGTCCGCCCGAAGCATCATTTAAAGAAGAAGTATTTACATCATAACTAAAGGTAATATTGTAATTATCAATTTCAAAACAAATCATGGCTACAACTGCATCTTGCCATCTGTAAAACAATCCTCCGCCCATTGCCATTCCTTTTACATTTTGCGTGTATTTAGATTCTTCTTTAAACTTATACAACACATTAGAGCCAAACATTATTTCATTTATGGCTCCTTGTCGGGAGTAGAATAGGTAAGGCAATACTGTAAATTTAGGACTTACACCAACAATAGCATTGGCGTGCCATATCCATCGGTAATGTAATTGGTCGGCAAAAACATTCTGAAACTCAAAATCGGGTTTGGTTAAGTGGTGCATAGAAATACCACTATTTATCAGTAATTTTTTTCCCGAAAGGTAATTCTCATCATTTCTGTAAGTCCAAACAATACCCGAAGTATAATCGGTAGTGCCAAAAGACAACTTGTCATCACCATTACCTTCGTTAGAGGTAAGTGTAGAGTTGTACTGAAAACCATCATACTGACTTCCCCATTTAAGTGAAGCAATAGAAGTAGAACGTTGAAAATAACCTCCTTGAACTCCTAAACCAATGGTGTTTTTATCATTAATATTTACATGATAAGCAACACTAAGATTAACTTGTGTAGTTTTTGTTTGAGATTCTCCAGCTTCATCATTAAAAAAGTAAAGACCTCCTGCAAAATAGCCTTTTTTCGAATCGTTCTTAGGTTTAAAATTCATGTCAAAACTAGCCATCATGGTATTAAATGGAGTAGTTACGCTTCCCCATTGGCTACGGTAGTTCAAAATTCCTCGCATGGTATATTCAGCACCGGCATTGGCTGGATTTACCAATAAGGGTGTCATGTGTGTTTGACTTAAATGAATATCTTGAGCAAAAACGCTATTCACAAAACACATCAATATTGGTATAATTAGTTTTTTCATTTCTTTTTAATAACTAGCTTCTTATTTAAAGATAGTAACATCTCCTTTCAATTCTATTTCTTCTCCATTAATTAATTTCGCTTGGACTGTATAAGCATAAACACCTGAGTTAAGGTAAGTGCCGTTATAAAAGCCATCCCAACAACCATTTACATCTTCCGTTTCATAAATTAAAGCTCCCCAACGAGAATAAACTCTAAATAATACTTCTGATAAACAGTTACTATATACTTTTAGGCAATCATTATTACCATCTCCATTAGGTGAGAAAGCATTGGGGACATAAACCTCTCCGCAAGTTTCATCTACATAAACCGTTACACAAGCGGAATTAAAACAACCGTCTTTTTGCGTTTGCACACAATAGGTAGTGGTTTCCCTTGGAGATGCTGTTGGATTAGGACAAGTTGTACAAGACAAACTATCGCTTGGTGTCCAAACAAAAGGTGGTGTGCCTTGAGCAAAAATAGGAGTAGATTGTCCCATCATTATAGTGGTATCTGCGTAAGCATTAATAGTTGGTAATGGTTTTACCTGAACAGTATAAGAAGTACTATCGATACAACCGTTTGTTGTCACTATTACAGTATACGTGGTAGTGTCATTTGGCATAACAGTAATAGTAGAAGTAGTATCTGTGGTACTCCATAAATAAGAACCTCCACCCGTTGCTGTAAGTTGGGTAGTTTCTCCATCACAAATAATGTCAGTTCCTGTAATGCTAGCCACCGGTTGCGGAATTAAATTTACGGTATGCTGAGCTGAATCTACACATCCAAAAGAACTTGTACCAACAACCGTATAAGTAGTGGTAACAGTTGGAGAGACCGTTATAGAAGGAGATGTAGCACTGTTGCTCCAAATATAAGAAGCAGCTCCTGTGGCTGTTAATGTAGCGTTTGTTCCTAAGCAAATAGAGTCATTTCCAGTAATACTAATATTTGGTAGTGGATTTACAGTTACAGTAATACTAGTAGAATCAAAACATCCATTAGCATTGGTAACAATTACACTATAAGTAGTGGTAGTTATAGGGTTAACAGTTATTGCTGCTGAGGTATCTGTGGTATTCCATAAATAACTATTTCCGCCACTTGCGGTAAGTGTAGTAGAATCTCCCACACAAATAGTAGTATTTCCTGAAATAGTTGGAGTAGGCAATGGATGAACTGTAACTGTAAATGTAGCAGTATCGGTACACCCACCAACATTTACTTCTACCCAATAAGTGGTAGTAGTTGTTGGAGAAACAATCAATGAATCTAAGGTAGAATTATCATTCCAAGTATAAGTTCCACCACCAGAAGCATGTAAAACCAAGCTTTCTCCTAAACAAATAGCAGTATCATTAGCAGTAATACTTGCTGTTGGTTGTGTTAAAATCTGAACCGTTGTAGTATCATAACCTACACAACCATTTGCATCTGTTCCTTCTACCCAATAAGTTGTAGGTGTGGCTGGGTTTACATTTCTAGGGTTGATAGTGCTGTTATCATCCCAAACATAGGTGTTTCCACCTGATGCTGTTAATGTTGCAGTAGAACCATTACAAACGCTTACAGGATTACCATTATTAATTTGAATAGTAGGATTTGGATTTACCGTAATGGTTTTTGTCATGGTTTGTTTATTACCACAAACACCTTCTACAACTAAAGTGTAAGTAGTAGTAGTAGATGGCTGAACAGTAATGTTTTGAGTAGTATCTCCACCTGGCATCCATAAATAAGAAGAAGCCAAATCAGGACCAAATAAAGTAGTAGTGTCTCCATAGCAAATGTTTGGTCGTGGTGCAACTATATCAGGGAATTGAATTCCTGAGTTAGCAGTAATTGTATAGCTACAAATATCTCCGGCATAACCATCTATCATTAAGTAATAATCATTACCAATGGTTAGATTGTTAGCAGTAATGGTAAAGTTAGTAGAACTTTCTTCAAAGTTAGATACAGGGGTAAAGTTGCAACAACTTGTTGCAGCTTCAAAAATTTGCATTTGGATTCCCCCTGATGGATAATTACCAATCCAACAATTACTAATAGCTACATTAAGAATAGCCGTTGTATTTCCTGCTGTAAATTTAATCCATGAGTTATTGTTAATCTGAACATCAAATAGTGGAGCGCCTGTTCCCCAAGGTCCTCCTTGTCCAAAAATACCACCAGTGTTAGTACCTGGAGTATAGGTATAAGTGGGAGGGTTGTTTTGTTCTGCATTTCCACGCATATTACAAGGTCTATCTGGTGTATAAGCAGCACTAGTAGTTCCGCTATAACCGTTCAAATCGCAAATATATAATGCTGTAGAGCAAAAATCATTTACAGGAGAAGCCACACAAATTCCAAAATCTCCTGTAGTTGTTCCAAATCCCCAATACCTTATAAAATAAGTAGCACCAGGTGTTAACCCTGTTGCAGAGATAAAAGGTTTAAAATCATTTCCTGTCCCAGGATAGTTGTAATCGTCAGAACAAGCTATTTGTGTTAAACTACCACAAGTTCCACTATATAAAGCCATTACACCATCATTAATTCCAAAATTTAGCTGTGTAGTTATTGAAATCTGACCATTAGCTGGAACTACAACACTAAACCAAACATCAGCACTTCCGGCACCAAATCCACCTTGTTGTGGAGCAGATCCACCTGCACAAGCTGATGGAGTAGGAGCCCCTATTGAAGCAGTAGCACCAACTGTTGAGAATTGTAAGAAATTACAATCTGAATTAACAGTAGGTAAAGCTATGGCATTACAAGGTTCATCATTAGTCGGTATTGGAGATGCAGAAGGTCCTGTTATACAGATGTCAAACGGATGTCCACCGCCACCATAATAATCATAAACTCTAACAAAATAAATGTTTCCTGGAATTAATCCTACTGCATTTATCACTTCATTTCCATTCATAAAGCCTGAATCTTCACACTGTATAGAACTAAGTGTTCCACAACCTGTTCCTGAAAATAATTCTAATACTGGATCCATAGATGAAGATGGGTTTACAGTAATAGTTGCTGTTGAGTTAACAGCTGTAAAGCTAAACCAAACATCATCATCAGCATTGCCAGTACACCCTAGCATTGATTGGGTAGCACCTACTGAAGTAGCACTAGTGTTTATACAAGTGGTGTTTACTAATAAGTTGATAGCATTTCCACAGTTATCATTACTAGGAGCAGGAGGAGGGTTAGTAACACAAATCGTAAAAGTTCCTGAACCAGAGCCAACACCATAGTGATAAACTCTTATTCTGTAGGTATTGCCTATGGTTAAACCTGTAGCATTAATGGTTTCTGTTTGACCTGTAAAACCTTGATCCATGCATGATATAGATACCAAAGAAGCACAAGTATTAGAAAATAGTTGTACAACAGGATCCATTGAAGCACTTGGTGTAACAATAATTTGATGAGAGGTGTTAGTAGCTACAAATTGATACCAAACATCATCATCGGCATTTCCAACACAACCTGGTATATTCTGAGTTGCTCCAATGGTAGTTCCTGATGTTGGTGAAGAACAGTTAGCGGTAACACTAATACTTGTAGCAAAAGAACAATTATCTGCTTGAGCAAAAACATTATTGCCTAATACTATAGTAGTTAATAGTATGAATAGTTTAAAAAATTTCATAAACAAGGACTAAGGTTTAATAGTTTCGAATTTTATCTCTTTAGGCATTAAACCATGTTGAGAAATAATTTTTTTTAAATCGGTAGGCTGAAATAGCACATCTCCTTCTGAATTTCTTGGTTTTTCTTTAACTATTACTACTAACTGACCCAATTGTTTTTCGTCTTTATATTTCACTTTAGTTTCAGTTACATGAGTAAGTTGTCTTATTTCTGTTTCTATTTGATCAATAGTTGAGGTAGATAGTTTACCTGAAAAATCATAGTAATACTTGGTAGTTATTTCTTGTTGAGGAGTAGCATTAGTTTGAGCTACCAAGAATGTAGCACCAAAAATAAGTAGATGGAAAAAAAGGATTAATGGTTTTAAAAGCTTCATATCAATGATGTTATAAATAATTAACAAAAGGGGAAGCAAATGTATAAAATTTTAACCATTGAAAGCAAATGTTTTTTTGTTTTACTTATAAAAATAAAACACTTATAAGAAAAAGAGCATATGGAAAGTTAATTAAAGTATATTGTTTTTAAATAAAAACGCTTGAATGGCAATTACAATCCATTCAAGCGTTTTTCTCTACTTACCGCCATTATTTTTTAAGTCATTAATACAATTTTGATCTAATTCAGGAATGTTTCCACCCACTAAATTACCAACAATGTCAGTCGTCTCTGTTGCATAGTACATCAAGCATTCTTCGTTATCACAATGGTGACCGTGATTGTTATCTTGATGATTGGTTTGCATAGAAGTACCATTATTTACCAATCCCAATACGTGTCCAAACTCGTGGTTGATAATGGTTGTTTCTAATACCTCATTGCTAGGTTGTGAAATTCCACCAGAATAATCACTAACTGTTTTTTGAAATATTGCTATAGAAGTTGCTCCATAAGCCATTCCTAAATATTTAGTATTGTCAGTATCTTGAATGTAACCTGCATCTAAGAACAAAATATGAGCAGTTAAAATATCTCCTAAAGGAAAATGTTTTCTGTGTATTTTTTCTAGATGAACTACATCGCTATGAGAGAATGAAGATTTTCTTGGAGATGCAATACTATTTATAGATACTTTCACACCTTTAGGTTTATTTAGTCTTGCTGAAAGAAATGTTACCATATTATTAACTGCTTCCTGTGTTGGTTTATAACCCTGAACATAGTTGATTTCTACAATTAACATTTTGTACTTTTTGTCAGACAAGAAATCTGCAGGTTCTATATACCCTGTGCTAGGGGTATGTGAATCATCTTTTTTACATCCAACAATAAATAATCCTATTGTTAGTGTGGTTAGTATGAACATACTTATCATTGTTCTCATGGCTATAATTTTTTTAAGGTTTATTATATGAATATTTGTTAGTGTATTTGTTTGATTTTTTATTGAAAGTTATTTTTGACTCACCCCAAAGTTATCTTACGATTACTTATTCCCCTCTCTTTAAAGAGAGGGGTTAGGGGAGAGTTAATAACAAGCTTTTTATTTTTTCAATTGCATAAAAGATTATTAAAAAGTTACTTTAATTCCTAATCCTGGATCTAAAGAAGTCCAAACTCTACCGTTAGAAATTACCTCTACATAAGGTTTTACGTCTAAACTAAAAGCAAATGGAATGGAAGGGATTTTATACTCCATACCTATTATACCATCAACACCTAAGCCTATGTTTCCATCATTGTATCGGTAATACCTGTCGTTTCTGTAATAAACTAATCTTCTACCAGCTTCAAAAGCTACGTGACCACCAGCACCGTAGTACCAGTTTAATCCATCTACATCAAAAGCAGGAACATGTTTTTCGTACAACAAGGTAACACTTAAACCATGACTCCAGAAACCTACAATTCCTTCTAAAGCTGTACTACTACCAACAAATTGTTTGATAGTTAAACCAGAAGTTTCTCCAGCTCTTAATCCAATTGCGGTTTTATAGCTGGTTGAATTAATTGCTAAATCAGGTACTTTTCCATTGTCTTGAGCATTAACATTAGTAGTAATAAATACTGCGGTTAAAATTGCGGTTAAAAATTTTGTTGTTTTCATGATTTCTTAGTTTTTATGGTTCGTTTACTCTTAAAACCAACTACATACCAATTTGGCATGATGATTATAAAATACTGAAATACAATGATTTATTATTCTTTTGGGATGTGCCATTTTTTCAATAATGAAAAATCATTTTCAAAATGAAAAAGCTAAATATTGAGCAATGCGTTATGAATGGTAGTAATTAGAATACCAGGGTTAATTGTTTTTGTTCCAAGCAGATGTTTGAAACAGATGGGGCAGTATCTTTGTCATTTCGAACGAAATTTTACAATTTGAGGTACGAAACTTAGTAAAGTGAGAAACTGGAGAAACCTAAGTTTAGTGAAACTAAATCTTCTTGTTTTTTTATCCTTGTGCTATGTACTATATAATAGTAGGTATTGTTGGAAATTTAAAATAAAACATCCCGAAGCTTATTAAAGCTTCGGGATGTTCTGTTGAGTGAAATTAAGGAGATTAGGATTATTTGTTAGCTAAACTTACTTGACTACTTTCTTTAGTTTCAATTACTAAGAATTTACTTTTTTCCCAAAATAAATCTGGGTTAGTAATTTTAATGTAGTTTACTATACCATTTTCCTCTATTAACTCGTAACTATCTGTTGAATGGTTAGTAATAATTTCAGCTTTTTTACTATAAACAGGAATGGTTTTTACATTTCGTTTATCTACTTGTATAAAATCGCCTTTCTCAAAATCCTCTTGCAACGATTTAGTAGCCCCAATTCCTATAATTCCACCTTCTTTAGCAACAATTTTTGATTCTTTTAACTCATCAAAAGTGCCGGTTACATAAAAAGCCATGTTGATGGTATCATCTTTTTGTGCAATTATTTTCTCGGTATCTTCCAACAAAAACTTTTGGTGTTCGTTTTCTAAACTCAAGAAATTGTTTTCAACGGTTAACTCTTCTATGTTTTTTGCAAGTAAATCATTGGCTTTTTTAAGCTCGGCAGTTTGTGCTTCATAATCTTTAATTTTTTTATTGAGGCCTGCTATTTTTTTACCTAAAGAAGCCATTCGCTTGTTTTTATCTACCACCTGATTGTTAAGGTCTTCAATAATTCTTTTATTTTCAGCAATTAAGTGTTCTATAAAGTTAATTTCTTGTTGAATTCTTTCTTTCTGAGTTGTGCCAGTCTCAACATTACCTTCATCAAAGTTAAATTTCAGGTTGTTTTCTGTTGCCGTAATTTGAGCCAAGTTAGCCTCAATTTGATCGAAAGATTGCTGAACATGCTCTTCCATAGCAAGTTTTTCATGTTCAAAAAATTCCTGAAGTTGAACATTTTCATCGTATTGTTTATAAGCAAAAAATGTTGCTCCTAAGGCTGCTACGATAAAAAATGTTAGTAATACATTTTTAAGCATTTTGTTGTTACTTTTTTCTTCTGTTTTCATGATTTCTAATTTTTGGTTTAACATATTTATTTACTTTTTAAGTTGATTTTTATTGGATTTGATTTATACTAATTCTTCTTGTTCTTCTTTAAATTCTTTAGTAAGCAATTTTTGCAACACAGCACCTAGTCTATCTTTGGTGTTTACTGTTTTATCTATATAATCATAAACACCTTGTCTCATTAACTCACTTGTGGTGTGTGCATTTTGCTGAGAACTCATCATTATTATTTCACAATTATCACAATGTTTTTTAGCTGCTTTAACTATGTCTGCTCCGGTAAGGATGTCATCTTCTTCATCGTTCTCTAAATAATAATCAAGCACCATAATATTGGTGTCATCTTCTAACTCTTCAATACAATCGTGTGCATTTAAATATGATTTTATTTCAAAATCAAATTCCGGATAAACAGCCGAATTACACAATGTATTCAAATAGTGAGTAAGTGCTTTGTTGTAATATAGATTGTCTTCTACGATTACAATTTTTAGTTTTTTCTTTGTTCTCATTGTTTTCATGGCTATTAGTTTTAATTGTTCGAACAGAGTTGTTCCATTCTTGTGCCATGGGTAGGGGTAAAAAATAAACCACTGAATTTCAGTGGTTTATTTTGATTGAGAAACTTAAGCAGTTTCCATTATGAAGAAATGATTTTCAAAATGAAAATACTAAACGGTTTGTGGTTGGTATTTTTGAACACAGTCTAATACCGAATTATAGATATCATCCACTTCTTTATGGATGACGCAACAGATACCACTGGCTTTCATTTTTTCAATAATGTTATAATCATCAAGACCGGTAAGTAGTACCACAGGAATATCTGGATTAACTTTCATTACTTCATTAAAAATTTGTTCACCATTCATGGTGGTAGAGTTGTTATTAATTTTTCTCCCATTTTCATAGAGGTAATAGTCTAAAAAAATCATATCGGGCATTTCATAATTAAGCTCATTAAGCATACTTTCTCCATTACAAAAATCTTTTGTTTTTGTGTTAGGAATGGAGCTAATTACTTTAGCAAGTATGTCGGCAATAATTTTACTGTCTTCAACAATGTAGATTAATTTTTCTTGTGTTTTCATGGCGTTAGGTTTTAGTTGGGTTAATAGTTATTTTTGGTTTTTATCTTCTTTTAATAATCGGTAAACAGTTGTTTGTCCTATACCAAGTCTTTCAGCAACTAATTTAGTGTTGTTATCACATTTTTTCATGTAGTGATTTACAATTCTAATTTCATATTCTCTCATGGTCATTTCATCTGTTAGCACATTTGGCAAAGCATCGTTAGAACTTAGAGAAATATCATCAGCATTAATTTCTTTTCCTGATGACATAACAACAGCTAATTCAACAACAGATTTTAACTCTCTGATATTTCCTGGCCAATTATAGCTAAGTAGTTTTTTTCTAGCATTTTCACTAATAGATTTTGGTTCTAGATTATTTTCTTTACAAAATGCATCAATAAAAAATTTAGCTAAAAGTAAGGTGTCATTATCCCTTTCTCTTAGTGGAGGAAGATGTATGGGTAAGCCAAAAAGTCTGTAGTACAAATCTTCTCTGAATTTACCATTTTTCACTTCTTCTTGTAGGTTTCTGTTGGTGGCAACAATAATTCTACAATTTACTTTTATTACTTCATTTCCACCAACCCTAGTCACTTCTTTTTCTTGCAAAACCCTTAAAAGTTTGGCTTGAAAATTCATGTCCATTTCACCAATTTCATCTAAAAATAAGGTTCCACTTCCAGCTTCTTCAAACTTTCCTTTTCTTCGAGTATCGGCACCGGTAAAAGCACCTCTTTCGTGTCCGAATAACTCACTTTCTATTAATTCTGCTGGCAATGCAGCCATATTTACAGCAACAAAAGGCTTATCTTTTCTGGGAGAATTGTAGTGTATCGCTTTTGAAACTACCTCTTTACCTGTTCCTGTTTCACCAGTAATGGTAACACTTATATTGGTTTCAGTGGCTTTGGCAATTAATTCAAACACTTTTTTTAATGAAGCACTGTTTCCAATGATTGATTTTTCAAAAGCATATTTTCCCTGAACCTCTTTTTGTAGTGTTACTAATTGGTTTTTTAGCTTAGCGTTTTTCTTAATATGATTTACTGTGTTTATTAGTCTATCTTTAATATTTTTAGATTTTACAATATAATCGTAAGCTCCAGCTTTTAATAAATCTACAGCAGTTTCAATTTCTTCTTGTTCGGAAATTATAATAACCTCTATGTTTGGATCATAATCTTTTATTTTTTTCAATAAACTTTCTCCATTTATATCTGGCAGACGATAATCTAAGGTAACTACATCTGGTTTTTTGGCTAATGCTGCAACTAATTCTTTTCCATTAAGAAAAGATTCTACCACAAAATCGGGGTTTAAAGATAGGTTATGCACCAACAATTTATTGTACCATTCATTGTCTTCCACCACATATATTTTAAAAGGCTTACTTTCCATAAATTAGTTTTTTGATAGTTCTTTATTAATTAATTCGTTTATTGTTTTAAATTCGTTTTTAACATTAGTAATTAAAGCATCTACTTCATCAAGAGATTTATTATTTCTGCAATTATCTTCTATGGTTTTTAGATGTTCATAAAGCAAACCGGCACCTAAATGTTTGCAAGGTGAAGAAATTTTATGAGCATGTTCGGCTACCATCGCATAATTTTTTTCTTTTAGTAGTTTTTCCATTTCTCTAATACCGGTGGTGGTGGTTTGTAAAAAGGTTTGTAGCATATCGGTGTAAAATGCTTTGTCACCATTGCTAAGTTCTTTTAGGGCAGTTAAGTCTAAACTGTTCGCTTCTTTTTCAGAATCAATTGCTACTTCAGTTGAATCTATATTGTTATTTAATTCAATTAAGTTGTTAATTTCCTGTAACAACTCTTTTTCTTTAAAAGGTTTAGCCAAACAGCCATTCATTCCAGCAAATTTGTATTCTTTTTTGTTATCTTCAGTTACAGCTGCGGTTAAAGCAATAATTGGCACATTACTTTTTATTTCACTATTCATTTGCCTGATTCTTTTTGTTGCCTCAATACCATCCATTTTAGGCATTCTGGCATCCATCAATATTAAATCATAGTTGTTTCTTTTAACCTCCATTATTGCTTCAACACCATTTATAGCTTCGGTATAACTTACTGGGTATTTTTTTAAGATGGTTGATAATAATTTTCTGTTGTATTCCTCATCATCAACTATTAGAATTTTTAATCCTTCAGGAAGGCTTAAATTAGTTTCACATTCTTTTTCTACTTTTTCATATAATTCAATTTCTGCTTCTGTTCCTAAAGGGTATGAAATTTCTACCGATACTGTTGTTCCTTTGTTAGGGCTGCTAATAATATCAATTTTTCCTTCATGCAGCTTTACCAACATGCTTACAATAGAAAGTCCTAAACCTGTGCCGCCATAGTTTCTGGATGTACTCACTTCGGCTTGTTCAAACTCTCTAAATACTCTTTTTAATTGGTCTTTATTCATGCCGATACCGCTATCGGTAATTTCTAATCTTATATTAGTAAAGTGACTGCTTTTCATTACCTGAGAAAGCTGAACAGATATAGAACCTTTTTCTGTAAACTTAATAGAATTGCTAATTAAGTTAAGCAGGATTTGTCTTAAACGAAAAGGGTCGCCTAATAAAATTAGTTCATCATCAGTTTTTATATCACATTTAATTTCTATTTGTTTTTCCTTAGCTAAAGGCTGAACAAAGGTGATAACATCCCTAACAAATTCGTTGGGTCTAAAGCCAATAGATTCTAATTTTAATTTACCCGATTGAAGTTTGGTAAAATCTAACACATCATTAATTAAGTAAAGCAAATGATCAATAGATTTTCGAACCATGGTTAATTGTTCTTTTTGTTCGGATGTTAAAGGACCTTTATCAATTTGCTCTGTAAAGCCAGCAATAGCGTTCATAGGAGTTCTAATTTCATGACTCATATTGGCTAAGAACCTTTCTTTAGTAACTGCTAAATCTTCTGCTTTTGCTTTAGCTCGTTTAAGTATTTTTCTATATCGAGCACTATTCTGAACATAATTAATAATAATATAAGCCATAATTACTAGCAATAAAGCAGTTAATACACAAAAAATAGCAATTTGTGTATTGGTTTCTTTCATAGCTTTTTCTGCCTCTTCTGTATGTATAGCAATAGAAAGTAGTTCTTTTGCTTCAATAGCATTTAGTAAGTTTTTAATTCGCTTACTTACTTCTTTATCTTGTACTAATAAGGTTAACTCTTGATTTTTAAGAACAGTTTCTATGTTTTTTTCTTCTTTTTTTATAGAGGCAATTTCTTTGTTAATATCCTCAATACTGTATTGTTTTTCGTCTTTGTTAGGGGTGTCGTTTTTATTCTTTCTTCCAAATATTTTTTGAATAATGTTAGGTTTAAGTTCAGTTTTAACGGGTTCTTCTTCAACGCTATCTTTTTTTTCAATATTAGCTACTACCTTGTCTAATGCAGTTTGTACCCTATACTTATCTTGAATTACTAATAACTCATTAAGAATATTAAACTTTTCAGCTATCAACACTTCAAGAGTATCTACTTCGTGCGATAATATTTTTTTATCAGTACTGTACTGATGCAGTCGGCTAAGTTTTTCGTTAGATCTTTCAGCCGCTTTGTAAAATTTATTTAAATACAATGTATCTCTAATTAGACTGTAAGATTTTACGCTGTTTTCAGCTTCAGCAACATCATTCATTAAGGATTTTGCTGTAATTAACCTCATATCAACACGAGCTTCTTTACTAATGCTAGTTACTATTTGTGAAAAACGCTTATAAGCATAAATTCCAGTAATACTTACTAACACCATAATTACCATCATTATAGCAAGAATTTTATATTGAAAAGCGGTTCTTTTATTCATATATAATTAGTTATTAAGTTTTTTTTAATGATACACAATTCTATCCACATATCCTCTACAAAAGAAACTTATTATATCATCGGAGTAATTATCTTTTAATAGATGTTCTCCAAAATATAACTGATTATGTCTCTTAAACGTGTCAATCACTTTTATAATGTTTTTACCAACTTTATCTGAAGTTAATAAAACAATAATGCAATTGGGGCTGTTTTTAAATAAGTTAGATAATAAAACATCATCATTATTTATAAAAAAAGCAGCATCTAAAAATACCAAATCGAGCTTGCTTTTTACTTGTTCATTTATTTTCTGAACATTGGTTTCTGTAATAAGCTCAATGGTAGCATTTTCATAATCATCAACTACATTATTCAATATTCTTGATAATTGACGCTGAAATTTTAAATCGCTATCAGCCACTAAAATACGATATTTTTCATGTAAAGTCATAGTTTGATTTGTAGGGTTAAGAAAAATTAACATTAGCATATTCTTCCACAAAATAACATGACTTTTCTAGTGCGTCTTTATCTTTATAAATAAATGCAGCAGCACCATTTCCTATAGTTTTATCTGCTGTATAGGGATCGCTAGATTGAGAAATTATTACTATTTTACAATTAGCACACCTCTTTTGAATAACATTCATTACATCAATAGCAGTAACACCTTCGCCCAAATAATAATCTAAAAACACAATGTTTATATCTGATTTAAGGTTTCTTAAAAAATCGTCAAAATGAGCATATGATTCAATTTCATATCTAAAACCTTTAGCATCAGCTAGCAATTTGGTATAGTAATCCAGCTTTTTACAAATAATTTTATTGTAAAAAGAGCTATCTTCTAATACTGCTATTTTCAATTTTTCACCACTATTTTCCATATAAAATATGTTTTGATTTATATCAGACAAACCAAATACCATTACTATGAATTAATTTAATAAAAAAACCTAAAATTCATTAAATGAGATTTTTAAGTGATTTAATTTTGCCTTAATCAATTTAAAAACAAAAGAGGTTATTTTCATTTTGAAAAAACAATATTCAAATTGACAATATGTAAAAATGAATTATTACGAAACACCATAAACTAAAAATAAAAATTTATAACATTTTTTTAAATATTATTACTATTTTTCCACCATGAAACTGAAACTAACTATTTTATTATTAAGTGCATTAACAGCACAAGTTTTATTAGGACAGAAATTACATTATGAATTGCCTGACAATGCCAATAAAATGTATAATAATGGCAATTTCATGAAAGCTAAAGAACTTTATAGAGAGTTATATAAAAAACATCAAAACAATACAGAGTTTAAATTTAGATTTGGCGTGAGTTTGCTTAATTCTTACGAGTGGGAAGATGGAATTAAAATGTTGGAACAAGTTTCTAAAAAGTCTGATGTTTCTAATGAGGTGTGGCACTATTTAGGGAAGGGCTATCATTTAACCAACAGGTATGATTTAGCTATTAAAATGTTTGAAAAATATTTAGAAAATGATGCTAATTCGGAAATGGCTGAAAAAAGTCGAAGAAGAATTAATATGTGTAACAATGCGAAGCAATTGGTTAAATTCCCTGTAAATACTCATTTTGAGAACTTAGGTAAATATATCAATTCAAAGGGAAAAGAATATTTTCCGATTATTACTCCAAATGAATACCAGCTGATGTTTACTACCAGAAGAGAAGGAACAACTGGTAGAATTTATGATTTAGAAGGATACTATACAGCAGATATTTATGGTTCTACTTTTAGAAGCGGGAAATGGTCTAAAACGCGTTCAATTAATTACCCTAATTCTTATGGTAATGAGCAAGTAGCAGGAATTTCTGAAGATGGCAACTATGTGTTTTATTATGTGGATAATCCGAAAGAAAAAAACACTTTGTACATGGCAGAAATGGGGAAACGCTCTTATACCAAAGCCAAGAAAATTGATAACAAATTAATTAATGACAAAAGTTCCAAACAACTTAGTGCCACTATTTCTAACGATGGTCAATTGATGGTTTTTTCAAGTGATAAAAAAGAAGGATATGGAGCTTCAGATCTTTATTTTGTAAAAAAGTTACCTAATGGAAAGTGGGGAAATCCATCTAATATTGGTGAACATATTAATACCAATTTAAATGAGATTAATCCTTACTTAGTTGATGAAGGTAAAACTTTATATTTCGCATCGGAAGGACATAATAGTATTGGTGGTTATGATGTGTTTAAATCTACTTTTGATGAAGAGACACAAACTTGGTCGAAACCCATAAACATTGGTTATCCACTAAATACGCCAGACGATAATACAAGTATCTGTTTCTCAGAAAATAAACAATTTGTTTACTTGTCAGCTTATAGAAGTGATTCGGAAGGAGACTTAGATATTTACAGAGTTGAATTAAAAGATGAAGAAACCCAATTAACTACAGTAAAAGGGATGGTTTATAATGGAGATTCTACCTTGGTAAATTATTCTATGCAAATAGAAGCCTTTAAAGAAGAAGGTGGCGATTTACAAGGTATTTTTGAAGTGAATCATAATAAAGGAAGCTATATTATGATTTTGCCTCCTAATAAATATGTGTTAAAAATAGCTGATAATACAGGAAAAACCATAGAAAAGAAACTATGGATTAAAGACAGGAATTTATATAAAGAAGAGCTGGAGCAAAATATTATCCTTTCGGAATAAAGTTGTTTAAAATACTAAGTAGCTTTGCAGCTTTAATCATTACTTATTTTAATGGAATCCAACGTAGATTTAGACATTCTTTTTGAAGATAATCACCTTATTATTGTAAACAAACGCTCGGGAGAAATTGTGCAAGGCGATAAAACAGGCGATGAACCTATGAGCGAAAAGGTTAAACGTTATATCAAACAAAAATATAATAAACCTGGAGATGTTTTTATTGGTACTCCTCACAGAATTGATAGACCTACTAGCGGAATTGTAGTTTTTGCAAAAACAAGCAAAGCTTTAATGAGATTGAATAAGATGTTTCAAGATAAGGAGATCCAAAAAACGTATTGGGCAATAGTTAAAAATCCACCAAAAAATAAAGAAGGTAAATTAGTTCATTATCTCAAGAAGAATGAAGCTAAGAATAAATCTTTTGCTCAGGAAAGTATGTTTCAGGGCGCTAAAATGGCAGAATTAACTTATAAAGTAATTTTCGATTTTGATAACTATTTTTTGTTGGAGATTTTACCGAAAACTGGTAGACATCATCAAATTAGAGTGCAGTTGTCGGAAATGGGTTGTCCGATTAAAGGAGATTTAAAATACGGGTTCAACCGTTCTAATAAAGATGCTTCAATTAGTTTACATGCGAGAAAAATTAGTTTCTTACATCCTGTTCGTAAAGAACAAATGGAAGTAGTTGCCCCGGTGCCATCAGACGATCCGTTGTGGGTGAAGGCTAATGAGATTTTTGGGTAGTCAATCTTGAATGTTTACTTCACCCGCTAAGTAGATTATTCCAATTAGGGTAGAAACGATTATTAAAAAAATTACCAAGTTTAAAACAAAATTTAAAATTAGTCTGTACCACTTATTGTTTTTTGAATAAACAAAAACACTCCATAATAGAATTATTACAATTAAGTATTGAATATTGAAATAATCAAAATTCAGTTTTAAATAATAATTAACTAAATCATCAATTATAATAAATAACATTCCAAAAACAGAAAAAAGATAGGTAGTGGCTATAAAGTGTTCTCCGAAATTTAATTTTTGTTTGAAATAAGTTAAGTAGGTACTAATTGCAATAAGTGGAATAATAAAAATAATTCCAAACTGAGGAGAGGTGTAACTAATGTCTATCGTCATATCAAACAGTTTAGCGTTAACTAAAACAATATGAAGACCTGCAATTGTTAAAAAATAGAATAAAATTTTACCGGGACTTTGATAATAGTTTCTATATCCATTCCAGTAGTTGGTCACTACTTTTTTTGGGGAAGTAATTAATTTTAAAACAGTAGCAAAACCAGATTTTTCGAGTGAAAGAATTTGAAAAATATAATCAGAAATGATGTTCCAAATGGTAACTCGTTTATTGATGTGTTTTTGCCCACAATGTTGACAATAAGCGTCTTGAAGTATGGTTTCACAATGGGAACAATAAGTTGCTTTCATTTTATTTAAGATAAAAATACTTTATTAGCAGCTAATAAGCTTTTTTCAAATTCAATGGTATCAATATTGGTATTTACATTAATTTCATTAAAATAATTCACTAAATTTTCGGTAGGCATATTACCAGTAAGCTTGTCTGTTGCCATAGGGCAGCCGCCAAAACCTTTTATAGCTCCATCAAATCTTTTGCAACCGTTTTCATAGGCAGCAACAATTTTTTCTTTCCATGTATCAGGAGTAGTATGGAGGTGAGCTCCAATTTCTACATTAGCGAATTCAGGAATAATGTTGCTGAACAGGTAACTGATGTTTTCTTTATTGGAAATACCAATAGTATCGCTTAAAGCAATTATTTCGATGCCTAAATCAGCTAACTTTTTTGTCCAATTAATTACAATATCGCTGTTCCATTCATCGCCATAAGGATTTCCGAAAGCCATAGAAATATAAACCACTAATTTTTTGTTGTGTTTTACACAAAGCGACTGCACTTCTTCTACTGTTTTTAACGATTGTGAAATGCTAGAATTGGTATTACGTTGTTGAAAGGTTTCTGATATAGAAAACGGAAAGCCCAAGTAGTCAATTTCTTCAAATAAAACAGCATCATTTGCTCCGCGAGTATTGGCAATAATGGCTAATAATTTACTTTTTGTAGTCGATAAACCTAACTTAGAAAGTACTTCTGCAGTATCTTTTAACTGAGGAATAGCTTTTGGAGAAACAAAACTGCCAAAATCAATGGTGTCAAAACCTACTTTTAAAAGTTGATTGATGTAGGCTGCTTTTATATCCGTAGGAATAAAATCATGCAAGCCTTGCATAGCATCTCTCGGACATTCAATTAGTTTAACCATGCTCTAATATCTTTTTATTTATTGCTTTAATTAATCCGGGACCTTCATAAATAAATCCGGTATAAATCTGAACTAAATCTGCTCCGGCTTCTATTTTTTCTATAGCATCAGCTGCAGAATGTATTCCTCCCACACCAATAATAGGAAACGCTTTGTTAGATTTTTCAGCTAAGTAACGAATTACTTCTGTAGAGCGTTCTTTTAATGCTTTTCCGCTTAAACCACCATTGGCAATGGCTTCAATTTCTTTTGGCGAAGTTCTTAAGTTTTCTCTAGAAGTAGTAGTGTTAGTAGCTATAATACCATCAATTTTGGTTTGGGCTACTATCTCAATTACTTCATCTAGTTGAGAGTTGTTTAAATCGGGAGCAATTTTTAATAAAATGGGTTTAGGCTTGTCTTTGGTCTGGTTGATTTTTTTAAGCTCGCCCAATAACTTCAATAGGAAAGGAGTGTCTTGTAGTTTGGTTAAGTCTTTCACATTCGGACAGCTTACATTCACTACAAAATAATCTACGTAATCGTGTAAGGTGTTGAAATTAAATAAGTAATCATCCAACGCATCATCATTGGATGTGGCTGTGTTTTTTCCGATGTTGCCACCAATAACGATATCGGTTTTTCTGTTTTTTAATCGTTTAATAGCATCTTCTGCCCCTAGGTTGTTAAACCCCATTCGGTTGATTAGCCCTTCATCTTCCGTAATTCTAAATAAGCGAGGTTTGGGGTTACCAATTTGACCTTTTGGGGTAAGCGTACCGATTTCAATAAAACCAAAACCTAAATTGGCCAGTTCGTTAAACCAACGTGCATCTTTATCGAACCCTGCGGCTAAGCCTACTGGGTTTTTAAATGTTAATCCGAATAAATGACGTTCTAGTTTTTTGTTTTTCACTTCAAAAAGTGCTCTTAATAAAGCTGCACCTCCGGGAATGTTGGAAAAAAAAGTTAAACAACCCGTAGCAAAATAATGTGCTTTTTCGGGCGACATTAAGAACAGTAGGGGTTTTATAAGGAAGTGATACATGTAGTTATTTTTTGCAAAGATACGAAAGCATTTGTTTCCAAAATAATTTTATTGAGTACTACAATATTTAAAAAAATGTATCGTTAAGTGTGTAAATTAAAACCTAAAACAATTTATTGCCTATGAATCAAATTACTATTTTTAATTATTTAGCATTATCAAAAGAAGAAGAGCAACTAAAATCGCTTTTGTTTAACGATAAAAAAACAACCAAAAGAAATACGCCCAAACAATCTACTATCAATAACATTTTGAACTATTCAAAAGCATTAAGCGTTAGAGATTCAGAGCATTTAGAAACCGTTTCTTTTGTGCTAAATTAATTGGTCGGAAAACATTATGATAAGCGTGTTGAGATTTTCTTAACACGCTTTTTTTTTTAAGCTTACCTTTAAACTATATTATAGATGTCGATTTTTTATTAGTATAATTTGTTGTTATTTTATTGCTATTAAAGTCGGGGTGAGAGGATTCGAACCTCCGATCTCGCGCCCCCCAGACGCGCACTTTAACCGGACTAAGCTACACCCCGAAAAATTTTGAGCAAAAATAATAAAAAAGCCTATTGAATATAGTTTGTAGGGGAATATTCTCTAATCACTTCATTTTAATTTTATATTTTTACCAATTATCAACTAAAAACTAGTTATTTGCCTAAATATATTCGTCCATATTTAATTATACAAGTGTTGTTATGGAGTTGTTTTTTCATGTCAACGGCTTATTTTAATAGGTATGCCGCAGATGATTTTTATTTTCTTACCGAAATTAAAAATAAAAGTGCAATTGAAATTTTTAACCACTTACAGTTTGAATGGCACGGTAGGTTTGCGTCTAATTTATTAATAGCTTTTTTGATGCCATTAAGTAAATTTTCCTATTTCTTAATTACCTTTAATTTAAGTTCTTACTTATTGTTGTACTTGGCAATTAATCGTTTTACCAAAAATGTAGCACGGTTTTACACTATAACTATAGAAAATAAATGCTTATTCACATTTTCTCTTATGAGTGTATGTTTCTTTTTAACACTATCCCCTAATGATGTTTGGTTTTGGTTTACTGGGGCGGTAGTTTATTTGTATAGCACCATTGCCTTGTTTTTTTTATTAAGTGTATTCTTCAAAAAAGAAAAAAATAGTGGAGATTATTTTTTATTGATTATATCTTCTGTTTTTATAAGCGGATCTAACGAACCAATGATACTTATTTTGTTATTGTTTTTAGGAATGTTTGCTATAAAACAACATTCTCATTTTAAAACATATTTTCCTTATTTACTTTCAGGAGTTTTACTTTTTCTAGGTTTTTGTGTGATATTTTTTGGTGTAGGAACAGCTTTAAGAGATGAGCTTACACCAAGTTTAGAATGGACAAATGTAATTTTATTTACTGCTTACGCCACTGTAAAAAGTTTGCTTTTTAAACTTCACTATACTTTTATACCGGCAATTTTATTGGCATTTCCATTTTATATTTTAGGAACAAAAAGCAAATATAAACTTGAGAATTTTCAACCTATAAGACAATTGGTTTACGCTGCTTTGCTCATAGTTTTTATTGTTATTATTAATCATCTTATTGTGGTAATTCCTTTAGGAGCACTACCTCCTGATAGAGCTACAATGATCTCTAGTGTACTAATATTAATATTGTTAATCAGGTATTTATTTTTATTAGGAAGTAAAATTGACATTTCAGAAAAAATGAAAAAAGTCATTTTAATATTAAACACAATCGGTGTTTTAATTTTTGTTATTGTTACTTTTCAAATTCACAAAAACTATGCAACAGCTTACGATAAGCGTATGGATGAATTAGCAAAGATAAAAATAAACATTATTCATCAACAACCTATTTATTTAAAAGCTTTGCCAAATTCGGGGTATTTGCCAACAGCAGAAATAAGAACCGATACTACTCATTTTTTAAATGTGGATTTAAAAAGACATTTTGAGTTGAATAATGCCTTAATTTTGGAGGAATAAATTATATAGTTAAATTATGAGTGAAGTTTCTGAGATAAAACTTAACGCTTTTACATTAGCAGATTTACCGCAAATAGCCGAGCAGCTTTTGTCAGCAATAGGAAATCATAAAATCGTTGCTTTTTATGGAGAAATGGGAGCAGGTAAAACTACTTTAATTAAGCAATTGTGTAAGGTGTTAAAAGTAGTAGATACCATTCAGAGTCCTACTTTTTCTATTGTTAATGAATATCTTACGGAAGATAATCAACAAGTTTATCATTTTGATTTTTATAGAATTAAAGAAGAG
Source organism: Flavobacteriales bacterium (assembly GCA_026196775.1). GTDB lineage: Bacteria > Bacteroidota > Bacteroidia > Flavobacteriales_E > Vicingaceae > BRH-c54. The sequence goes on from JAPHUD010000018.1 coordinate 178,679, forward strand.
GAAGAAGCGTTGGATTTTGGTGTGGAAGAATATTTTTACAGTGGAAATTATTGTTTTATAGAGTGGCCAGAGCAAATTCCTAACCTTATTCCCGAAAAAGCAGTAAAAGTCTCCATAAAACAAACAGAAGACAATAAAAGATTAATAACAATTTTGTATTAATAAATGTTTTGTTTTTAGCTAGTAAAGTGCTTGCTAATTAATAAATTTGTAACTGTTCATTTAGAAAAAATATTAAGGATATGCCAACATCAGATGATTTACTTAAATCTTTAGCCCATGGTTTTATGCCCCAAGAAGAAATGCTTGAAGTGGCTCGTAAAAAAAGTAGTTTACAAATAGGAATTCCTAAAGAAACTTCTATTCAAGAAAAGAGAATTCCTTTAGTTCCTGATGCGGTGGCATTATTAGTAAACAACGGGCATGAAGTTATTATTGAAACTGGAGCCGGAGAAGGTTGTAGTTTTAGTGATAAAGATTATAGTGAAGCTGGTGCTCAAATTGTTTATGGTACAGAAGAGGTTTACAAGGCCAATATGATTTTAAAGGTGGAACCACCAACTTTAGAAGAAATTGACTTGATGCAACATGGTCAGTTATTAATTTCTGCATTACAATTACCAATTCAACCCAAAGACTTTCTTAAAAAACTAATATCTAAAAAAATTACTGCTGTAGCTTTCGATTTTATTAAAGATCCAGATGGAATTTTACCAATTGTTACGGCAATGAGTGAAATTGCAGGAAATACGGCTATCCTTATTGCTGCTGAATATTTGAGCAACCAACGAAATGGTCAAGGACAAATGTTTGGAGGGATTTCAGGTGTTTCACCAACAGAAGTAGTAATTCTTGGAGCAGGAACAGTAGGTGAGTTTGCTGCTAGAACAGCAGTTGGTTTAGGAGCTTCAGTAAAAGTTTTTGATAACAATATTCATAAATTAAGAAGGTTACAAACAGCGGTCGGACAAAGACTACAAACATCTATTGTTCAGCCTAAAGTATTATTAAAAGCACTAAAATCAGCCGATGTGGTTATTGGAGCAATTAGTAGTAAAATTGGTAGAGCTCCAATTATTGTTACCGAGGAAATGGTAAAATGTATGAAAGATTACTCTGTAATTGTTGATGTAAGTATTGACAAGGGCGGTTGTATAGAAACTTCTGAAATTACTAGTCACCAAGCACCTGTTTTTGCTAAACATGGCGTAATTCATTATTGTGTACCCAACATTGCTTCTAGAGTTGCCAGAACAGCTTCTTATGCACTAAGCAATGTAATTGCTCCAACAATATTAGATACAGGCGAATTTGGCGGTATAGATGCTATGATACGCTCTTACATTGGTATTCAAAATGGAGTATATATCTACAAAGGAATATTAACCAATAAATATTTAGCAGAAACCTTTAATATGCCTTATAAAGACATTAATTTGTTGTTAATGGCGATGTAGTTTAATTTAATTAGAAATTAAAGATTAGAGATTAGAAATTAATAAACATGGATAAATTCATACACAGACTAAAATATTATTTAATAGGATTCGGATTAGGATGCGTAATGGTTTATGCCATTTTTTATACAGGAGATGATGCACGTTCTTCTTGGTTGCCAGAAGGTAGAGTGTTAGAATTTATTGAAGGTACAGAACTTAAAATAAGTCAGAAACATCTAGTTTGTGTATTAGAATGTAATAATATAGCACTTGAAGATTTCGATAAAACATTTTTTCAAAAAGCTAAAGTAAATTTTTCTGAAAGTTCTACAACAAGAGAGCCTTGTCCGGAATACCAAATTGAAGGTGAATTAGCAGATGGAAGAGAAGTTATTCTTTTAATAGAAACTTGCGAACCTAGAAGGTTATCTACCGCAGAAGAAAAAGAAGACATTGCAACACTTTCAAATATTTCTTTTGAAGGATTAAAAAGTGATTGCCTTTGTGAATAAACTTGTAAGTAAATTGTTGCAAGTAACATTTTAAAAATAAACTGAATGAGTATTACTGTTATTATCATTATAATTACCGCTATTGTTTCTTTTGCCGCTAATAGTAATGCTCAACTTTATCAAAAATTACTTTTCAACCCTTATTTAGTATATAATAATAAAGAGTGGTATCGTTTGTTTACGCATGCTTTTGTTCATGATAAAGAAAATATTTTCCATCTCATCTTTAATATGTATGTATTGTACAGTTTTGGAGAGATTGTAGAAACTATTTTGATTAATGAAATGGGGGGGATGGGAATAGTTTATTATTTGTTTATTTATATTGGAGGAATGGCGGTAGCATCATTACCTTCTTTGGCACGACATAAAAACAATTATGGCTATAATTCAGTAGGAGCTTCTGGAGCAGTTTCAGCAGTGTTGTTCTCCGCTATAGCATTCATGCCTTTTACAGGAGGGATAGGAATTATCTTTTTGCCTTTTACTATTAACCCATTATTGTTTGGAGTACTTTATTTGGCCTATGAAATTTATATGGATAAAAGAAGTAGTGATAATGTAGCTCATGATGCTCATACTTGGGGAGCGGTTTTCGGATTCTTATTTACATTAATTTTTGTTCCAGGTGCTTTTATGAATTTTGTAGGTCAGTTAATGAATGCTTTAAATTTTTAAAATTGTTGTGAATAAAGAATGTTTTATTCTAAAGAAATACTTTAGGAAAAGTGTTTAAATACCCCGAACAATATGACTTATAGTTTGCTTGGTTTTAAGAATTTTTTTATTGCCTTTCAAGCTAAAATCAATATATTTGCCACTAATATAAACCATCTTATTTTCATATAATTTGAAAACAGACAAAAAAACATCCAAACAGCAAGAACCTAATAAAATTAAGCAAATGCTTATTTTTTGGTTAATAATCTTGCTTCCTTTTGTATTTCTTTATGTTTTATTTTTAGGAGCAAAACACGGAACGATGAGTTTTGACCCACTACCTGATTTAACTGAACTGGAAAACCCTACAAGTAATTTAGCTTCGGAGATTATAACTGCTGATGGAAAAGTAATAGGAAAATATTTTAAAGAAAATAGAACTAATGTTACTTATGAGGAACTTTCTCCATATATTATTGATGCACTAATAGCTACTGAAGATGAACGTTTTCACGACCATTCGGGAATAGATTTTAGAGGCTTAGTACGTGCTGTTGCTAAATTAGGACAAGCAGGAGGGGCCAGTACTATTACTCAACAGTTGGCTAAAATGATGTTTGAACACAAAGCTGATAATATTATAGAACGTATCAAACAAAAATTACAAGAGCAAATTATAGCGGTAGAGATAGAAAAAAGATACACCAAAGAAGAAATTATTGTGATGTATTTAAACAAGTTCGACTTTATTTATAATGCCGTTGGAATTAAGTCTGCCAGTAACGTTTATTTCAATAAAGAACCATTTGAATTAAAAGTTGAAGAAGCTGCTATTTTAGTAGGGATGGCTAAAAATCCGTCATTATATAATCCTAAAAGATTTCCTGAAAATGCTATGAAAAGAAGAGAAGTGGTACTTTCTCAGATGAAAAAAAATGAATTGTTAACGCAAGAGACTTATGATTCATTGAGGGTTTTACCAATTGAGTTGGATTACAAAGTGGTTGACCATAAGGAAGGTATAGCACCTTACTTTAGAGAAACATTAAGATTAGAATTACAAGAAAAATTACAAGAAAAGGACGATGAAGGGAATTACCTTTATACCAAGAAAGATGGAACACCATATAACATTTATAAAGACGGATTAAAAATTTATACTACTATAGATTCTAGGATGCAAACCTATGCTGAATATGCTGTTCAGGAACATATTGGCAATCATTTACAAGCTGAATTTAGTGCTCACCTGAAAAAGTATCGCGAGTCAAAATATCCTTATGACCATAGGATATCAAAAAATCAATACGAGCAATTATTGGACAATATGAAAAAGGGTTCTCCGAGGTATAGAATAATGACGGGACAAGAATGTGCTAATTGTGGAAGAAGAGGAGATTTTGTAAAGAAAGTAGGAAAATTGTTTGTTTGTCAGGCAGAAGATTGTGGACATGAAACCTACGCTGTAGCTAAAGATTCTATTGATATAATTTTTGCTACACCTACTAAAATGACCATTTTTACTCACCAAGGAGATAAAGATACTACCTTGAGTCCTTTAGATTCATTAAAATATTACAAAACATTTTTACATGCAGGTTTAATGTCTATGGATCCTCATACAGGTTATATAAAAGCATGGGTTGGAGGAGTAAACTACCAAAATTTTGCTTACGACCACGTAAAAACAGCAAAACGTCAGGTAGGTTCTACTTTTAAGCCTTTTGTTTATGCCACAGCCGTTCAAAATGGTTATTCACCTTGTTATGAAGTGCCTGATGTGGCTTACACCTTCCAAAAGGGAGAATATGGTATTTTAAAAAGTTGGACGCCTAAAAACTCTGATGGTTATAACACAGGTTGTAAAGTTTCTATGAAATACGCATTAGCTAACTCTATGAACTCTATCACTGCTTATATTATGAAACAATTCGGACCTAAAGCTGTTGTTGACCAAGCTAGAGCAATGGGAATTACAAGTACCTTAGAACCTGTACCTTCTTTATGTTTGGGAGTTGCTGATTTATCTGTTTATGAAATGGTGGGAGCTAATGCTACTTTTGCTAACAAAGGTGTTTTTATTGAACCAACTATGTATACGCGTGTGGAAGATAAATTTGGTAATGTTATTATCGATTTTCAACCTAAAACAAATGAAGCAATGAGTGAGGAAACTGCCTATGTAATGTTAGATTTAATGAAAGGAGTAGTGGATGGAGAGTATAATAAATGTGCCGGAGATTACCGTAAAGCAAGAGGTAAAAGTCCGATGTACCATTCAGGAACAGGTATGAGATTAAGAGGAAGTGTTTCAGAGTCTCGCCCTTATGTCGGACATCGTTACCCAATAGCTGGTAAAACAGGAACAACACAAAATAACTCTGATGGTTGGTTTATGGGAATAACTCCCGATTTAGTTACCGGAGTATGGGTAGGTGCTGATGAACGTAGTATCCGTTTTGCAACAACTGCTATGGGACAAGGAGCAAATACTGCTTTGCCAATTTGGGGATATTATATGCAGAAAGTACATGCAGATCCAACTATTAAAATTTCGGATGGCGATTTTGAGCGACCTCAAACACCTTTATCTATTGAATTGGATTGTAATCAATATAACCTTAATAATAATTTTAATTCGAGTTCAAATTCAACTTGGTAGGAAAAATCTAAAAATATAGAATATGGCTATTAATAAAGTGGTAAAAAATGCTGAAGAAGCTATAAAAGGAATAGAAAGTGGAATGACATTAATGGTTGGAGGTTTTGGCTTGTGTGGTATTCCTGAAAATTGCATTGCAGAGTTGGTAAAATCTAATATTAAAGAGTTAACCTGTATTTCAAATAATGCAGGTGTAGATGATTTTGGATTAGGATTGTTGTTGCAAAAGAAACAAATTAAAAAAATGGTTTCTTCTTATGTTGGTGAAAATGATGAGTTTGAAAGACAGATGCTTAGTGGAGAACTTGAGGTAGATTTAATTCCACAAGGCTCATTAGCAGAAAGGTGTAGAGCAGGAGGAGCAGGAATTCCGGCATTTTTTACTCCCGCAGGTTACGGAACAGAAGTAGCCGAAGGCAAAGAAGTGAGAGAGTTTAATGGTAAACCACATATTTTGGAAGCTGCATTAACAGCAGATTTTGCAATTGTTAAAGCTTGGAAAGGAGATACAGCAGGAAATTTAGTTTTTAAATATACCGCTTTAAATTTTAACCATGTAATGGCAACAGCAGGAAAAATTACCATTGCCGAAGTTGAAGAATTAGTACCTGAAGGAGAATTAGACCCTAACCATATTCATACCCCAGGAATTTTTGTACAACGAATTTTCCAAGGGAAAGATTATGAAAAACGTATAGAACAACGTACTACTCGCTCACGCTCGTAAATAATGTAATAATTCACTAATTTACCAATGTAACAATGTTTTATGGAGATAAAAGACAACTTAATTGTAACTAAGACCATTAATTTTTCATTGTTAATCATTGAATTTTGTGAGGAGTTAGAATCAAAAAGAAAGTTTGTTATAGCAAATCAACTACTTCGTTCAGGAACAGCTATTGGTGCAAATGTTCACGAAGCCCAAAATGCAGAAAGTAAAGCAGATTTTATACATAAAATAAAGATAGCCGCTAAAGAATTAGATGAAACTAAATATTGGTTAATTTTATGCAAAAAAGCAAAAACGTATCCTTTTAATTTAGAATTGGAAAATCAGATTAAAGAAATAGGATTAATTATATATAAAATATTAAGTACAAGTAAAAAACTAAAATAATAAGTAGTAGTTATCATAATTGCTACATTGATAAATTAACAAATTGTTACATTAAAGCATGTTAGATAAAAACGGAATAGCACAACGAATAGCACAAGAATTAAGAGACGGATGGTATGTAAACTTAGGGATAGGAATTCCTACATTGGTAGCGAATTACATTCCCAAGGGCATAACCGTAGAATTTCAGTCGGAAAATGGTATTTTAGGTATGGGACCATTTCCTTTTGAAGGGGAAGAAGATGCAGATTTGATAAATGCAGGAAAGCAAACCGTAACCTTACAACCGGGAGCATCTATTTTTGATTCTTCTACCAGTTTTTCTATGATTAGAGGGCAGCATGTGCAACTTACAGTTTTAGGAGCGATGGAAGTAGCTCAAAATGGAGATATAGCCAATTGGAAAATACCGGGTGTTATGGTAAAAGGAATGGGAGGAGCAATGGATTTAGTAGCTTCAGCAGAAAATATTATTGTTGCCATGATGCACACCAATAAAAAAGGCGAAAGCAAACTGTTGGAAAAATGCACGCTTCCTTTAACAGGAGTGGGTTGCGTTACTAAAGTAGTGACCAACATGGCTTATTTAGAAATAAAAGATGGTGCTTTTCATTTAAAAGAAAGAGCTCCGGGCGTTAGTGTAGAAGAAATTAAAGCCGCTACAGCCGGAAAACTAATTATTGAAGGCGATATCCCTGAAATGAAGTTGTGATAGAGGTTTGGTTTTAGGACTCGGATTTTCTTTTTAAGGGTAAAGCCTGAAAAACAGTGTTACACTTATTACTTATATAAATATGAACTTACCACAAGTTACACCTGAGAAGTTTAGGGGGATATTTTCCTAGTCATTAGTATTTCCAGTTATTTATTTGATTTTAAAAATTCTGTTAATTTACTGGGTTCCGCTCTATTACGATAGTCTGCATCTAAAAATGCATAAACGATGTTTCCATTTTCATTGATAATATAAGTTGCGGCTAAGGGTAACTCGTTTGATTCGTCTCCATTATACTCATTCATATCAAAGGATTTATTGTAGATATCAGCAACATCATTGGTTAACTTAAATACAATACCATATTCTTTTCCAACTTTATTCCCGATATCACTTAGCACTTCAAATTTTAAATCGTGTTTTTCTGATGTACTTAAAGATTTGTCTGGTAATTCTGGAGTTAATGCAATAAGATGCGCACCATTTGCTTCAAAATCTGGTAGTTCAAGTTGTAATTGATGAAGCGTTAAATTACAATAAGGACACCAACCACCTCTGTACCATGTTAAAATTACTTTTCCTTTTTTTAAATACTGATATAATTCTACAGGTTCTCCAAGTGCATTATTCAGTTTAAAGTTGGGTGCAAGGTCGCCTACTTTTAAAGCTTTATCCAGAATACCACTCTCCTTAACTGATTCAATTCCCTTTTTATAAATTTTCTTCTTATTATCGTCAGCTTTTAATTCAAAATTTTCTTTCTTTTCGTCAAGTATTGATTTGAGTGTTGTTTTTTTATTTGTCTCCATTGTGTTTACTTTTTTTATTGTTTGTTGATTGTTTTTTTGTGCGTCTTGATTGTGACATGAATAAGCCATTAAAAGCAAAACACTTAAGAATGATAATCTAATTAATTGCATACTGTTGATTTTTGTTTATTTATAATAGTAATACTTTGTACATTTAGAATAATTATATTTAGTACAGAAAATATAATTATTGTGCATGCGATGTAAACCAATAACCATTTAGGATGAACTCTTAATGAAAACTCGGCTATAAGTGCACCAGTCATTGTAAGTAAACCGAAAAGATTTGAAAAGGTTGCCCATTTTGTGAACTGAATTTTAGATTTAATTACTGTGTTGTTTCTTAACAAACTAAAAATTGCTGTTGTTAAATAAGCAATTACTACAGCAGCAATTATGATTCCTGTGGATACTCTAAAAAAAGTAGGGTCTAAACCCAAGGGTTTAGCCATTTCTATAAATGCTTGAACTGAAATCTCCCAGCCTGTTAATTTTGAAATAGCAAACCGCGATAAAACGCATCCCATTAATAAATTGGTTATAAATAGTATTTTGTTCATGATATTTTTTATGTTTATTAATATTATATAACTAAACAATCGTTTAGATTTGAGTTAAGAAAAAAAATTATAGATTTTTGAAAGTCATTTCAATATAGTCCTCAATTTCTTTTTTATTATTTACTCTAGATGCTGCTGCTAAACCATGTTTTGCTAATACCAAATAATTAGCTTGTTTTATTACCGTTTCTTCATCTTTAGTAAGATCCATTTTTAATTTTTCAATAAATAATTGTTTAAGATTTTTCATAAAAGAATTCATTTGTTCATTAATGATTTTATCTTCTTTTTCTGAAAATTCATAGTAGGTATTTGTTATTAGACAACCTTTTTGATTTCCATCTATTTTACAAATATTAATAGAATTATAGAAAAAGTCTTTTATATCTTCTAATCCATTGTTAGAATTTTTAAACTCTTCGAAAATAGCATTTACTTTTGTTTTATATTTCTTTAAACTTTCAAGAAAAAGACCATGTTTGCTGCCAAAACTTGAATATATAGAAAACTTATTAATGCCCATTTCTTTTTCAAGCATCTGCATGGAAGTAGTCTCATAACCATTACGCCAAAAAAGGTTCATTGCTTTTTGAACTACTTCCTCTTCATTGTATTCTTTTTTTCTTGCCATTATTTCTAATTACTGAACAAAACTAAACAATCGTTTAGTTATTTAAAAATATTTTAACTATTATTTAGAACTCCACATGTATATAGGCGAATTAAGGTAGTACCTCTAAACCTGTTTGTAGCCTGAAGACAAGCTTTTGTGTTGGTGACTACAGACTAAATAATTTATAACAAACATAAGCTTTTTTAGTAAAATCTTTAGTCGCTATCGCACCTGCATCGCTTCAGACTTAGGATAGTGAAGGCACTTTTATTCATTTTCAAGAATTTTGGGTGCTTCCATTAATTCAAGTTTCTTCTCTTCAATTATTTTGAGTCTCAAATTTCCTCTTATATTGCTCGAGTAACGCTTTAATTTAGTTTTAATAGGTTCAAGATTAGATTCATTTGTTTTTTCATTTAAAACGAAAACAATAATTGGTATTACACTTCTTTCTTGCGTGCTTTCATAGTGATTAACCGCAAATAAAAATTGATTTATTGAATCAATAAACTTAGAATATGTATCAGCATTAGTAATATATTTTATCTCTATGATTAAATCTCCTCTTTTCTGGATGTGTTTGCTTTCCATAATTATATCATAATTGAATTTGCCAATTTTAATATTTTGGCGATTTATATAATTTACAGTGTAGTAATTTGAAATCTTAAGATAAATGAGATTTTCAATGTCTAAATAATTTTGAACCACTTGTGTCTTATCGGTATTTATGGATTCTATTTCTGAATCAATTTCTCCTTTAATAATGTCTTTCTTTTCTTGTTCAGTAATATTTTGTTTTTTAAGTGCATTTAATTCTTCGTTCTCTTTCGCATCTCTAACATTCTGACGTTTATTCCAGCGAATAATTCCCCATGCTAATAATGTTGTTCCAACAATAAGAAGAGTAATGACTATACAAATTAAATTTTCACTTATATAATTCAAATAATTTTGTTGATTATCTATTATGTTTTGCGCAGTTTTAGTAGATGAATCAATTTTCGTCTGTTCTAATACTATTAGGTCAGAATTTTGATTTATGTACCAAGGAAGAAGAAAAGCAATACCAATAAAGATCAAACCTACAGAGGTTAAGAATTTATTTAAGTCTGAAAACTCTAGCTTGTTCATATCGTTCTAATTGCTAATATCATCAATCCTTAAGTAACTTGGTAATTTTATCGCTCATGGGGTTGGTTACCGAGTAAAAAACATCTACCAGCTCCCCCTGTTTGTTAATAACGTATTTCTGGAAATTCCACTTAACAGAAGAATCCATTACACCATTTTCACTTTTAGCGGTTAGCCATTGGTAAATAGGATGTGCATTTTCTCCTTTTACATCAATTTTTGAAGCCAATAAAAAAGTAACGCCAAAATTCTTTTTACAGAAAGTAGCTATTTCTTTTTCAGAACCGGGTTCTTGTCCACCAAACTGATTACACGGAAAACCTATTACTACGGTGTTTTCTTTGTAAGCTTCGTGTAGTTTTTGTAAATCTTCATATTGTGTGGTAAAACCACATTCAGAAGCAACATTAACAATAACAATATTCTTTCCTTTAAAATCTTTCATATTGACTTCTTTACCATTAATATCGGTAAACGATAAGTGGTAAAGGTTTGTTTTTTCTTCAGGTGCTACTTTAGAGTTAAACCCTGAGAATAGTCCTAGTAATAGTATCATAAAGCTAATTTTTTTCATGTGGTTTATATTTTAGATTGCTAAAACATTATAGACATTTCTTCACTCTTCTAGCATGAGCCTGTTTCTCTTCTATGGTGTTTTGTTTAGCAGAAAAAAGTACTTTACACTCACCGGTTTTCATGGCTTCTAATTCTGCCATGGCTTTTAGCATTTTGTCATCATCTTCCGTTTCCATAATCAATTCATTTAACTCTTTTTGTTTTTTTACACAATCGCAAAAAGACAACCCGCCTTCTTCAACTACTGGTTGATTGTTAGAAGATTGCATGGCTTCTTTTAAAGAACCCGGAGATTCAGTTACTTCTTCCTGATAAACACCTGTAGAACTAGTGTCGGCAGCCGTAGTTTCAGCATTAGCATCCATAACTGGTTCTGTTGCTGTTTGTTCTTCTTCAACATTAATTTCTTCTTCGGTATTTTCAGTTTCATTGCTACATGCCATAAATACAGTAAACACAGTTAGTAATAATGTCCATTTAAAAAAGTTGATATGTTTCATAATAAAGTTTTTAGTATTAGTAATTAGTTACAGTCAATAAAATTATAAAAAAATACTTAACCATACTTGTTTTTAATGAGCTTACTTTAAAATTGCTATTTTTGTCCTTTATAATTGAGCAAGAAACAAATGCAAACCTACCTTCGAATATTATCTTATGCCCGACCATTTAGGAGTTTTTTGCCGTTTTTTGTTATTACTACTGTTTTAGGGATAGTTTTTGAAATACTTAACCTTTCATTTGTAGCTCCGGTTTTAAAAATTCTTTTTAGTCAGGAAGTAACAGCAACAGTAGTTAGTTCACCATTTCCTGAATTTGCTTTTAGCAAAGAATACATATCATCGGTAGGAGAGTGGTTTAAAAATTATTTGGTTTCTTTTTCCGACAAAACAGAAGCGTTAAAAATGATATGTTTGGTATTAATAGCCTCCGTATTCTTAGCGAATTTGTTCACCTTTCTTTCTCGATTTATATTGGCTTTTGTAAAAGCCAAAATGATAAAAAACATTCGTTTAGCGATGTATGATAAAATTACCGAATTGCACTTGGGATATTACTCCAATGAGAAAAGAGGTGATTTAATGTCGAGAATGACCAATGATGTAAAAGAAGTAGAAACCTCTATTATAGATACACTAAATGCTATTATTAAAGAGCCAATTACGGTAATTTTTACATTTATAGTATTGTATTATTTATCGCCACAACTTTTATTGTTTTCTTTATTGGTTTTGCCTTTATCCGGCTTGGTTATTTGGAGAATTACCCGAATGTTGAGAAAAAAAGCCAAACAAGGTCAGGATTATTTAGGTAGAATTTTAAACACGATTGATGAAACCTTGGGAGGTATAAAAATTATTTATTCATTCAATGCAAAAGCCTATTTCAGTAAACGATTCACACATGAAAATGTAAAATATGAGCGTGCATTACGATCTATGGATTACAAAAAAGGATTGGCTTCTCCTGTTTCTCAGGTAATGGGAGTTGGTGTTTTTTGTATGGTGTTGTATTACGGTGGAACTTTGGTGTTGAAAGAAAACTACATGCCGCCTGAAAATTTCTTGGTGTTTGTATTGTTGTTTGCCAATGTAATATCGCCACTAAAAAGCATGTTTTCTGTGGTGGCAAATATCCAAAGAGGGCTAATTGCCGGAGAAAGAATCTTTTCAGTGTTAGATGCTGAAGTAAAAGTTAAAGATGTTGAAAATGCGATAACAATTGAATCGTTTAACGATAGCATAAGCTTAGAAAATGTATCTTTTAGCTATGGCGATAAAAAAGTGTTAGATAATATTAGTTTAACCATTAAGAAAGGAAAAACCGTAGCATTGGTTGGAGCATCAGGAGGAGGAAAGTCAACCATTATAAACTTAATACCTCGTTTTTACGATGTAAATGAAGGTACCATAAAAATAGATGGAAATAATGTAAAAGATATTTCGCTTCTCTCATTGAGGGAGCAAATAGGAATTGTTACCCAAGATTCTATTCTGTTTAATGATACCATTTACAACAACATTGTTTTTGGTAATGAAACTGCCACAGAAGAACAAGTAATAGCTGCGGCAAAAATTGCCAACGCTCACGATTTTGTTGTTGCCTCAGAATATGGTTACCAAACTTTTGTTGGCGATAATGGAATAAAGCTTTCGGGTGGACAAAAACAACGTTTGTGTATTGCCAGAGCAGTTTTAAAGAACCCACCAATTATGTTGTTGGATGAAGCCACTTCTGCTTTAGATACTGAATCGGAAAAACTAGTGCAAGAAGCACTGAATCAACTAATGCAAAACAGAACATCTATTGTGGTTGCTCATAGGTTAAGTACCATACAAAATGCAGATGAAATTGTGGTAATTAACAACGGAAAAATTATAGAACAAGGTACGCACAAAGAATTAATGGAAAATCCATCCAACGCTGCTTATAGAAAATTAATAGCGATACAAAAGATTGATGAGTAGGGTTGGAGGTTTGAAGTTTGAAGTTGAAAATAAGGGGTGTGTTTTTAGATTAGAGTTTAATAAGCTCCGAAGGAGCGATATTTAATAAAGATGAGTGAAGCTCATCGCAATGATTTAGAGATTAGCGTCTTTGCGTCTTTGCGAGAAACAACAATTAACGATTATACAAAAAATGAAGATTAGCGGATTTACAATGGTAAAAAATGCCACCAAACTTTATTTTCCTATAAAACAATCCATTTTATCTATATTGCCTATAGTGGATGAGTTTGTGGTGGCTTTGGGAGATTGCGATGAGGATGATACTACGCTTCAAGAAATAGAAAGTATCGGTTCCGATAAAATTAAAATTATACATACCGTTTGGGATATTAAAAAATACGATAGAGGAACAGAAAATGCACATCAAACAGATATTGCTAGATCCCATTGTTCGGGCGATTGGTTGTTTTACTTACAAGCTGATGAAGTAATTCACGAAAAATATTTACCCGTTATTAAACAAAAGTGCGAGCAATATTTAAACGATAAAGAAGTAGAAGGTTTTTTGTTTAATTACAAACACTTTTGGGGCGACTATAATCACTATCATTTTGCACATAACTGGTACCCTAAGGAAATTCGTATTGTGAGAAATGATAAAGACATCCACTCATGGGAGTCGGCACAATCTTTTAGAAGAATACCTAATTTTGATGGCAAAGATTATCGTCAGCAAGAAAACACCTACAAACTAAAAGTGGTAAATATTCCCGCTGAAGTTTATCATTATGGTTGGGTTCGTCCACCAGAATACATGACCAAAAAGAAAAAAGCTTTAGATACGATACATAAAGGAGAGGAAAAAGCCAATAAAAATTATGAAAATGTAGCACCAGACTTTTCTTACGGAGCCTTGGGTAAATTAGCTAAATTTAATGACACGCACCCTGCTGTTATGGAAGAGTGGATTGCTAAATTCGATTGGGCAGAAAAATTAAATTATTCCAATCAACGAAAACCTGGAGAGCAAATTCATAAACACGAAAAACCAAGAGTAAGACTAGCTACTTTTATAGAGCAGAAAATTTTTGGTGGCAAAAAACAAGTAGGCGGTTTTCAGAATTATATCTTACTGAAGGGGAAGAGGTAAAATTTACCTTAACATTTTAGGATAAATGTACCATTCAGTTGTGCCTAAGCCCCTAACAATTTCTTTCCAAGAGTCAATTTCTAAAGCAATACAAACGACAGCACAGGTTGGCATTGCTTCCATAAAGCTTTCAGTAAGGTAATCGGCAAATTCTGAAATACCATAATTGTGGCTAACCAAAGCAACACTTTCTAATTCATCAGGTAAATCTTCTAATACATGTATAAAGTTTTCGATAGACGGATGATATAGTTTTGAATTAAATTTAACATGCTTAAAATTAAATGGAATATGTTTGCACAATAGCTGTATCGTTTCTGTAGTTCGCTTGGAAGAACTAGCAATTATTTTTTCAGGATTAAAACCTAATTTATTTAATTCCTTTCCTATTTTTTCAGTATCATGAACACCTCTTGTATTTAAAGGTCTTTCAAAATCAGTTAACCACTGATTATTCCAGTCTGATTTAGCATGTCTTATTAAATAAATGTGTTTCATGTTAAATTTTTTCGATGAGCTGTTAAATTTTGTCGATTAATTTTTGTTTGTTTCGATAAATTTACTATTTTTGTAGACGAAAATCAAATTTTAGACGATATGTTTATAGCGATATTCTTCTTTACCATTTTAATATTGGTTTTAGCCTTAAGGTTCTTAGATGGAGTATCTACAACATCTCATGAATCGGATAAAACTAAAAAATCGAGTAAAATATTTGATATGTCTGGAAATAATTATTCTTTGTAAAAATCCCAATTTTTATATTTTATAACAGCCGCTTGGAATTTCTTAGCGGCTGTTTTATTAAAACAATTTCATCTGACTGGCTTCATCATCAGAAACATCCTTAATAGGTTTTGGTTTATGAGCTGATGAGGTTTCTTGCTTAGGTTTAGGAGTAGTTCCTTCTTCTTTTACTTCTTCTTGATTGGTATCAGCATTTTCATTAGCTGTTGTTTCAGCAATTATTTCTTCTTCTGGTTGATCAACTTCAACTTTATCTTCAGTAGTTTCTTCAACTATTTCTTCATAAGGTAAAGACTCTAATAAATCTATATTTTTAACCTTATTAGCAGTTAATCGATTTCCTATAGCTTTCATTCCTTTTATAGCAATAAACTCTTCTAAATTAATTACTTCGGGTTCTTTCTCTACTCCTTTTACTTTTGCAAATGTTACTTGCACTTGAGGAATCCAGTCTGTGGTAACAATTTCTAAGAAAGACTTTTCGTGTTCAGTAATAAACAATGTTTTTTTATCTGTAGGTTCTATCAAAAATCTTTTTACATTGTATTGTTCTTTTTCCCCATCAAAATAAATGGCGGTTACTGGTTTTTTTCTGTTCCACTTTTCAATAACAATCATGTCCTCATCAAACTTAGTAAATAAGTCGAAGCCGGTAAGTTGATATTCGCCACTTTGCATAATGGTAAGAATTTTATCTTCAGAACCAAACTCGCCTAAAAACTCACCACGACCTTCAGAATTAAGACGTTGAACAGTATCATCAAACCAAATTTTTCTGGCAGATAGCGTAGAAACACCTTTTTCTTTAAGTTCAATTTTAGCTATAATGTATTTAGTTACTCGGTTTCCATTGGCTCCACGACCTTTTATGGCTAACTCAGAAAAATCTATTTCAAATTTTAATTTTCTTACATTAGCTTTCGGACGAAGTTTTACCAATACTGTTTCAGCTTCTCCATTTGGATTAGCAGTAAACCAAAGAACTTTAGAACCTGTTGTGCCTTTTGTTAAGTCGTATTCTTTATCTCTGGTAATGGAAGTAACATCAAATCGTTTCATATAAGAAGGTCCGGTTTTACCATCTTGATAAATCATGTTATAGATAGTACGTTTGTCACCTTTTTTCCATACGCCAACATGAATAATTCCTTTACCAACAAAAGTTTTATTGGCAATTTTAGTAACCACCATTTTACCATCTTCACGGAAAACAATTATATCATCTATATCAGAACAATCTGCAACAAATTCTCCTTCACCTCTTTTTAAACTATGTCCTATAAAACCTTCTTCTTTATTAACATATAACTTGGCGTTGCTTACAGCTACTTTCGCTGCATCAATATTTTCGAAAGAACGAATTTCTGTTTTACGTTCTCTGCCTTCACCATATTTCTTTTTAAGTTCTTTAAAATAATCAATGGCATATTCAATTAAGTTAGCAAGATGATGCTTGGTTTTGGCTAACTCTTCTTCTAGTGATAACAATTTCTCGTCTGCTTTTTCAGCATCATGACGAGTAATACGTCTCATTTTTATTTCTAGTAAGTGTTTTACATCATCTTCCGTAACTGCTCTTATAAGCTGTTTTTCAAAAGGTTTTAAAAGTTCTTGTGTAAGCGTAATAGCTTCTTCGTAACCTAGTCCATGTAGTTTTACATAAATTTTATTTTCAATAAATATTTTTTCTAAAGATGAAAAATGCCATTGTTCTTCCAACTCACCTTTTCTGATTTCCAGCTCTTTTTTAAGCAGTTCCACTGTTTGGTCGGTAGAAAGCCTTAGCATTTCGGTAACACCTAAAAACTGTGGCTTATCATTTTCAATAACTGCAGCATTGGGAGAAATAGATATTTCGCAATCTGTAAAAGCATACAGTGCATCTATCATTTTATCAGGAGAAACTCCTGAAGGTAAGTGAAGCAATATTTCTACAAATTCGGAAGTATTATCTTCTACTTTTTTAATTTTTATTTTTCCTTTGGAATTTGCTTTTAAGATAGATTCAATTAATTTATCTGTAGTAGTTCCAAAAGGAAGTTCGGTAATTTTTAGTAAAGTTTTATCTTCTTGAACAATTTTAGCTCTTACTTTAACTCTTCCACCTCTTAATCCGTCATTATAACCTGAAAAATCTGCTGATCCACCAGTTATAAAATCGGGTAGAAGGGTAAATTTTTTACCTTTAAGGTGAGCTATAGAAGCATCAATAAGTTCGTTAAAATTGTGAGGTAATATTTTACAAGCCATACCAACGGCAATACCTTCAACTCCTTGAGCCAATAAAAGTGGAAATTTTACAGGTAAGGTAAAAGGTTCTTTATTTCTTCCGTCATAAGAAGATAGCCAAGTGGTAGTTTTAGCATTAAATACAACTTCTAAGGCAAATTTTGTTAATCGAGCTTCAATGTATCTGGGAGCTGCAGCACGGTCGCCAGTAAGTATGTTTCCCCAGTTCCCTTGGCAATCTATTAATAAATCTTTTTGTCCTAATTGAACCAAAGCATCTCCAATAGAAGCATCACCATGTGGGTGATATTTCATGGTATTACCGATAATGTTTGCTACTTTGTTGTAACGTCCATCATCCATTTCTTTCATGGAGTGCAATATTCTTCGCTGAACAGGTTTTAGTCCATCATATAAATGAGGTACAGCACGCTCAAGAATTACATACGAAGCATAGTCTAAAAACCATTCTTTGTACATTCCTGAAATGTGAATTACATTTCCTAATGAATTATCACCATTATCGTTATCAAACTCTTCGTCTCTTTCTGGTGTTTGTTCTTCTGACATGTTTTGTTCTAGTTTCTAGTTTTACTAAAAAATAATTAGCTCCAAATTTAATAGATTTTACTAATTAAAACACACCGACTTAAATTGTTTTATTAACGTTTTTTTGAGGATAAGTTGAAGTAATAATTAAGGAGTAAAATTTTATATAAATCGAAATATTTTATGCTAGGGTTTGTGTTGTTTTTCAGGTGCTTATATATTTTTTGATAAAAAAGTTGATATAACAAATTAAACAACCAATTTAAGCGGTAAGTCTTAATTATTAAGAAGTAAGAGAGTAATTTAACATCTTGATAGAATTTTTTTTCCGGTTTTTTAGTTTGTATTATCTGAATAAGATTTTTTATACCTTCTTCCGTTTTTTGTAAAAAAACAGCCGCACTTTCTAAACCAACATGTATAAGCGGATTGTTAATGTGATGAATGATAATGTTTTGTTGAGACAATTCGTAACCAAACAGGGTGTCTTCATGTCCATACTTTATTAAGCTTTCATCAAATTTAATGGTATTAAAAATTTTCTTTGGGATTAAAAAATTATTAGTAGTAAAAGCTGTATTTGGTTGTTGCTGTCTTTTTTCGGCAGGTTTTTCTTCTCGTTCTTTACCATATTTCCACCTAAGCATTAAAGACTTATCTTTTGGAGCTTCCTCTTTATAAATAGTTCCACCACAAACAACTTTATTTCCTTGGCATTGAGTAATGTAATTTTCAAAATAAGAAGAATATGCAATTTCAGCATCACAATCTTGAAAAAGTAAAAAATCATATTGCGCTTTTTCGGCTAACAGGTTTCTAATTTTAGCTCTACCTACATTTTGTTCTAATTGTATATAGCTAATTTCCGGTTTTGTTTGCCATTGCTGGTTAGTTTTCCTGAAATTGTCGGAAGAAGCATCATCCATTAAAATTATTTCAAAATTTATTCCAGCAGCCTTCCCTTGTTGGTAAAGTATTTCAACAAAGTGGGTTACATCATAATTGTATATTGGAATAAGCACCGAAATCATATCAACGATTTGAAAACGTAAACTTACTACATTAATTCTTAATTTAAAATGCGATTTAAATTCTAATTCCCATTAAACAAATATCATCTAATTGTTCGGAGCTTGTCTTCCATTTGTTAAAGGTTGTTTTAAGGAGTTTTAGTTGTAACTCACAAGGCATTTCTATAATTGATGAAAGTAACTGATGTAGTTGTTTAGAGCCAAATTTTTTATTTTTTTCTCCACCAATTTGATCCTGAAAACCATCTGAACCAATATAAATCATATCTCCTTTATTGACCTTAAATTCATGATGATTAAAATTTCTGTTTAACTCCAATTGCCAACCTCCAATAGGATAGTTATTACCATTGTATATGGTAGAATTATTTTTACCAACGTGTAACAATTTTCTTTTGGCTCCTGAAAAATATATTTTCTTTTCATTTTTGTCATAACAACAAAGTGCTATGTCTATCCAATCATTATGAAAAATATCATCCTGATCGCCCAAAAAAGTTTCTATAAATTTTTTATCGAATTCTTTAAGAATAGTAGTTGGATGAATTATTTTTTTTCCTAAAACAATATAATTTAAAAAGCTTTGAGCTAACATAGTGAGCAATGCTCCTGGAACACCGTGCCCTGTACAATCTCCTACAGCAAATATTTTGAAGTTTTTATATTCGCCTATCCAATAAAAGTCGCCACTGATATAAGATTGAGGTTGGTAGTAAATAAAAGAGTCATTAAAAATTCTATTAAAATGTCGGCTTTTTGGTAAAACTCCTTTTTGAATTATTTTAGCATAGTTTAAACTGTTTATTAATTCTTTGTTTCTTTTATATAATGAGATATATTGTTGTTTTAAACCTTCTTTGCTATAAATTGGTGAATTAGTAATCTCATTGAACCAAAAGTCATCATTATGATTAATTTTCTCTTTCAATTGCATTTTCTTTAATTTAAGACAATATTAAAAAGAATGTATAAGAGAGAAGGTTAATTAAATATTAAGGCAATTTAAACTTCGATGAGAGGAGTAATAATTAAGGATAATATAGCTTTTATATTAGATGAATAGTGTAATGAATTTAAATTTTTAATAGCCATGTATTAGAGAATGTTTCGTTAAAAACTAATTAAAACATTTAAAAAAGTGTTTTTGTCATTCAGTTAATAATTTACTACTTTTGGACGAATTCAAAAATTAACAACTCAATTATGCTAAAAATTAAGACTTTACTGTTAACTATTTTTTCAGGGTTTATGCCAATTTTCTCATTTGCTCAAAACCAAGGGGAAGAAATGAGTATTGATCAAAAAATAGATTCATTCTTTAGACCTGTAGCTGATGCAGTAGGAGCAGTTATATTTTTTCCTATAAATATTGGAGGGTATTCAGTTCCTATAGTTCTAATAGTTTTAATTTTAGGAGCCTTGTATTTTACTTTTTATTTTAGGTTTGCCAATTTTACATTATTAAAAACAGCTGTTAAAATTGTTAAAGGAGATTATGATGGAATTGATAAACATACAGCAGATTTAGCAGAAGGAGATTCAACTCCTGGAGGAAATGTTTTTGAAACAGTACAACATGAAAGAAGTGAAGGAGAAGGGGAAGTTTCTCATTTTCAAGCATTAACAGCAGCTTTGTCTGCAACAGTTGGATTGGGAAATATAGCAGGGGTTGCAGTTGCTGTAGCTTTGGGAGGACCTGGAGCTACTTTATGGATGATTGTTGCTGGTTTCTTAGGAATGGCATCAAAATTTACAGAATGTACTCTTGGTGTAAAATATAGAGAAGTTACACCTGATGGGACAGTACATGGTGGACCAATGTATTATTTGTCAAAAGGATTAAAAGAAAAAGGATTGGGAGTGATAGGAAAAATATTAGCTGTATTTTTTGCTATTATGTGTGTAGGTGGTTCATTTGGAGGAGGAAATATGTTTCAGGCTAATCAGGCTGCTGCACAAATTATACAACGTTTAGGAATAGAAAGTGGTTTTGCTGGTTTTGCTTTAGGTGTTATAATGGCAGTTATTGTTGGGGTAGTAATTATTGGTGGAATTAAAAGAATAGGTTCGGTTACGGAAAAAGTAGTTCCATTTATGGCGGCTATTTATGTTGGTGCAGCATTAATAATTTTAGGAATGAACTTTTCTTTAATTCCAACAGCTTTCGGGATGATATTCGATGGAGCTTTTTCTCCCGATGCTGCTTTAGGTGGTGTTGTAGGAGTTTTAATTGTTGGTTTCCAAAGAGCAGCATTTTCAAATGAAGCAGGAGTAGGCTCTGCTGCAATTGCTCACTCGGCTGTTAGAACGAAATTCCCTGCAAGTGAGGGTGTTGTTGCATTATTAGAACCTTTTATTGATACGGTTGTGATTTGCACAATGACTTCTTTAGTTATCATCATTACTAATATTGAAGGAGGATTTTTTGAATATGGACAGGGAAATGTGGAAGGTGTTAACTTAACAGCTTCGGCTTTTGATACCGTAATTCCAGGATTCTCTTGGGTGTTGACCATTGCAGTTGTATTATTTGCAATCTCAACTATGTTGTCATGGAGTTATTATGGCTTACAAGCTTGGAAATTTTTATTTGGTAAAGGAAAAGCAATGGATATAACGTATAAATTATTATTTGTTTTCTTTGTAATTGTAGGTGCGTCTATCGGCTTAGGAGCTGTTATAGATTTTTCTGATGCAATGATTTTTGCTATGGTTTTTCCTAATATTATCGGGTTAGTTTTATTGTCATCTAAGGTTAGTGATGAATTAAAAAAGTATAAAAAAGGTATTAAATCTTTTGTTAATTCTAAATAGATGAGCATTAAAGACTACTTTTCTTTCACCAAAAGTGAAAAAAGAGGAGTAATTGTTTTACTCATTATTCTGTTGTTAATACTATTTTCTTTTCCTTTTGTTGATTATCTAAAGCAACAAAATACGCCTGACTTTACAGCGTATGAAAATGATATTATAGCTTTTGAAAAAGCATTAGAAGAACAGAAAAAACACCAAAAGCAAGCTTATCAACAAAAAGATAAGCAAGCATTAGCGATTACCTTGTTTGACTTTAACCCGAATACCATTTCTGATGAAGAATGGAAGAAATTAGGATTTAGAGATTGGCAAATAAAAATCATTAATAATTACAAAGCTAAAGGCGGAAACTGGAGAACTAAAGCTGATGTAAAAAAGATTTATGGTATAAGTGATAAGCATTACGAACTACTTTTTCCGCATATTTTGTTGCCAGAAACTATTGAGAAAACCAATTATCAATACGATGAGTCATCAAAAAGATCCTTTGAAAATAAGTTTGAGAAAAAGGATTATTCGCAGAAAATTGACATTAACACAGCCGATAGTGCCATGCTTACTAATATAAAAGGTATTGGACCTGCTTATTCAAGTAGAATAATTAAATATAGAGATTTACTTGGAGGTTTTATTGCTAAAGAACAATTGAAAGAAGTTTGGGGGCTAACAGAAGAAACTTATCAAATCGCTTTACCACAAATTGTGGTTTCTGATAGAGTTCAAAAAATTAATATTAACAAAGCTACTGCAGATATATTAAAACAA
Organism: Flavobacteriales bacterium; assembly: GCA_026196775.1. Classification (GTDB taxonomy): domain Bacteria; phylum Bacteroidota; class Bacteroidia; order Flavobacteriales_E; family Vicingaceae; genus BRH-c54. The sequence continues at coordinate 201,214 of JAPHUD010000018.1, forward strand.
CATCCGTACATTAATTGGAAAATTGCCAATGCTATTGAAAAATATAGAAAAGCCAATGGTAGTTATAAATCTGTGGCAGATTTAAACAAACTTCATTTGCTAGACAAAGCTACTCTCGAAAAAATCAGTCCTTATTTAACAGTAGAGTAGGATTTTATTCTTCGCAAGAATAGATTTTTTCTACATTTTTAAACACTACTTTCTTAATGGTTGTAGGCATTTCAATTATTTCGTAAGGATAAGTAATTACAGAAGTGGTCATACAATTATTATCAGGAATATTTTCCTCCACAATAACCATTAAATTATTTTCGTGCTCTGTTATAGATGCTATTTTTATTGAAAAACCACCATTATTTTGCTCTCCCATGGTGGTTAATAAAACCATTTTGTTTTCAAAATTTAACATAGGAACAGCAGGTTTTTTCATGTAGTTAGAGTAAGCTTCGTTCCAAACTTCTTCTAATTTTTCTTGAGAAGTTATCACTATGTTTTGTTTTCCTAAAAAGCCACCATTATTACCTTCGCTTAGCGTGTTAAAATTAACTTCTTTAAAAGTTGGAGCAGCATCAGTTTTAGTAGTTTCTGTGGTCTTGGTTGTATTGTTCACTTCTGTAGTTGTTTCTTTAGTTGATTTGCAGGCAGCAAAAACTATCAGTATTGATATGGGGATAAATATTTTCATAAGTTTTATTTTAAACAGTTTAAATATTTTTTTATAGTTAATTCCATGCCAAAATACAGGGCATCACAAATTAATGCATGTCCAATAGATACTTCTTTTAAGTAAGGAATATTAGTTTTAAAAAAGTTAAGGTTATCCAAATTCAAATCGTGTCCGGCATTTATTTCTAACCCTAATGAATGAGCTAATTTAGCTGCTTCAGCATAAGGAGTAATGGCTTTTTCTTTGTTATTGGGGAAATCTTCTGCATACGGACCAGTATAAAATTCTATTCTATCAGTTCCGGTATTAACGGCATTTTTAATGTTTTCTAAATTAGTATCTACAAAAATAGAAGTTCTAATGTTTTGTTGCTTAAAGGTGTTTATCACTTCCTTTAAAAAATCTTTTTGTTTTACGGTGTCCCAACCTGCGTTAGAAGTTAATACTCCTGGAGGGTCTGGAACTAAGGTAACTTGAGTGGGTTTAACATCTAATACTAAATCAATAAATTTAGTGTTTGGAAAACCTTCAATATTAAATTCGGTGCTTACAATCGGACTTAAATCATAAACATCTTTGTACCTTATATGTCTTTCATCTGGTCTTGGGTGGACAGTAATTCCTTCAGCACCAAATTTTTCACAATCTTTAGCCATCTGAACTAAATCGGGCAAGTTTCCTCCACGAGCATTTCTGATGGTTGCAATTTTATTAATATTAACACTTAACTTTGTCATTGTAATATTTTAGTATTTTTACAAAATTGCCTCTTGGTTGATATCAAAGCAATAATAAAGACAAAAGTATAAACAATTTTTGATTATGATAGCTTCTCAATTAATTACTTATGAGATACCACCATTAAAACTTTCTGATAAAGGAAGTAGAGCATTAGATTGGATGGAAGAGTTTAAAGTAACAGACCTTCCTGTGGTTAATAATGGCGAATATTTGGGTATGATAGAAGAAACACAATTGTTAGATAGAAGCAATATTGATGATTTAATTAGCTCTTACAACCTTAACTTTAAAAAGCCTTTTGCCCACGAAAATTTGCATGTTTTTGAGATTATTTCTTTAATAGTTCAAAACGAAGTGGATTTATTACCAGTTCTAGGTACTAATGATAAATTTTTAGGCATCATTACCATTAATAGTATTTTAAAGTTCTTTTCAGAAACAGTTTCTATTGCCAACCAAGGGAGTATTATTACTATTCAGCTAAATATAAATGATTATTCTTTGGCAGAAATTGCCAAAATTGTTGAATCTGATAATGCTAAAATATTGGCTTCATTTATTACTTCACACCCTGATTCTACTAAGCTGGAAGTAACCTTAAAAATAAATAAAAACGAAATTACCAGAATTTTAGCCACCTTCGAAAGATTTAATTATACTATCACTGCTTCATATAATGAAACTGATTATCAGAAAGATTTACAAAACAGATATGATGAATTCATGAGGTTTTTAAACCCTTAATTAAATGCTTTTTCGCTCCACTTATTTTTATCCAATAGTATGGATGTTGTTCTTATTGATTGTTTTTAACCCGACAAAAGCAAGTGCAGAAGGTATTAATATGGACACAGCTGTTGTAGTGGTAGAATATAAAATCATAGGTAATAAAACCACTAGAAATCATATTATTGAAAGAGAGTTTCCTTTTAGTATAAACGATACTATCTCTAAAAATAAACTTAATTACATTACGGAAAGAACGCAAAGTAATTTAATGAACACCTTGCTTTTTAATTTTGTAAATGTTGATGTAGTATATTTTACTGACGAAATTATTTCTATTTATGTTACTGTGGAAGAACGTTGGTATTGGTGGCCGTTGCCAATTTTTGAAGTACAAGAGACAAATTTTAATACTTGGTGGGAAACCAAAAATTTCGATAGAGTAAACTACGGACTTTATCTCGCCAAAGAAAACTTTAGAGGAAGGAAAGAACGCTTGGTATTTAAAGCTCAAGGTGGTTATACCGAAAAAGCAGAGTTTCGTTATCATGTTCCTTATCTTAATAAAAAGCAAACACAAGGCTTTATGGTAGGATTTAATTACAATAGAAACCATGAGGTAATGTATGGAACAACCGATAATAAAAGGGATTTTGTGAAAATGGATGAACTTTATTTACAAGAACAATTTGTTTCCAGAATAAATTACGAGTATCGTCCGAAGTTATATAACTTACATTCTTTTGAAGTAAGACACCATTATTTTAGTATTGCAGATACTGTTTTTGCTCTTTCGGATGAATTTTTAGAGAAAAAAGACAACAACACCAGTTTGTTTAGCTTACTATATACGTTTAAAAGAGATAAACGAAACTTTAAAAGTTACCCAACAAAAGGGTATTTTGCTGAATTTAATGTGATTAAAAATGGTTTTGGAATTTCCGATCATAATATAGATGCGTTGTATGGATTGTTTTCTCTACGTAAATATTGGAAAATGGGTAGCAGAACTTATTTTGCTGTATATACCAAAGGAAAATATTCGTTAGAACGTCCGCCATTTTATTTGTTGGGAGGATTGGGTTATAACAATAACTTGGTAAGAGGTTATGAGTTTTATGTAATTCATGGGGAGCATTACGGATTAGCTAAAACACAGTTTAGGTATGCTTTAGTAGATAATAAAATCACTTATTTACCTTTTTTGTTTTCTGAGAAATTTAAGAAAGTACCCCTTTCTGTTTATTCAGGCTTATTTTTCGATACAGGTTATGTATATGACCGAGAGTTGAGTAAAACAAATTCGTTGAATAATACTCATCTATATAGTGCAGGAGTAGCGTTAGATTTTGTTACCTATTATGATGTCGTTTTTAGAGTAGAATATAGCATAAATCACTTAAACGAACACGGTTTATTTCTTCACTTTGTAGCTCCTTTGTAGGATTTCTTAGCGTACCAAACCCCGCCAATTCCGGTTATAATAAGTAATACGGCAATAATTTCTGCTTGTGTAGCTTTCATTCCCAAAATATTATAGTCAGGGTTAATTCTTATTTTTTCTATCAGAAAACGTTCAATACCATTAAAAATAAGGTAGAAAGAGAACATCACTCCGGGGGTAGTTATTTTTTTTCTGAAAGCCCATAAACCACCAAAAATCATAAAAGCCATTACCGTTTCGTAAAATGGAGTAGGCCAAACAGGAGTTGCTAATTCGTAGCAATATTTACCTTCACAACCGGCTATTAAAATTCCTTCGCCATTCACATTGTGAGGATAAGTAAAAGACCACATCCAATCGGGTAAAAAGCTTAATGCTTCCGGTATAGGTAATTCGTTGGTGGTTCCCCAATCCCCATCACCCGAAAGCTGACAACCAATTCTGCCAATTCCGTAAGCCAACATTAACCCCGGAGCACACGCATCTATAACATGTACTAACTTCAACCCTTTTTTATGAGCATAATAGACTACAGCACCACCACCAATTATTAATCCGCCATAAATACTCAATCCCGAACCTGATAAAATTACACCAATAGGATCTTCCATTAATCTTTCTAAATCCTCAACAGCATCAAAGATTTTAGCTCCTAAAATCCCGCCAATAGCAGCAATAAAAGTCATGTTGCCCACATGTTGGTAAGGACGAACAATTTCTGTTACTTCTTTAGGTTCTGGTAATCTGTTTTTTTCTGCTTCTCTATATTTTAGGTAAGCTAGTACAGCTGCCAATACAATTCCACTTAGTAGATTTCCTTCTAAAGACATTACATAAGACTGTAAATCTTCAGCAGCCTGAGCATAATTTAAAATAATTCCTCCTAATTTATAACCGATAACAAAACCGAAAAGTCCGTTGCTAAGCAATTCATTTATAGATGCTTTTTTGCCTTTAATAACTTTTATTGTATCAGCAGATAATAATCCGTCAGCTTCTTTTCTTTTCATTTCTTGCACAAATAACAAATTGGCTGCTATAAAAGCTAAAGCTACCATAAATCCAAACATGGGTAATGGAAACGAAAATGAAAATCCGAATAAATAGTTAATTAAATCTGATAGAAATGGAAACATTTTTTTAGTTTGAAGTTTATAAGTTTAATGGTTTTAATTTTAAACCTCTAATTTGTAATTTAAAATTAACTCTCCTTCTGCAACATTTTCTGAATCAATAGTGCTTATATTAATTTGTTGTATGGTGTTTTCTAAAGCTGTCTCGTAAGGAACTTTTACTTTAATGTAATTTTCAGTAAAACCATTTAAAAAGCCTTCGTGTTGTTCGGCTTCCAGTAAAACATTAAATGATTTACCTAAAAACTGCTCATAAAAATATCTTTTTTTCTTTTCAGAAAGAATGTGCAACATTTTACTTCTTTCGCTTCTTACTTCTTTCGGTACCGGATTATCTAGTTTAATCGCAGTTGTATTTTGTCTTTCGGAATAAGTAAATACATGCAAGTAGGAGATAGGCAATTCATTTAAGAAGTTGTAAGTTTCTAAGAAATCTTCATCAGTTTCATCAGGAAAACCAACAATAACATCTACACCAATACAAGCGTGAGGCATTTTTTCTTTAATACGATAAACCCTTTCAGAATATAATTCTTTGAGGTATTTTCTACGCATCATTTTTAATATTTTGTTTGAGCCAGATTGTAGCGGAATATGAAAATGAGGCATAAACTTATCAGATTCACTAACAAAATCAATTATATCATTACTCAGTAAATTGGGTTCTATAGATGATATCCTGTATCTGTTAATGCCATCAACTTTATCTAATGCTTGAACTAATTGGAAAAAATCTTCATTTCCTTCTCCTTGACCAAAATCCCCAATGTTTACACCAGTTAGAACTACTTCTTTAATGTTAGTTTTAGCAATTTCTTCGGCAACTTTTACTGTTTCGGCTATGGATTGATTTCTACTTTTACCTCTTGCTAACGGAATGGTACAAAAAGTACAAAAGTAATCGCAACCATCTTGTATTTTAAGGAAAGAACGTGTTCTGTCGCCATGAGAATAAGAAGGAATAAAATCTTTTGCTTCTTTAATTTTTGAAGCATGTACCTGAGCAATTTCGCTTTTTTCTTGCTGATTAAAATAATCAACTATTTTGAATTTTTCAGCAGCACCAAGCACCATGTTTACACCATGAATTTGAGCAATCTCCTCAGGTTTTAATTGAGCATAACAGCCAATTATAGCAACAAATGCATCAGGATTTATTTTTTTGGCTTTTTTCACTAATTGCTTACATTTTTTGTCAGCATTTTCGGTAACAGAACAAGTGTTTATTACAAAAACATCGGGAATATCGTTAAAATCAACTCTTGCAAAACCTTCTTCCTGAAACATTCTGGCAATAGAAGAAGTTTCTGAAAAATTCAGTTTACAACCGAGGGTATATAAAGCTACTTTTTTTGTTGGGTTCATTCGTAAATTACAATTATTTCAATAAAGCTAAGGTGTTTTTAATTCTGTTAATGGATTCTTTTAATACTTCCTCAGAAGTAGCATAAGAAATTCTCAAACACTCAGGATTTCCAAAAGCATCGCCACTAACTAATGCCACTAAGCCTTTATTTAATAAAAACATACATAAATCTGTTGCATCTTTTATCACTTCTCCATTATAAGACTTTCCATAGTAAGAAGAAACATCTGGAAAAAAATAAAAAGCACCTTTAGGTTGGTTCATTTTAATTCCAGGAATGTCTTTCATTAAATCATACACCAACTCTTTTCTTCTTTGGAAAGCGGCAACCATATCGTTCACAATAGAAGTGTCAGCTTCTAGAGCCGCTTGAGCCGCTTTTTGAGCGATACTACAAGTGCCAGAAGTAAACTGACCTTGCATTTTGGTACAAGCATCGGCTATCCATTTTGGAGCAGCGATAAAACCAATTCTCCATCCCGTCATAGCAAAACCTTTTGAAACGCCATTTACCACCACTACTTGGTCTTTTATAAAATCAAACTGAGCAATGCTTTCATGTTTACCAACAAAATTAATGTGTTCGTAAATTTCATCAGAAACAATAATGATATCGGGATAATTTTTCACCAATTCAGCAATTGCTAATAGTTCTTCTTTAGTATAAACAGAGCCACTAGGGTTACAAGGAGAGCTGAACCAAATCATTCTGGTTTTAGGCGTAATGGCATTTTTAAGTTGGTCGATAGTAATTTTAAAATCGGTATCAATAGTTGTGTTTACAATTACTGGAGTAGCTTCAGCAATTTTTATCATTTCTATGTAGCTTACCCAATATGGAGCTAATAAAATTACTTCTTCACCCGGATTTAAAATACTCAATGCTAAATTAGTAAGAGAGTGTTTTGCACCTGTAGAAACTACTATTTGTTCAAAAGAATAATCTAAATTATTATCTCTTTTTAATTTGTTGGCAGCAGCTTTTCTTAGTTCGGGATAACCCGGAACTGGCGTATAGTGCGTATAGTTTTCGTCAATGGCTTTTTTAGCAGCATCTTTTATAAGTTGAGGCGTATCAAAATCTGGCTCGCCAATGCTTAGGCTAATTACGTCTTTTCCTTCAGCTTGTAGTTCTCTACTCAACCTTGTCATAGCAAGCGTTTGCGACTCACTTAAATTGTTAATTCTGTTGGATAATGTTTTGTTCATAAAGCAAAATTAAAGTGGCGAAATTACTGAAAATTGATGTTATAAAATAGTTTTAAGTTATTAAGTAAACGCTTAGTTTTGTAAACTTAAAAATCGATTATAATTAACTTATAACTATATCTTATGTCAAAACAATTAATAGAATGTGTTCCTAATATTAGCGAAGGAAGAAATGAAGCCAAGATTAAAGCTATAACTGCTGTTGTAGAAACTGTTGAAGGTGTTAAACTGTTAGATGTAGATCCAGGTAAAGCCACTAACAGAACGGTAATTACTTTTGTAGGAGAGCCAGAAGCCGTTATTGAAGCAGCATTTTTATTAATTAAAAAAGCAGCAGAGTTAATTGATATGAGAAATCATCAAGGTGAACACCCACGTTTTGGAGCAACAGATGTTTGTCCTTTAGTGCCTATTTCTGGAATTACTATGGAAGAAACGGTAAAATATGCTCATAAATTAGCAAAAAGAGTAGGAGAAGAGTTAGCAATTCCTGTTTATTGTTATGAAAATGCAGCTCAAGAAGAAAAAAGAAAGAATTTAGCTAATTGTCGTTCGGGTGAATATGAAGGGCTAAAAGAAAAATTGAATGACGCTGCATGGAAGCCTGATTTTGGACCTGCAACATTTAATGAACAAGTACAAAAAAGTGGAGCAACAGCTATTAGTGCCAGGGATTTTTTAATTGCTTATAATGTAAATCTGAACTCAACATCTACTCGTAGAGCTAATGCTATTGCTTTTGATATTAGAGAAGCTGGAAGGTTAGTAAAAGAAAATGGAGTAGAAAAAAGAGTTCCAGGTAAATTAAAAGCGGTAAAAGGTATAGGTTGGTTTATTGATGAGTATGGTATTGCTCAAATTTCTTACAACTTAACTAATATTTCCATTACCTCTATGCATGTAGCTTTTGATGAAACGTGTAAAGCAGCTCAAGAAAGAGGGTTGCGTGTTACAGGTTCTGAGTTAGTAGGTTTAATCCCGCTTAAAGCTATGTTAGATGCTGCAGATTATTATCTAATTAAACAAGAGCGTTCATTAGGTTGTTCTGAAAAAGAAAAAATTAAAATTGCAATAAAATCTTTAGGGTTGGATGAGTTAAAACCTTTTAATCCAGAAGAAAAAATAATAGAATATATTTTAGAAAGAGATGCTCCTAAAAAATTAATTGACTTAACTTTAAAAGACTTTGCTGATGAAACAGCTGCTGAATCTATGGCTCCAGGTGGTGGTTCTATTGCTGCTTATGTTGGTACGTTGGGTGTAGCTTTGGGAACTATGGTTGCTAATTTATCAGGACATAAAAGAGGTTGGGACGATAAATGGGAGTTTTTCTCAGATTGGGCGGTAAAAGGACAGCAGTATAAAACCACTTTGTTGAATTTAGTGGACGAAGACACCAATGCATTTAATAAAATTATTGATGGTTTTAGAATGCCAAAAGAAACGACCGAAGAAATTAAGCTAAGAGATGAAGTTATTGAAAATGCTACTAAGTATGCTGCTGAGGTTCCATTTAAAGTAATGAAAACTGCTTTTGAGTCTATGGAAGTGATGCAAGCAATGATGCAGTCTGGACTGCAATCTTCTCTTTCTGATGGTGCGGTAGGTATTATGTGTGCTAAAGCTGCAGTTGCAGGAGCTTATTTTAATGTCAAAATTAATGTTAAAGACATTAAAGATAGGCCTTTTGCTGAAAAGTTGATGGCTGATGGCGAAGCTATATTTCAACAAACAATTGCTATCGAGGAGCAAACACTTGCGTTAATTAATCAAAAGTTGGGATAGGTTTAATTTATATTAATCCACTATCTTTTTAATCACTACATAAGTGCCACCTCTACTTTGAGCATAGGCTGGATCGTCTGTACAAATGTCCCAATTGCCTTCTTTTATCTCCATTTCTACATTAATGCTTTTGTTGAGGTATTTTCTTAGTGTTTTTGCATCTACATTGCTTTCGCAGATTTTTATAAAGTAATCCTGAATAGAGCAACGTAGGTATAATTCTTTATACTCGGTAAGATGTCCACCTTTGTTTATGAAATCTTTTTCAATCAACTGACAACTGGTATAAGGTCTATTAGGATCTTTCTCTTTTAAATTTGTTTCTGGAGCATTTTTACAAGAGATTGAGAAGATGGAACCAATCAATAAAAATAAAATCAATGTTCTCATAAAGTATTGGTAAAAAAACACCACGCTAATATTAGTGTGGTGTTTTGTAGTTTTAATTATCTTTTTTAGGACAAGTTTTTATTCCAAACAAGGTGTAGAGCGGGCAAAAACTGATGAGGCTTGTTAGAACAAAAATGCCTGATAAAACTAGTAACACAATGGCTATAGTTCCTGTAATCATTTCGGTAAAGTATAAAGTAACAATAATAGCAGCAATTATAATTCGAATAATTTTATCTGCAGTTCCCATGTTTTTTTTCATAACATTATAGTTTTAGAAGTTTATATTACCAAATGTACTGAAAAATAGATGATTTGGAATTTATTAGCATAATTTTTTTATCCTTGATGAAACTCTTCAAAGGTATTATCGGAGTAAAAAACCACTATTTTCTGAATTTTTTTATCGTCCTCATGCTTATTAGTTGGTGTAGGAGGGGAGTGATCAGTCGGATTAGGTTTATTTTCTGCTTGATTAGAAGGAATAATTTCGGTTGCAACAGTATTTCCTGTCAGTAACCAATCGGAACTTACTTTTGGAAAAGCAGCCAGTACTTTCTGAATAAATTCTAAACTAGGTTTATTTCGTCCAGAAAGTATATGAGAAATGCTTGATCGTTGCACTTCAATTTTATCGGCAAAAGCAGAAGCTGATAAATTATTTAGCTTCATAATGTATTGCAATCTTTCGGTAATATTCATGTTTTTTTAGAGTGTTACAATTGTAAATCACAATCAATGTTACAAATGTAAACATAAGTTTTTAGTTAGGCATGTTACAAATGTAAATTATTTATAAAAGCCCTATTTTAACCAGTATTATTACTTTAAGTAACTTATTATAAATGTCTGATTATTAAAATTAAATATTGTAAGTTTACAGAAGATGACATTACTACGTTACATTTGTAATGTATGGTGTAATGTTTTAATTCTTTTTAGGTAGAATTACTGTTTACATTTGTAATGTTTATTGTTTTTTGGATGTTACGAATGCACGAATGTTTTAGTATAGCATTTGTTATACAGGAAGTGACTATCTTTTTGTAAACTGAAAGTTAAATAGTGGATTGAATTATTATTTAGAATTAATATTAAGATGGGTTTTTACTGAAAGACAAAATCAATCAAAAATAAAATGTCGTTCATGAAATTTTTAAGATGTAAGTAAAATTATTGGAAAACTTTTTGGTTGAAATGATAAAAATTCCTGTTTCCGTTATACTACACAGGAATGACGTTCAGAACACGGCAATACTAAATATTAGACGTATCAGTACAAAACTACCCAAAACGTCATTCCTGAAATTTTTAAGGCACGAAAAAATTATCAGGAATCTTAGTTGGGATAAAATGAAAATTACTTTTCATGTTTGCTCTATGTGCTATACACTTTGTTATGTAGCGTTTATTTTATTCCCTTTTTTATTCAACAATCTTTCAAATTCTAGCTCTATAGGGTTCATAAATGCTGGCACCTCTTTCTCGATTTGGTTTTCATGCATTATAGAAGCGATATATTTAAAATCATTAACTTTTTCAGTATCATATCTGTGGGATTTAATTGATAGTTGGTTATCTACCGCATAGAAAGATAAAATCTCATTCTTAGCGTGCTTAACCCTTTCTTGACTATCAAGATTCTCTATATCTTTTAAATTATAAGTATACATTTCAGTAACAAAGAGAACATTTACTATATCATCTTTCTCGATTCTTTTAGCGATTTCATTAAACTTCCTGTAAACGGTTGTTTTAATCGAAGATTCGAAACTACTTAATTCAAAAGTGTCATCGCTGTATACTATCATACAAGTAGGCATGAGTCTATTTTGCATTTGATAAATCACTAAATGCATTAATTCAAACTTTCCAAATATGCCTTCAGAGCCGAACTTATCTAGATTTTCAATTGGAGCTCTATGATTTTCTTTTCCCGTGCCTAATGCAGCTCTAGACGCTTTTTCAAAATTTTCGTATTTACAATTGAATACATAGTCGTCTATAAAAAGAAAATCTTTGGGCACTCTATAAAAATTAAAATTGTCTATTTTTTTTAAAAGTTCCTCTGTTAAAACACAATCTTCATTTAATTCTTTTTGCATTTCAGACAAAAGAAGTTTCATTTGTGTTATTCCTAGTATGAAATTATCATACAAGTCTTTGGTTTGCCCACGCTCATAAAATGTAAACTCGGCAGAAAAGAATACTTCTATTTGACCTAAGTTTAAAAAAATCTCCTTTCAGGGAATCTACTATAGAAGAGAACTCTACGTCATTTTCAATCGTGAAAACTAAATCAGGTAAGCTAAAGATACTTTTACCTGAATAGATGCTAATTACAATTCTTTTTTCTAAATCAAAAGGCGATTCTTTTATTATATTGTTTCGTTTTTCTACAAACCATTTGCCAACATTATTAATAAGGTGTTTCTCTCTAAGTTTTTCATATACAGAGATAAAATCTGTTTTAGATAATGATTTCTGCAAAACGAATGTGATGTTTCTGTATTCAGAAAAAAAGTTATCTAAATGGCTTATGTTATCGAAGAAGTTTGACCCTTTTTCAAATTTTTCCAAACTGCTCAAGGCATTATAGAATTTATGTAATGCGGGATATAATAAACCTTTAGAGTTCTTCATATAGTCTTTGTAGTGTGTAGTTTGTATTGTTGTTATTCTTGAATGCTACATAACAACCGAATAAATGTACCAGTACGTTTATCTGCACTGTATTTTATTCCAAATGTAGTAATTCAATCGAACTTTTAATAGTTTTTATGTTATTTGTTGCTACTTGTGTATAAATTTCCACTATATATCGATGTGGTTAAAACCTGTTATTCGTGCATTCGTGGTTATCAACTTGAAAAATTGTCAGTCATTTTATAGTCGTTTGGGGTTTAATTAGTCAATCTGTCATTAAATAGGTGGTGGCATACGGTTTGACTATTAAGAAAACTGTTAAACTTAAAAATTAAAAGACTATGGCAAAAGGAAAAATTAAGGTTCAAACAGAGAACATCTTTCCCATTATTAAAAAATTCTTATACTCAGATCACGAAATATTTTTAAGAGAATTGATCGCTAATGCTACGGATGCGACTAAAAAGCTACATTCGTTAAGTGTCTTGGGCGAGTTTAAAGGAGAAATTGGTGATGATACCATAGAAGTGAAGTTAGATAAAGCTGCCAAAACGCTTACCATAAGTGACAAAGGAATTGGTATGAGTGATGAGGAGATTAAAAAATACATTAATCAAATTGCTTTTTCGGGTGCTGAAGAGTTTGTTAGTAAATTCAAAGACAAAACCGATACACAAAACATTATAGGTAAATTCGGTTTAGGGTTTTACTCTTCTTTTATGGTTGCTGAACGAGTGGAAATCATATCAAAAAATTATAAAGACGAACCTGCTGCTCATTGGGAGTGTGATGGCAGTCCTGAATATAGTTTAAAACAAGGCAATAAAGAAACACGTGGAACAGACATCATCTTGCATATTGCAGAAGATTCTACTGAGTTTTTAGAAGAACATAGAATTTCATCTTTACTAGAAAAGTACTGTAAGTTTATGCCAATTGCTATAAAATTTGGCACTAAAACTATTTATGAGGACAATAAAGAAGGTAAAAAAGATAAAGATGGCAATGTAGAGCAAGTTAAAAAAGAGGTAGATAATATTGTTAATAATCCATCACCGGCATGGACTAAAACGCCATCAAGCTTAGAGGACAAAGATTATAAAGACTTCTACAGAGAGTTGTATCCAATGAATTTTGAAGAGTCTTTGTTTCACATACATTTGAATGTGGATTATCCGTTTAACCTTACTGGAATTTTGTATTTCCCAAAAATAAAACCGAATATGGAAGTACAACGAGATAAAATTCAATTGTATTCTCGCCAGGTATTTATTACTGATTCTGTAGAGGGAATTGTACCTGATTTCTTAATGTTGTTACATGGAGTTATCGACTCTCCTGATATTCCGTTAAATGTTTCTCGTTCTTACTTACAAGCTGATGGAGCGGTTAAAAAGATTTCGAGCCACATCTCTAAAAAAGTAGCCGATAAGCTAGAAGAGTTATTTAAAAACGATAGAGCAGATTTTGAGCAAAAATGGGACGATATTAAAGTGTTTATAGAGTATGGGATGCTTTCAGATGAGAAGTTCTTTGAGAGAGCTCAGAAATTCGCTTTATACAAAACAACAGATGGTAAGTATTATACCATGGATGAGCTTACCGAGAAAATCAAACCCTTACAAACAGATAAAGACAACAAAATTGTGTTTTTATATGCTAGTGATGTAGAAGAGCAACATTCGTTTATAGAAGCAGCTACCAATAAAGGTTACGAAGTAATTGTGTTAGATACAGCACTTACTGCTCACTTAGTGGGTAAGTTAGAGCAAACGGTAAAAGACAGCACTTTTGCTCGTATAGATGCCGATACTATTGATAAATTGGTAAACAAGGATGAAAAAATTCCTTCTAAATTATCTGATAAAGAACAAGAAAAACTAAAGCCAATTATTGAGGAAGTGGTGGCTAAAGATAAATTTACTGTACTTTTTGAAAGTATGAATGAAACTGACCAACCTATGACGATTGTTCAGCCGGAGTTTATGCGAAGAATGAAAGACATGAGTAAAGTTGGTGGAGGAATGAATATGTTTGGAGGTGCAATGCCTGATTCTTACAACTTGGTGGTAAATGCCAATCATCCTATCATCTCTAAAATATTGAATGAGAAAGATGTGACCAAACAAAAAGAAATCACCAAACAGACTGCCGATTTAGCCATGCTTTCACAAAACATGCTGAAAGGAGAGGAGTTGACTAAATTTATCAAACGTAGCTTGGAATTGATTTAACTGTCATTGCGAAGCTTTTGGGGTGGAAAGAAGTGTTGGTGCTGAAGCAATCTTTTAATTTAGAGTTCTGAATAAAAGGTTGCTTCGCTTCACTATGTTTCGCTCGCAATGACGTAAAATTGTGAATAAGATTTTGTAAAAAGCGAATGACAACTCCCTCACATTAAATACATTTGTATAACGATAACTAAAATTTAAAAAACAAAAACATGAAAAAATCAATAATTGTATTAGGTGTCTTAGGATTACTTATTTTATGGCTAGTATTTTCAGCAATTGGCACATACAACAGTATGGTAACCAAAGATGAAGCTATTGATGGACAATGGGCACAGGTAGAAAACGTTTACCAACGTAGAGCCGATCTTATTCCTAACTTAGTAAATACAGTAAAAGGTTATGCTGCTCACGAAAAAGAAACCTTAGAAGGAGTTGTAAATGCTAGAGCTAAGGCTACCTCTACTACTATAAATGCTGATAATTTAGATGCGGCAGCTTTGCAAAAATTCCAAGCAGCTCAAGACGGATTAAGCTCTGCTTTATCTCGTTTAATGGTGGTTGTTGAAAGATACCCTGACTTGAAAGCAAACCAAAACTTTTTGGAATTACAAGCTCAATTAGAAGGTACAGAAAACAGAATTGCTAACGAACGTATGAAGTTCAATGATGCTTCTAAAGATTTCAACACTTACATTAGAAAATTTCCAAAAAACATTTATGCAGGAATGTTCGGTTTTGAAAAAAGAGCTTATTTTGAATCTACCGAAGGTGCTGATGTAGCTCCAACAGTAGAGTTTTAACTTTTCGTAAACATTATCCTTGTAATCGATGTAGCCCAAAGTAAAACTTTATAAACTTTCAACTTTTAAACTATTTATGCCTCAAGATTTATTTACTATAGCCCAACAGCAAGAAATTATTGCAGCTATACAACAAGCAGAGAAAAACACTTCCGGAGAAATTCGTGTCCACATAGAAAAAAACTGTAAAGAGGATGTACTCGACCATGCTGCTTTTATTTTTGATGAATTGGAAATGCAAAAAACAGCATTACGCAACGGAGTACTCATTTATTTAGCAGTAGAAGATAGAAAACTAGCTATTTTGGGTGATGCAGGCATTAATTTAAAAGTGCCAAAAGGATTTTGGGATGAAATTAAAGATGTAATGATCTCCAATTTTAAAGAAGGTAAATTTACTGAAGGCTTATCGCAAGGGATTATTTTGGCAGGAGAGCAGTTGAAAAAACACTATCCGCACGATAAACACAATGATGAAAATGAATTGAGTGATGAAATTTCTTTTGGAGGCCAATAATGAAACAACTATTCTACATATTTCTATTTCTATTTTCATTTTCTGCTTTTGCAGCCAAAGAGGAGAAATGCTTGTTAGATCGACCGGCAAAACAAGACTTGGTGCAAGATTATGCTAATATTATTGATGCCGAATCTGAAGCTCATTTACGTAAAACTCTAATCGCTTTTAATGATACTACTTCTACTCAAATTTTGGTTGTTACTGTTACCGATTTATGTGGCTACGATAAAGCAGAGTTTACTTATACCTTGGGTGAAAGATGGAAAGTAGGTCAAAAAGGAAAGAACAATGGTATAGTAATAATGATAAAGCCCAAAGAAATTGATGGTATTGGAGAAACCTTTATAGCTCCCGGATATGGCTTAGAAGGAGTTTTACCTGATGCTATTGCTAAAAGAATAGTAGAGAACGAAATGATTCCTTACTTTAAAGAAAAAAAATATAGTTGGGGAATTATTGCTGGAGTAAATACAGTAATGTCTATTACTTCAGGAGAATTCTCAGCGGATGAATATACCAAGAAAAACTCAGCAGGGTGGGCTCCATTTGTTTTTGTATTGTTGTTTATTATTTTCTTTGTGATATTAAAATCTAGAGGAGCATCAAAATATGCAGCCTCTAACAATTTAGGCTTCTGGGCTGCTTTAATGATGATGAATGCTTCTAATAAAAGTCATGGTGGTTCTTTCGGCAACTTTAGTTCCGGTGGTGGATCATTTGGCGGATTTGGAGGTGGTTCTTTCGGTGGTGGAGGAGCAGGGGGAAGTTGGTAAATTAAGGGAAAGTAATTCCTCGGTAATTACTTACTGCTACAGGTTTTAGATTAGCACCATAAGAAGCATTAATCACTTCCATATATTCATTGGCTATCATAGCATAACCTCTAGAGTTTGGATGAATACCATCAACAGAATAAAAACCACCTTTAATAAACTCTGTAGTAAAGTTAATTCCGTCAAAATTGAATTCATTTCCGCTATTAAGGGTTTTCATAAATTGATACATATCTAATACCGCATAAGCTCTTGCTTGAGCAGAAGCTCTAATTTCAGCATTAATAGCATTAATATAGTTCTTTACAATAATCACTTCATCTTTATCCAACACTTGTTGATGAGGCAATGGATCTTGCATCGTTAGTCCTTTTCCTTCTTTAATTAGAGAGGAAGAAGAAAGCAATAATAAGTCTTCTTTTACTGCTTTTCTTATAATGTTAGTATCGGCTCCTTCTTTAATCCAAATATCCTTACCCAATACTTCTAAAGTAACTGTATTGAAAAATGGTGCTTCAGTAATGTCATGTACCGTAGCACAAACGCCACCACTAGCTGTTAGTTTTAAAGTATCTAACAAAGCATCATATTTTGTTCTAAAACTAGCAACTGGAGTAAGAATAGAAGAACCACTAACATCATCACCACCGGCATTTGCCCATCCCATAACATCGTGAATACCTAACCAACAAGTAAAAAAAGTAGCTTTACTATTTTTCACATGCTCAATATAATCAACAGGATTACTAATGCTTCCAAAATTTAAAAACCTACCGTAAGGACTAATAGGTTCTCCGGCAACGCAATTCCAAGCCAATTGACCAGAAGGTGTGCTTCCACCAAATAAAATATAGTTGGTAATAGCATCTGTACTATTAAAGGAAATAACATTTCTAACGTTTAAACCACCAATGGCTAAATTATTATAAGTAGTAGTTTGGTTTGTCCAAGTAAGAAAAGATGGATCGTAAGGAATAGCTAACGGATGATTGTCATTTTCTTGACAATCGTAAGCTTTTATCACTTCAATTTTTTCATTAAGAAAAGCTAAGTGCATATACCCCGAACCAGCTCCTGTAACCAATGGTTGTTTAAATGAAACACCCATTTGAGCAGCAATAATAGCTGGGTAAGAGTTCTCTTGTTGTTGAAATTCGTTGTGTAAACCACCATCTTGAAAACCCTGAGTAAATGAGCTTCCTATAGATATGTAGTTAGAAAAATCAGCACTTCCCGAATCGGGTGCTTCATAAGGATCAAACTCGGTTTTGGTGCAAGATGCAAAAGTTAAAATTGCAACAGAGATGTATGTAAGTTTAGAAAGTTTCATTATTCAGCAGTTGAAGTAGAGGGTTTAGATTTTCCAGATAATTTAATGTTTAACGCTAATCCGTAAACATTCACTTTTCTTCTGTAAGTACCATCAAAATTAGCGGCTAATAATAAGTCTCTTCGTTCAGCACTTTGTCTGATGAAAGAAAAGTCGACAGAAAATTTTTCATTAATTTTATAACCAAAACCTCCTGTGTATGCAGTTTGGGTAATATCCGGTAATTCAGGACTAACAAAACCTTCTTTAATAGGTGAATTATCCATGTATATACCACCTCTAATGCTAAATTTGTTTTTGTAAGTAATATCTAAACCAAAACGGTGAGTAACTACATCTTGCCAGTCTTTTACAGTTTTAGATTCAGGAGTTTCTTTATTATCAAATTTAAACGTTAGCGTATCGTAAGAAGACCAACCTGTCCAGTTGAAATCATAAATTACAGTAAACAGTAAGTTTTCATTGTATTGATGTTGAACACTTAAACCAGCGGTAAAAACTTGAGGAAGAGTAAGTTTAGAAGTAAAGCCTGTTTTTGCAGGGAATTGTTCTTGAAGTGCAACCGGTATATCAGTAAATTCAGCCTCTCCATTAGATAAATCGATAGGCATAGCAGAACGATAGCTTAATCCTAAATTAAAATCAGTTTTTTTACTTCCATTTTCTAAGGTTAAAAAGTTAGAGAAAATACCAATGTTGTAACCAACACCATCACCACTACCTGTTAAACTTGCTTTACCTTCAGTAGTTGTTGAAGAACTTACAGGTATCGCTTTTTCAGTAGAGAAGCTTCCTGTTGCATAAACAAAACCAGCACCAATGCTTATTTTATCATGTAACTTATAAGAAACCGTGGGTTGAAACATAAAAGTTCTAAGGCTAATATTTTGGATGATATACCTGCCTTGCCAATCATCTTCATAAGAAGAACTCGACCCAAACTGGTTATTGACCAAGAAGCCAAAATTAAATTTATCATTTAATTGAGCCGAATAGTAAAAATGAATAGGGGTAGCTCTAGGAGAGGTTTGATTGGTGTTAGCTACTTGAGGTGTTTGTACAGAAACATGAGGGTCTACCAAATTAGCACCAAATGTAAATTGATGTCCTGTAAGTGAACTCATGGCTCCTGGATTATAAAAAACTGCACTAGCATCGTTTGATAAGCCTGTAAAAGCACCTCCCATAGCAGCAGCTTTTAATCCTTGTAAATTTAACTGAAAACCTCCTGCAGAAACAACAGCAGGAGTGATTAGTAATAGGTTTAATAGTATTTTCTTCATGGTTTTATACTCTTAATCTTATTTATTTACAATAAATCGTTTAGTAATTTTTTCTGCTTGATAGGTAAGTTGGTAGAAATAAACACCGTTCTCATAATCACTTGCATTAAGTATATATGTGTTTTTACCAGAGCTAGCACTAATTTTTTCTGTTTTAATTACTTTTCCTAATAGATTAAAAACAGTTAACTCAATAACTTCAGCAGTTGGTGTATTAAACTTTATAGTTGAAGTATTATTAAATGGATTTGGGTAGTTTTGAGTAATTGCAAATTTATTTTCTGCCAATTCATTAACATTAACTGTAGATCCAGTAGTGTCTACAATATCAATAAAATAATAATTTACATCAAACGGTTGAGTTTGTGTAAGACCAAATACCGTAGCATAAGTTGTTCCGTTAACACTAATAGGATAGCTTCCTGTATCTGAAACAGTAGGATTACCAGTAATTAACATACAACTGGAAGTTCCTCCTAAAAATTTAAAAGGCAATGCGTTTTCATTTTCAGAAACAATGGTAAAGCCTGGAGGTAACCCTGTAACAGAGGTGACAATAACACTATCAATTGGAACTGTAGTACAAGGAGGAAAAGCAATAACAATACAAGTATCAGCAGGAGTTACTGCTGTTATCACTTCATTATATGGTTGACCAACGTAAGCAGTTGGTAAATTAGTTGCACTATCTGGATAAACTCCTGGAGCGGTATATTGACCATCTGGAGCACAATTTTGAGCTATAATAGTAGTTGAAATAGCAATAATAGCTAACAAAGAAAGTAATGTTTTTTTCATAAAGGTTGATTTAGATTTAAATTTGAGTCTTCAAATGTATAAAAAAATATGATGAGATAAAATAAAACTTATAAACGATTTTAAAGTATAGACCTCTCTCTAAAGTTTTTGTCTATAAGAAACTGTTTAGTTGGTGTTAAAATAAATAGGTTAATGCTCAGCAGGTAAAGCTACATTAAGATCTCTGTTTACTGTTTTAAAACCTAAAATTCCTTCTCGAACTTCAATTTCATAAAAATAATTTTGTTGCAGAAAATCATCTTCATTGGGGTAGGTAAGTTCTTTAATTTTATATTTTCCAGTAATCAGGTTTCTTTCAGCTTTGATACCAAGAGTTCCAATAGTACGTTGTTCTTCTAGAAAATATTCTTCAATATAATAATAGTGAGTAAATTTAGTGGTGTAAAAATAATAGTTTATCAGCAATAAACTCCCACAAATAAAAGGAGCTATGCCCATTAAATTAAAAATGAAAGCTTCGTACTTAGTGAAGTGAAACCATTTAGTATAGAGTCTTAATGGTAATAAAAAACCAATAACTGCTAAAAATGCAAATATTTTAGAGAAATCATAAAAACTAATTACAGTATAAGGATAATAAGCAACACACCACATACTTCCAATAAAAAAACCAGCAATAACAATTGTAATAACCGTCATACTTTTATCTTTTTTAGGGTGGTACTTTTTTACAACTTTTTCTGTTGATATGTCGGTGTTTTTCTTCAATTTAATAACACTTGTTACTTATTAACTAACATTCTCTCCAACAAATGGATTATATTTTTTTTCGTTTCCAATAGTGGTTGATGGGCCATGTCCAGTATGAACTACATAATCATCTGGCAAGGTGAAAAGTTGCGTTTTAATGCTGTTTACTAAAGTATTTAAATCACCGCCAGGCAAATCTGTTCTGCCAATGCTATTATAAAAAAGCACATCACCATTAATCACTAATCTTTCTAAATGATTTATAAAAACTACATGACCTGGAGCATGACCAGGAGTGAACCTAACCTCAAGTTCGGTATTTCCAAAACGAATAATTTCGTCTGCTTCAATATACCTAGATGGTTCTGGAGAAGGGTCAACTGTAAAACCATATAAGTGTCCATATTCTGTTGTAGCCAAAAGTACAGGTAAATCTTCTTTATGAATTTCTAATCCTAGATTAAATTTTTTAGCTATAAAATTATTACCTAAAATATGGTCGATATGACAATGTGTATTGAGTAACCTAACAGGTTTTAGTTCGTTTTCGAGAATGAAATTTACCAATTGATTTTGTTCGGCAGCGGTGTAACACCCTGGATCTATGATTACACATTCTTTAGTTTCATCATAAAGCACATAGGTATTTTCTTGAAAACCGTTAAACACAAAAGATTGTAAGTTAAGCATAATTGTTAATTTTGATTTTTTGGAAATGTAAAAGTATCATATTCATTACAAAAAGTCTTATTTTTACGCTAAACATTTGAACAGGCTTATCAAAAATAACATCAAAAATATTTTACTGTTGAGTACTATCTTTTTACTAGCTACAACTCAGTTGGATGCTCAGTTTTATAATGGTACTAAGGTTGGGTTTGGTAAAAACCGTGTTCAGTATGATTATTTTGAGTGGAAGTTTTATCGCTACCAACAATACGAAACTTACTTTTATACAGGAGGTAAGGAGTTAGCAGAGTATACTGCCAAAGTTGCTCGAAAATATATCCCCGAACAGGAAGAGCTTTTTGAGTTTAATTTAGTAGATAAAATTCAGTTTATCATTTATAACAAACAATCTCACTTTAAGCAAAGCAATGTAGGACTTTCTTTAGAAAATGGTGAGTTAGGAGGTATTACCACAATTATGGGAGAGAAAGTTTTTCTCTATTTTGATGGTAGTCATGAAAATTTTGATATACAGATAAAGGAAGGAATAGCTAGAGTGCTTATCAATCAACAAGTTTATGGTAGTAACTGGCGACAAGTAATAAAAAACTCTACCTTATTAACTTTACCTGATTGGTATCAGTTGGGCTTAACATCTTACATTTCTAAAGGTTGGAATTCTGAAATCGAAAATAGTGTTAGAGATGGTGTGATGTCTGGAAAATATAGAAAGTTTAATCGATTATCTGATCAGGATGCTATCATTGCTGGACATTCACTTTGGGCCTACATTGTAGAAACTTACGGAGAAGCTGTAATTCCAAATATTTTATACATGACAAGGGTAACACAAAGTGTTGATAAAGGGTTTTTATATGTGTTAGGCGTTTCTACTAAAAGCCTTACAAAAGAATGGATGGAGTTTTACAAATCTGAATTTAAAAATTTAAATAAAACACCTAAAGAATTTTATGAGAAAAATGAGTTGTTCAAAATTAAAAAGAGAAGAGACTATTCTCAATTTAAGGTAAGTAATGATGGAAATAACTTTGCTTATGTAACTAATAAATTAGGACAATATAAGATTTACATTTATTACAAGGATAATGACAAAAAGTATAAAATTTTCAAGAAAGAGTTTAAATTAGATAGGGTGAATGATTATTCTTACCCTGTTTTGGCTTGGCACCCTGCAAGTGAAATATTATCTTTTGTAACTGAAGAAAAAGGCTTTTTAAAAATGTATTATTTCGACATAAATTCTGGTGGTCTAGAAGTGAAAGCCTTATTTAATTTAGAGAAAGTAACCGCAATGGATTATCATGATAATGGTAGAGAAATTGTTTTTTCAGGAGTTGCTAAAGGCCAGTCGGATTTATATTTATATACAATAGGTTCTAATTCTCAGAAAAAAATTACCAATGATTTATTTGATGATTTAGAGCCTCAATTTATAGAAAATTCAACAAAAATTATTTTTACATCTAACAGGTTAACCGATTCTTTAGGTTATCAGCCAGCTAATTTAGAGTTGTTTTATAATAAAAGAGATGTTTGGATTTTAGATTACCTTTCGGAAGATAAAACCCTTTCAAGAGTTACAGAATCTACTAAATTCTCAGAAAGTTTACCTTATGGATATGATTCAGCAGTATATTACCTCGGTGAACAAAATAGAGTGAACACTCAATTCAGTGCAGTAAAAGATAGTTTTATTACACATATTGATACTACTATTCATTATCATCATTTTTATGATGCAAAGCCTGCAAAAACTATTTTTAGTAGAGGAATAAAAGAACACTTTATAAACTCTAGAGGTATTTCTACTACTGTGTTAGTTGATGATTTTAAATACCATTTATTATCAAACGACATCAACGAACCTATTATTGATAGTGTTAGTCAACAGTTACAAAATGACTCATTAAAAAATGAACAAGTACCTAGCAACTTACCTAATTTGGATAATTCTATTTTATTAAAACCAGTAGAGTATTCTAGTGACACTATTAATCCTGAGCAAGAAGCAGTAGATATTAAAAATTATATTTTTGAGAGTGAAAAAACTACACCAATTCAAAAAAACACCATTGTAATTGGCGAACGAAAATCTGAGATTGATTCTTTACCAGAAGAGTTTAAAATGCCTAATCAACGAAATTATAATTTGTCATTTTTTAATGATAACTCCGCTTTAAGGTTAAGTAATAGTTTTGTTAATGGCGAGTATCAGCTTTTTACAGGAGGTGCTTTTAATGGACCTGGAATTGGAGGTTTGATAAAATTAGGAACAGTAGATTTGTTTGAAGACCATAAAATATATGGTGGAGTTAGAATTTCTTCAGGAACAAGAGAGTATTTTATGACCTATCAGAATTTAGTTAGAAGATGGGATAAAGAATATACTTTTGCTAGAACCACATTTAGTGCTACTAATGGATTAAATGTTTTTGGAGTAGCTACCAACACACTTCATTATTCATTAAAATATCCTTTTAGCGAAGTAGCAAGTGTTAGAGGTACTGCAAGCATTAGAAATGATAATATTATTGTAAAATCTACTGATCAATTTGCTCTTGAAGCTAGGAATTTGAATGAATTTAGAGGTGTTTTAAAAATGGCTTATGTTTTTGATAATTCAAGACATAAAATGCCTAATATCTATTTTGGCACTAAGTTTAAGTTGTTTGGAGAGTATTATCAAGAAGTGTTTGAAAACAATACTACGGGTGATGGAACAATTGGAAATACACAGGTGCTAGGATTAGATTTAAGACATTCATTACAATTGAGTAGAGAAATTGTTTGGGTAAACAGATTAGCTTCCAGTGCTTCATTCGGAAATGAAAAATTAATTTATTACCTGGGAAGTGTAGATGAGTGGTTGCCTTTAGGTGGGCAAAATAGGTTTATCAATCAAGAAGATATAGATTTTACTAAAAACTATCGATATCAAGCATTGGCAGCTAACTTAAGAGGTTTTCCTCAAAATATTCGTAGAGGGTCAAATTTTGCGGTAATTAACAGTGAACTGAGAGTCCCTATATTTAAATACTTCATTAGAAGACCAATACGATCTAAATTTGTAGAAAATTTTCAGCTAATAGGTTTTGCTGATGCAGGAAGTGCTTGGGATGGTGTAAACCCTTGGGATAAGGAAAATAGAATTAATAAAGAGGTAATTGTTGATGGACCAATAAAAGTTACTGTCTTTAAAAATATAGACCCAATAGTAGCAGGTTATGGTTTTGGAATGAGAACAACTTTGTTAGGTTATTTTGTAAGAGCAGATTGGGCTTGGGGAGTAGAAAATGGAGTCTCTAACAAAAAACCTATTTTTTATCTTTCACTCAGTTTAGATATTTAAAAAATGAATGAAATTATATCTTTAATAAAGCAAAAAGCTGCTGCATATAAAAATGAAGTAATTGCCATTAGAAGACATTTGCATCAACACCCAGAACTGTCATTTAATGAATACAATACAGCTGAATTTATTTGTCAAAAATTAACAGAATATAAAGTTGAGTTTCAAAAAGAAATTGTGAAAACAGGCGTAGTAGCTTTAATTAAAGGGAAGAACCCTGAAAAAAAAGTAATTGCCTTAAGAGGGGATATTGATGCACTTCCCATACAAGAAGAAAATGAAGTAGATTATTGTTCTGAAAATGCAGGTGTAATGCATGCTTGCGGACATGACGTTCATACTGCTTCATTGTTGGGGGTTATAAAAGTTTTATCAGAGCTTACCGATAAATTTGAAGGGACAATAAAATGTATTTTTCAACCGGGTGAAGAAAAATTGCCTGGAGGAGCCTCATTAATGATAAAAGCAGGCGTGCTTAAAAACCCTAGTCCTACTGCTATTTTCGGACAACATGTTTATCCGCAATTAACAGCCGGAAAAGTTGGTTTTCGTAAGGGAATGTACATGGCTTCTACCGATGAGTTATACTTAACAGTTATTGGTAAAGGCGGACATGCAGCCTTACCTCATTTAAATATAGACCCGATAATGATTGCTGCTCAAACACTTGTTGCGCTTCAGCAAGTAGTAAGCAGAGGAGCAAATCCAATTACGCCTTCTGTGCTTTCTTTTGGGAAAATTCAAGCCAACGGAGCTACCAATGTAATTCCCGACAAAGTTTATATAGAAGGAACTTTTAGAACCATGGATGAAGAGTGGAGAAAAGTTGCTCATGAAAAAATAACTTCCATAGCTGAACAAACAGCAATAGCAATGGGAGGGAAGTGTGAAGTAGAAATTAGAAAAGGTTATCCTTTTTTGGTAAATAATGAGGAACTTACCACAAAAGCACAAGAAGCTGCCGAACTTTTTTTAGGAAAAGATAATGTGGTGGATTTAGATGTAAGAATGACAGCCGAAGATTTTGCTTATTATTCGCAAGAAATGCCTGCTTGTTTTTATCGTTTAGGTACTGCTTTCAAAGATAAACCCAATTCTGGTCTGCATACACCAACTTTTAATATTGATGAAGCTGCTATAGAAATAAGTATTGGATTAATGAGCTGGTTGGCGATTAACGAACTAACAAATTAAATTGCCTTCAAACTCAAATCTAAACTATTAATTTGGTGAGTTAATGCTCCTACAGAGATGAAATCTACTCCACAAGCAGCATATGCTCTAATAGTAGTTTCGTTAATACCGCCTGAAGCTTCCGTTTTATATTTTCCGTTAATCTTTTTTACAGCAGTTCGCATGTCTTCAAAAGAGAAATTATCCAACATAATAATATCCACATTGCCTACGGCTAAGATTTCATCTAATTCGGTTAAATTACGAGCTTCAATTTCTATTTTTAAGTCTAAGCTGTTTTCTTTTAAATAAGCATTGGTTTTGTTAATAGCCGCTGCAATTCCACCTGCAAAATCAATGTGGTTATCTTTAATCATAATCATATCGTACAAACCCATACGGTGATTTTGTCCACCACCAATTTTTACTGCCATTTTTTCGATTAAACGTAAGCCAGGAGTGGTTTTTCTGGTATCTAATACTTTGGTATTAAAACCTTCAATCAGTTGTATGTAATGGTTGGTTTTAGTGGCAATACCACTCATGCGTTGCATAAAGTTTAAGACAATACGCTCAGCTTTTAAAATAGACTGATTGCTACCTTCAATAGTAAAAGCGATATCTCCTTGAGTAATAAAATCTCCATCTTTTAATAAAGGATTAAAAATTAAATTTTTATCAATACGTTGGAAAACCATATTAGCCACTTCCATTCCTGCTAATACGCCTTTTTCTTTTACTAAAAGTTGAGCTTTCCCAATAGCATTGGCAGGAATACAAGATAAAGAAGTATGGTCGCCACTGCCAACATCTTCGGCAATAGCCATTTCAATTAAATTATTAATATCCATTAAGGTAAACTGTTTTGATTTTTTTATTCGTCAGATTCAATTCTTAATTCAAGAATTACAATATTACTTCCATTTTCTTGATAAAGAATATAAGTTCTAAAAACACCGTTAGCCGTAATTAAATTACCAATAGAGTAGAGAGTGTTGTTTTTAGATTCGCCATCATGAACTACTTTAAAGTCGGTGGGTTTATTGGCGGTAAAGAAGTTTTTAAGAATAATTTCAGCTTGAGCTTTGCTGAAAACACCTTCATTTTTAGGGAGGGTTAAATCAACCGTATTGTTAAAAAAACTTGCTATAGCAGCAGCATTGCCATTTTTTAAGGCTTTTGCAATATTTTCGTTGATAATAGGGTTTACAAATGCTGTAAGAGCAACAAATAAAGTGATAATGAGTAGTGATTTTTTCATTAGTTGTTTCATGTGTTTTTGTTTTTCAAAAGTCAGCAAAAACTAAGCCATTAAGCCATAGCTATATTTTATAGAAACAAATGTAAATTAATTTTTTAATTTAGCCTCATGAAGATTAGATTAATTGCAATAGGCAAAACAGACGAGACTTATTTAAAAGAAGGTATAGATAGGTACTTAGGGAGGTTAAAGCATTATATTCAGTTTGAATTTATTATTGTTAATGATGTAAAATTGGGTAAAAAAAGTAATGTTGAAGTCCAAAAAGAATTAGAAGGCAAGGCTATTTTAGAAAAAATTACTACTAATGAAGTAGTCATTTTATTAGATGAAAATGGAAAAGAATTTAATTCTGTAGGATTTTCAAACTTTATGCAAAAAGCACTAAATGCGGGTACTAATGTAGTCTTTGTAATTGGCGGGCCTTATGGTTTTTCAGAAGGCATGTATCAACGTGCAAGTG
The DNA here is from genome assembly GCA_026196775.1 of Flavobacteriales bacterium. Taxonomy (GTDB): domain Bacteria; phylum Bacteroidota; class Bacteroidia; order Flavobacteriales_E; family Vicingaceae; genus BRH-c54. The sequence goes on from JAPHUD010000018.1 coordinate 228,706, forward strand.
CTAAAATTGCCTTATCTAAACTTACTTTTTCACACCAAATGGTAAGGTTGTTTTTTGTAGAGCAATTGTACAGGGCTTTTACCATTATTAATGGAGAAAAATACCATCATGTTTAATAGTATTTTTACTTTTTTAAAAACTGACCTAGTTTAGAGATAGGCTTTAGAATTAAAGTAAACGGATGTGGTTTTAAGCCATTTACTAACCAAGCTTTTTTATCTTCTCGGTTAGCTCTAATACGATTTTTAAGACTAGCATTACTAACACCTCCAACACGCATTTTAACAATTACTCTTGGTAAATAAGTTAATGAAATTTTGTGTTTATGAATAAAACGAAGCATCAATTCGTAATCGGCTGCAGAGGTAAAATCAAGATTGAATTTGCCGTATTGTTGGTAAACTTCTTTTTTGACAAAAAATGTAGGGTGAGGTGGCATCCATCCTTTTAAAAACATGCCTTTTTTATATTCATTGGATTTCCAAAGACGAGTGATTTTGTCGGTATTTTCGTTGTCAACATAATGTAAGTCAGCGTAAAGTCCGTCAGCATTTGTCTGTTGGAGTTGATTTACTACATCTTCAATCACATTATTGTCAGTATAATAATCATCAGAATTTAAATTTCCTATAATTTCACCAGTAGCCAAATCAATTCCTTTGTTGATGGCATCATAAATACCCTTGTCTTTTTCAGAAATAATAAGTGAAATGTTGTTTTTGTGTTTATTTATTATGGAAAGTGTTGAGTCAGAAGATTTACCATCAATAACAATATATTCTATGTTTTCATAAGTTTGATTAATTACTGATTGAATAGTATCTTCAATAGTTTTTTCACTATTGTAACAAACGGTTATGATAGAAATTTTAGGTTGCATCAAAGCAAAAGTACATCTTTTTAATTATAAAGCGATTAGTTGAATTATTTAACATTTTATCAACAAACTGTTAATAACTATTAGTACAGAAATGGTCAACAAGTGCTTATTTTGGTTATATATAGAGTAATTTTGACAATATAATTCTTCATCTAGAATTATTAATAAATCGAATATTAATTAAAAACTATATTTATGAAAAATCGCTACAAAAATTTTTTAAAAGTATTTACGCTATTTAGCTTCTTTACTTTTATGATAAATTACAATGCTTATGCACAATTTGGTTGTGGTACTGGTGTTGTGATTTCAAATGGATATACCCAAATGGGTATAACTACTCCTGGTTCAGGAGGTGCTGAAGATTGGAATACAAACCCAACAGGTACATCTATTAATGCTTCTTACTGGGATGATGATGTGTATTTATTTGAGTATACAGCAGGTGCTACTGCTGAAAATATTTCGATGACTATTTTTACTAGAAATGGTTGGAATGGAATAGGAATATTTGATGATTGTACTGGAACAACTTTCTCAACTGAGTTGGATGCAGATGGTTCATCTACAGCAAATGTTTCTAGAACAGTTTCTGCTACTATTTCTGCTGGAAATACTGTATATATTGCTGTTGGACAATGGGGAACTCCAAATGATTTAGATTTTGATGTAACTGACTTTACAGTTACACAAATTTTATGTCCAGACCCAACAGCTTTAACAGCTATGAACTTAACTGCAACTTCAGCTGATTTAGCTTGGACAGAAAATGGCACAGCAACTACTTGGGATATAGAGTGGGGTACAACAGGATTTACTCCAACAGGAACACCAACCATATTAGGAACAACTACTAATCCTCACAATTTAACAGGATTAACAGCTCAAACTTCTTACGACTTTTATGTAAGAGCTGATTGTGGTGTTAACGGAACTACTGCTTGGGTTGGTCCTTATACTTTTACTACAGCTTGTGCTGCACAATTAGCAGGTACCTATACTATTGGTGCAACAGGAAATTATGCTACCTTTACAGATGCGGTAAATGCATTGTCTTGTGGTATTTCTGCACCAGTTATTTTTAATGTGTTAACAGGTTCAGGTCCTTATAATGAACAAGTAACTATTACCCCTGTTATTGGAGCAAGTGCTACCAATACAATTACTTTTAATGGAAATGGTGAA
>JAPHUD010000043.1 GCA_026196775.1 Flavobacteriales bacterium
CACTTCCAACGATAACAGCAAGTAATGATACTACGATATGTGATGGAGCATGTGCGCAGTTGAATGCAACAGGAGGAACAAGTTATAGTTGGTCACCAAGTACAGGTTTATCAGATAGTACTATTGCTAATCCAACAGCTTGCGTTACTTCTCAAACAACTTACGTGGTTACAGGAACAGATGCTAATAGCTGTGTTAATACAGACACAGTAACAGTTAGTATAAACCCTCTACCTACAATTACTGCAAGCCCAGATGTTTGGGTATGTTTAGGAGATAGTGCTCAAATTTTTGCAAATGGAGGAACGAGCTATACTTGGTCGCCAACTTCGGGATTAAGTAATCCTAATATTTCAAACCCTATGGCAGCTCCTGCGAATACTATTACGTATGTAGTAACAGGAACGGATATTAATGGATGTTCTAATACAGATAGCGTTGTAGTTACAGCAAACGATACTGTACCTATTAGTTTAGCAAACGATACTACTATTTGTGTTGGAGATTCTGTTCAGTTAGGAGGAAATCCAACCTCAGTTCCAGGCACATCATTTAGTTGGTCGCCTGCTGCGTCTTTAAATAATGCTACTTCAGCAAACCCAATAGCTTTCCCAACAGTTACTACTACATATTATGTTACCGCTACTAACGATACTTGTTCCACAACTGATTCAATAACGATTACGGTACATCCAATATCTAACATTAGTGCAGGAAATGATTTGAGTATGTGTTTTGGAGATACTGTTCAATTGAGTGCTAGTGGAGGAGCTAGTTATGTATGGTCACCGGGCAATTCACTTTCGGACTCTACTATTTTCAATCCGTTGGCTTTTCCAACAGCAACAACTTCTTACATCGTTAATGTTTTAGACACAAATGGATGTAATAACAGTGATACTGTTTTAGTTACTGTAAATCCATTGCCAACCATAAATGCAGGAAATGATGTGTCAATATGTGATGGAGATACTGCTCAATTACAAGCTACAGGAGCTTCGAGCTATCTATGGACGCCAAGTGCAGGTTTATCGGATACTACTATTGCTAATCCGTTGGCATTTCCAACTGTTACTACTTCTTATGTTGTAACAGGAACAGATACCAATAGCTGCTCAAATACAGATACAGTAGTAGTAAATGTAAATGCTTTACCAACCATAACAGCCTTTAGCGATACAGCAGTTTGTTCGGGAGTTTCAGTTCAGTTAAATGCTACGGGTGGAAGTGCTTATACATGGGTTCCTGCTGCAACATTAAATAATGCTAACATTCCGAATCCAATAGCATCACCTATTACCACTACTACTTACCAAGTTACAGGTGTTGATACGAACGGATGTTCAAATGTTGATTCTGTTACCATTACCATTAATGCCTTACCAACTATAAATGCAGGTACTGATGTAGCTATTTGTATAGGAGATACTGCTCAATTGCAAGCTTCAGGAGGAAATGGATATCTATGGACACCAAGTGCAGGCTTGTCGGATACCACTATTGCAAATCCGTTAGCTTTTCCAACTGTTACCACTACTTATATTGTGATGGGTACAGATACCAATGCTTGTGAGGGAACAGATACTATTGTGGTAACCGTAAATCCGTTGCCTACAATTAGTGCCGGATTAACCGATACGGTTTATATTTGTAATGGAGACTCAGTTCAATTAAATGCTACAGGAGGAACAAGTTATGTATGGACGCCAAATACCAATATCACTAACAATACTATTGCTAATCCGTTTGTTTTCCCTCCAGTTACCACTACCTATTATGTAACAGGCACAGATGGAAACACATGTAGTAACTCTGACTCTGTGGTAGTAAGCGTATTTGCTATACCTAATTTAACGGATACAGTTCTTTGTGTTGGCGATAGCATTCAATTAACAGCTTATGGTCCACCGGGAGCAACTTACACATGGACGCCTCCAACTGATTTGTCAAATCCTAATATTTCTAATCCATATACATCAACTACGGTAACCATTACTTATACAGTTACTGTTCAGGATACCAATAGCTGTATTGACACAACACAAATTACGGTTACTGCCGAAGATAAACCAAATGCTGCTTTTACAGTAGAAACAACACCTGCTTGCGATGGAATATTAGCTGTATTTGATAATACCAGTACGGGAGCAGATAGCTATTTATGGTTATTTGGAGATGGTAGTCAGTCGAATGAAACGCATCCAACTTATATATTTTCTTATGGAGCTTCGTTTACTACTATTTTAAATGCGTATAGTACCAATGGTTGTTTAGATACAGCTTCATTTAATATTTCATCATTAAGTTTTGAAGAACAATTTAATTTAACACCACCAAGTGTATTGACACCTAATAGAGATGGACATAATGACGAATTTAAATTAGATTTACCCGAAGCGATTAGTGCATGTACTAACATTGAAATCTTTAACCGTTGGGGAATGAAAATGTTTGAATCTAAAGGACAAAATATTGGTTGGGATGGAAGGACTACTGCTGGTGAAGAAGTTCCTGATGGTACCTATTTCTATATTGTAGATGTAAAAGGTATTATTAAGAAAGGCTCTATTACCTTAATGAGGTAGTTCAGATTGTTTGAGTACCAGGGAATAAAATAATTTTTGAAAGCACTATTTTTTTAGTGATATTTGCCCCTGATACTCAAACAACTTTTTAAAAACATGAACAAATTATTTTTACTTGTACTAAGCATTAGCCTTTTTAATTCCTCATTTGCACAACAGCAAAGCTTACCAACTAACCCTCATCAAAATGCATTCGATGTAGCGTACCAACAATATCCACAAGTTCCAAAAGGAATGTTGGAAGCAGTTTCGTTTACCATGACTCGTTTTCGTCATATAGAAAATGAACATAAAGGTTGTGCTGGATTACCATTGGTTTATGGTGTGATGGGCTTAACATTAGATGGTGAAGGTTATTTTAAAAATAACCTGAATTATGTTGCTCAATTATCAGGAATAAGTGTTCAGCAAATAATAGATAATCCACAACAAAATATACTTGCTTTTGCAGCAGCTTATAATGCCTTATTACAGCAAGTAAGCGGCAATAAAAGTAATGTTGAAAATCATGTTTCTATTTTAGCTACACTTAGTGAATTGCCTTATAATGGGTTACAACAAGATTTTGCCTTAAACTCGCATTTATATTCGGTATATAGTTTCTTAAATGATAAAGCAGCACAAGCTCAGTATGGTTTTCCACAACATAACTTTAGTTTGGAGAAAATTTTTGGCAAAGAAAATTTAAGAATTTTAAGTGCTAAGTATGTAAAAGTTACGGATGAAACCGTAACAGATGCCAATGGAAATGCTTATCAAACTTCCAGCGTAGGTAATAAATCACCTGATTATCCACCAGCACTTACTAACCTAACATCATGTAATTATAGTTCCAGAAATGGAGTAGCTGTTTCTGCTGTAACCATTCATACCATTCAAGGAAGTTATGCTGGAGCTATTTCTTGGGCGAATAACTGTTCTTCTAATGTTTCTTATCATTATGTGTTACGTTCTTCAGACGGACAAATTACTCAAGTGGTTTTAGAAGCTAACAAAGCTTGGCATGTAGGATCAGAAAATCCTTATACTATTGGTTTTGAACACGAAGGATGGGTAAACGATTCTACATGGTACACTGCTGCAATGTACCAATCTTCTGCAGCTTTAGCCAAAGATATTACTCAAAGTGGTTATGGAATTAGTGCGTTGAGAACAGCTTATTTTCCTTGGTCAAGATTTACAAGATACAACGTTGCAGGAATTCCAGGAAGTTGTGTGAAAATTAAAGGACATCAACATTACCCTAATCAGTCTCATACTGATCCGGGTCAAAATTGGGATTGGGATTATTACTACAAACATTTAAATAATACTACAACAGTTACTAATTATACAGCATCTTCTGGAACAATTACCGATTTAGGCGGAGCAACAGGAAATTATACTAATGATGAACGTACTTTGCAATTAATTCAGCCGACTGGTACTAACCAAATTAACCTTACCATTAATCAGTTTGATGTTGAAAACACGTGGGATTACCTTTATATTTATAATGGAACTAGTGTGTTTTCGCCAAAAATAGGAGAATATACAGGGACATCTATTCCTTCAACTTTTACTGTAAACGGAAGTGCAGTGTTAATCGAGTTTCGTTCTGATTGTGCTACAACAGCACCGGGGTATAGCATTAGTTGGAATGCTGTTTCTCCTGATATAATTCCACCCACTACATCAGTTTCAGCCCCAACAGGTTGGGTAACAAGTAACTTTACCGCCAACTTTACCGATGCTGATAATACAGGTGGAAGCGGCATTCAAAAAAGC
>JAPHUD010000008.1 GCA_026196775.1 Flavobacteriales bacterium
ATCTGTACCAGTAACCACATAAGTGGTAGTAGTTGTTGGGTTAACGGTATGTGATTGTCCGGCACCTAAACCATTATCCCAAGAGTAAGTACTAGCCCCCGAAGCAGAAATAGTAGCAGAGCTACCATTACAAATAGTAGTGTCGTTATTTGCAACTACTGTAGGAAGAGGGTTAACCGTAATAAAGTTACTCATAAAGACAGAATCAGTACCATTAGTATTACTTACTACAAGAGCCACATCAAAAGTTCCTGCAGTTGGATAACAAATATTAGTTGGATTTTGTTGTGATGAAGTAGGAGTAGAAGAACCAAAAAAGTACCACGACCAACTTGTAGGTGTTCCTGTGCTTAAATCAGTAAAGCTAATACATTCATTTATACAAATAGTAGAATCTGAAGCACTAAAACTAGCAACAGGGAAATTACAAGGAACAACATAAGCTGTTATGGGAATTAAATAGGGTGCAGGACAAGCTTTTACCCAATAAGTTGTGTTAGCAGTTAATACAGGAGTAGTAAAGCTAGTTCCTGTGTTAACTAAATTTCCGTTAAATTGAGCATCAAACCATTCTATGGTTGTTCCACTTGGAGGTGTTCCAATTAATGAAGCAGTTAATGTGGCAGTTGAATTACTACAAGTAGAATCGTTATTTACAAGAATATCAAAACTATTAATGGTTTCGTTTGGTAAACCAACACCACCCATAGTAGCACCATTAGGAGGAAATTGAGAGACAAAAGGAGAGTTAGTCACACCATTCATTCCTCCATTAGCAAATCGGTTAGGCGTCCCTGCTGAAATAGCAATATAGCCACCACCACCACCACCACCAGGTCCTTCTCCTTCATCAATACTAGCAAATAAACCAGCAACTAAAGTTTGATTACCACCATTACCACCATTAGCGGCAATACTGTCTGTAATGGCTACATTTCCAGTAGTTTTTAAGATGATGGCACCGCCACCACCTGCTCCTCCAGGAGCATCTCCTCCGGCAAGTTGCCCAAAACCAGCTGTTCCCGGATTAATATCCACACCATTAGCTCCATGAGCTATAATTTTTCCACCACCTGTTATATCGTCATAAGTAGATAAGAAAATAATTCCTCCACCATTACCACCATCTGTTGCATAGGCGTTATCCCCATCTCCGGCACCGCCTCCGCCACCCATAAAGATTTTTCCGGTAGAGTAATCTAATGGTCTTCCACCAAGCCCACCTGCTATTCGTCTGTTATCACCGCCCCAATTTGTGTTACCTGGAGCCTCAGTTAATTCATTTCTATCATTTCTTAAAATAGAGTATCCACCTCTCCCTCCTCCAGAAGATGTTGTTGTTGAAGATAAAATTGGTTCTAAGTTCCAAGCAGTAATATAGTTGGCACTGCTGATATCAGGGTTTCCAACACCATCATTCCAGTTGTTTATGTTACCAGCGTTAGCACCACCACCTCCGCCTGCATTATGGGCATTTCCGCCACCACCAGCATTGGCTGCTGCTCCTCTGCAATAACCGGCACCTCCTGCATTAAAAGTAGCATAAATACTTTGATCTCCTGCAATTCCTTCACCTTTTTCGGCTCCTTCAGCTTGGTTAGCATCAGCATATCGTAGTCCTCCATAAACTGTTGAAAAACTAGTTGTTAATGCGGTTCCACCTCTAAACCCTAATCCGGTAACATCAATTTTACCTCCAGCATTTATAGTGGTTTGACCCAAAACTTCTACAGCTAAAACACCTCCACTAGTAGCATTCCAAGCAGTTGCTGTTAAGTTTCCCCCATTATTAATAGTAAGGGTAGTATATCTAGGTACTCTAATTATTAAAACCCTATCACTAGCGGTATAACTTAAAGACAATGGACAATCTAAATTGATGGTTGTTGTATTTGGTACACTGGCAACTTGAACTAATTCATAATTTCCTGCATTATTATAATTTGTAATCCTTCCCCAAGTGGTATAAAACTTTGATGAATTAATATTTGGACTAGCAATAGTATCTTCAACAGAAGCACCTTGAACTTGATAAATCATTATTAAATCGCCTTGAGCAAGAGGGTTACTAAAGTTGGTTGACAAAGCACTGTTAGTAACAGTTATACTTGTAGCTCCAGCATTAGCATCAGCAGTAAGCATAGTATAAGCATTTACTACTTCTGTTGTGGAAACAATTTTAGCTCCATCTTTTCCTCTTTGAGCAAAAGAAACAGCTACTGTAAAAGAAAATAGAATAAGTATTATTAGATTTTTTAATATCATATTAGGTTTTTGAATTATACAACAATAAAGACTACTTAAATTCTTTAAAAGTTGCTTAAAAAAAATAAAAACACCAAATATAAGAGGATAGTTTAGCTAAATGAAATAAAATATTACTTCTTTTATTGTGTTCCTAACTTTGCTAATAATTGGTAATGGCTTTTTAATGCCCCGAAAAAAGTTGGATTGGAATAATAAGGTAATTGAAATTCTTGAGCAGTTTCTCTGACTATTTTTGAGATTTTTCTGTAGTGTACATGACAAATATTTGGAAACAAGTGATGTTCTATTTGGAAGTTTAATCCACCAACATACCATGATAAAATTCTATTGTTTTCGGCAAAGTTAGCAGTAGTGTGTAATTGATGTACTGCCCAATTGTTTTCAATATTTCCACTATCATCGGGTAGTGGAAAAGAGGTTTCGTTTACAACGTGGGCTGCTTGAAAAATGGTAGATAATATTAATCCGCAAACATAGTGCATTACAAAGTAGAAAAGAAGTGTTAACCACCATTGTTGGTTGGCAAAGATTAAAGGAATAACTAATATTTGTAAGAAATAAAGTGCTTTAACAATAACTAAATTAATATATGCTTTTTGGTAAGTTATTCCTTGTGTTTTTAACAAATCCATTTTATGGTATCTTCTCAGTTGAATAAAATCTTTTTTTAAGGACCAAGAAACGGTTAATAAACCATATAAAAACCAAGCATAATATTTTTGAAAACGATGGGCTTTATATTTTTTCTGATGTTCTGAAAATCGCATTAATCCACCTGAATCTAAGTCTTCATCATGGTTATGAATGTTAGTAAATGAATGGTGTAGCACATTGTGTTGAATTCTCCAATTAATATAACTTCCGCCAACTAAGTTGATTAAATAGCCAAGTGATTTGTTAGTTTTTTTGTTTTTTGAATATACATCATGATTGGCATCGTGCATAATGGACAAACCTATGCCAGCCATTCCTGTTCCCATAATAACCCAAAGCAGTAATACTACTAGGTTATTATCAAAAATATTAAAAACTACTAAAAAATAAGGTACTAAATATAATAGCAACATAAAAATGGTTTTAATAACCATGTTGCTATTTCCAAATCTTGAAATATTATTTGATTTAAAATAGAGGTTTACTCTCTTTCTTAATTCTCTAATAAATTCTGATTGATTGTTTGGGTTAAACTTTACTCCTTCAGTATGCATGTATTATTGTAATAAATTGAAATGCAAAGGTACGAAATCTTTAATCAAATTATCAATCTTCAGATTCATCCATGGTATGATATACATTTTGTACATCATCGTCTTCTTCAATTTTTTCGAGTAATTTTTCTATATCTACCTTTTGTTCAGGAGTTAATTTTTTTGTAACCTGTGGAATTCGTTCAAATCCAGAGGATAAAATTTCTATGTTTTTTTCTTCAAAATACTTTTGGATGGAACCAAAATTCTCAAAAGGAGCATATATAATTATACCATCTTCATCCTCAAAAACTTCTTCAGCACCATAATCTATTAGTTCTAGTTCAAGTTCTTCCACATCAAGCCCTGATTTTTCTACTCTAAAGTTGCAGGTATGGTCGAACATAAAAATTACAGATCCCGAAACACCTAGGCTTCCATCACATTTATTAAAATAACTTCTAATATTAGCAACTGTTCTGTTGTTGTTGTCTGTAGCAGTTTCTACCAGTACAGCAATTCCGTGTGGGCCATACCCTTCTAATATTACTTCTTTATAATCAGAAACGTCTTTTGAAGTGGCTTTTTTTATAGCTCTTTCAACGTTTTCTTTAGGCATGTTGGCTGCTTTAGCATTTTGGATAACAGCTCTTAATCTAGAGTTAGATTCCGGGTCGGGACCACCATCTTTAATAGCAATTACAATGTCTTTACCAATTCTAGAAAAAGTACGGGCCATTTGTCCCCATCTTTTAAACTTTCTCGCTTTTCTAAATTCAAAAGCTCTTCCCATGATTAAAAAAAATTAAATGTTGTTTAAATATTGATAATTAGTATTATTTATTTTCAAATAATCCATGCAATTCTGCATCTATTGAATTAATGATAGTTCCTAAATCTTCAGCTTTTTCAGAAAAATTATTGTTATCAACATCTACAATTAAAAGCTTACCCTGATCGTAAGTAGAAATCCATGCTTCATATCTTTCGTTTAATCGTTTTAGGTAATCTAACCTAATACTTTCTTCGTAATCTCTACCTCTTTTTTGAATTTGATTTACTAAGGTAGGTACAGAAGCTCTTAAGTAAATTAATAAATCAGGAGGAGTGATAAAACTTTCTTGAAGTTTAAAAAGTGAAAAATAAGTTTCAAAATCTCTGGTGGTCATTAAACCCATAGAATGTAGGTTGGGAGCAAAAATGTAAGCATCTTCATAAGTTGTTCTATCTTGAATAACTGTTTTTTTACCTTTTCTAATTTCCTGAATCTTACTGATACGGCTAGTCATGTAGTACACTTGCAGATTAAATGACCAACGTTGCATGTCGTTATAAAAATCATTCAAATAAGGGTTGTCATCTACATCTTCAAAATGTGGTTCCCATTTATAATGTTTTGCTAATTGAGTTGTTAAAGTAGTTTTACCGGAACCAATGTTCCCTGCTATCGATATTAACATAAATTTTATTTTCTGTTATTGCGGTTAAAAGTACAAAAATAGAAGTTTTTATAAGCTATTTTTATTCTTTAATTGATTTTATCAATAAGAAGTTCATTTTTTTTGGTTTGAAGGTAAATGTATTTTCCCTCAAGTCTAACAGATTTTATAGGTTCTTCAGTAGATAGCTCATATTTTTTAATCTCTAAAGTAAAAAAATCATAAGTCATTACAGAACTATCTTCTGATATATAGATGATAAATTTTTCTTTAACTTGAAAAGTATTTAAGCCATAAATAGGGATGGTTTTGATATAAGTACCAAAATTATCGAATACTAAAATACCATTTTTAGGGTCGTTTAGGTAAACTTGGTTATTGTGTTCTACTAAAAAATTAGGCTGGATATTTTTATTAAGTAAGTTGCTTAAATTAGCGGAGGTGTTGGAAGTGGTTAAATCTTGATTTTTTCTAATCAGTTCAAATCTTAATGGATTGTAATACCACATGCCGTTGTTATAAGAACGACAAACTAAGGAAGTTTCTTCTAAATTTAATTGTGTTAAATCTATAATGTTTGAAGTAGGTGAGAGGGTGTTGTCTAAAATTAATATTTTTGTAAAATCTCTGAAATAGACAATGATTTTTAATGGGTTACTAGCATCAATGTTAGAAATTTTCCCTAGTAAATTGTTACTATAGGTGTATTGAAGCTCCCCTTTTAGATTAAATTTCTTTATTTCAACATCATTAACATCGTAATAATTTCCAAATTGGTCGGTTGTAAAAGTTGCTCCTTTTAGAGGAAGTTTTTTAGGTTGACTAAACAATACAAGCGTTGAGAATGTTAGTACGATAAGTATTGTTATTTGTTTGTTCATAATATTTGTATGAGTTGAATGTTTAAGAAGCTCTAAAATTATACCATTTTTTGGAATATAAAAACGAATGTAACTAATGACTTATTGGTAGTAATTGTAGAATTTCTTCTACAAAATTTCGGTTATTAGATAAGCGAGGTATTTTATGTTGACCACCTAGTTTATTTTTAGATTTTAACCATTGGTGAAAAGTTCCTTTGGCAATAGGAATGAGCTCAGGTGGAGATAAAATTATGTCTTTATGTCGTTTGGCTTCATAATCAGAATTTAGATTTTTAAGTTCTTCATCTAAAATAGCAGTAAAGTGGCTTAAGTTATCAGGAGTTTTTTCAAATTCTATTAACCACTGGTGTTTTCCTGATTTTTTAGATTCAAAATAAACAGGAGCAGCAGTAAATTCGTTTATTATGGTATCAGTTTTTTCGCAAGCAACAGCAATGGCTTTTTCTGCATTATGTATCATCAATTCTTCGCCAAAAGCATTTATAAAGTGTTTTGTTCTTCCTGCTACTTTAATTCTAAAGGGGGCTATAGATGTAAACTGAACTGTATCTCCTAATCTATAACGCCACAAGCCAGCATTGGTACTAATTACCATTTCGTAAATTTTGTTTAATTCAACTTGTTCTAAAGGATACGTTTTAGGGTTACTTTCCTCACTATTTTCGATAGGAATAAATTCATAAAAAATACCATAATCTAACATCAACAGCATTTCTTTAACCTTAACTTGATCTTGAATGCCAAAATAGCCTTCCGAAGCATTATAACTTTCATAATAATTCATGTATTTAGAAGGAATAATTTTTTCGAATTGAGCTTGGTATGGAGAAAAATTTATTCCACCATGCATATACAATTCTAAATTAGGCCATACATCTAATAAATTATCGGTTTTATTAAGCTCCAATATCTTTTTTAATAAGATTAATGTCCAAGATGGAACGCCAGAAATATTGGAAACATCTTCTTTAGAAGTACTGATTGCCATTTTCTCAATCTTTTCTTCCCATTCTTCCATTAGAGCAATGGCTAGTTCTGGAACTCTTCTAATTTCTACCCAAAATGGAAAATTTTTCATGATGATGGCAGATAAATCGCCAAAATATGAATCACCATTAAATTTATTCAGTTTACTGCTCCCTCCAACTACTAATGTTTTTCCTAAAATTAGTTTTGAATTTGGATGATTGTGATGATATATAGCTAATAAATCTTTTCCTCCTTTATAGTGGCAGTTTTCTAGTGATTCTTTACTAACGGGGATAAATTTACTTTTACCTGTAGATGTGCCAGATGACTTTGCAAACCATTTAATTTCTGAGGGCCATAAAACATTTTGTTCACCATTTTTAATTCTAGAAACAAGAGGTTCTATATCTTCATAAGATTGAAGCGGAACATTATTAATATAATTTTGATAATTATTGATGTTTTTGTAATCGTGTTGTTTCCCCCATTCTGTATTTTTAGCATCAATTAATAATCTAGAAAGTAATTCATGTTGTACATTGATAGGATATTTCATAAACAACTCCATTTGATGGATACGTTTTTTTATAAACCATGAAAAAACAGAGTTGATTATTTCCATAACATTTAGTGTTCAAAATCAATGTTATAAAAGTATAATTTTTTTTTAAGAAAAATAGATGGAGTTAAAATAATGTATTGTTAAGTTTTTATACTAAATAAGATAATTAAACTAATTCTTTCTTACTCAAATAATAAATGTTGATAATGATGATAGCTACATTGGTAATAATAATTGGCCATGAAAAACCTAATAAAAAGCCATAAGCAACAAACAGGGTGCAACCAAGTGTGTTAATAATTCTAAGACTTCTCATTTTTTTCATTAAGAAAGAGAAAAGCACTAAAAAAGAAGCCAAATAACCGATAAATTCGGTTGCATTAATACCTAAGTTTTCCATTGTTTATGAGAGTTTAAAATGTGTTGTTGCCATATTGCAAATTTCATCCCCAATTGATAAACAAGCTGTTGCAGCTGGAGAAGGGGCGTTTAAAACGTGTATGCTTTTATTTTTGTATTCAATTCTAAAATCATCTCTAGTATCACCATCCTGACTTAGTAACATAGCCCTAACACCTGCTCTTCCAGGTTTTATATCATCCATTGTAAGAGATGGAATCATACGTTGCAAGGTTTTTAAAAATAACTTTTTAGAAAAAGCTCTTCGGTATTCATCAAGTGCAAACATTGGGTTCTTGAATAATAACCTCCATGTTCCACAGTAGGTTAAGGCATCCCATGTATCTCTTAAACTAAAATCTGTTTTTCCGTAGCCTTCTCGCTTAAAAGTCATAACAGCATTTGGACCACATTCAATATCTCCAGTTACCATTCTGGTAAAGTGTACTCCCAAAAATGGAAATTTAGGATTAGGAATAGGGTAGATTAAGTTTTTTACTTTATGTTTAGCTTGCTCTGTAAGTTCGTAATAATCACCTCTAAAACCAACTACTTTTTCTTTTAAATCAACACCGTCTTTTTTAGCCAACCTGTCGGCTTGTAAGCCACCGCAAAAAATCATATTTTTAGTGATGTAGCTATTTTTTGAAGTATTTACCTTAGTAGTAGCATCATTTTTATTATAAGAAAGCACTTCTTCGCCCAACACAATTTTACTTTTGGGTTGAATTTCAGTAACTAATTCAGCCATTTTTTCAGTAGCAGCTCTAAAATCAATAATCCCGGTACAAGGCACCCAAATTCCGGCTATTCCTTTTACATGAGGTTCAATTTCTTTCAGTTTTTTGGCATCTATTTTTTCTATTCCTTCAGTATTATTGGCTAATCCATTTTCAAAAATTTTATCCATATAATCTAACTCACTTTCATCAACAGCAACCACTACTTTTCCGCAAACATCATGGCTGATATTGTATTTTTGAGCAAAAGCTACTAATTGCTTTCTTCCATCAACACAAGTTTTTGCCTTAGCAGAACCGGGTTTGTAATATAATCCGGAATGAATTACTCCTGAATTATTTCCCGTTTGATGGTCAGCTAATTTGGCTTCTTTTTCTATTAATAAAACTTTAAGCGAAGGGTATTTTAATTGAATTTTATAAGCAGTTGCGGCTCCAACAATTCCTCCACCTACTATGGTAATGTCGTATATTTCTTGAGTTGGCATGGTTTAGAAATTCATATTAATTATGAGTGCGAAAGTATCAACATTTTTTTGCTTGGAGCATTATTTTTGACATTATTTAAATTAGTTTTTACGAGAAATAAGGTTCTTAACATAGTGTTAATAAATTGTCCTGTTATTTTTTGAGTTTTGTCTGAATTTCAACTGATTGTTTTTCTAATTTCGTTTTTATTTATAAAAACTATGGAACAAACTCAAAATATCGTGAACAACAAAGTATCTGTAATGGCTGAAAACCTTATTGGTTCAGAGATTATTAAATTAGCCGGAGAAGTAAAGGCAAAAATTGCTCAAGGTGAAAAAATTTATAACCTTACTATTGGAGATTTTAATCCTTCGCTTTTTCCTATACCTACAGCTTTAAAAAATGAAATTGTTGAAGCCTATGTTAATAATGAGACGAACTATCCTGCTGCCAATGGAGTGGAAGAGTTGAGAGTTCAAGTAGCAGAATTTTTAAAAACTAGACAAGGTTTAGATTACACTCCAAACAGTATTTTAATTTCTGGTGGAGCAAGACCATTAATTTACGCTTTATATCAAACCATTATAGATAAAAACGATACGGTATTGTTTCCTGTTCCATCTTGGAATAACAATCATTATTCGCACCTTTCGGGAGCCAAGCAACAAATTATTGAAACCAAACCCGAAAATGATTTTATGCCTACAGCTGCTGAGCTAAAACCATATATAAAAGAGGCAACAATGATTGCGTTATGCTCTCCTTTAAATCCTACAGGAACTACTTTCACAAAAGAAGGTTTGGCAGAAATTTGTCAATTGGTGTTGGAAGAAAACCAAAGAAGAGGAATTGATGAAAAACCACTTTACTTACTTTTCGACCAAATATATTGGGTATTAACTTATGGAGAAACTCAACATTTTGATCCGGTTTCTTTATTTCCAGAAATGAGAGATTATACCATTTATATTGATGGGATTTCAAAAGCTTTTGCAGCAACAGGAGTAAGAGTTGGTTGGGCTTTTGGTCCACAAAAAGTTATGGATAAAATGAAAGCTATTTTAAGTCATGTTGGAGCATGGTCGCCAAAAGCAGAGCAAGTAGCTACAGCTAATTTTTTAGCTAATAAATCTGAAGTGAATGAATATCTTCATGCTTTTAAGAAAAACATCCACAAAAGATTAGATGCTTTTTATATAGGAATGACAAAGTTAAAAGCGAAAGGTTACCATGTTGATGCAATTCCACCACAGGCAGCAATTTATTTAACAGTTAAGTTTGATTTAGTTGGTAAAACTACTGCAAATGGTCATGTTTTGGAAAACATTGCAGATGTTACGGCTTATTTATTAAATAAAGCTCATATTGCTATTGTGCCTTTTTATGCTTTCGGAACATCAACATCATCACCATGGTATAGACTTTCTGTTGGTACAGCAGATTATAATGAGATTGATAATATGTTTGATTTAATTGAAGAAGCATTGGCGGAACTTCATTAAATTAATAAAATCAATGATTTAAAAATAAATTATTAACTTTGGTTTCATGTTTAGAAAAGGAATATCTATTTTATTAGCCATATTAGTAGTGTTTTTCACTATTATGTCGCTATTAGCAATTTGGGACATTATAGAAGTGGAACACATTATTAGAAAGAGTCTTAGCTCCTTGTTCCTCATATTTATTTCAGCAACGGTAATGCTGTTTATTTTTTCTGTTTTATATAAAGGCGGAGACGATAAAAATGTTAATCAAAACAATAATCCTCAATAATTTTTTGATTTTTAAAATAAAATGGTAATTTCGTAACCCTTGTAACTTTATTAAATTATTTCCGTTAAGGAAACTTGTAAATAAAAATATATCGCCTATAAGTAATATCTACTCTTTTTTATAAAAACTTTTTTGAAACACTTTTCAATAAGAGTTAATTATTAACCAAAGAAAAAGGAGAGATATTATGCAATTATCAAACTTCACAGAAAAACAATTGGTACAAGCTTACCTTAAAGGTAACGAGTCTGCCATTGAAGAACTTATTAAGAGACATAAAAGTGCTGTATTTACATACATCATTTGCAAAGTTAGAAATGAAGCGCTTGCAGAAGATATCTTTCAAGATACTTTTATTAAAGTAATTAATACCATTAAACGTAAGAAATATAATGATGAAGGTAAGTTTTTACCTTGGGTAATGCGTATTGCACATAATCTTATTGTAGATCATTACAGAAAAAGTAATAGAATGAACACTACTACAGGTGGTGAGAATTTTGATATTTTTGACATAATTCAAAATACAGATAAAAATATAGAGCAACAGATGGAAAAGAAACAAACCTTAGAAGATGTTAAAGGTTTGATTAAGTATTTGCCAGACGACCAAAAAGAAGTGTTAATGATGCGTTTGTATTTTGATATGAGTTTTAAAGAAATTTCTGAATCTACCAATGTTAGTATTAATACCGCTTTGGGAAGAATGCGATATGCTTTAATTAACCTTAGAAAAATGATAGAAGAGAATAATTTAAATATTTCTATTCACTAATTGATTGTTGTTGGCTAGCAGATTGAAGTATTTAGAGTTGGCATGTTTTTCTAAAATAGCTAGGTGTTCAATTTTATGACAATCTGTTCCAACAAGGTCAACCAAACCAGCATCAACCATTCGTTCAGCTATTTTTTTTGTTTCCGGAGAGTAATGTCCAGTTAATGATAGTAAATTTAACTGAAGTAATATCCCTTTAGCTTTTAGTTCTTCGTATTTTTCAAAATTTTTATACCAATAACTATATCTTTCCGGATGAGCCAAAATAGGCTTGTACCCATGTGTTTGGAACTTAAAAACAATCTCCTGAAAGTTTTGAGGTTCTTGCATAAAAGGCAATTCAAATAATACATGGTTATTGCCAAAAGTAAGTAATTGTTTATCGTCAATTATTTTTTCTAAGCCATCATCTAAGTTATATTCAGCAGCAGCTTCAATTTCAATAGAAATGTTTAAACGGGTTAGTTCAGCTCTTAATTTTTCCAAACCACCCAAAATAATTTCGGGAGTATTTTTATAATAATCGCACATAATGTGTGGAGTAGTGATTATTTTTTTATATCCTAAACTTTTAAAAGTTCTTATAATTTCAATAGACTGCTCTAAAGATTGAGATCCATCATCAATACCAGGAATTAAATGCGAATGCATATCGGTTTTAAATACCGAAAAATCTATGACTGGAAATTGTTCTTTTTTGCTGAATATGTTTTTTAAAAAGTTCAATGGTTGAGGTTTGTTAATTGGAATTTATCAAATTTACACATTTTCAAATTGTTACATTGTCACATTATCCTTAAACCAACCGATGGTTGTTTTTAAACCCTCATCAATAGAAAAAGAAGGATGGTAATCGATTAGTTCTAGTGCTAATGAAATGTCTGCCAAAGAGTCTTTTACATCTCCTAAACGAGCTTCACGGTAAATTGGCTCCACTTTATTGCCAACAATGTTACGAATTTTAAAAAACAAATCATTAATAGTGGTTTTACCTCCATAAGCAATATTCATTACTTTTCCTTTTACATCTTTTTCGGTAAAAAGAGCTTTAATGTTTGCCTGAACTACATTTTCTACAAAAGTAAAGTCTCTGCTTTGTTCGCCATCACCATTGATAAAAGGAGATTCATTTTTTAAAATAGCATCCATAAACAAAGGGATTGCAGCGGCATAAGGTCCGTTTGGACTTTGGTTAGGACCAAAAACATTAAAATAACGTAATCCAACTACATCTAATCCATAAGTTAATGCAAAAACATTAGCATATAATTCTTTGGTTCTTTTACTTACGGCATAAGGAGAAAGCTGCACACCAATTCTTTCTTCCACCTTAGGTAACTCTTTACTATCTCCATAAACAGAAGAAGAGCTTGCAAAAACAATACGTTTAATCTTGCTATCTTTTGCTGCGGTAAGGATATTTAAAAAACCGGTTGCATTGGCTTCATGAGTTGCCAAAGGGTTTTCAATACTTCTGGGAACTGAGCCTAAAGCAGCTTGGTGAGAGATGTAATCAATTCCTTGAACTACTTTTTTACAAGTTTCGAAATTGGTAACATCTCCTTCAATAAATTCAAAATTGGGTAAGCCAATAAATTTTTCAATGTTTTTTTTGTAGCCGTTAGAAAGATTGTCTAAAACAATAATTTTCCCTGCGTTATGATTAATTAAATATTCAACTAAGTTAGAACCGATAAATCCAGCTCCACCTGTAACTAAAAAACTGAATTTGGAAATGTCTATGTTATGAAAAGCGTTTTGATACATTTTTCAGGTTAACGTTTTTCGTACTGCTGTTCGTAATAATTCTGGTAAACACCTGAAGTTACATTGTTTAACCAATCTTCGTTTTTTAAATACCAATCTACAGTTTTCTCTATACCTTCTTCAAACTGAAGAGAAGGTTTCCAGCCTAATTCGTTTTGTAGTTTGGAGGCATCAATAGCATAACGCATATCATGTCCAGCTCTGTCTTTTACGTAAGTAATTAATTTTTCTGAAGTTCCTGCTTCACGATTTAGTTTTTTGTCCATTACCTTGCAAATCACTTTTATCAAATCGATATTCTTCCATTCGTTGTGTCCACCAATGTTATACGTTTCTCCAATTTTGGCCTTATGAAAAATAACATCAATCGCTCTAGCATGGTCTTCTACCCAAAGCCAATCTCTAATATTTTCGCCTTTTCCGTAAACAGGCAACGATTTGTTGTTTTTAATGTTGTGAATAAAAAGAGGTATTAACTTTTCCGGAAATTGATGTGAACCGTAATTGTTAGAACAGTTGGAAATCACTATTGGTAATCCATAAGTATGATAATAAGCTCTAACCAAATGGTCGGAGCTTGCTTTTGAAGCAGAGTAGGGACTACGAGGGTCGTAAGAGGTGGTTTCTTCAAACATTCCTTCACTTCCTAAACTCCCATACACTTCATCAGTTGAAACGTGGTAGAAAAGTTTTGATGACAAGTCAATCCAATTTGCTTTAGCTGCATTTAATAAGTTGGCTGTTCCAACAATATTGGTCATAATGAAATCCATAGGACTAGCAATAGAACGATCAACATGTGATTCTGCTGCTAAATGAATTACAGCATCAAATTGATAGTTTTGAAATAATTGATGGATAAAATCAGCATCAACAATATCACCTTTAATGAATTCGTAATTAGGAGAATTTTCAATATCTGTAAGATTAGCTAAATTACCAGCATAGGTTAATTTATCTAGGTTTACTATTTTATAATCAGGGTATTTATTTACAAATAGTCTGACTAAATGAGAACCGATAAATCCTGCTCCTCCTGTTACTAATATTGATTTTGAGTTCATAAAGTATGAAAGTTTGTAAAATTAATTTGTAAAATAAAAATAAGTAATATTCAACACTTAAAACTTATATTTTAAATTTCTATAAGCTCCAATAAGTCAATTCTTTAATTTTTCCTCTGTAGATTCCTTTAATATCAACAATTACAGGTTTTTCTTTTGTAATCGATTTAAAATAAGCTTCATCTAAATTCAAATATTCTTTGTGATTAACAGCGATATAAACAGCATCATAATCATTACTAATGTTATCAACTAAGCCAAAACCATATTCTTCTTTTAATGATTCAGAATCTGCATGAGGGTCAACCACTTCTACTTTTGCACCAAATGAAATTAATTCATTGATTACATCGCATACTTTAGAGTTTCGGATATCACTTACATCTTCTTTAAAAGTTGCTCCCATTACCAATACTTTTGATTCGCTAATGTGTTTACCTTGAGCTATAATTTTTTTAACGGTTTGTTTAGCTGTATAGGCTCCCATGGAATCGTTTACAAATCGCCCAGCATTAATAATTTGAGCGTGATAACCTAATTCTTTGGCTTTATAAGTTAAATAATATGGATCAACACCAATACAATGTCCGCCAACTAAGCCAGGGAAAAATTTTAAGAAATTCCATTTAGTTCCTGCCGCTTCTAAAACATCATATGTGTTTATCCCCATTTTATTGAAGATGATAGAAAGTTCATTTACCAAGGCAATATTTAAATCTCTTTGAGTGTTTTCTATAATTTTAGCAGCTTCTGCAACTTTTATAGATGCAGCTCTATGAACTCCTGCGGTAACAACACTTTCGTAAACTTTAGCAATTTCTTCTAACGATTCAGCGCAACAACCAGAAACTACTTTAGTAACATTTGTTAAAGTATGCGTAGTATCTCCTGGATTAATTCTTTCGGGAGAGTAGCCTATCATAAAGTCATCTCTAAATTTTAATCCTGATACTTCTTCCAATATAGGTATACAATCTTCTTCGGTACAACCTGGGTATACAGTAGATTCATAGACAACATAATCGCCTTTTTTCAATACTTGTCCAACTGTTTTAGATGCTCCTAAAAGTGGAGATAAATCTGGTAATTTATGAGAATTGATTGGAGTAGGAACAGCAACTACAAAAAAAGTAACATCCTTTAAATCATTTAAATCTGCTGTAAAATGAATGTCACAACCCTCAAAAGCAGCAGGTTCTAACTCTTCACTCGGGTCGATGTTATTACGCATCATATCTACTCTTTTTTGGTTGATATCAAAACCAACCACTTTCATTTTCCTAGCAAATTCAAGAGCGATAGGTAAGCCTACATATCCTAAACCAATAACAGCTATTTTAGTTTCTTTGTTTATTAATTTACTGTAAATACTCATGTTTTGTGTTTAAAGTTAAATGTTTGATAAATGTTTGAGGTTTGAAGTTCTAATAATTTCTACCAACTTCTTCGCCTTCTTAATTTCAAAATTCAAATATATTATTTTAAAACTGAACTATCTCTAAGTTCGTAAATTCTTTCTATTATTTCTACTACTTTCAATCCTTCCAAAGCATTGGTTGTTGCAGTAGTTCTGCCTCTTAAAGTATCTACAACATTTTCAATAATATAATGGTGATTGGCTGCAGAACCTTTATAAGGACCATAATCATTAGGAGGATTTGCTGCTTCAAGTTGAGGCATTTCATAACCATCAATATTGCAAACTTCAACCTCATTCATGTACTGACCACCAATTTTCACACTTCCTTTTTCTCCAATAATGGTAATGCTACTTTCTAAATTTTGTGTAGCAACTGCTGTTGAGTAATTTAAACAGCCCATACCACCTTCAATAAAATCAAAGCTTACAAAACCAGAGTCTTCAAAATCGGTAGAATCTTTGTGAGTAAAATCTTTAAACTTTGCTTGTATATTGGTAATGTCACCAAACAGCCAATACATGATATCTATAAAGTGAGAGAATTGAGTAAATAATGTACCACCATCTAAATCTTGCGTTCCTTTCCAACCACCTTTTTTGTAGTAACGACTATCTCTGTTCCAATAACAGTTTAACTGAACCATAAAAATTTCACCTAATACTTTTTTTTCTACTAAATCTTTTATCCAAACAGAAGGAGGGGAGTAACGATTTTGCATTACAGCAAATACTTGTTTATGATTTCTTAGTGCTTTATAAATTACTTTTTCGCATTTTGCTTTAGATAAGCCAATAGGTTTTTCAACTACTACGTGTAGGTTATAATCTAATGCTAATGAAGCTTGATCGGAATGTAAACCATTTGGTGTACAAATATTTACAACATCTACTTCAATCCCTGATTTTAAAAAATCTTCTAATGAATTAAAAAAAGGTACGTCATATTTTTCAATACCTAAGTTTTCTTTCGGAGCTAAATCACAAAGCGCTACTAATTCTGCTTCCGGATTGCCAATTATCATTTCAGCATGTCGTTTACCAATGTGCCCGCAGCCTACAACAGCAAATTTTATCTTGTTTTCAGTCATTATTATTGTATTTTAATTACCTGATTGTTTTCTAATTTATATTTTTCATCACTTTCCGGACAAACAGCCAACCCATTTTCATCAAAATTTAAACGATGTCCATATTCGCTAACCCAACCTAATTGTTTTGCTGGATTTCCTACCCATAAAGAGTAAGCAGGGATATTTTTAGTCACTACTGCTCCAGCTCCAATAAAAGCATACGCTCCAATATCATGTCCGCAAACTATAGTAGCATTAGCACCAATAGAAGCTCCTTTGCCCACGTGTGTTTTTAAATAATCGTTTCTTCTGTTCACAGCACTTCTTGGGTTAATTACATTAGTAAAAACCATAGATGGTCCTAAAAAAACATCATCATCGCAAGTAACACCTGTGTAGATAGACACATTGTTTTGTACTTTAACATTATTACCTAAAACTACCTCTGGAGAAATGACAACATTCTGACCAATATTACATCGCTCACCAATTATACAATTAGGCATGATATGAGAAAAGTGCCATATTTTGGTGTCTTTACCAATTTTACAGCCTTTATCAATAACAGCAGTCTCATGAGCGGAATAATCTTTCATTGATTAGTAGTTTATTTTTTTATATAATTATTAAAGTTCTTGTGTTCTACCTTTGTTAATTCTTCTTGAGAAAGGTTTTTGAAATATTCGTAAGTAATTTTTAATCCTTCGGCTCTACTAACTTTCGGTTCCCAACCTAATATCTTTTTAGCCTTATCAATATTAGGCTGACGTTGCATTGGGTCGTCTTTTGGTAAACCTTTGAAAGTAATTTTTTGGGTTGTGCCTGTAAGTTTTATAATTTCTTCGGCAAACTCTAAAATGGTAATCTCATCAGGATTTCCAATGTTTACGGGTTCTGCATAATCACTAAAAAGCAATCTGTAAATTCCTTCAATTAAATCATCTACATAACAGAAAGAACGCGTTTGGTTACCTTTTCCAAAAACCGTTAAATCCTCTCCACGCAATGCTTGTCCGATAAAGGCCGGTAAAACTCTACCGTCATTCAATCTCATTCTGGGGCCGTAAGTATTAAAAATTCGTACAATTCTGGTTTCTACACCGTGGTATCTGTGGTAAGCCATGGTTATTGCTTCCTGAAATCTTTTTGCTTCATCATAAACTCCTCTCGGTCCTATAGGGTTTACATTTCCGTAATACTCTTCTGTTTGTGGATGAACCAATGGGTCACCATACACTTCTGAAGTAGATGCAATAAGCATTCTAGCATTTTTGTTTTTTGCCAATCCCAATAAATTATGTGTTCCTAAAGAGCCTACTTTTAAGGTTTGTATAGGAATTTTTAAATAATCGATAGGAGAGGCGGGCGATGCAAAATGAAGGATATAATCTAACTTTCCGGGAACATAAACATAGTTGGAAACATCATGATGATAAAACTCAAAATTTTCTAAAGGAAAAAGATGCTCAATGTTTTTAATATCTCCGGTTATTAGGTTATCCATACCAATTACATGAAAACCTTCGTTGATGAATCTATCGCACAAATGGGAGCCTAAAAAACCTGCTGCTCCGGTAATTAAAACTGTTTTTTTAGTTGAAGGTTGTTGGTTCATGGATTGAGTTTTTTCAAATTATTCGTTTAATAATTCTAAGTTTATGCGAATACCTGTTGGTTTCTGCATTAAAAATTCCCTGATGGTCTATACTGTCAATTCTTACTTTTCCTGAGGCATGTATAATTTTATTATCGCTAAGCATAATGCCCACGTGAATAATTTTTCCTTCTTCATTATCAAAAAAAGCTAAATCACCACTTTCTGATTCTTCAATAAAACTAAGGGTTTGCCCCATATTTGCTTGTTGATAAGCATCTCTAGGCAATTTAAAACCTATGCTTTTATAAATTACTTGAGTAAAACCAGAACAATCAATTCCAAAAGGAGAACGACCTCCCCATAAATAAGGTGCATTTAAAAATAACAACACGTGGTCGGCAATTAGTTCTTTTTTTGGTGTTGATGGCAAAAGTTCACTTCCATCATAATCAAATTCAATATCAGAAAAGTGAACCTTTTTATTGTTGAAATTAGGAAGCGTACTGCCAATAACTATAGGAGTTAGTTGGTTGGTAGTTTTATTTTTTACAATACTTAATAAATCTCCTGAAACAATTGGTTCAGCTTCATTTATAGCTTCATACGCTTCTTCAGAAATTTCAGTAACTTGTTTTTCATCAATCCAACATTCGTAGTTATCGTAAGCAGTTTTTATTTTTTTCCAACCTTTACGCTTTTCTTCATAAATAGAAAAAACTTCACCAAAGAGGAGCTGCGTTACCATCTCACTTTTATCGGAGGGTTCAGCTCTTCCCGGGACTACACTTAAACTACAAATGCCGTATTTCACTATAATTAGCGTTTAAATCTATTATACATTTTGAATAACAATAGCAGAAGCTCCGCCACCACCATTACAAATTCCTGCGGCTCCTAATTTACCATTGTTTTGTTTTAATACATTGATTAATGTTACCACAATTCTAGCACCTGAGTTTCCCAGTGGATGACCTAAAGAAACCGCTCCACCATTCACATCTACTTTTTCCGGATTTAATCCTAATTCTTTAATATTGGCTAAACCAACTACAGCAAAAGCTTGGTTTAATTCCCAATAATCGATATCTCCAACAGATAAGTTAGCTTTTTTCAATGCTTTTGGAATAGCCAAAGATGGTGCAGTTGTGAACCATTCTGAATCTTGAGCAGCATCTGC
This sequence comes from Flavobacteriales bacterium, assembly GCA_026196775.1. Taxonomy (GTDB): domain Bacteria; phylum Bacteroidota; class Bacteroidia; order Flavobacteriales_E; family Vicingaceae; genus BRH-c54. The sequence continues at coordinate 19,566 of JAPHUD010000008.1, forward strand.
ATAACTCACAATTTTAGCTAGAGGTTTTAACCCTAAGCTTTCCATTTTTTCTTTGCTCATTAAAATTAGGGCAGAAGCACCATCATTTAATGTGGAAGCATTGGCTGCGGTTACTGTTCCTTCTTTATCGAAAGCAGGACGTAAACCAGGAATTTTGTCTAACATTACATTCGTATATTCTTCATCTTTAGTAACTAAAATTGGATCTCCTTTACGTTGAGGAACTTCTACAGGAACAACTTCATTATCAAATTTACCTGCATCCCAGGCCGCTTTAGAGCGATTGTAAGAAGTAATAGCAAAATTATCTTGCTCTTCTCTTGATATATTTTTTTCTGTAGCACATGTTTCGGCACAATTTCCCATGTGTTTGTTGGTATAAACATCCCACAAACCATCTCTAATCATCCCGTCTACCATGGTTACATTGCCTAATTTTACTGAAGAACGAGCATCGTAATAATGAGGCACCATGCTCATGTTTTCCATTCCACCGGCAACTACACAGTCGTTATCTCCTGTCATAATAGATTGAGCAGCTAATGAAATGGCTTTCATACCTGAGGCACATACTTTATTTACAGTAGTTGCAGGAGTTTTCTTGTCTAACCCTGCAAAAATTGCTGCCTGACGAGCGGGAGCTTGACCAACATTGGCTTGCATTACATTACCCATAAAAACTTCATCAACATTTTCTGGAGCTAAACCGATTTTTTTTATTGCTCCGCTAATAGCTGCTGCACCTAATTTGGTAGCAGGTACGCTAGATAAACTTCCTAAAAAACTTCCTATTGGTGTTCTTACTGCAGATACGATATAAACTTCTTTCATTTTTATAGTGATTTTTAATGATTATTTTTATTACCCCACGAAATTAGACTTTTTTCGTTAATTGAAAAGTGAAATAAAGCATAGTTTTGTTTTGAACATATTTTTTTGAGTTGGTAGATAATGGAGGTTAAAAAAGTATATTTGTTAGATGAATCTTGGAAATAATAAAAAGTCTAATGTTATAACTTTATTGAATTACATTAAAGCCTATGGTTTAAAACCTTTGATTTTTTTAATGTTATTTGTTTTATATTCTTGTAAAACTGTTCCAAAAGAAGATGTTTTGAAAGAAATGAATTTAAGATGGGAAGAAAAAAAACATATTCAAAGAACTGGGCTATTTGGTCAAGATAGTCTGTTAATTAGAGATTTTGAATTACATTACGAGCGAGAAACAAAAATTGAAATTACTGTAGTTAATAAATACACTACTGAATATAAAAATGACAAATATGTTTTGTATTTATTTTCCCCAAAAATGGCAAGAGATATTTATGTGATATTATGTGTTAAGAATAGTCAATTTATAGGATATTTTAATCATTTCCCAAATAGTCCATCAAATAAGTATGACATTAAAGTATGGGAATAATTATAGACGTGTAGATGTCGTGCTTTCTGTGAAGCTATGTAAAAAAATGTAGTTGCCACAAGCGATGAGCTAACATTCCTTAATTTGAAGTTAAGTCTTTATTTGTGTAAATATAAAGGTAGAAAAGTATTTTAAAAGCAAAACCCCTAAGGTATTGATACACCTTAGGGGTTTCTGTAGTCTACAGCCATATAGACTATGCGGTCCGGACGGGACTCGAACCCGCGACCCCCTGCGTGACAGGCAGGTATTCTAACCAACTGAACTACCGGACCTTTACTATTAAAGTAAATTTATTTTTTCTCTTTAATTAAAACAATGTTTTCAAAAAAGAGAAGAACGTTTTGATATCTAAAAAATATCTCCCTTTGAGGGCTGCAAATATACTTCAATTTTTAAATCTGCAAAAGATTTTAAAAAAAAATTACATCATTTTTGCTCTTTTTATCAAATAGCTCTGAAGGATAGAATTAAATCCTTGATTTACATCTGCTTCAACAAACTCAATTCCGAACTGCAAGCATTTTAATTTGAGCATATTTTTTCTTTTCTGCATATTTTCAATGTAATTTTTCTTCACATCGTTAGGATGAACCTTAATTTCTTCGCCAGTTTCTAGGTCGATGAACTGATAAGGACGGTTTTCAAACTCAAAATCTAGCTCTAATTTTTTATCGTAAGTATGAAAAAGAATTACTTCGTGCTTGTTGTATTTTAAATGTTGCAAAGCAGCAAATAATTGTTCATCATCGGCAACGTTTTCCATCATATCGCTAAAAATTACCATTAATGATCTTTTATGAACGGTTTCTGCAATAGTGTGCAAAGCATTTATAGAGGATGTTTTGGTATTTTTCTTTGGCGAGTTAATTAAACTTTCCAATTCGTTAATAAGGTATTTATGATGTACACTGCTCGATTTTGTTGGTGAATGAATGTCTAGTTTATCAGAAAAAACACTTAAACCAACAGCGTCTCTTTGTTTTTTAAGTAAGTTCATAAGTGCAGCAGCAGCATAAACAGAAAACTTAATTTTATTGAATTTGTCCGCATTAAAATCTATTTCAGGAAAATGCATAGAAGAAGAGGTGTCAATAATAATCTGACACCTTAAATTAGTTTCTTCCTCATATCTTTTTATAAAGAGTTTTTCTGTTCTTCCATACAATTTCCAATCGATATGTTTGGTAGATTCTCCAGTATTGTAAAGTCTGTGTTCGGCAAATTCAACAGAAAAACCATGAAAAGGACTTTTATGTAACCCCGTAATAAAACCTTCTACCACTTGTTTGGCAATAAGCTCCAGTTTAGAGTAAGAATGGATTTGCTGAAGGTCTATTTGATGCATTTTTTATTAATTGAAGAATGTTAATAATCAAAAAATCTAAATTAAGACTGTTTGAATAAACTTTACTACTTTTCGGATTATTTTTTCAAAATTATGTTAGCACTAATAGATTGGATAATTGTAGGATTGTTTTTATCACTTAGTCTTTATATAGGAATAAAGTTTAAGGGTAAATCGAGTGGGTCATTAACAGATTTTTTTCTTGCAGGAAGAAATTTGCCTTGGTACATAGCAGGAATTTCTATGGTGGCCACCACCTTTGCTGCTGATACGCCTTTGTGGGTGGCAGAGGTTATAAAACAAAATGGTGTTTCAGGGAATTGGCTTTGGTGGAATATGTTAATAGGAGGAATGTTAACTACTTTCTTTTTTGCTAAGTTGTGGCGTAAAGCCAATGTGTTAACAGAGTTAGAGTTTATAGAACTGCGATATTCAGGAAAAACAGCTAAACTCTTCAGGAACTTTAAGGCTTTTTATCTAGGTGTTTTTTTTAATTGCATTGTTATAGGATGGGTAAATGCGGCTATGCTGAAAATATTAATGTTGTTTTTAAATATAGACTATCAAACAGCCTTTATTATTATAAGTATTTTATTGGTGTTTGTAGCCATTTATTCTTCTCTTTCGGGATTGCTTGGAGTTGCTATTACAGATGCAGTTCAGTTTGTATTGGCCATGGCAGGGTGTATTATTCTATCCATCATTATGTTGAATTCTGAAGAAGTAGGAGGTATGACAGGCTTACAAGAAAAATTACCAGCTTGGCGTTTTGATTTTTTTCCTAACATAGGTGATAATGTAGGTAGTAGCATTGGAACTTTTGGATTAACCATTGGGGCTTTTTTATCATTTGTAGCAGTACAATGGTGGGCAAGTTGGTATCCTGGTAATGAGCCTGGTGGAGGTGGGTATATTTCTCAAAGAATGATGAGTACAAAAAATGAAAAAAATGCTGTATTGGCTACTTTGTTTTTTCAAATAGCACATTATGCACTTCGTCCATGGCCATGGATAATTGTAGGACTTTGTGCGTTGGTAGTTTATCCTGAACTTACTCAACAGAATGCAGGAAATGGATTTGTAATGGCTATGAGAGATTATATGCCAACAGGGTTAAGAGGATTAATATTTACTGCATTTTTAGGAGCTTATATGAGTACTATTTCAACACAATTAAACTGGGGAGCAAGTTATCTTACCAACGATTTGTATAAGAGACAATTAGAAGAAAATAAGAAAGAAATTAACCAACAAAAAATGGTTAAAGTAGGACGTGTTTTTACAGTAATGATAATGATTATAGCATTAATTATTACTTCTTTTATAGAAACCATAGATGGAGCAGCAAGGTTTTTAATAGCTTCATCAGCAGGGCTGGGGGCAGTTTTAATTTTAAGATGGTATTGGAGTAGAATAAATATATGGAGTGAGATTAGTGCTACTTTAGCTCCTATATTAGGTTATTCTATAGCTAAATTTTTAATTGCTCCTTTGTTTGAAAGGACTTGTAATGCAGGCAATCCATTTATTGATAATGAAGGCATATTGTTATTTACAACTGCTTTCACCACCATAATATGGATAACAGTAACATTTTTAACTCCAAAAGAAGAAGAAGCTACTTTAAAGAAATTTTATTTACAAGTAAAGCCACAAGGAGCTTGGAATAGTATTAGAGAAAAACTGGGAATGCCAAAAGAGAAATCTCAACTGCCTATGTTGTTTTTTTGTTGGGTAAGTGCGGTAATTTTAACTTACTCTACCTTGTTCTTTATAGGTAAATTGATTTTTCAGGAATATTTTGTGGCAATTGTTTATTTTATTGTTGCTGTAGTTTTTGGAATTTTACTGAGGTACTTGTTCATTCATAGTAAAATATTTAACGATTAATGATAATTTTTAAATGTAGATTACACCACCATGTTGAACCTTTCAACACACAGAAAGATGATTATTTGGGAGTTACATCTGACTGATTTAATAAAATAAAAATAAACAGATGAAATAATATTTTTTACTATTAAAGATTTTTTGTTTATTTGCATCTATAGAAAAATTTCTAAAACAATAAAAATGACAACACGTTTCAATTTAAAGAACCAAGCATTATTATTATCTTTTGCAGTATTTTTTGCAGTTAGCTGTGGAGATGATAATACTAAAGATGACTCAACAGAAACAGTTGATGTAGAAGAAAAAAAGACCAATAACACCCAATTACTAGAATTGGATGGTAAAGTTTTTAGTATTCCATCACCAATTCAAACAGCTTACCTTATAAAAGGTGCGGGAGTAACTTACAATAAAGATATTTTAAATGTGCCATCAAAAGTTACGGGTTATTCGACTAACTTTAAAAAAGCGGTTAACTTAGGAATTTATGGAGCTGATTTAGGTTATGTAACGCTTTACGATCAAACTCAAGATGCTATTTCTTTTCTTACAGCTGTTAAAACCTTGGGAGATGATTTAGGTGTGAGTAGTGCTTTTGACATGGAACTAGTTGAGCGTTTCGAAAAAAACATTGGCAACCAAGATTCAGTGCTTTCTTTGGTTTCGGAAGCTTATAAATCTAGCGATAAATATTTGAAAAATAATGATCAAAACCACATTGGAGCATTAGTCCTTGCTGGTGGATGGGTTGAAAGTTTGTATTTTACAACAAATAGTGCAGAGATGACTTCTAATAAAGAAATCATTAATAGAGTAGGAGAGCAAAAAAACACAGTATATAACTTAATTAAATTATTAACTCCTTATTATGACCAGCCTGAGTTTTCTACTTTAGTAGATGACTTAATGGAGCTAAATGATATTTTTGAAAAAGTAGAAATAACTTACACTTTTGTAGAACCTACAGTTGATGTTGCTAAGAAAACAACAACTATTAATAGTACTACAACAGTTAATGTTTCTGCTGAAGTATTAAAACAAATTACTGAAAAGATTGCAAAAATTAGAACTAAATTAATCAGTTAATAAATTTTAAGTTATAAAAAAGATATTTAAATGGGTAACTCCATTTCAACAACATAAAAACAACAAAAATGAAAAAAGCAGGTTTCAAATTATTAGTAGTAGCAATTACCATTTTCTCTTTTAATACACTATTTGCTCAATCTCCGTGTGATACTGTTGCCACTTTGTGTGAGAACAATATATCTAAACAATATATTTCTGACGGACAAAACTATAGAGCTCTTTTGTTAGATGATGAAATTGCAGAATTCAATATGGTTCTTTATGGAGGTAGTACTTATAGATTTGCTGCTTGTAGTGGTTTTTCTAATGGAAATTTAATTTTTTCTGTTTACGATAGAGAAAGAAATTTAATTTTCACTAATAAAGAACATAGTAATGCTCCTTACTGGGATTTCAAAATTACAAACACATTAGATTGTATTATCGAAGCTCAGTTAGATCCTAATGTGTCAGCTTCTGGTTGTGCAGTTTTACTAGTTGGGTTTAAACAATAAAATAAATTCTGATAAAACTTAAAGGCATTGTTTAGAGATAAAATAATGCCTTTTTTTTTAAAATAAAACATAGATGAGCGAACGAATACTCAAGGCGTTAATGCAATTGTTTTCAATTGTATCTGAAGCTACAGATACATCAGAAAAAAGTAGGGCAATTGTAATTTCATTTTTAACTCAACAGCTAAACCAACAATTGGTTGAAGAGTATTTAGCCCTTTATGATAAGTTTATTGAAGAAAAAACTCGAAAAGCAGATGGTTCTAAGAAACAAAAAAGAACATCTGTAAATTCTGTAAAAATTCTTTTAATCTGTACTCAAATTAATGAAGAGCTTGCTCAAAAGCAGAAAATTATTGTGCTTATTCGTTTACTCGAATTTATCTATGCTAATGATAATCCATCAGAACAAGAGTTAGAATTCGTTTCTACTGTTTCAGAAACTTTTAATATTTCTAGTGAAGAACATGAGTTGTGTTCAAAATTTATTAAGAATACTATTAATGAACCAATAGACTCTCCAAACTTATTGGTGGTGGATAATCATAAAGAAAATAAGCTCCAAAAAAGCAAACATATTTTTTCTGATGGTTTACAAGGAGAATTAAGGATAATAAAAATTGAAAGTGTAAACTTATTTTTTGTTCGTTATTTCGGTAAAAATGAGCTTTATCTTAATGGCATTATTTTAAGAAAAGCTCAATCTAGCTTGTTAAACCAAGGCTCTTCTATAAGAAGTTCTAAAGTTCAGCCGATATATTATAGTGATATTATTACTAAGTTTTTTGATAATGATGATGCAGAAAGAATAGTATTTAGCGTACAAAATATTACCTATAGATTTAAAGGAGGTAATATGGGAATGCACCACTTCAGCTTTAATGAAGAGTCGGGGAGAATGGTAGGGATTATGGGCGCCAGTGGAGCAGGAAAATCTACGTTGCTAAACTTGTTGAATGGAACATATGCACCTACCACCGGAAAAATTTGTATTAACAGCATAGACATACACAACGAACCTGAGAAAATTGAAGGAGTAATTGGTTATGTGTCTCAAGATGATTTATTAATCGAAGAACTAACCGTTTTTCAAAATCTATATTATAATGCTCGCTTATGTTTTGCCGATTTAGCTGAAGATAAATTGGTTAAAAAAGTAGCAGATGTTTTAATGAGTATTGGACTTTATGAAGCTAGAGATTTAAAAGTTGGTAGTCCGTTAGATAAAACCATTAGTGGTGGACAAAGAAAACGACTTAATATTGCTCTAGAGCTTATAAGAGAGCCATCTGTACTATTTGTTGACGAACCAACTTCAGGATTATCCTCTAGAGATTCTGAAAATATAATGGATTTACTTAAAGAGCTAGCACTAAAAGGTAAGTTGGTGTTTGTGGTAATTCACCAGCCTTCATCTGACATCTTTAAAATGTTTGATAATTTATTGATTTTAGATACTGGAGGTTATCCTATTTATAATGGCAACCCTGTTGATGCTGTAATTTATTTTAAAGAACAAGTACATCATGTAAATAGTAACGAAAGTGAATGTATTACTTGTGGTAATGTAAATTCTGAGCAAATATTCAATATTATAGAAGCAAGAGTAGTAGATGAATACGGTCATGCTACAGAAAATAGAAAAATAACGCCAAAGGAGTGGTATAAAAAATACTTGGAATTAATAGAACCTAAAGAACTTTCTGAGCAACCAAAAGAAATTACAACAGCTCCAAAAATAAGTTTTAACATTCCTAACAAACTAAATCAGTTTAAGGTTTTTATTATTAGAGATGTACTTTCTAAGTTAACCAACCAGCAATATTTAATGATTAACTTTTTGGAGGCACCTGTTTTGGCTTTTATTTTAGCCTTCTTGGTTAGGTATTACAGCACTGATAATAGCAATGAACTAGGTTATATTTTTAGGGAAAATGAGAATCTTCCAGCTTACATGTTTATGTCGGTAATTGTTGCCTTATTTATTGGCTTAACAGTTAGTGCGGAAGAAATAATTAGAGATCAAAAAATAAGAAAAAGAGAGAAGTTCCTTAACTTAAGTAAATCGAGTTATTTGTTTTCTAAAATAACGATCATGTTTGTTATTTCGGCTATTCAAACCTTTACTTTTGTATTGATAGGAAATTATATTTTAGGTATACAAGGCATGAATACAGCTTATTGGTCGGTACTGTTTACTACTGCTTGTTTTGCCAATATGATGGGATTAAATATTTCAGCAAGTTTTAACTCTGCCGTAACCATTTATATTTTAATTCCATTTTTAGTTATTCCTCAACTTTTATTAAGTGGTGTAATTGTAAAGTTTGATAAATTAAATCCTGTAGTTACTAATCCAACACACGTTCCTTTGGTAGGAGAGGTAATGGCATCTCGTTGGGCTTATGAAGCATTAGCTGTTCATCAGTTTAAAGACAATGAGTTTGAATCTAGATTTTATGAGTTAGATAAAGACCTTAAACAAGCTGAATTTAAAAAGAATTTTTGGCTATCTAAACTAAAAGAAAAGATTAGTGGAGTAGAAAATAATCTTAATAACCCTGACAAGAAAGAATATATTGAAGAAGCTTTATTGCTCTTGAGAAATGAAATAACCAAAGAAAATGTTAAAAACTCTGATATTCAGTTTAATCAGGTTAATAATCTTTACCCAGAAAAAATAGATGCAACAGTAATTAGAGCAACACACAATTATTTAAACGAATTAAATGGTTATTATTTAGATATATTTAAAAAAGCCAACAAAAAGAAAGATGCATTAGCAACTAAACTAAATGCAGATTCTACTTCAAAAGCTTTGTTTATTGAAATGAAAAATGGATATACCAACGATGCCTTATCTGATTTTGTTAAAAATAAAAACGAGCTTAATAGAATTTTAGAATTTGAAGGTAATTTATATCAAAAAATAGACCCAGTATATTTAGAACCGGATGGTATCAGAGCTCACTTTTATGCTCCTGTTAAAAAGGTTTTTGGATTAACAATTGATACTTTTTGGTACAACATAATAATTATTTGGCTAATGTCTATAGCACTAATAATAACCTTGTATTATGACGTGCTTAAATTCTTTATTTCTTTTTCAGGAAAATTAATCGAAAAGATAACAAATAAGTCGGCTAGATAAAAACCAATCTAAGTATTTTTCGTAAGAAAGCGTAAGTTTTCATTATGCTTATTTTATGATTTCAATTTTAACATGATACGGAAAATAGTTTTTTTCTTCCCAGTACAACTCTTTTTAGTTAACCTAAAAAGAAACCATTTGTTATTGCTTTTTTGGATAATACTATTTAGCATTATTAACGAATCTTTTGCCAATAAATATGGTATCCCATATCTTTTTTTAGCTCCAGAATACTTAAATACCATTAGTTTTTGGTCGTATATGATTATGGGCTTTTCCATTGGTGGATTTGTGATGACTTATAATATTACTGGCTATATTATCAATAGCGGTAGGTTTCAATTTATAGCCTCACTAAGAAGACCTTTTTTGGTTTATTGTATTAACAATTCATTAATACCATTAGCATTTATACTTTATTATATTTATAAAGTAATATTTTATCATCTTGAAAATGAAAGCAGTTCGGTAATAGATATTTCCATTTATGTTTTAGGAATTATTATAGGCTATACGCTAAATGTTGTTGTTTCATTAACCTATTTTCTTTCTACCAATAAAAATATTTTTAAGTTATTAGGTATAACACCAGATGAAGAAAGTGGAAAACCTATAAATACCCTTTTTCTTAGAGATGAGAGCCTTTATAATTTTCTTAGAAAAAGAGAAAAATGGCATGTAGAATCATACTTAAATACCCCATTTCGTTCTAAACCAGCTAAAGATATTTCTCATTATGATACAGAAATGTTGCGTTCTATAACCAAACATAACCATCTAAATGCTTCATTTTTCGAGATACTTATTTTCATCTCTTATATTGTGTTGGGACTTTTTCATGAAAATGCTTTTTTTATTATTCCAGCAAGTGCCAGTGTAATATTGTTTTTTACCATGATTTTAATAATATTAAGTGCCTTACATACATGGCTAAAAGGATGGACAACTTTTGCTTTTTTACTCTTATTATTTGTTATTAATATGTTATCTCAAAGTCAGATTTTTTCTTATGATAACATGGCTTATGGATTAAATTATAATACAGAGAAAGCCGACTATTCAATTAAAGAGTTAAATAAACTTAGGTTGAATGAAGAAAACATTGAAAACGATAAAAACAATAGTATTGATATTTTAAATGCATGGAAAAAGAATACCAATGAGAAAAAACCAAAGTTAATTTTTTTAAATACTAGTGGAGGAGGTTCCAGAGCAATGATGTGGACTTACTTTACACTACATCATTTAGATAGTATTTTTAATAATCAATTTTTTAATAAAATTCATCTAATATCAGGTTCATCAGGAGGGATGATAGGTGCAGCTTATTACAGAGAACTATATTTACGAGAACAGCATGATAAAACGAAGTTTAAAAATAGCTATGAACATGTTGAAAATATGGGAAGAGACCTGTTAAACCCTATTGCTTTTAGTATTGCTACTAACGATTTTTTTATAAGAATGAAAACGTATAATGATGGAAAATACACCTATTTAAAAGATAGAGGTTATGCTTTTGAACGTCAGCTATTAATCAATACCAATAATGTTTTAGATAAAAGAATGAGAGATTATGTAGCTCCCGAAAAAGTCGCTGAAATTCCGATGATGATATTTTCTCCAACTATTACTAATGATGGAAGAAGATTATTAATTGCTAGTCAGCCAATATCGTATTTAAGTTATAATTTACCTAAAAACAATACATTAAACAATCCTATTGTTGAAAATGTAGAATTTACCAAGTTGTTTAAACAACAAGATGCCATGAATTTAAAATTTACCAGTGCTATTCGTATGAGTGCTACCTTTCCTTATATAATGCCAAGTGTTACCCTTCCTACAAATCCACAAATAGAAGTAATGGATGCAGGGGTGAGAGATAATTATGGAGCTATAACTACTTTTAAGTACATGCATACTTTTAAAGAGTGGATAAATGAAAATACTTCAGGAGTTATTATTATTCAAATTAGAGATAAGGAAAAGAATAAAAAGGTAACCGACAGTCCGTTAAGAAGTATAGCGGAAACTTTCTCTACCCCAATAGGAAGTTTTTATAGTAATCTATTTATTGTACAAGATTATAATTTAGATGATATGGTGCAATATTTAGGGAATGATATTGAACAACAAGTTCATATTATAGATTTTGAATTGGAAAATGAAGAGAGTAGGGTGTCTTTAAGTTGGCATCTAACACCAAGAGAGAAAAGTGCTATTCTTAAAGCAATGAATAGTAAAAACAATCAGCAATCATTAGCACGGCTAAAAGGTTTGTTAGAAAATTGAGATAAGAAAATTATTTAAACTTTGCTATAGTAGAAATTCCGCCTTTTACTTTGTCATTTAATTTTACATTTAACTCAACATCTAGTGGTAAAAGTAAATCTACTCTAGAACCGAACTTTATAAAACCACACTCATCCGTTTGTTTTACATCGGTATTTTCTTTTCCAAAGAAAACAATACGTTTGGCTAAAGCTCCGGCAATTTGTCTGAATAATACAGCTCTTCCTTGACTATCTTCAACTACAATGGTAGTTCTTTCATTTTCTGTAGATGCTTTTGGATGCCATGCTACTAAATATTTTCCTGAGTGATATTTAAAATACTTTAATACTCCAGAAATAGGGTAGCGATTTAAATGTACATTTATTGGCGACATAAATACAGAAACCTGTAAGCGTTTCTCATTAAAATATTCCGTTTCCATTACTTCTTCAATAACCACAACTTTTCCGTCAGCTGGAGATATTATTTCTTTATCTCTAGCTGCGAAATTTCTGATTGGACTTCTGAAAAATTGAAGGATAACAATAATTAAAAATGCAGAAATAGCATATCCTAGCCATTTAATAATCGTAAAATCATTTAAAAAGAAATAAATAATACCATTTAAAATAATAGAAAATAAAAGTACGATGATTAATGAGGGATATCCCTGTTTATGAAATTTCATGTTAGTTATTAATTGAGTTAGGAATTATAATTTAATTTTTTTACCACCAGAAAATTGTTTAGCGGCTTTAGATAGTTTTTTCTTTTTATTAGAAGTATTGTTAGAAGATGAAGATTTGATAGTAAAGCCTGCTTCGATAGCATTCTCTTCCATTTCTTCTTGCTGTTGTTTAGCTGCTGCGTCTTCTTTTTCTTTTGCTAAACGTTCTTCTTCTGCTTTAGCATTAGCTTTAGCTTCTGCAATAGCGTTTTCTTTTTCCATTTTTTTGCGGTATTCTTCCATTTCTTTTTTCTTAGCTTCTTCATCTAAGCGTTTTTGTTTCGCTTCGGCTTCAGCTTTTTCTTTAGCTAGCTTTTCCTCTTGTTCACGTTTTTTAGCAGCTTCTTTTTCAGCTTTAGCAATAGCTTCTTGTTCGGCTTTCAATTTTGCTTCGGCTTCAGCTTTTTCTTTGGCTAGTTTTTCTTCTTGTTCACGTTTTTCAGCAGCTTCTTTTTCAGCTTTGGCAATGGCTTCTTGCTCTGCTTTGGCGATAGCTTCGGCTTCGGTTTTTTCTTTAGCTAATTTTTCTTCCTCTTCTCGTTGTTTAGCTGCTAATGCTTCTGCTTGAGCTTTTTCTTTGGCAATTCGTTCTTCTTTCTCTTGTTTCTTTTGTTCTTCTTCTTTTGCTTTTGCTTCTAATTCAGCTTTAAGCTTAGCTTCGGCCTCAGCTTTTTCTTTAGCTAGTTTTTCTTCTTGCTCACGTTTTTTAGCAGCAAGTGCTTCCGCTTCGGCTTTTTCTTTTGCCAGACGTTCTTCTTCTTCTTTCTTTTTGGCAGCTTCTGCTTCCGCTTTGGCAATAGC
>JAPHUD010000042.1 GCA_026196775.1 Flavobacteriales bacterium
GATATTCATTTGGGGAATGTATTTTTTAATGTTTTACATTACTATTTTTAGTTTACCCGAAGTAGAAACATTACCACTTTCCGGAATTGTAACTGCCTTTGTTTTGGGAGGAATAAGCATCGCTGCAACCAATGGAGGTATTGGAGCTTATCCCTTAGCCATAAGTTCGGTGTTAATGCTATATGGAGTAGATCATAATATTGGTTATGCTTTTGGTTGGGCAACATGGATAGCTCAAACAGCTATGATTATTATTGTTGGATTAATTTCATTAGTATTAGTTCCTAAGCTAAACGAAAAACAAGAGAGCTTTAGTAACTAAATCATAAAATTATTGATAAGTTTGACTATGGAAACCACACATTTAACAGCAATTAAAAATAAAATTATTAGTCACTCATCACTATCTGAGTTAAAAGAACAGTGGCAAAATAAAAAAGTGGTTTTTACCAACGGATGTTTCGATATTTTACACCAAGGACATATTACTTATTTAGCACAAACTGCCGATTTAGGGGATAAACTGATTGTGGGAATTAACTCAGATGCTTCTGTAAAAATGTTGAATAAAGGTACTGCTCGTCCGTTACAAGATGAATATTCCAGAGCACTAATAATTGCTTCACTAAATTTTGTAGATGCAGTTATTATTTTTGATGAAGCTACTCCTTTACAATTAATTTCAGCTATTCGACCACAAGTGTTGGTAAAGGGTGGTGATTATGATAGCAACATTAATAATCCATCCGACAAAAAATACATTGTAGGTTCAGATGTAGTAAAACAAAATGGTGGAGAAGTAATTGTAGTTCCTTTTTTACCGGGGTATTCTACTACAAGTATTGAAGAAAAAATAAAACAGGGATAATTACTTTCCCACTACCACTTCAATTAAACCTTCTTTTTTAAGGTAGTTCTCAGCTAGTTTTTTTAATTCTTCGGCATCAATATTTTTTACTTTTTCGATGTAGTTGTTGTAGTATTCAAAATTAAAACCGAAAAAGTGAACATTTTCAAAAAGAGAAGCCATGTTAAAAGGACCATCACAGCTTCTTAGTACTTGTCCAAGAATGTAATTTTTTACCAATGCTAATTCATCATCACTCACTAAAACGGTTTGAAGCAACTCAATTTCCTTATAAATTTCTGCCAACGCATTATCGGTTACATCTACACCAACTTCAGTATTAATATAGAAAAAAGCAGCTTGCTGCATGCTCATAATTCCTGCATTTATACCATAAGTATACCCTTTGTCTTCCCTAATATTTTTCATTAATCGAGAACCAAAATAGCCTCCTAAAATAGTAGTTAAAATTTGCAAGCCAAAATAATCAGGATGATTTTTATTAGGCATTACCCTTCCAATTCTTATGGCAGATTGCATGGCACCGTCTTTAGCAATGTGCTTTGTTTTTTCTGAGCTAGATTCTTCAGTAATGCTTGGGTGGTTAATTTCAGGAGTGAAAGGCGTTAATAAATCTTTTCTTCCCATTTGTTGGTTTAATACTTTTATGTCATGGTCGGTTATTTTTCCGGAAGCAATAATAGTAACATGAGCAAAATTATAATGTTGTTGATGGAATTTTTTAATAGCTTCCAAAGAAAGCTGCTCAAAATGATGTGCTTCTGTTTTTTTTCCGTAAGGATTGTTTTTGCCCAACAACATTTCCATAAATGCTGTGTGAGCAACAAAACTTACTTTTTCGAGGTTAATTTTAAACTTTTCGTAAGCATTTTGTTTATACACTTCAAATTCATGTTCGGAAAAAGCAGGAAAAGCAATTACTTCTTTAACAAATGGCAAAACATGGGGCAAATGTTTAGACAAGGTATAAACCGTAACATTAGCATTGTCGTAAGCAAACTCGGCATCTAAAAAAGCTCCATACTGATCAATTCCTTCGGCAATTTCGGCAGAAGTAAAGTTTTTAGAACCCTCTTGCATTAGTTTGTTGGCAGAAGCAGCAATTAGCGGACTAGGTTGATACCATTTTCCGGCTTTAAAAATAAAACTGATTTTTAGAATTTCTTCACTTCCACCTGAAATATAATAAACCGGCACACCATTGTCTAGCTGTGTTTTAACAGGCTCTAAAAAAGCAATACTTGATACTTGATTAAATGGTGGTGCTTGTGTTCTATTAATTTCAGTCATACAATATATTTTTTGTAAAAGTAATTAATGTTGTTGGGCTGATATTGTGAATAGAATTAAAAATTGATAGAAGTAATCTATTTTTTTGATTATAAATAGTAGCTAAAGACAAAAAACCAAAATAACTATCATATTACGAGCGTTTTAAAATTTTTACATTTTTGCTAAAGCGATTAAAACTTAGAATAGTTTTGCGTACAATTAATAACTAAATTTATTTATGAAAAAAATGTTTATTCTACCAGTTGCCTTAGTTGCATTAATGGTAGTTTCTTGTGGTCCAACCCAAGAAGAAGTTGAAGCTAGAGAAAAAGCAGTTGCTGATTCTGTTGCTACTTACAATGCTCAAGTTGAAGCTGAGGCTGCTGCAGCTGCTGAAGCGGAAGCTGCTGCAAAAGCTGAGGCTGAAGCTGCTGCTGCAATTGAAAAAGCTAAAGCTGATTCTGTTGCTGCTGCTGAACAAGCTGCTCCTAAGAAAAAGAAATAATTTTTTTTTTCTGAAGAAAACAAAAAAGGCTGGATACTTAGTATTCAGCCTTTTTTTATGATTGTTTGTTAATGGTTTGAGGTTTGAAGTTATTGGATAAATTTTTAATTAAACTAGTATTTGTCGATAAAATCGAGAGGCTGAACTATAATGTTCAAATTCGAGGCTTTCGAAGTTTTGAAAATCAGGAGCTTACTTGGGTAAATGACTGGTTTTTAAAACAAGAATAACGAAGAAGTTGGACACTATAGACAGGTTCTAATTAAAATTCCGCATTTTTAGGAGTTCTTGGAAATGGAATTACGTCACGAATGTTAGTCATTCCAGTTACAAAAAGTAACAAACGCTCAAAACCTAAACCAAATCCTGCATGAGGAACTGTTCCAAATTTTCTGGTTTCTAAATACCACCAAACACTTTCGTGAGGAATGTTAAACTGCTCAATTTTTTGCTTCAATACATCATATCTTTCTTCACGCTGAGAGCCACCAACAATTTCTCCAATGCCCGGAAATAAAATATCCATTGCTTTAACGGTTTTTCCATCATCATTTAATTTCATGTAAAAAGCTTTAATTCCGGCAGGATAATCAGTGATAATTACCGGTTTTTTAAAGTGTTTTTCAACTAAAAATCGTTCGTGTTCCGATTGTAAATCAGCTCCCCAATCTTCAATAATATAATTGAATTTTTTGTTTTTATTGGGCTTAGAATTTTTTAAAATATTGATGGCTTCTGTATAAGTAATTCTTTCAAAATCATTTGCCAAGACAAACTGCAATTTCTCAATCAACTCCATAGAACGTTGGTCTTGTGGTTTTGATTTTTCTTCATCTGTTAGTCGTGAACTTAAAAATTCAAGATCATCTTTACAGTTTTCCAAGGCATATTTTACACAATATTTCAGCATTTCTTCAGCCAAATCCATGTTATCGTTGTTATCTGCAAAAGCAACTTCTGGTTCTATCATCCAAAACTCAGCTAAATGACGTGTTGTATTGGAGTTTTCAGCTCTAAAAGTTGGTCCGAAAGTATATACCTGACTTAATGCCAAAGCAGCTAATTCCGCTTCTAACTGACCAGTTACAGCAAGGTTAGCAGGCTTTCCAAAAAAATCTTCTTTATAATTAATGGTACCATCTTCATTTTTTGGAGGATTAGCAATATCCAATGTAGTTACCTGAAACATTTCTCCTGCACCTTCGGCATCTGTTCCCGTGATTAGCGGTGTGTGGATGTTGTAAAACCCTTTATCATTAAAAAATTTGTGAATGGCAAAAGTCATAGCATGACGAATTCTACCCACAGCACTAAATGTATTGGTTCTGTAACGCAAATGCGCTATTTCTCTTAAAAACTCTAAGGAGTGTTTTTTTGGCTGCAAGGGGTATTCTTCAGGATTGGCTTCTCCTAAAATTTCAAGTGTAGTACAATTTATTTCTATGGCTTGTCCGCTACCTTGAGAAGCTACCACTTTTCCATTAACAGCAATTGCTGCTCCTGTTGTTGCTTTATCCACTAAACTTTCATTGTTTGCATTTAATTCTACAACAATCTGGATGTTTTTAATAGTAGAACCGTCATTTAAGGCAATAAATGCAACGTTTTTGCTACCTCTTTTTGTTCTTACCCAACCCATTACGGTGATTTCCTCGCCAATAGGTTGTTTTTCAAATAAATCTTTAATTTTTATGCGTTGTGCCATGGTACATTGAATTTTTGACGAAATTACTTTTAACTAAATAAATAACAACAAAGTTTGTGAATAAACTTTAATCTAGATATAGTCTAAAATAAAATTTTATTTCCACAAAGTTGAAATCTGAATAAGTGGTATTAAAAACCACTATTTAGCACCAATTATCCGTGCGAGGGCAACCGAACAAACGGTGTGAAATCCTGAGTAATCGGACCAGGAAATGCGGTGGCGTGTGGGTAAAGATTACAAAGGATTTGGCGTTTGTTCTTGATTTTTGGCTCTTTTTATCAAGAAAAAGAGCGTATAACTAAGAACTAAGCACAGTTTTTTTATAAACAATACCTCTTTCTTCCAGATAGCTCATAAAATAGTTGAAACATGGTTCGTGCTTGCCAACCAATTCAGGTGGAAAAACACCTTTTTCGGAAAACAAGCCTTCTAAAAACATATTGGCAGCTGCAGTTGCAGTATAACCTGTAGTTCTCGCCATAGAAGAAGTATTGGTTTTAGCACAATATTCATCATGTAAATTGTAAATGACGGTTGTTGCTTTACCATTTTTATCCTTGCCTTTTACGGTAACGCGCATCACTGTAATTTCTTCTTCAGTTTCACCTAATTTCCATTCGTTGAATAAAACAGTACAGGTAAAATCCAATGGAACTACGGCTGTACCTTTTACATTAATGGGTTTCGTATCAAAAAAACCACTTGATTTTAATACTTTCACATACTCTACATGTCCGGGATAACGCAAGGTTTTTTCTTTCATATTGTTGATGTGCGGCATCGTAAAAATAATAGAACGTAATCCATCACTATTAAAAGACTCTAACGTGCCAACACCATCAAACTCTACATATTCGCAATCAGTAAGGGCTTCTTTGGTAATCATCTCTCCATTCTCCACATAACGGGCTGGACGAGTATATTCTTCAATCACATCAATTGGCGAAAATGGAGCTTTGTAGCAGAAAGGCCATTTTTTTACTTTTGGTAAACCGCCTACCAAGCATTCAAAATCGGTTAATTGCAGTTGTTCGTTATAGTAACCTAAAATAATATTGTCCATTCCAGGAGCAACACCACAATCAACTATTGCAGTAACATTTTTTTGTTGGGCAAGTTCATGCAGTTCTAACGCATTTTCAGGAAAGAAAGAAATATCGATTACATTTTTCTCTGCTTCAATAATATTTTTTAGGGTATTGAATCCTAAGAAACCGGGCACAGCACAAATTACCAAATCAAAAGGTTGAAGTGTTGTTTTTAATGTTGCTGTTTGAGTAACATCCAGCTGCAAAATGTTCAATTGATTACATTTATTTTTTACATGTTGTAAAGTGGAGGTGTTTACATCGGTAAGGGTTACTTCATGTTTTTTTGCTAAGTCGATAGCCATAGCACTGCCTACCATTCCGGCACCTAATACAATAATTTTGCTCATAAGTATAATTTTTAAGAAGTTGAATAATGAAATTGAGTTTCCTGTTAAAGGAAAAAAGTGTTTGTTTTTGGCAACAAACGTATGCAAGAAGCATCAGCGTTACATCCCAGGAATAAATACCCAAGGCATATTATCTAGTGCTATTTTAAGATGAGATTGCATGGTGTAAACCTAAGCAAATTTTTAGTACTAAAATAAATTTTAATACTAAATTGCTCAAAATCTTAATATTCAAAAAAAGTATCTATTTTTTTAATAAAAAGAGTTGTGTATTTAAAAAGTTTCTGCTAATATTGCATCCCGTTTTACGGAGATTCCTCCTTAGCTCAGTTGGTTAGAGCATCTGACTGTTAATCAGAGGGTCCTTGGTTCGAGCCCAAGAGGGGGAGCAAAATACAAGCCACTAGAAATAGTGGCTTTTTTGTTTGTGTTCATTTCTATCTTTTGTATTTACATACTCCATCAAAAAACTTTTGTTGATACACTACATTTATTACTACCTTTGTTTTGAATATCATAAGTTTACAAACATGCAAAAAATCAACCTCTTATTCGCTTTTATTTTAATCGTTAGTTTTCAATACCTCATTGGAAATTTACAAGCTCAAACCTCTATTCATCAACAACAATTAACTTATTACAACAGTTTAGGAAATGCTGATGCTAATTATTACGAACAAAACACTACTGCTGCTAAAATGCAGCATAAAAATCAGAAATTAAATTGTACATTAAACAAAGTGGTTTATGGATGGCATCCATTCTGGGTAGGTAATGCTTATCAAAACTATGATTGGGATTTGTTAAGCCATTTTTCTTTTTTTAGTTATGAAGTTGATGCCGCAACAGGAAATCCTAACTCAACGCATGGTTGGGCAACAAGTGCTGCTGTAGATGCTGCACTAGCTTCAGGAAACACCAAAGTTACACTAACCGCTACCTTGTTTTCTGGTCATGCTACATTTTTTAATAGTTCAACAGCTCAACAAACGTTGATTACTAACCTTATCAACCTGATACAAAGTAGAGGAGCACATGGAGTAAATATCGATATAGAAGGTTTACCTTCTGCTTACAAAACAGCCTTTACTAACTTTATGATAAACCTTGCCAACCAAATGCATGCTGCAATTCCTAATTCTGATGTGAGCACCGTACTTTATGCAGTAGATTGGAATAATGTGTTTGATTTTACCAATATGGCAGGTGTTGTTGATCATTTTATTATTATGGGTTATGATTATTACTGGACAGGAAGCACAACAGCAGGACCCAACGATCCTTTATATCATTTTAGTACTACCTATAATTACAACCTTTCTCGTTCTATCACTTATTATTTAAATAAAGGTTGTCCGAAAAACAAGTTGATTTTAGGCTTACCTTATTATGGTAGAGAATGGCCAACAACTAGTACAACTGTCCCTTCACAAACAACTGGAAATGGAATAGCTAGATTTTATAATGATGTTAAAACTAATGCTTCTGGTAATTTTTCTACTGCCAATCACCAGTATGATAATGACAGTTATTCGGATATTTATGTTTTTAACAATGGAGGTCCACGTCAATGTTTTATTTCTTTAGAAAATAGTTTGAGAAAAAGAATGGAACACATCAACACTACCGGAATTGGTGGAATGGGTATGTGGGCATTGGGTTATGATGATGGGTATACTGATTTATGGGACGCCATTGAAGATTATATGACTACTTGTTTTTCCTATCCTTGCTCAGGAACCATCCATGATTTTGGAGGACCTTATAAAAATTACTACGATAACGAAAATTATACTTGGACCATTGCCCCAACAGGTGCAGGTTCAATAAATGTCAATTTTACTTCTTTTGATGTAGAAACAGGGTTTGATTATTTATATATTTATGATGGAGCGACTACTGCTGCACCTCAAATTGCAGGAAGTCCTTTTACAGGAACAACTTTACCTCCCAGTTTTACTTCATCTACAGGAGCATTAACATTCAGATTTACTTCTGACGGAGCAACTGTTCGACCTGGTTTTGTTGCTAATTATTCTTGTAATGTGGATAATATTGCTCCTACTACATCAGTTTCAGCCCCAACAGGTTGGGTAACAAGTAACTTTACCGCCAACTTTACCGATGCTGATAATACAGGTGGAAGCGGCATTCAAAAAAGC
>JAPHUD010000020.1 GCA_026196775.1 Flavobacteriales bacterium
ACTTATAGTGGATACCAATTATAATCATAGTAATAATGTGGAAATATGTCAAGGAGATAGTATTTTTATTGGTGGTGCTTACCAAAGTGTTGGAGGAACTTATATAGATTCCTTACAAACAATTAATGGTTGTGATAGTATTGTAACCTCAAACCTAATTGTTCATCCTACTTATTTTTACAGCCAAAATCAACAAATATGTCAAGGAGATAGCTTTTTATTTGCTAATAATTATTACACTAGTTCAGGGGTTTATTATGATTCTCTGAGAAGTGTTTTTGGGTGCGATAGTATTAACTCTTTAAATTTACAAGTAACACCTATATATCAGCTTAATCAAACAATTGATATTTGCCAAGGAGACAGCATTTTATTACAAAGTAATTATCAAACCACAACAGGTATATATGTTGACTCTTTTCAAACTATTTATGGCTGCGATAGTTTAATAATAACATCACTTGTTGTTCATTCAAATTATCTAGACTCTTTAACTATTGAAATTTGTCAGGGAGATAGTATTTTTATTGAGGGAACTTATCAAACTGCTTCTGGCACATATTTAGACTCTTTGTCATCTTATAAAGGATGCGATAGTATAGTAGCTGTAAATTTAATAGTGCATCCATTACCTGTTGTTAAAGCTTTTAAAGATACTACAATAAACTCAGGAATGATTGTTCAATTAACAGCAAGTGGAGCATATTCATATTTATGGTCACCTAATTATAACTTAAGTTGTATAAATTGTCAAAGTCCCACAGCATTCCCCAAGTTAACAACAACTTATATTGTAAAAGGCACATTAAATAACTGTTCATCATACGATACCATTACTATAATTGTTGAAACTCCTGAGTTTACTTTATATGTACCTAATAGTTTCACTCCTGATTACGATAAAACAAATGATGTTTTTTATTTTTATGGAACTGGAATTGAAGAGTTTGAAGCTCTTATTTTTAATCGTTGGGGAGAATTGTTGTGTAAAATAACTGATATTAATGATGGGTGGGATGGAACTTATAAAGGAAAAGAAGTTCCATTAGGAGTTTATGTTTATAAAGTGCAAGCACGAACAATTACAAACCGAAATATTAGTAAAATAGGGTCGATAAACCTTATCCGATAAATTGTTATTTAGAGCAATTCTTAATTATCAAAAACAAATTGTTAACTTTGAATGAATTTTTTAATTTTTATTGATGTACAGACTCAAAGACTATGTAAGCAGAGCAAAAAAATTTGCTAATAATAAATCTAACTTAGGAAACAGAAAGTTAGCCACATTAATGATTTATGCTACAGACTTGTGTGATTCAAGATGTAAACATTGTAATATCTGGGCAAAAAGACCTGTAAAATATCTTTCTTTTGAAAAAATTAAAGAAATAATGAAAAGCAAAGCCATTTCAAAAGATACAGCTATTGGTTTAGAAGGTGGCGAGTTTTTATTACACCCTGAAGCATTACAAATAATGGAATGGTTTACTAAAAATCATCCTAATTTCGATTTACTTTCAAACTGCTTAAAACCGGATAATTTAATTGAAGCAGTAAAAAAATTCCCTCCAAAAAGATTATATATTTCTTTAGATGGTGATAAAGAAACCTATCAACATATGAGAGGTAAAGATGGATATGAAAGAGTAATTAGAGTTATTCAGGAATTAAAAGATGTAGTGCCTATTTCTACTATGTTTACGCTTTCTCCATACAACAATTTTGATGATATGAAACATGTTGCTGAAGTATGTAAAAGAGAAGGAGTTGATATGCGTATTGGTGTTTATAACGATATGGATTTCTTTGATACCGATGATAAAGCTCACGAAACAGGAATTGCTACCAAAACAGCTAAAAAAGAAATGGTAGCTAATTATGATGATGGAGACAGAAGTTTAGATGTTAAAGAAGTAATTGAAAAACCTATTTATACTGACTTAAAAGACGATAATTTTAAAGAGAAAATACCACCTATTGTTAAAGAATTTAAAGAGAATTTCGACTTTTTAGTGCTTTATGATGAATGGAGAAAAGGCGATTTAAAAATGTCGTGTAATAGTATTATTGATTCTTTAAGTGTATTGCCAAATGGAGATGTACCTCTTTGTCAGAATTTAGGGGTTAAAATTGGTAATTTGTTTGAACGTTCGTTAGACGATATTTTAAATGATGAAGCCACTAAAAAAACACAAAAACACTATCAACACAATTGTAATGGTTGTTGGGTAAACTTCCATAGAAAATACGATATAGTGCTGCACCGTATGTTTGAAAAATATTTTGGAAAAGCCATTACAGGAAAAATGTTTGGTAAATACCAATGGGAAGCCGACAAGAAAAAGACCTACAAACAATACATGGAAGAAATGGAAGGAAAGTATGCTTAATCTTAAGCTGTTCTTAACTTTTCAATGGCTTTAAATGTAGGAAGTAAATCCTTTAATGTAGATTTATTTAATGTGTTTTCACTTTTTTCACTACACTTTAAAAAGCTTGATAATTCATTAAAGTAGCCCGCAGAATAAAGTTGATTATGTTCTTTTACAGGCAAAAAACTGTTTTGAAGATATAGCGTAGTAGTTTGACTATTAAACCCTTTTACTTTTTCTATAGGGATGTTCATAAACACTTTTGGTTTATTTTTAAAACTCAGTTTAGTTGTGTTTTCTGTAATATATTCACCTTTTGGAGTATTAATAATTAAGGTGTCTATTGCCTCATTCCAAGAATAATCTGTAGAGAATTCTATACTTCCCACAACACCATTTTCATGTTTTATTTGAGCTAAATAAGTTACAACACCATTGCCTGTAACTTTGGTAGCATAGGTTATATTGCCATCACCAAACAAATAAAATAAAGCATCTAATGGGTGAATAAATAAATCAATTAATTCATCTCCTTCAGGGTAAGCACCAGTTTTAAATTTCAATGTATAATAACTAGCGTTTTTAACTTTGTTTTGTAAGATATTATATACTGGCGAATATCTTCGCTGTACGCCTACTAAAACAGTTTTTTTGTGTTTATCTTCAAGTGCTATAAGTTCGTTTAATTCACTAAGCGTTAAACAGGGTGGTTTTTCAATAAATAAGTTTTTATTAACCGCAATAACTTTTTTAGCCAACTGAAAATGAACAGATGGCGTAATAGAAACGAAAACTCCATTTATATCACTATCATTCAGAACCTTTTCTAAATCCGTACTAACCAATGAACTTGTAAAATGGTGCTTAACCATTTCAACAGTATCTTCATTTTTAACTACAATATGTTTTAGATTAACATTTAAGTAATTAAGAACCGGATAAAGATTATTGATAGAATGATTTCCAACCCCAACAAAGGCATAGTTGCTTTTAAACTTTTGTTTAAATAGCTCTTTTTTTCTAATTTTTTTATACCTATCAATTAGTGCTTTCATCATTAATAAAGCCTTTTGTTATCTATTTCCATTAAGCATTAATAGAATAGATTCAAATTCCGTTTTCATTTCTTCTGCCAAACCTGATTCTGGATATCTATCTTTAGTAAGCATAATTAATTGACCTAATATGTATTTAGAAAATCCTTCTTCTCTTTCTACATTTTTTCTAAACGAACCTTTTAGTGAAGTATAATAAATTAATTCCTCATGGTATTGACTTATTAATGTTTTAACTATATCATTCGCTTTATCATTTTCTTTTAATTTATAATAGTGTTCTGCAATAGAAACCATAAATTGATTATAAGGAACATTATGTTTAGGCAACACTTCTAAACATTTATCTAATACTTGTACTGCTTGCTCTTTTTTATCTTGTCTAATAAGCTCTCCTGCCAAACGAGCAAAATTATTACGGAAGTTCATGCACATTCTTTTATTATTCTCATCCATAAATAAATTTTCTTTGTCCATTCCTCCCCATGCGAACTTAGTCATTAAGTTCTCATACATAATATCGGTATTAACTTCACCAGTTTGTCCATCATAGCTTTGTGCTTTATAAGGAACTAATCTATAAGCCAACCCTTCTATTTGGAAATAATCAGTTAATCCTAAATAAGCATCATCACCAGTAGTAATGGCAAAATAAATGGGTCTTTCCCAGTCATTAGCAGCTAAAATATCTAAAATAATAAGGTCTTTTTTATAAATTCCATTTCCGCTTAATGTCCACTCAACATTATCAACAATTCTATCAGCTCTATCTTTAGAAACTGTACCGTTTGCCAGAACTTTTTCTTTATCAACAGATACTTTTAAATTCTTTGTTGGAATATAATCAATTTGTTTATTGTCATTCCCTGTTATTTTAGATTTAGGAGTATCATCTGTAACAAACTTAATTATGTCATCAACATCTGTATAACCCTCTATTCCTCTATCGTAAATGTAAACATAATCGTTATTGTTATTTCTAACTTTATACTCAGGAAGCATTTGTGGTATTCCTTCAGAATCCCAAGCTTTTCTTCGCATTTGTTCTATGTACCAATCGGTATTTAACAAACTCAAATTAACTACTCTCACATCGGTTCTGTATCTTTCAACATCTTGTACATACCAAAGTGGGAAAGTGTCATTATCACCATTTGTAAACAATATAGCGTTGGGAGCACAAGAATTTAAGTAATTTCTAGCAAAATCTCTAGCAGTATATCTTTTTGAACGATCATGATCGTCCCAGTTTTGACTAGCCATTAAAACAGGAGCTCCTAATAAACAAATGGTAGTTGCCAATCCAGCACTTGCAACTCTACTCATTTTTTTACTTAAAATATCATATAAAGCATATACGCCTAGTGCCATCCAAATAGCAAAAGTATAAAAAGACCCTACGTAAGCATAATCTCTTTCTCTTGGCTGAACGGATTGATTTTGATTAATAATAATGGCTATGCCAGTAAAGAAAAACAATAATAGCAATACTAGAAAATCTTTTTTATCTTTTTTGTATTGATATACCATACCCAACAAGCCTAAAAGTAATGGAAGGAAAAAATAGGTGTTGTTTGCTGGATTATCGGTGATAGAAGACGGTAACTTATCTTGATTTCCTAACCTCATTTCATCAATAAACTTAATTCCACTAATCCAGTTACCATTAGTTATTTCTCCATGACCTTGAACATCATTTTGTCTTCCAACAAAATTCCACATAAAATACCTGAAATATAAATGATTAAGTTGGTAAGAAAAGAAGAACTTTAGGTTTTCGCCAAAGGTTGGAATATTAATGGTTTCGCCATTGCTAGCACGCATTCTTTTCCCTTTAAAATCTGTCCACTCTTTATAGGTTCTTACATGGTGAGCTTGTGCACTCCACATTCTAGGGAAAAATCCAGAAAGATTCTCATCATAATTTGGTTTTGTTTTTTGATCTTTATTTATCAACACATACTTTCCTTTTGCTTTATCTTGAAAGTATTGAGGTTTGTCTTCAACAAATGGTTCTTTTGCATCTAAAGGGGTGTTAAAATATTGTCCGTATAAAAGAGGCATTGAACCATATTGCTCTCTATTTAAGTAAGATAATAAAGTAAATGCATTTTCAGGGTTGTTTTCATCCATTGGTGGGTTTGCAGCCGATCTTATCATTATTATAGAATAGGTAGAAAATCCTATTAATAAAACCGTAATACAAAGAATAATAGTATTCCAAACTTGTTTACCTTTTTTTTGTGTGTAATATAATCCTAAAACAGAGAGAGCTGCTAATATGGCTATGTAAAACAATAAACCAGAGTTAAATGGTAAATTAAAAGTATTTACAAATAATAGTTCAAACATGAAGCCTACTTTAACTGTTCCTGGAATAATTAAAGATTGTATTGTTCCTAAAATTAAAATTGAAATACCAAATGCAATTGCTAAATTTTTAAAAGTTAATTCTCTGGTTTTAAAGTAGTAAACAAAAACCATAGCTGGTATTGCCAATAAGTTCAGTAAATGGACACCTATAGAAAGACCTATTAAATAAGCAATTAAAACTATCCATCTTACACTATGTTTTTCTGTATAAACGGCTTCCCATTTAAGAATAGCCCAAAAAACAATGGCTGTAAATAAAGAGGAAAGAGCATAAACCTCAGCCTCAGTTGCTGAAAACCAAAAAGAATCGGAAAAAGTGTAAGCTAAAGAACCAACAATTGCACTACCAAAAATTGCCAACATAGCAGGCTTGTCCATTTCTCCTGTCTTTACTACTAATTTTTTTACCAACGCAGTAATAGACCAAAACAAAAACAATATAGTAAATGAACTTGAAAGAGCTGACAACATATTAATAGCAACAGCTGCATTTTCTGGAGTTGTAAACATAGTGAAAAACCTTCCTATAAGCATAAATAATGGTGCTCCCGGTGGGTGACCAACTTCTAAATTATACGCAGCAGCGATAAACTCACCACAATCCCAAAAACTTGTTGTGGGCTCTATGGTTGATAGATATACAAATGAAGCAATTGCCCAAATTATCCATCCTATAATGTTGTTCAGTTTTTTATATTCCATGATATTCAGTATTATTTAAGTTCACGAAAATATGAAATTCTTGTCTAATGAAGAATAATATTTACAGTTAATGATTGTTAAAAGTTAAATTGAAGATAATTGCAACAAAATGAACACATAAATAAGTGTAAAAATTTATGCCTTGAAAAAAATTTGTACAAGTAAAAAAAATTATTACTTTTGCCGTCCAATTGTCCGATGGTGTAACTGGCAACACGTCTGGTTTTGGTCCAGAAGAGTCTAGGTTCGAGCCCTAGTCGGACAACTTTTAAAACCCAATAAATTGAAAAACAGTTTGTTGGGTTTTTTTAGTTCTTACACCTTCTTTCCTAATAAAAAATTAGGATTTCAATACTACTCATCAATTAATATTGTTTCACACTCCCTTTTAGGTTAACTTTATGGCTTAATTAATTTTAATCTACTGCTTTATGCGAAAAACAAACTTTTTTAAAACTACTTTTTTATCTCTACTTTTATTAGGAACAGTAGTTTCAGTTAATGCTCAACAACATGCTAACTTATGGACTAAAACAACCAAAGTAGCCGTAAATAATAAAATAAATACATCGAACCTTCCAATAAATTTTGATGTTTATCAGTTGGATATTGCTACCTTACAAAATTTATTAAACCAAGCTCCGAAAAGATTTGCTCAAAACACATCAACAGTTGTTTTAGGTTTTCCTACAGGAAATGGAACAATAGAAAATTTTGAAGTATTTGAAGCGTCTATCTTTCATCCAGATTTAGCTGCAAAGTATCCGGAAATTAAATCTTTTTTTGGAAAAAGTACAACAACAGCTTCTACCATCAGGTTTAGTTTTTCACCACAAAAAGGCTTAAGCAGTATGCTTTTCAGATTAGATAGAAAAAGTGTTTTTATTGAACCATATTCTACTGATTTAACCTCTTATGCCGTGTACTCGAGAAAAACAGAGGAAGTAACTCAACATACTTTTGAATGTTTAACGGATGACATTGCTCTAGATATGAAAAAAATTAAGCAATCCAACAATAAGGATGCAAACGATCAAACATTAAGAACTTTTTTAACTGCAGTTTCCGCTTCAGGAGAATACACCGTTTGGCATGGAGGAACAAAAGTATTAGCTATGGCAGCTATAAATGCTACTATGACAAGAGTTAATGGTGTTTACGAAACAGATTTTGGTATTACCATGCAGTTGGTAGCCAATAACGATGATGTGGTATTTACCAATTCTTCAACAGATCCCTATACCAATAATTTAAATAGCCAATTACAATCTACATTAAGCAGTGTAATTCAAGAAGCAAATTATCACGTAGGACATTTATTACATCAAGGTTCTAATAATGGAAATGCAGGTTGTATAGGTTGTGTTTGTGTAAACAACCAAAAAGGAAGTGGTTATAGTTCTCATTCTGTTCCTCAAGGAGATAATTTTGATGTGGATTATGTAGCACATGAATTTGGACATCAGTTTGGAGCTAATCATACTTGGACTCATGGAGGAAGTGAGGGAACAGGAGCTCAAATGGAGCCTGGAAGTGGTTCAACCATTATGGGATATGCTGGAATTACTGGAGCTTCAGATGTTCAACCTCATAGTGACGATTATTTTCATTTTTTCAATATACAACAAGTTACTACTAATGTAGCCTCAAAGAGTTGTTATACTTCTACAGCAATGGTAAATACTGCTCCTACAGCCAATGCGGGACCTAATTACACTATTCCAAAAGGAACTGCTTTTATTTTAGAAGGAAGTGGGTCTGATCCTGATGTAGATTCATTATCATTTTGTTGGGAACAAGGGGATGCCGGTTTTAATTCTCAAACAAGTGTAAGTGCCACAAGTACCGGAAGTCCGGCTTTTCGCTCTATAGCACCCACCACTTCTCCAAACAGATACATGCCACAACTTTCAAGTGTAATAGCTGGAAATTTAACCACTCAATGGGAGACCGTTTCCAATGTAGGAAGAACCATGAATTTTTCATTAACTGTAAGAGATAATCTTTCAGGAGGTGGACAAAACAAAATAGACCAAATGATAGTTACTGTTGATGGCAATTCAGGCCCATTTACAGTTACTTCACAAAATACAGCTGTAACTTGGAATGAAGGTAGCACAGAAACTGTTACATGGAATGTTGCCGGAACAAATACAGGAGCTGTAAACACACCAAATGTAGATATATTCTTATCTCAAGATGGTGGATATACATACCCTATTACTTTAGCAACAGGAGTTCCTAATAATGGTTCAGCTAATGTTACCGTTCCAACAGGTAGTGCAACTACAAACGCCAGAGTAATGGTAAGAGGTGCCGGAAATATATTTTATGCATTAAATTCAACTAATTTTACTGTTCAAGCATCTGAATTTGTAATGAATTTTGCACCTGGTGCTACTAGTAATGATATTTGTGCTCCAGGAACATCAACCTATATTTTTACATATAATACTTTTTTAGGATTTAATGATGTTACCACTTTTTCTGCTTCAGGAAATCCTGCGGGAACAACAGTAAGTTTTACTCCTTCAACCGCTCAGGCAAATGGAACAAATGTAACTGTTCAAGTTTCAGGAATAACAGCCGCAATGGTTGGTTCGCACACTATTACCATTACAGGAACAGCAACCTCAGCAACTCAATCAACGAATATTAATTTAAATGTTTACTCCAACAATTTTACACCTATTAATTTACTAAGTCCGACAAATGGAGCTGTTAATGTTTCCGGACCTTATACTTTTACATGGCAAGCAAATCCTAATGCTACAACTTATGATATTGATATCGCCACAGACGCTGCTTTTACTAACATAGTTGATAATGCTACAGGACTAACCACTGCAACTTATACTTCATCAACCCTTGCTGCTGATACGGAATACTATTGGAGAGTAAGACCAAGCAACCAATGTGGTTCAGGAAATTTTTCATCAAGTAATTCCTTTACAACAAGCAATTGTATAACAGCTATGAGTTCAAATGTTCCTGTCACAATTCCTAGTAGCTCTACAGCAGTTGTTACATCAACATTAAATATTACTAACTCAGGAACTATAAACGATGTAAATGTTGTTGACTTAATAGGAACACACACTTGGATAGCTGATTTAATTGTTACGTTAGAAAGTCCACAAGGAACAATAGTTACTTTATGGGAGGAAATTTGTAATAGTGAAAATGATTTTGATGTAAACTTTGATGATGCTGCAACACCAGGAGCATTACCTTGTCCTCCAGTAGGTGGTGGAACTTATCAACCTCAAGATGCTTTGGCTGCTTTTAATGGTGAAAATCCACAAGGAACATGGACGCTTACTGTTGAGGATGTTTTTAATTGGGATGGTGGAAGTTTAGACAGTTGGGGATTAGAAATTTGTATGAATTCTACCATAATAGGTGTGAATGAATTAGATAATTATATTGATGTAGTGCTTTATCCAAATCCAGCTAATAACCAACTTAATATTAAAGGCTTACCTAACGGGAATACAAACATAGTTATTACAGATGTAACAGGTAAAATTATTTTAACAACTAATGTCAGCTTACAAACAGTTTTAGATATAAGTAATTTCTCATCAGGAATTTATTTTATACAATTAAATAATGATGCTACCACAGAAACATTAAAATTTGTAAAAGAGTAATTTCACTACTTTTGCTGCATGAATAGTAGTCTGAAATTAAAACTTGAAGAAGCCGAAAAGCATAAAAAAGATAATCAGCTATTGGTTAAAAAGCTTAAAAAAAGCAAACCAAAAAACTTAGATGATAATACACACGATGCTCATAATGCTGCTTTTGATAGTATAGATTGTCTGCAATGTGCCAATTGTTGCAAAACCACTAGTCCTATTTTTTATGATAGAGATATTGATAGGTTAGCAAAACACTTAAAAATAAAGCCCTCAGCTTTTGTTGCTCAATATTTACATTTAGATGAAGTAGGAGATTATGTGCTGAATGCTGCTCCTTGTCCGTTTTTGGATTATGAAAATTACTGTATGGTATATGAGAGTCGACCAGCAGCATGCCGAGAATATCCACATACAAACCGAAAAAGATTTTATCAAATCTTAGATTTATCGCTAAAAAACACAGAAATATGTCCTGCTGTTGCAGATGTTTTTGAAACTCTTAAGAAGAAGTATTAATTACTTATTTTTGTTTTATGGATATAGAAAATAAAGTAATATGGGTTACAGGAGCTTCTTCGGGAATAGGAGAGGCGTTGGTTTATGAACTGGCTAAAAAAAACTGTAAATTAATTCTTTCGGCACGAAGAGAGGAGGAATTGCAACGCGTAAAAAAAAATACCAATTTACCAGATGAACAGGTATTGGTTTTACCAATAGATTTAGAACAGTTTAAAGATGTTCAAACATGGGTAAATAAAGCTATAGAGAAATTTACTACCATAGATATTTTAATAAATAATGGAGGTATTAGTCAGAAAAGTTTGGCTATGAAAACCACCGAAGCTGTTGAACAAAAATTTTGGAATATTAACTACTTTGGCAATGTAGCACTCACAAAAGCTGTTTTACCCATAATGCAACAAAAACAACAAGGTAAAGTTGTAGTTATTACCAGTATTTTAGGAAAGTTTGGGTTGCCTCAACTCTCCACTTACGCAGCAACTAAACATGCACTTTATGGTTTTTACGAATCGTTAAGGTTAGAATTAGTTAACGATAATGTTTCTATATTATTGGCAGCCCCAGGGTTTATTAATACACAAGTTTCTATAAATGCTATAGACGGAAAAGGAAATGTTACCAATGAAAATAGTGATGCTCAGCTCAATGGAATGAAACCTGACGCGTTTGCTAAAAACTTGATTAATGCAATAATAAAAGACAAACAACACGTTTATATTGGTAAAAAAGAGCTGTTGACCATCCCTTTTAAAACCTTGTTCCCTAAATTATTTTATAAAATAATGCTAAAGCTAAGTAATAAAAAATAATTTTTGTAGTATTGCTAATCCGATGATTAAAAACTACTTGTTACATATTACATTTTATAAAACCTTACTTTTTATAAGTTTTTTTATGTTGATGATGGCTTGTAAGTCAACTAAAAATATTGAAACTACAGTGGCAGAATCTCCAAAAGAAGTAGTTGAAGAAGTTGAAGAAGAAGAACCAAAAGAAGAGTTGGGGAATATTTTAACAGAGTATTTATCTTTAAAATATCCTGATAAAAATTTTGATAAATACCTTTATATTTCTGTTAAACATCAAAAAATGTATTTAATAGAAAATGGGATAACGGTTAAAACATACCCTATTTCCACAGCAAAAAAAGGCATAGGAAGTCATCAAAACAGTAATAAAACACCTCCTGGACTACATACTGTAAAAAGAAAAATTGGCGAAGAAGTCCCTTTGGGAGGAATTTTAGAAGCAAGAGAGTTCAATGGAAAAGTAGCCGAAATTATTACCGATAAACGTAAAGCTGATGGCGATTATGTTACCACAAGAATTTTGTGGTTAGATGGCGAAGAAGTGGGCATTAACAAAGGAAGAAATGTTGATTCTTACAACAGATATATTTATATTCATGGCACACCTGAAGAGGGTTTTATTGGTCAGCCGGCATCTCATGGTTGCATAAGAATGAAAAATACAGATGTCATAGAACTTTACGATATTATTGATGAAGGAACGCCCATCTATATTCTTAAAAGATAAGTGGGTGTTTAGGCTATTATCTTTAAAATAAAATACCTTAATTTTATAGCAATTTTTTAAATGGAATTATTCATGGTATTTGTGTATTTAGCAATAGGGTTAATTTTAGGTTTTGTAATAGGTTTTTTGGTTAAAAAATTACAAAATAATGGAGGTGGAAATGATGCTGAAAGCCAACAAATAATAAAAGAGTACACCTTAGAAAATGGCAACCTTAAAGGAAGAATAGAATCATCTATTGAAGCTTTTAGAAAGATTGAAACTAAAAATAATGAGCTAGAAACCAAAAATAGTGAACTAATCTCCGAAAATGCACGACTAACCAATGCGTATCAAAATATAGAAACAAAACTTAAAGAGCAAAAAGATGAAATAGCTCAATTACAAGAAAAGTTTACTACAGAATTTTCATTAATTGCTAATAAGTTACTTAAACAAAATGCTACCGAATTTGCTCAAGCTAACGAGAAAAGGTTAGGTGAGATTTTAAATCCGCTAAAAGAAAACATTCAACAATTTGAGAAAAAAGTAGATGATACTTACGAGAAAGATTTTAAAGATAGAACCAAGTTAATAGAACAAATACAATCGCTTGAAAAGCTTAACCAACAAATGAGCGAAGAAGCTCAAAATTTAACCAAAGCACTTAAAGGCGATAATAAAACACAAGGGAATTGGGGAGAATTAATTTTAGAAAAAGTGTTGGAAAGCTCTGGTTTAATAAAAGATGTAGAATACTCTACACAATACTCTACATCTAATGATGAGGGAACTAGAATTATGCCCGATGTCATTATTAACTTACCTGAAAAAAAACATATTATTGTAGATGCAAAAGTATCTTTAGTGGCTTATCAGAACTATATTAATTGCGATAATGATGCTGAACAGGATATTCATTTAAAAAACCATGTATTGTCGGTAAAAACGCACATTAAAGGATTAAGTGAAAAACATTATGGAACAGGTAAAGGCTTAGATGCTCCTGATTTTGTATTATTGTTTATGCCCATAGAATCTTCTTTTGGATTAGCATTAAGAGCAGATAACGAGTTATATCAATATGCATGGGATAGAAAAGTGGTTATTGTAACACCTTCTACCTTATTGGCAACACTTAGAACAGTAGCTTCTTTGTGGAAACAAGAAAAACAAACTGCAAATGCTATAGAAATTGCCCGACAAGCAGGAGCATTGCACGATAAGTTTGTTGGATTTTTAGATGATATGGATAAAGTTAAGCGAGGTATTGATAGCTCTAAAGATGCCTACGATAAAGCATTTAATAAACTAAAATCGGGTAGAGGCAATTTGATTGATGCCACTAAAAAGCTAGAAGATTTAGGAGCTAAAGCTAAAAAGCAAATGCCCGAGATTCATTTACCAGAAAACCAAGAAGATGAAGAAAATAACTAATATCATATTCATTTTGTTTTTGTTGGGCATGTTCTTTTCTTGCTCTTCTTCACAAAATACTACCAACAGAAATGTTGCAGGAATTTATATGCCTGGAATTAATTTGCTTGATCCAGATATGTTGGCTTTTCATACAAATGATACATTAACAGAATTCCACTTTAGGATAAATTCTGCTAATATTCTTTATACCAAAAAGAGAGAAGATTCTACTTTTAGTGCTAATGTAAAGGTAACTTATGAATTGTATGAATTAGATTCTAAAACATTGTTAGATAGTGCTTCGCTTAATTTTGTTGATTATGGAAATAATAAAGAAAAGAAATTTTTGGATGGTATTTTTATGCTCAACACTTTGTTTGGGAAGATTTATACTGTTAAAGTTACTTTTAACGATTTAAACAGAGATCAGTACATAAAAAAATCCTTAGTGCTTGATAAAGCAACTATTTATAATCCGCAAAACTATTTGGTATTAGATGAAAGTCAAAATATTACTTTTAAAAATTACCTAAAAAATAATTCCACCTTTTACCTTAAGAAAAATGAATCTATAGTTGACACTACTTTTGTTTTAAAATATTATAAATCAGATTTTCCCATAGCAAAACCACCATTTTCATCAAATGAAACATCAGAAGAAAAAATGACTTTTTTACCTGAATTTACAGAAGAACTCACTTTTGACTCTTTACAACAATTGAGTTATGAAGTAACAGAAAATGGCTTATATTTTATTCACCCCGAAGGACAATCAATTGGGCCTACACTTTTTAATTTTCAAGATAATTTTCCTGAAGTTAAAACTGCTGAAAATATGATTCCGCCTATGCGTTATATAACTACATCAAAAGAGTTTGAACAGCTTATTTCTGCTGAGAATCCTAAATTAGAAGTAGATAAATTTTGGAAAGATGTTGCTGGAAGTAACGATAGAGCAAGAACTCTAATAAGAGAGTATTTTAAGCGTGTAGAAAGTGCTAATAATTACTTTACTTCTTACATGGAAGGCTGGAAAACAGACAGAGGTATTATATATATTATTTTTGGAGTACCTAATGTGGTGTATAAACACAAAAACTACGAAAATTGGATTTATGGAGAAGAAAATAATATGATGTCGCTGAGTTTTGTTTTTCACAAAGTAGCTAGTCCGATAACTGATAATGATTTTGTGTTGAGTCGTTCGCCTGTTTTTAAAAACAATTGGTTTAGGGCTGTTGACAGTTGGAGGAGTGGAAGAATTTACTGATTTAGTTTAGCTTCAATTTCTTCCATATAATCAATAGAATCATCTAAATAGAAAGCAACTTCTGGAGTAATTCTTAGTTGTTTGCCTACTTTTCTACCTAGCTCACCTCTAATGGCACTTGCATTTTCGTTTGCAATTTTAATTCCTTCTTTTGGCTCTATATTGCCGAAAATACTTAGGTAAACTTTAGCAAAACTTAAATCAGGAGAAACTCTTATAACCGTCACACTAACCATTGTGCCAGGAAACAACTCGTTGGTTTTTCCTTGAATAATTAAACTTACTTCCTTTTGTAGTAATCTGGCTACTCTATTTTGTCTTATTGAACTCATTGGTGCAAAAGTATCAATTAATTTGTTATAAATATTTAGCAATTCAATCAACTTTAGGATTTCAATACGAGTGTTTTTTTAACAATGTTAAATTTTCTTTAACAAATTGTTTTTTAAATAACTATGTTGTACATTCGCACTTACAAACCAAAAATTTTATATTATGAAAAAAAATCTACTCTCTTTAATTACATTGTTAGGAGCAGGTATTATTGTCAATGCTCAAATAACAATAAATGACACACATATTGTGGGTATTGGTGATGCTGTTGAACAATCTGTTGATACTATTCCAGGATCAATAACTATTGGACCAAGTGGGGCAAACCAAACTTGGAATTTTACAAGTATGACCGAAAGATATGTTGATACTTTAATTTTTTCTAATCATACAGGGTTTCCTGGAGCAGGAAGTATTACTGGAGCTAACATTGGTATGACAAGTTCTTCTGAAGACAGTTCTTGGACTTTTTTAAATAAAGGCACAACAGGTTTATTTATAGTTGGACAAAGTTTTTATCAAGGAGGACAGTTAGCTACTTTAGAATATCCGGCTACAGTTGTTACTTTTCCATCAACTATGGGAACAAACTATGCAGGAAACTGGTGGGGTAAAATTTTCCAACAATATGTTGGTCAGGGAGGAATAGATTCTGTTAAAATGACAAGAGAAGCTATCACTTCAAGCAATGTTGATGCTTGGGGAAATGTTACTACTTCATTTGGAACTTTTGCTAGCATCAGACAAAATGTAAATGATATTACCATTGATACTATTTGGGTGTATCAAGGTGGATCTTGGAGTGTAATAGATCCTTTTACAGCTTCTTTATTAGGAGTAGATCCTATTACTTATGATACTACTAACACAGCTCGTTGGTGGACAGATGATCCCAACTCTAAGTTTCCTGTTTTAGAAATGGAGTTTGATAACAATGGAACGGTTAATCGTGTTTCTTGGCAAAAAAATTCTCCTTTTGTTGGGGTAGCAGAAATGAATGCTAAACCAATATTTAGCTTATATCCAAATCCTGCAAAAGATATGATAAACATTGCAACAGATAAAATAGCAAATTCAACTATTTCTATTTTCGATATTACTGGAAAAGAAGTACTAACTACAGATTTTAGCACTTCTACTATTTCTATAAACATTAGTGATTTAGATGCTGGTGTATATTTTTATTCAGTAAGAAATAGAACATCTGGAAAAGTTACTCAAACCAATAAATTTATGGTTACTAAATAATTCTCCTTTAAAGAAACAAAAAACCCTGAAAATTTTTTCAGGGTTTTTTTGTGCTATATTTTTTTCTCCAGACTTGATACTTGTAAACCATTCCATCATTATTGATATAATAAATGTATTCAATAACAATTATTTCTTTTGGTTTTCTAAGATTCCCATCTTTATCAACAGGTGGTTTTTTGCCGTAATATTCTTCCTTTGTTTTATAAATAAAGACTTCGGAATTGTCGTAAATTTTAACTTC
This sequence comes from Flavobacteriales bacterium, assembly GCA_026196775.1. Taxonomy (GTDB): domain Bacteria; phylum Bacteroidota; class Bacteroidia; order Flavobacteriales_E; family Vicingaceae; genus BRH-c54. The sequence goes on from JAPHUD010000020.1 coordinate 16,701, forward strand.
GTTAGCAGTTCCTTTTGCAAGAATTAGCTCTTCTCGGCTTTTTCCTACATGCGGACTATCAAAAGTTTGTGGCCCTTTTGGTGTACAACCAATTAAGAGTAATAAAAATATTGCAACAATATGCGTTTTCATGGCTCGTAAAGGTATAAAATTTATAACCGTTACCAAATTCATCTATATCAAAATTTAAAACAGATTGTTAAATAACTGATAATGATGTTATTTTTTTTGCATCATGTAATTTGTAGTCACCAATTTTGGTTCTAGTTAGTGTTGATAGATGACCTCCACAACTTAATTTTAATCCTAAATCTTTGGCAATAGAACGAATGTAAGTTCCTTTACTGCAAACAACACGAAAATGAACGTGAATTCCTTTGTCGTATGGTTTTTCTTGATTGATTTTAGCTTCATCATTAGCAATTATCTTATCTGTTGGTAAAGTAAGTTTGCTACGTTCTATTTGTGTGATTTCAAATTCATCAATAGTAATAGTATTTTTTTTAATAACTACTTCTTCTCCGGCTCTAGCTAATTCATAAGCTCTTTTACCATCAATTTTTTTGGCAGAATGTATAGGAGCGGTTTGTTCTTGTGTACCGATAAAAGTTGTTACAGCTTCATTTATCATTTCATCAGAAATATGATTGGTTTCAAAAAAAGCATCAAAAGCTTTTTCTAAATCGAAAGAAGGGGTGGTTGCTCCAAGAGTAATAATACCTGTATATTCTTTTTTTTGTGCTTGAATTTCACCAATCTTTTTAGTGAATTTTCCTGTACAAATAATTAATAAACCAGTTGCTAAAGGGTCTAATGTTCCGGCATGACCAACTTTTATTTTTTTAAGTTGTAGCTGATTTTTTAGTTGGTAATGTATTTTTCTAACCACATCAAAAGAAGTCCTACCTATTGGTTTATCAATAAGTAAAAGCTGTCCGTTGAGAAATTTTTCTTGAAGTGCTTGCATGAAAATTAGTACAAGGTAATTTCTACACCCGAAAAATGAAGAATTAAAATAAGTAATCCAACAACAATTCTGTAGTAACCAAAAAGTTTAAACCCGTGGTTGGTTAAAAAAGCTATAAATCCCTTAATAGCAAGGATAGCAACAATAAACCCTACCACATTTCCTATTAATAATAATTGAATTTCTTCTGTTTCAAAACCATTTCCTTCCTGAAAAAACTTTAACAACTTATATCCAGTTGCTGCAAACATGGTGGGAATAGCCAAAAAAAATGAAAATTCGGCAGCAGCTTGCCTGTTCATTTTTTGTGTTAGTCCACCAATAATAGTAGCTGCAGAACGAGAAACCCCTGGCACCATAGCTAAACATTGAAATAAACCAATTTTAAAAGCGGTGGGATAAGTAACTTCTGAAGTGCCTTCTACTTCTGTTTTCTTAAACCATTTGTCAACAAATATTAAGACGATTCCACCAAAAAATAACATGGTGGCTACTACAATTACATTTTCTAATAAGCTATCAATAAAATCGTTTAAAAGTAATCCGAAAAAAGCTGCCGGAAGAAATCCTATAAATAGTTTGAAATAAAAATTTACAGTTTGAAAAAATCTTTTCCAGTACAATACCACTACTGAAAGTATGGTTCCAAACTGAATGGCTATGGTAAAAGTTTTGGTAAAACTATCATCAGCAATTCCCATTAATGATGAAGTAATAATAAGGTGTCCAGTTGAGGAAACAGGTAAAAACTCTGTTAAACCTTCAATAATGGCTAAAATAATAGACTGAATAATGGACATTGAAAGAAGTTAGTTAGTTGATTTTTTCATTATCCCCCAACCAACAACACCTAACCCGGCTAAAATTAAGATAGGTGCAATATAAATTCGAGTAACAGAAAATAATTCATAACTAAATTCATTAGGATTATCAGAACCCCCGCCAATCATAAGCACATAACCTAAAACAGTTATTAAAACCCCTGCAATAATTAGGATGTAATTTTTCTTACTAAAGGCAAAATCGTTGTTTATTTTTTGGTTTTCCATAAGTTTGTTAGATGATGTAAGCAACAAATATAAGGTATTCTTTATTAAGAGAATTGATAAAAAATCATAAAATAGTTCTAATTTATTTTACAGCTTTTCTTTTATCGTTGATTTCACTCACTACTTTCTCTTGTTTTTTAATATCATTTTTTAGGTTCTCGATGTCTTTTTCATTAGACTCGATGTCTTTTTTATTATCTTTAATTTTCTTTTCATCCTTACTCATTTTATCAGTAAGTTTTTCATGGTTTTTGTCTAATTTTTCTTTGTCTTTAGCAAGCTTATCCATCTTACCTTTACCGCTATTCATCTTTTTATTTACTTCTTTTAATTCTTCAGAAACTTCTTTTAATTTACTTTGGTTTTTCTTAATATCTTCCTCTCTATCTTTTGTATCTTGAGTTAGTTTTTTATTTTTATCTTCTAAACTTACTACCTTGTCCTGAAGCTTTTTTAGATTTTTTTGTTCTTTGTCTAATTCTTTTTCAATTACAACAATAGAAATTTCTTTAGAAAGAGTTTCCATAAATTTTTCAGCTTGTTTATAGGTTTTAGATTTAGGTTCAATAATTTCATTGTTAATTTCGAAGGAAACATACAACTCTGAAGAATTGTCTTTCATCTTTTTTACAGCAACGTAAGCATCAATCTTGTCTTCAGTAATCGATTTTATAATAACGTTATCTAGTATTAACTCCCTTTTTTGTTCGGTTACTGTTCCTACCTCTTTTTCTAGTTCTTTTTGAAAAGCTTTTAAAATATCTTTTATATCATCTGTAAAAATGTTGACTTTTAGAGCATGTTTTTCGCCACTAATAAATTTATATTTGGCATTTTCTACTTTAACTTGTTGAGCAAAAGCAAAATTGGTTAGTAAAATTAAGATAAGTATAACTGTGTTTTTTCTCATGGGGTTATAGTTTTTAGTTGGTATAAAGTTAATCTTTTATTCCTAACATCGCTTTTAATCTTGGATGTTCTTCTTTAGCTTTAATTTTATTTAATATTTCAATTAAATGTTGTTGAACATTTTTATCTTTATCGATATTGGTTCTTAATTTTTGTTCATTTTCAGAACCGGATTCAGCTTCTTTTATTTCTTGCTCAGCAATATGAATTCTGCTTGCGTACATTGCTTCTAAATCTGAAATGCCATTTATGGCTGCCATTCTAATCCACCAAGTTTTTTCATTTAATGCAGTTTCTTTAAGAATTACACTTCCTTTTTTTACTGTTTCGTGGTCTTGATTTTTTAAATAACGAGTAGTTGACATGGCGAAACCGTACTTCTCAAAACCACTAATTTCTTCGTTTTTAGTGATGAAATAATCCAATTGTTTTTCCGTGCCGTGTTCTTCATAAACGGTAGTTATAGCTGAAACTATGTTGCCGTTTTTTTCTTTTTCGAATGCAGAAGCGTATTTCATAGCTAATGAACCATTGTTTTTAGATAAGGCTAATAACGATTCTCCAATTACATAATAAGATTGTTCTTCCATTCCGCTAACACAAATATCGGTTACTGCTTTATCGTTTTCAAAATAACGAGCCAAAGCAGTAATGGCGTCCCCTCTTACTTTAGAGTTGCTATCATTTTTTGCCATTGCCAATAATTTTTCTTTTACTACTTCCGGGTTAGCTTTAGCAGCATTTTTTAATGCACCAATAGCTTGTCTTCTCAAATATTCGTAATCGTCATCTAAGGCTTTTAAAATAGTAGATACTGCTAATTCATCTTTTGATTTTTTCAAAACAGCAATAGCTTCATATCTATCTAGATACTTCATTTTTACATTTCCATAATTTTCGGTAGGTTGGTATAAAAATGCCCATTCTTCAGTAGTTTTATGATTGTCATTTTTTTCGCAAAGTAACATTTTATCAGCATCAAAATTTATAAAATCAGGTCTTGAAGTTTTAAATTCAAAAGTATTAGAAAGCTTATCAATAACCACTTTGTGTGAATTTACTTTTCCGTTGGCAAAAACATCAATTTTTATAGGTAACTTATAAATAGGAGCAACTTTTAAATCTTGCTTTTGTTCAATGTAAACATATTGAATTCCTAAAGAATCATTGTATTCGTAATTAATATCCAATACTGGATGTCCTTTATCAAAAAACCACTGATTGAAAAACCAGTTGAGGTCTTCACCAGTAATTTTTTCGCAAGCCAAACGGAACTGATGCATTTCTACATCGGTAAATTTATTTTCTTCCAAATATATTTTTAATGAAGTGAAGAAAGCTTCATCGCCCATGTAGTTTCTAAGCATGTGTAAAATTCTACCTCCTTTTTGGTAGCTATGCCCGTCAAACATATCTTCTTTATCATTATAATCAAAACGAATCATGTCTTTTGGTCCGGATTGAGCTAATTGTAGTAGATAACTTTTCAAATCCGACTGAAGTCCTTGAGCAGCTTTATCATCTCCATATTTGTATTCATTCCATAAAAATTCTCCGTAAGTTGCAAAAGATTCGTTTAATGGTAAGTTAGCCCAAGATTCGCAGGTAACTAAGTCACCAAACCAATGGTGAAAAAGTTCGTGAGCAATTACATCTTCGGCATTGCTACCATCAATCAATTCTCTCTTAGTTTGGTAAGCAAAATCTCCAAAAATTACAGCTGTAGTATTTTCCATAGCTCCAGAAACATAGTCTCTAACTACTATTTGGTGGTATTTTTGCCAAGGATAAGCTACTCCTAAAATAGTTGAATAGAATTCCAGCATTTCAGGGGTTTTACCAAAAATATCTTTGGCATAAGGTTCGTATTCTTCTTCTACATAATAGTCAACATCAATGTTTCTCCATTTGTCTTTTACAATTTTATATTCGCCAATAGCCATCATAAATAAATAAGGAGCATGAGGCATATCCATTTCCCAAAAATCTGTTCGGGTACCATTTCCGTTAAGTTCAGAATGGGTAAGCAATCCGTTAGAAAGAGTCACATATTTTTCTTCAACAGTAATGGCAATTTCTTGAGTAGTTTTTTGGTTTGGAGCATCAATAGTAGGGAACCAAGCGGAGTTAGCTTCAGTTTCTCCTTGTGTCCATATTTGAGGCATTTTATTTTTTTCTTCGCCTTTAGGGTTTATAAAATATAACCCTTTATCAGAAGAGATAGCACTGCTGCCACCTTCTTTTAGTTCTTCAGGTTTAGAGGTGTAATCTATAAAAACAGTGAGGGTATCATTTCGGGTATAGATTTTTTCTAAATCTATGGTAATGATTAAACTATCATAAGTAAATTTTAAAGGCTTTTTGTTGCCGTTTTCTATCAATGCTATTTGATGAATATCCATTCCACGAGCATTGATTTCCAATTGCTTGGTTGCATAAAAATAAGGTTTAAGTGTAATGTTTTCTTTACCATAAAGGTGAGATTTTTCCCAATTAAAACTTACCGCTAATTTGGTATGAATAAGATCAAATTTTTTGGTGTAAGCAGCTTGGTAGACAGGTCGTTCAGTTTTAAACGGGTTTTCAATTTCAATTACTTGCTCAGGAAGTGTAATGGTTTCAGTGGTTTTACATCCTAAAATAAAAATAATGGCTAAAAGCGATAAGATTAATTTGTTCATATTTTTTTGGGATAAATTTTTAAGATGACAAAGATGATGAAAAATGATGGATTAGCTTAAATTTTTAACATAGAAGTTGAGGGAATTATTTTTTAATAATAGTAATTCAATAATTGCTGCTACCTTAAAACTAGTGTAATTTATAAGGGTTAAATGTCTAACTTTTTCCAAAGTTATTGTATTTTCTTACTTTGGAGAAGATTAGAGAAGAGTTTAACCATTAACAAATAACTTTTTTGCTTCTATGCACCTATAATTTATTAATTTCGCACTTCATTATAAAAAATGAGTATGAGTAAGTTCAATGAATATAAAGGATTAAACCTCCCCAATATAGCCAAGCAAGTATTGGATAAATGGGAAGAAAATAAAGTTTTTGAACAAAGTGTTACTTCACGTGATGAGAACAAACCGTTTGTATTTTTTGAAGGGCCACCTTCAGCTAATGGCTTACCGGGAATTCACCACGTAATGGCTCGTGCTATTAAAGATATTTTTTGCCGATACAAAACCTTAAAAGGCTACCAAGTAAAACGTAAAGCTGGTTGGGATACGCACGGATTACCAGTAGAGTTAGGCGTAGAAAAAGAATTAGGAATTACTAAAGAAGATATCGGTAAAAAAATTACCATTGAAGAATACAACAACGCTTGTAAAGAAGCAGTAATGCGTTATACCGATGTATGGAATAACCTTACCCGCCAAATGGGTTATTGGGTAGATATGGATGATCCTTACATTACTTACGAGAACAAATACATCGAATCGGTGTGGTGGTTATTAGGACAATTGCACCAAAAAGGCTTGATGTATAAAGGATATACCATACAGCCTTATTCGCCAAAAGCAGGGACAGGATTAAGTTCTCACGAGCTAAACCAACCTGGCTGTTATCAAGATGTAAAAGATACGACTTGTGTTGCTCAGTTTAAGATAAAAGATGCTGCTAAGTTAGGTGTTGATGAAGCTTATTTCCTAGCATGGACAACTACTCCTTGGACTTTACCATCGAATACCGCATTGGCGGTTGGACCAAAGATTGATTATGTGTTATTGAAGACATTTAATCAGTATACTTTTACACCAGTTTATTTAGTATTAGCTAAAAACTTAGTTAGCAAACAATTATCAAAACCATATTTTGAAAGTACTGCTGATGAAGATTTTGCCAATTATAAAGAGGGTGATAAAACCATCCCTTTTAAGGTTATTGCTGAACTCAAAGGTTCAGATTTAGTTGGAATCCAATACGAACAACTCTTACCTTATGCCTTACCTTACGAAAATGCAGACAAAGCTTTTAGAGTAATTCCTGGAGATTTTGTAACTACAGAAGATGGTACCGGTATCGTGCATATTGCACCTACTTTTGGTGCGGATGATGCTAAAGTAGCAAAAGATGCTGGAGTTCCACCAATGTTGGTATTGGATGAAAATAATAATCCTGTTCCCTTGGTAGATTTACAAGGTAAGTTCCGACCAGAAATGAGTGAGTTTGCAGGAAAATACGTAAAAAATGAATACTACAAGGATGGAGAAGCTCCCGAAAAATCTGTTGATGTAGAAATTTCCATCAAACTAAAAAAAGAAAACAAAACCTTTAAAGTAGAAAAATACGAACACAGTTACCCACATTGTTGGAGAACCGATAAACCTATCTTATACTACCCGTTAGATTCTTGGTTTATTAAAACCACTGCGGTAAAAGAACGCTTGATAGCGTTAAACAAAACCATTAACTGGAAACCAGAAAGTACAGGAACAGGTCGTTTTGGCAATTGGTTAGAAAACCTAAACGATTGGAATTTATCTCGTTCTCGTTATTGGGGAATTCCAATTCCTATTTGGAGAACTGAAACAGGAGATGAAGAAATTTGTATTAGTTCGGTAGAACAATTAAAAACTGAAATAGAAAAATCTATAGCAGCAGGTTTTATGACCAATAATCCGTTAGCTGATTTTGAGGTAGGCAACATGGATAAAGCCAATTACGACAAATTCGATTTACATAAAAATTATGTGGATAATGTTGTTTTGGTATCTCCTTCAGGCAAACCTATGAAACGTGAAACTGATTTAATTGATGTTTGGTTCGATTCAGGTTCTATGCCAACAGCACAACTTCATTATCCGTTTGAAAATAAAGACTTAATCGAAAAACAAAAACTTGGGGTAGCCGATTTTATAGCTGAAGGTGTTGACCAAACCCGTGGTTGGTTTTTTACCCTTCATGCCATTGCTACTATGGTTTTTGACAATGTAGCTTATAAAAATGTAGTTTCTAACGGTTTAGTGTTAGATAAAAACGGACATAAAATGTCAAAACGTTTGGGCAATGCGGTTGATCCATTTGAAACCTTAGATAAATATGGTCCCGATGCTACACGTTGGTACATGATTACCAATGCTCAACCTTGGGATAATTTAAAATTTGATTTAGAAGGAATAGCTGAAGTGCAACGTAAATTCTTCGGAACACTTTACAATACCTATGGCTTTTTTGCTTTATATGCTAACCTAGATAATTTTACCTATGCAGAAGCTGAGGTGCCAATAGCAAATCGTCCGGAAATTGACCGTTGGATTATTTCTAAACTCAATTCTTTAATCAAAGATGTTGATGCGGCTTATAATACTTACGAACCAACTAGAGCTGGCAGAGCTATTCAGGAATTTGTAAACGACCATTTAAGCAACTGGTACGTTCGTTTATGCAGAAGACGTTTTTGGAAAGGTGATTATTCTGAAGATAAAATTGCTGCATTCCAAACGCTTTATACTTGCTTGGAAGTAGTAGCTCAGTTAACTTCTCCAATAGCTCCTTTTTATGCTGATAAGCTATATTCAGATTTAGCTTTTGTAAGTAATAAAGGCAATACCACCTCTGTTCATTTATCAGATTTTCCTGTGGTAAACGAAAAAGCAATAGATTTGGATTTAGAACAACGTATGGAAATTGCTCAGCAAGTTTCTTCAATGGTGTTAAGCTTGAGAAAGAAGGAGCAAATAAAAGTTCGTCAACCCTTACAAAAATTAATGATTCCTATTTTAAATTCAACCTTTAAACGTCAGTTGCAAGAGGTTGCCGATTTAATTTTATCGGAAGTAAATGTAAAAGAAATTGAATACCTTGAAGATACAGCAGGCGTATTGGTAAAAAGTATTAAACCCAACTTTAAAACATTAGGACCTAAGTATGGTAAAATAATGAAACAGATTGCTGTACAAGTAAATCAGTTTAATCAGAACGATATACAAGCGTTTGAACGTAACCAAGGTGCAACGATTACCGTTGAAGGGCAAGAGGTCATATTAGATAATAATGATGTTGAAATTATTACACAAGACATTCCGGGTTGGTTAGTACAGACAGAAGGGGCAGTAACAGTAGCTTTAGATATTACTATTTCTAAAGAATTAAAAGAAGAAGGTATTGCAAGAGAGTTTGTAAATCGTATTCAAAACTTACGTAAAGATAGTGGTTTTGAAGTAACAGATAGAATTGCACTTAAAATTTTGCAACACAATGAAATAAATGAAGCAATCAATAATAATAAAAACTATATTTGCACCGAAACTTTAGCATCTCAGTTAGATGTAGTAAGTGAACTAAATGAGGGGGTTAACGTTGAAATAGACCAAAATCTTTCAACTTTAATTTCAATAGAAAAATTTAATTAAAACAAAAAAAAAACAGAATTATGGCAGATGTAAGATACTCAGATGAAGATTTAGCAGAGTTCAAAGCAATAATCAACAGAAAACTAGAAGCTGCAAGAACAGATTTAGATGAACTTTTAGCTACATTAAACTACAAAGACGATAATGGTACTGATGATACGATTCATTCATTTAAAATGATGGAAGAGGGTGCTGCAACGCTTTCTAGAGAAGAAGTTGCTCAGTTAGCAGGGCGTCAGGAAAAATTTATTAAACACTTAGAAAACGCCTTAATTCGTATATCAAATAAAACTTACGGAGTTTGTAGAGTTACTGGAAAATTAATTCCTAAAGAAAGATTAAAAGCTGTGCCTCACGCTACATTAAGTATTGAAGCTAAAGAAGCTCAAGGGTAATTGATTAATGATTAGAAATTGGAAATTAGAGGTTAAAAAAATCTCTAATTTCTAATCTCAAATTTCCAATTAAATGAAATTCCGTTTTTTAACGCATCCTCTTTTTATTACCTTTTTGGTATTGCTTATTGATCAAACTTCAAAGTTTTGGGTAAAAACCAATATGGAGCTTGGTCATGAATTTGCTGTACTGGGTAATTGGTTTTACATTCATTTTACTGAAAATAGAGGGATGGCTTTTGGGATGGAGTTTGGCGGAGAATATGGCAAATTAGCATTAAGTTTATTCAGAATAGTAGCGGTATCTGGAATTGGTTATGTGTTGTTTACTTTGCCTAAAACAGCTCCTAAGGGTTTAAAAATTTGTGGAGCATTAGTCTTTGCAGGAGCCTTAGGAAATATTATTGATAGTGCTTTTTATGGCGTAATTTTTAATGAAAGTTTTAACCAAGTAGCTACTTTTTTACCTGAAGAAGGCGGCTATGCTCCTTTTTTGCACGGTTGGGTGGTAGATATGTTTTGGTTTCCATTGATGGAAGGTACTTTTCCAAATTGGCTTCCAATTTGGGGGGGAGAAGATTTTTTGTTTTTCCGACCTGTTTTTAATGTAGCAGATGCTGCCATTTCTGTAGGCATTGTGCTTATCTTCATTTTCCAGAAAAAATTCTTTAAAAAAGAAGAAGTTGTTGAAGTAGAAGAGGAAAGCAATTAAGCTTTAACTTACTTCTTTCTCATAAAAATCTGAATAGGAACACCTTTAAAATCAAAGTTTTCTCTCAATTTATTTTCTAAAAATCTTTTGTAAGAATCTTTTACATATTGAGGTAAATTACAGAAAAATGCAAAAGCTGGCGAATAGGTTGGCAATTGCGTTACAAACTTAATTTTTATCCATTTTCCCTTAACAGATGGTGGTGGACTTTGGTTGATAATATCTAACATTACTTCATTTAGTTTTGAAGTACTTATTTTTCTCACCCTATTTTCGTACACTTTGGTAGCTTCTTCTAACGCTCTAATAACACGTTGTTTGTTTATGGCAGAAATAAATAAGATAGGCACATCAGTAAACGGTGCTAATTTGTGTTTTATTTTAGCTTCAAACTCTTTTGAGGTATTGGTTTCTTTTTCAATTAAATCCCACTTGTTAACCAATACTACAACCCCTTTTTTATTTTTAATAATAAGGTTGTAAATGTTCATATCCTGAGCCATAACACCTTCAGAAGCTTCTATCATAAGCAAGCATACATCAGCATTTTCTATTGCTCTAATAGAACGCATTACCGAGTAAAATTCTATGTCTTCATTTACTTTACCTTTTTTTCTAATTCCGGCAGTATCAACCAAGTCAAATTCAAAACCAAATGAATTAAACCTAGTGGTTAATGAATCTCTGGTGGTTCCTGCTATATTGGTAACAATGTTTTTTTCTTTCCCGATAAGGGTGTTTAACAAAGACGATTTTCCTACATTAGGTCTTCCAACAATAGCAATTTTTGGCACATCGCTTTCTTCCTCTTCAATAGGGTTGTCGTCAATATGTTTTACTACTTCATCTAACAAATCTCCTGTTCCGCTTCCACTAATGGCAGAAACGCTAAAAATTTCATCGCCAATGGCTAATCCGTAAAATGCATGAGAATCGATAATACGTTCATTATTGTCTACTTTGTTAGAAACCAAGATAACTTTTTTATTAGACCTTCTTAATAAATTAGCAACCTCTGTGTCTAAATCAGTAACTCCTACCTCTACATCTACCACAAAAATGATTAAGTCACATTCTTCTATGGCAATAAGCACTTGTTTTCTAATTTCATCTTCAAAAATATCGTCAGAACCTTTAATGTACCCTCCGGTATCTATTAAAGAAAACTCTTTTCCGTTCCAATCTACCTTTCCGTAGTGGCGATCTCGCGTTACACCACTTGCTTCATCAACAATAGCACTTCTTGATGTGGTTAGTCTGTTAAATAAGGTGGATTTTCCTACATTCGGACGACCTACTATTGCAACTATATTACCCATTTTATTTGTTTATTTTCTGCTTTATATTTAATTCAAATAACCGAAGTTTCTCAACTGTCTTTCGTTGTTTCTCCAGTCTTTGTTTACTTTAACATACATTTCTAAAAAGACTTTTTTCTCGAAAAACTGCTCCATTTCCTTACGAGCTAAAGTGCCTACACGTTTTAAATCTTTTCCTTTATGTCCGATAATTATGCCTTTCTGACTTTCTCTTATAACCATTATTACCGCTCTAATTCTGATGATATTAGGCTCTTCTTTAAATTCTTCAATAACAACTTCGCAAGAGTAAGGAACTTCTTTTTGGTAGTGCATTAAAATTTTTTCTCTAATAATTTCTGCCACAAAGAATTTTTCAGGCTTATCGGTTAGTTGGTCTTTATCGTAAAAAGGAGGAGCTTCGGGCAACAAACTTTTAATTTCGAGCATAATCTGATCTACATTAAATTGATGCAAAGCCGAAAGCGGATAAATTTTAGCATTAGGCAATATTGCTTGCCAATAAGCTACTTTTTCTTCTAAAAAAGCTTGGTCAACTAAGTCAATTTTATTGATTAATACCAATACAGGCACATCGGTTTTCTTTAGCTTTTCTAATATTTCTTGGTATTTCAGTTCTTTTTCTTGCACCTCAACCATAAATAAAAGCACATCAGCATCAGACAAAGCCGAACGCACAAAAGTCATCATACCTTCGTGCATTTTGTATTTAGGATCAACAAAACCGGGTGTATCAGAAAAAATAATTTGATGTTCCTCATCATTCACTATCCCTAAAATTCGGTGTCGGGTAGTTTGTGCTTTAGAAGTAATAATAGATAGTTTTTCGCCTACCAACGTGTTCATTAATGTTGATTTTCCAACATTGGGGTTACCTATAATATTTACAAAACCTGATTTATGCATTTAATAAAATTGAAATAAAATGCAAAATAACGAAATAAAAAGTTGCTATTATTTTAAAAGTATTAAAAGGCTTGTTAAATGGTGCTTATTTTGTTGGAGGAATGACTACGCTATGTTTTCCTTTTATTGTTAACTTCATAACCAAAAATAGTATGAAATATAGCGATTGTTGACAAATTATTTTTTAATTCTTTAATATTTGTTTTACAAAAACCTTTTTTTCAACGGTGAATTGTAAATAATAAATCCCTTTGCTGTAGTTTGTAATGTCCATTTCTATTTTTTGTTGTCCTTTAGGAATTAGCTTATCAATAATAACTCTTGAAGTTGCATCTAGTAAACTTACTTTAACTTCTTTATCTAATTCCATAGGTTTTTCAATAGTAAATAATCCTGTATTAGGGTTGGGATAAATTAAGATACCTAAATCATTTTCCAAATCATCTATGCCAACACATTGTTCTACTGTAATAAAAGTAGAATCGCTGTTGATGCAAGAATTGACATCTGTATAAGTGTAAATTACACTGTGAGTTCCTAATCCTGCTGTGTTAGGGTCAAAAGCACCACCATTAACTCCCGTACCTGAATATACTCCACCTGATGGTGAACCATTTGGTAACGTAACCGTGTTACTGTTACTACATATTGTATCGGGATTAAAATTGTTTAGTGTGACGTTTGGTAGTGGGTTTACTGTTAATGTTGTTGATAATACACTATCGCAACCGCTAATTGTTTGCAGGCTATCATAATATGTTCCTGCTATACTTTGGTAATTACCATAAATAAGAATACTGTCTCCTTGACAAATTGTACTGTTAGTATTTGACAAATAAACTGGGTTTATAGAGAGGGTTATGGATAATACACTATCACAACCATTAATCGTTTGTAAACTATCGTAATAAGTTCCTGCTATACTTTGATAGTTACCATAAATAAGAACACTATCTCCTTGGCAAACAGAAGTGTTTTGGTTTGAAATAAAAGAAGAGTTTACAGTAATAGTAGTAGTATCAGTATTTATACATGCATAAGGATTTGTATAGAGATAAACAATATCATAAGTTCCTGCCCCTGTTGTTGCAGGATTAAAATTACCTCCACTTACACCATTTCCCATATAACTACCACCTGATGGAGTACCAACAGGTAAAATAACTAAACCTTCATTAGTACATATCGTATCTGGATTAAACGGATCTACAGAAACTATAGGAAATGGTGAAATATATATGGAGTAGCTTTTAATAGAGCTGCTATTATTTTTATACCTTATAAGAGTTACATTAAAAATACCTGTATCTGTAAAAAGGTGTTTCGGATTAACATCCATAGAGCTGTTATTTGGCCCACTAGGTACGTCATCAAAATCCCATAACACAGAATCAAAATCATTTTGCATTATGGTAAAAGAGGTTGAATCACCAAAACATTGGTTAGTATATCTATAAACGGGAAGAATGGAGGGAGCGAAGTTGGATAATCCCATTTGCGAACTTTTACCTAACAAATAAATTCCATTAGTAATATAGTTACAAGATATACCTAAAGAATCTGGCTCATCAATAACATCAAGCGTACCAGCGTTAAACTTTGCAACATATATTTTGTAATCTGGTCCTAATTGAAGCGAACCAATTTGTGCACTGTAACTACCTAAAGTTATTTGAGAGTTTTCTATTGCCGTAGCAGATCCAGCCAATAAATTGTATTGATATACATTACTGCCTGTATTTATATTCTCTGCAATATAAAGGAATTTATTATTAGGAGAGAATTCTAAGCCATATGGTTTAATCAAATTAGATAATGTTTTTAAACCACTTAATCCCCCTGTAGATTTGTTGAAATTGAATATCTCAACGATACTCAATCCCCATCGAGCCACGGCTACTATATTCCCGTTTATAGAAGACTTTATACAACCAATAGCATCAACACCATTATTAATATAAACCCCTATATTACTAACCGTGGGGGTCATATTCAATCCTGTTGACGATAACAGAAAACTATTAAAACTATTTGTTCCACGTAAATGGGTTACAATCCAAAAATCCGTTCCATTTTGATGCTGGATGGCGGTAACTTTTTCACGAGCTTGTCCCTTTATTAAAATATTTTTTACCGTAACTGCACCTAAACCTCCCTGCAATGACATGTCAACGATACTATATCTAAGTCCGTCAGTAAAAAATTCATCTGAAATAGTAAAAAGGTAGTAAATTGAATTGCTGCCAGGTTGCTTTACGATTAAAGCAGATTGTGTACTACTATTATCTCCCTCTAAGCCAAAGCCATTTGACATTGTTACATGATTCTTATTTTTAACTGTTCTTCCATCTGTATAAAAAAGTAAATTACCAAGGCTATCACTAATGCTCGAACATCCTTCTTGTTGGTATAAAGTATATGTGGTTTGAGCAGTAGCAGTTCCATTATTAAAACTCAGACCAGCATATGCTCCAAAGCCCCAATTGTTAGCTTCATTTTGACAGATTAAATTTCCTTGAACAAAAAGAAAACCTATTAAAAAAGCATTTTTTATGATATTTACGATCTTATTTTTCATAGAATAAATTTCAATGTTCGTTAGTTTTTTTAGAGGTATTATTTCTCCAAATATATAAAAAATAGCTTAAAAATCAATGAAGTGGAATTTTTTAAAACAAAAAACCTCAGATTTCTCTGAGGTTTCTAGTAGCGGGGGCCCGACTCGAACGGACGACCTTCGGGTTATGAGCCCGATGAGCTACCAACTGCTCTACCCCGCGATATATCTTTAAATAAAGTTGTCTCGCTCTCCCAAAATGGAGTGCAAATTTACGATTTTTTAATCGATAACAAAGCATTATTTTAAAAACTTTCCGAAAAGTGGCTTTTCATTAACAAATTTTAAATTTTAAGTCGCATAAAAAATTGTACTTTTGATTTTTTTCAACAAAACCTGAAATAAGATAGATGCTAACGCTCATCAACAAAGAAATTAGAAGTTTTTTAGGCTCATTGGTCGGATACATTGTTATTGCTGTATTTCTTACTACCATAGGTCTTTTTATGTGGGTTTTCCCTGGCGATTACAATGTGTTGGATAACGGTTTTTCTAGCATTGGGTCGCTTTTTTATATTGGTCCTTGGGTGTTTATGTTCCTAATTCCTGCCATAACAATGCGTTTATTCTCTGAAGAAAGCAGAACAGGAACCATAGAACTGCTTTTAACCAAGCCTATTACCGATTTTCAGATAGTGTTAGCCAAATACATAGCCGGTTTTTCATTGGTGTTTTTCTCCCTTTTACCTACGTTAGTTTATTTTTATTCGGTTTATCAGTTGGGGAGCCCTCCCGGAAACATTGATACCGGAGGAACGTGGGGTTCATACTTTGGCTTATTGTTTTTAGGAAGCGTATTTGTTGCCATAGGCTTATTTGCCAGTGCCATCACCAACAATCAAATCATATCTTTTTTAATAGCGGTATTTTTATGTTTCTTTTGCTATGCAGGTTTTGATGCCATTAGTGCGTTAGAACTTTTCGGATCTATTGATGCATTTATTATTAAATTAGGGATTAACGAGCATTACCGCTCAATGAGTAGAGGAGTAATTGATTCCAGAGATGTAATCTACTTTTTAAGTGTTATCTTTTTGTTTTTATTATTAACGAAAACCGTATTGGCAAGCAGAAAA
This sequence comes from Flavobacteriales bacterium, assembly GCA_026196775.1. Lineage (GTDB taxonomy): Bacteria > Bacteroidota > Bacteroidia > Flavobacteriales_E > Vicingaceae > BRH-c54. Next base: position 33,013 of record JAPHUD010000020.1, read on the forward strand.
TGGTAAAAAATAACGCAAATAGAAATAGAGATTTATCTGCTTTAGCAATAGGAATTTTGCTGATTGTCTTAATCAACTTTTCAGCATCATTGCTTTTTGAACGTTTTGACCTTACCTCAGAAAAGAGATATTCGCTTTCTAATGCTTCTAAAGAGTTAGTAAAAAACTTAGATGATATTGTTTATGTAAAAGTTTACTTAGAAGGAGATTTTCCTGCTTCCTACAAAAAATTACGTGACGAAACGCGTGAGATGTTGGATGAGTTCAGAGCATATTCTAACGATAATTTAGATTATGAATTTATCAATCCTGCCGAAAGTGGTGACGAAAAAATTACCAAGGAAATTTATCAGCAGCTTTTTAAGCAAGGCTTACAACCTACAGATTTAAATGAAAAAACTACTGATGGCTTTTCTAATAAACTGATTTGGCCGGGAGCTATCTTCTTCTATAAAGGAAAAGAAATTCCTGTTCAGCTGCTAAAAAGTAAATTAGGCAGTAATCCTATTAATATGATAAACAGTTCTATTGAAGGGTTGGAGTATGAAATCGCCAATGCTATTTACAACCTTACCACAGAGTTAAAACCTAAAATTGCTTTTATTGACGGACATGGAGAGTTGAATAAATATGAAGTAGCTTCTTTGTCTACTTCCTTAGCAGAGTTTTATAGCATAGATAGAATTAAGTTAAATGGAGAGCTATATAGCCTTACCGAAAGAACCATGAAAGATTCTACTCAGGAGTTTATTGTTCGACCGAAATATGATGCGATTATTATTGCTAAACCAACTCATAGATTTACCGAAAAAGATAAATTCATCATTGATCAATACATTATGTATGGCGGAAAAGTAGTTTGGATGATAGACCCTGTTTTTGCTAGCATGGATAGTCTTAGAACTTCGGATGTTACCATGGCTATTCCTCAAGATTTAAATTTAGACGACCAATTATTTACGTATGGTGTTAGAATTAATACCAATCTTATTCAGGATTTGCAATCGGCACCCATACCAATTGTTACAGGTATGGTAGGAAATCAACCTAAAACAGAACTTTATCCTTGGTATTTCTTTCCGCTATTAACCCCTGCAAACAGTCATCCAATAGTAAATAATCTTAATGCAGTTAAGGGAGAGTTTACAAGTACTATTGATACGATTAACAAAGCAGGAATTACTAAAATAGGGCTTTTAAAATCGTCTCAATATACCAAAGTTTCAAGTGCTCCAACTAGAGTAAGTTTATCTTTTTTAAGATTTGAACCCGATCAAAGTCAATTTAATAAAGGGCATCAAGTGGCAGCAGCATTGCTAGAAGGTAGTTTTGAATCTGTATTTAAAAACAGAGTGCCACCACAAATTTTAGAAGCCAACGAAATTGCTTTTAGAGAAAAAAGTAAACCCAACAAAATGGTAGTTATTGCCGATGGAGATATTGCTAAAAATGCTGTAAATCCAAGAACCAATGAGTATATGGCGTTAGGATTAGATAGATATACTAAACAACAATACGGTAATGCAGATTTTATGCTTAATGTAATGAATTATATGTGTAATGATAATGGGTTGATGAGTGTACGAACAAAGAAATTTAAAATAAGACTTTTAGACCATACTGTTATCAAAGATGAAAGAGTTACTTGGCAAATTTTTAATACTGTTTTGCCTGTAGGAATAATGTTACTGTTTGGTATTGCTCACTTTTTTTATAGAAAGAGAAAATACACTAAATAGAGACTGTTTATTATGTCCGATTTCATCGTTATACTTGTTTTAAAAACCAGTCATTTACAAAAGTAAACTCCTGATTTTTAAAACTGCGAAAGCCTCGAACTCGAACATAATAACTCAGCCTCTCAACGTTATGGAAATACACTAAATAAAAATTACTATTATGAAAAAAAACAATAAAATAATTATTCTTATTTTACTACTAGCTGTGGCTGTTGCTGCTTACTTGTATTTTAATCAGGGCAAAACAACTTATAATGTTGAAGGAGCCAAAATGGATTTTGCGGTTGAAGATACCAGCTCTATTACCAAAATTTTTATTGTTGACAATCAAGGGAAACATGTTACTTTGGTTAAAGGAGAAAAATCATGGTTGGTAAATAATAAGCATGATGCCAGACCAGATAATATTAGGTTGCTAATGAAAACTTTTAGTAGAATAGCTGTAAAAGCTCCAGTACCTAAATCGGCTCAAGATAATATTATAAAAAGTATTGCCACAAAAGGAACTAAAGTAGAAGTTTACCAAGGTGGCGGACAACCATCTAAAGTTTATTATATAGGAAATTCTACTATGGATCAAACAGGTACCTACATGTTGTTAGAGACAGAAGGTGTAAAATCTTCCGTTCCTTTTATTATGCATATTCCTGGTTTTAGAGGGTTTTTAAATTCTCGTTTTTTTACTGATAACCAACAATGGAGAGATGCTGCCATTTTTAAATATCAACCTCAAGACATTCAAAAATTAGAAGTTACTTATTATGACACACCTGAACAATCTTTTACTATTACAAAAAAAGATACTTCGTTTATAATGACAGATAAGAATAATCAAGAAGTAAAAGCTCCTGCTAACAGAATTTTAGAATATTTAGAACGCTACGAAAAAATTTATTACGAAATGGTTGATACCGAATCGAAACCAGAACTAATTGATTCTGTGCTTAGTTCCCAACCTTTTATAAGAATTGCGGTTACTGATGTTGATGGAGAAATTAATGAAGTAATAGCTTACCACATGCCTAATTTTAGAGAAACATTAGACCCTGTAACAGGCGAACTTTTTGAATATGATGTAGATAGAATGTATGCCAACATTAACAAAGAATTGTTTGTTTACATCCAATTTGCTACTTTTGATGAAATTACCATTAAAAAAGACGACTTTTTAATTAAAAATTAAACTAGTCTGTTTTTATAAATTCATTATCAGCAGCTCATGTCAACACCTGTTTCGGTTGTGATTATTACTTACAATGAAGAGAGAAACATTGCTCGTTGTATCAAGTCTGTTTTACCCATTGCCGATGAAATTATTGTTGTAGATTCTTTTTCTACCGACAATACCGAAAAGATTTGTTCGGAATACAAGGTAACTTTTATTCAACATCCTTTCGAAGGACATATTGAGCAAAAAAATTACGCACTTACTCAAGCTAAATTTGATTATGTACTTTCTTTGGATGCTGATGAAGCACTTTCTGAAAAGTTACTGGAGGAAGTGAAGCAAATAAAAGCCCATTGCACAAAAGATGCTTACAGTTTTAATAGGTTAACCAATTTTTGTGGTAAATGGATAAAACATTGCGGTTGGTATCCCGATAAAAAAACACGCCTTTGGAATAAAAACAAAGGAAACTGGGGAGGTGTTAATCCACACGATAAGGTAATAACGCAGCCTCAAACAACTACGCAGCATATAAATGCAGACATTTTACATTATTCTTTTAATAGTATTGATGAGCATTTAAAACAAATAGCATACTTTACAGATATCAGCTCAAAAGCTGCTTTTGAAAAAGGTATAAAGAGTAATGATTTTAAAATATTTTATAAAACAGCATTCAAATTTTTTAGAGATTATATTTTAAAATTAGGAATATTAGATGGCAAGTATGGCTACGTTATTTGTAAAAACTCTGCTTACGCTAAATATTTGAAATACAGTAAAATTAAGCACTTACATCAAAATAAAAAATAACTTGAATTCGCAACCGGAAAATATCTGTTTTTTTAATACGACCACCTTTTGGGGTGGAGGAGAAAAATGGCATTATGAAGCTGCTGTTATGGCAAGCGAACAAGGTATTCCAACATTTTTTGTATCCTCGCCACACAGTGTGTTAAATGAAAAGTTAGCCTCAACAAAGGTGATGCAATTTCCTATTCGTAATAACAAGTTGGGGTTTTTATCGGTGGCTAAAGTAAAAAAGCTTACCCAATTTTTTAAGGATAATAAAATTACTACGGTAGTTTTTAATAGTCCGGTGGATTTAAAAACAGGCGGATTAGCGGCTTATATGGCTAAAGTACCAACAGTTGTTTACCGTAGAGGTATTGCTGTTGAGGTAAAAAAGAAAACCCTTACCACTTGGTTATTTAAAAAAGTAATCACGCATTTTATTTTTAATTCAGCTGCCACAAAAGCCTTGATGGTTAAAAATTTTGAGGACATTATCAATACCAAAAAGTCGGCAATAATTTATAATGCCATAGATTTTTCGGCTTTTACCACAACAGAAAAAACCAACTCCTCTCCAACAATAATTATTGGCAATGCAGGGAGGTTAGTAACCCAAAAAGCACAACATTACTTGGTGGATATCGCTGGAATTTTAAAAGCTAAAAATATTCCTTTTGAAATTCATATTGCCGGAGATGGACCAAGGTATAATGAACTAAAAGCGTTAATTGAAGCTAATCAGTTAGAAAACCAAGTAAAGTTATTGGGTTTTGTAAAAGACATGAATGAATTTATGAATACGTTGGACATTTTTGTCTCTACTGCTAAGTGGGAAGGTTTTGGTTTTGTACTTGCCGAAGCTATGGCACATCAATTACCCTGTATTGCTTTTGATATCAGCAGTAATCCGGAACTTATTCATAACAACACAACCGGTTTTTTAGTGCCGGCTTTTGATGTAAAAGTTTTTGCTCGCCAAATAGAAAAACTCATTAACGATAAAACCTTACGCCATGAAATGGGCAACAAAGCCTACCAATTTGCTATTAATAATTTTGATAAACAACTTCAGTTTAACACCTTTTTGGAGTTTGTGAAAGGATGAGAAAGCTGCTTATGAGAATAGGGGGTAAATAAATTCGATTTTTTTTGTATATTTAGCCAAACATCAAAATAAATAAAAGATGAAATTTAACTACCAAACTAAAATTATACTTTCTCTTTTCTCATTTATAGTAATTATAAGTTGCCAAGAGAAGAATTTGGAACAGGAAGTTTCGGATAAATTATTTCTCGAACTTGAATTACTAGAGTTAGATACTTCCTTAATACATGGGGAACCTATATTTCAAAAAGACTTAATTATTGAAATGTATAAAAAAGGTGGAATATTTTTATCACAAAAATGGAGTTCTGAAAAAAATACAAGAGAGTTATTAGAGGCTATTAGAGAAGTTGATCAACAAGGGTTAAACCCTGAAGACTATCACCTTAAGGGAATAGAAGTATTAATAGAAAAAATTGCGAATACTAATCCTGTACCAGTTGAAGCTGTCGCAGAATTAGAGTTATTGCTCACAGATGGTTTTCTTTTATTAGCATCTCATTTAGCAGCTGGAAAAACAGATGCCAAAAGTATAGATTCGCAATGGAATGCTGCAAAACGAGACTTAAAAATTGATTGGCCGGTTTTTATTGATTCTGTATTAGAAGCCAAAAAAGTTTCTGAAACACTCCAGTCGTTAACTCCCCAACACTCTCAATATGTTAATCTCACTAAAGCACTTAGTACATACAAGCAATTTCAAGCGAAAGGAGGATGGGAATCCTTTAACCCAAGTGAGAAAAAACTTGAACAAGGCATGATTCATCCTGATGTAGCTGCACTCAGAAATCGTCTGTCTAAAAGTCAGGGTAATATTGAAGCAGATACTGAAAATATAAACTTTTTCGATTCTACCCTACACCAGCAACTTGTTATTTTTCAAAAGAGAAATGGTTTGCCGAATGATGGCGTTTTAGGGCAAAAAACCATTGATGCACTTAATGTTTCTGTAGATGATCGAATTGCTTCTATTGAAGCTAACCTCGAACGTTGGAGATGGATTGAAGATTCTTTAGGTACAAAACACATTTTAGTAAATATTGCAGATTTTAAAATGCAATTAATTGAAAACAAGCAAGTGACTTTTGAAACAGAAGCTATCGTAGGCAAACCCTATCGAAAAACACCTGTTTTTAGTTCTTCTATGACATTTATGGTGCTAAACCCCGATTGGACTGTTCCTCCAACTATTCTTAGTAATGATGTTATTCCTGCTGTTCGTAAAAATCAAAAATACTTGTCTCAGAAAAATATGAAAGTACTTACACGTGATGGTAAGGAAGTTGATCCTTCAACAGTTGATTGGCAAAAAGCAGCTTCTGGTTCCTTTCCATATATGATTAGACAGAGTCCTGGAAAAGACAATGCTCTGGGTAAGGTTAAGTTTATGTTTCCCAACCAATATAATGTCTATATACATGATACGCCAAGTCGTGAACTTTTTTCACAAACCGAACGTATTTTTAGTTCAGGCTGTATTCGTATTAATCGTCCAATTGAATTTGCTAAAATACTTGTAGAAGAACATAAGAGTGTAAATGCAAGTGATATTGATAAGATGTTGCAGCAAACGATACCTAAAACTGTGCGGTTTGAAAATCCCATTCCCGTTCATCTTGTTTATTTAACTACTTGGGCAGACGATGAAGGAACAGTTTATTTTAGAAGAGATATTTACGATAGAGATTTAGCACTACTTACAGCTTTGAAAAAGTCTTATAACTCTTCGAAGGGTGTTAATTGATGGTGTTTTGTTGCTATTCTTTGAGAAAATTTATTAAAGCAGTTAAAGATTCTTCGTCAGGTTTTATATATGTTTTTGTGTGATATTCGGGTGTGTCATGGTAAATATATAGGCATGATTTCCCAGCAAGTAAGCGAATAATTTCTTCATGATTCTTTTTAGGGATTGCGGGACATCCATGACTTCTACCTAATCGCCCATGTTTCTGGATAAAATCATAGCTTACATAATCTGCACTATGTATTACAATAGCTCTTTCACGAGCTTTATCGTTAATTCCTTGTTCAACTCCATCTAAATATAGCGAAGTTCCATGCTTACCTGTATAGGGTTTATCGGTAAGGTAAAAGCCTAAACTACTTTGGTGCGAAGAAGGGATGTTTGAAAATTGATTTGCATACAAGTTTCCACTTTTTTGCCCATGTGCTACCAATGTTTGGTAAATAATTTTCTGTTCGAGTATATCAATTATCCACATACGCTCTTGGGTAGATGGAAGTGAAAAATCAATAACGGTCAAAAGATTGTTTTCAAAGTGATGAGAAGCTTTTAGTTTGAAAAAACCAGCAATAGCATTATGAAAAACTTTATAAGCTGGTTTACTTAGGTTTTTATCCAGACTTTCATACAGCTTTTTGCTGTAATCATTCAACTGCTCGTATTTATTTTCTATACCTAATTGGATACTGCTTGCTGTAGGTTCAGTATAATTTGTGGATGAAAATAAAATGAGAAAAACTCCCATTAAAAAAACTCGAAAATTCATCATATATAAATGTATAATAATGCGAATGTAACGCTTTTTTACATATAAAATTGTTAAAATAATTTTAAACCGTTAAAAAATAATGTGTCTTAATTTGCTTGTATAGAGTTGTATATTAATTTTTTTCGTTTTTAGGAAACATTTTTCTCACTTTTCGTTTCCAATGTTAAAAATGTTTCTAATTTTGTCCGCACTATGAGTAAAACAGAAAAACATATTGAACTATTGGTTAATTGTGCCCAACTTTTTATGAAGTATGGCATTAAAAGTTTAACCATGAACGACATTGCCACCCATTTAGGAATTTCTAAAAAAACACTTTACCTGTATGTAACGGATAAAAAAGATTTGGTAAATCAAACCGTTCAAATACAAATAGATAATGAAGAATGTATTTTAGAAGAAACCATTAGTCATGATGGAAATGCCATTGATGAGTTGCTTAGAATTAACCAAAAAGTAAGTGAAAAGCTACACAACATTCAACCGGGAGTGATGTACGATTTGCAAAAATTTTACCCTGAAGCTTGGAAAATATTTCAAAATCATAAATGTAATTATATTCCAACCATAGTAGAAGCTAATATTGAAAAAGGAGTAAAAGAAGGCTTGTACAGAGAAAATGTAAATCCTAAAATCATCTCCAAATTTTATATTACCATGATAGATAAAATTTTTGATGTGGAACTTTTTTCTCCTATGGAATTTAATTACAAAAAATTACACCTAGAAATGGCTCGTTACCACATTAGAGGTATTGCCAGCAGAAAAGGAATAGAATATTTAAAAGAAAAATTAGCACAAACCAATCAAGAATTTTAAAATTTATGAATCACTATAAAATAAGTTTAACTGTTGGGTTGTTGGGAATCTTGTTTTCAACAACTGCTCAAGAATCAAAAAGCTTCTCTTTAAAAGAGGCTCAAGATTATGCTATTGAGCATAATTACCAAAACCAAAATGCAATAAAAGACATTGAAATTGCTAAAAAGAAAGTTTGGGAAACTACTGCAATAGGATTGCCACAGGTAAATGCCGAAGGACAAATCCAACGTTTTATTGATATTCCTACACAGGTAGCTCCAGCAAATGCATTTAACCCAATGGCTCCAGAAGGCGAGTTAGCTACTTTTCAGTTTGGATTAAATTACAACAACTCTGTTGGTATTTCTGCATCCCAATTAATTTTTGATGGCTCTTATATTGTTGGCTTGCAAGCTGCAAAAACCTACAAAGAGTTATCTATTAATAGTCAGGTAAAAACTGAAATAGAATTAAGAGATGCTGTTGCTCAGGCTTACTATACAGTTTTAGCTACTCAAAAAAACGCTGATGTGTTATCAAAATCTTTAGAAACATCTAAACAAATGCTGGAAGAAACAAAGGCATTATACAAAGAAGGATTGACAGAAGAACAAAATGTAGATCAGCTAGAATTGAATGTAAACGCCTTAAAAACTTCTATGGAAATTGCTGAAGGGCAAAGAGATTTTGCTAAAAAATTACTTAACCTTCAATTAGGATTGGATATTAACACACAGTTGGTATTAACTGATGATTTTGACAATATGATAGCTACTAATCAGAATAGTGCTTTGGATAAAGAATTTAAGATTGAAAACCATATTGATTATGAGTTGATAACAACCAACATGAAACTTTCTCAACTAAACTTAAGAAAAGAGAAATATACTTTTTTACCAACAGTTTCTGCATTTTTTAGTCACCAACAACAAAATTTTGGTAATGAATTAGATGTTTTTAGTGGTGATGCTAGATGGTTTCCGGCAACTATTGTTGGTGTAAATTTAAAACTGCCTATTCTAACCAGTGGAGCAAGATTATCTAAAGTTTCTCAAGCAAAAATTGAGTTGGAAAAAATGGAAAATTCTGCCAAAGAAATAGAACAAAACTTAAAATACCAATCGGAATTAGCAGCATCTAATTTTGATACTGCTAAAGAAACTTTTGACAACCAAAAGGATAACTTGGCGTTGGCTCAAAAAATTTATGATAAAACAGTAAAAAAATATGAAGCTGGAATCGCATCGAGTTTAGAATTAACACAAGCTCAAAACCAAATGCTTAGTGCAGAAGGAAATTATGTGAAAGCAGTGTTAGATTTACTTAATGCTAGGTCTGCTCTCGAAAAATCTTATGGTCAAAAATAAAATAAATACCTTCCCCCTCTTTTAAAAAAGAGGGGGAGAAGTTATCGGAAGATAACTTGGGGGTGAGTAAAATAAAATCAATTAAACCTAACATATCAATCAATAAAATAGTTATAAAAAATGAAAAAAATATTAATCATCATCAGCGTTGCAGCAACTTTAATTTCTTGTGGAGGAAAAGAAAAAACTGTTGACGAAATTGTTGCCAGCAATAATTTGGAAGAAATCAATGCTAAGAAAAATGAGTTAACTACAAAGCAAAATGCCATTTTAGATGAAATTGAAAAGTTAGACATTGTTATTGCCAATTTAGATTCTTCATTGTCAATACCTGTTGTAACTACTATAGAGGCTAAAGTAACAACGTTTAAACAGTATGTTGAAATTCAAGGAAATGTTCAAACCAAAGAAAATATTGTTATTTACCCTGAATATGCAGGCGTTTTAACCAGAGTATTGGTAAAAGAAGGTCAGTTTGTAAACAAAGGCGAAGTATTAGCTAAAATTGATGATGGAGGTTTAAATCAACAACTATCTCAAATGGAAACGCAGTTAGCATTAGCAAAAACAACTTTTGAACGTCAGGAAAGGTTGTGGAAAGATAAAATTGGCTCAGAAATTCAGTTTTTACAAGCTAAAGCCAATTACGAAGCACAGCAAAAAGCGGTAAACCAAATGAAAGAACAATTGGCTAAAACAACTATTACAGCACCTTTTAGTGGAGTAATAGATGATGTGATGTCAGAACAAGGTCAGGTGGTTTCTCCAGGAATGAATCAATTGTTTAGACTTATTAACCTTAGTGATATGTTTATTGAGGCAGAAATTCCTGAGAATTATATTACTAATATTAGAAATGGCTCTAAGGTAAATGTTTATTTTCCAGTGCTTAATGATACTATTTCATCAACTATCAGACAAGTAGGAAATTATATTAACCCTAATAACAGGACTTTTAAAATTGAGATAGCAATAACTAACGAGAATAAAATGGTTAAACCAAACATGACAGCATTGTTAAGCATTAACAACTATGTAAATGATAGTGCTTTGGTATTGCCTCAATCTATTATTTCTGAAAATGCTGAAGGTGAAAAATATATTTATGCAGTGAAGAAAGGAAAGAAAAATAGAAACTATGCTGAAAAGAGAGTGATTAAGATAGGAAAAACACAAAATGGTGTTGCTGAAATTAAGGAAGGAATTGCCAATGGAGATATTATTATTGAAGAAGGATCAAGAACTGTAAAGGAAGAGGAGCAAGTTTTAATTAAAAAAATGTAATTAAAATCTATCCATAAAGTCTCGATTACTTTATGTAAAGTAAAAATTAACAGACCATATAGAACAAAACTATAACAAGAAAATGGCTAAAAAGAAAAAATTAAAAGAGTTTGGAATATCATCTTGGGCAATTGATAACAAGATGACCATCTACTTAATGATAATGCTGATATTGATAACAGGAATATCCGCTTATTACGCAATGCCTAGAGAAAGTTTCCCAGAGGTTAAAGAAACTAAAATTTATATTAGTTCTGTTTTCCCAGGAAATACTTCTGAAGATATGGAAAAACTTATTACAGACCCTATTGAAGAAGAATTGCAAAACTTAAGCGGGATTACTAAAATTACTTCTACTTCTCAAGAGGATTATTCTATTATTATTGTTGAATTTGAAGAGGGTTTTAGCATACCTGAAGCGAAGTCTAAAGTTAAAGATAAGGTAGACCTTAAAAAAGCAGGTGCAGATTGGCCAACTTTTAATGGAGCTAAAGTAGAACCGAACATATTCGATTTAAATATAGCCGAAGAGTTTGCTATTATTAATGTTAATATTTCAGGAGATTATCCTGTTCAAAAACTGAAGGAATATGCTGAATATTTAGAGAAGAAAATAGAGCTATTACCTGAGATTAAACAAGTAGATATTCGTGGAGCTCAAGAAAAAGAAATTGAAGTGGCTGTTGATGTATATAAAATGACGGCTTCAAAAGTGAGCTTTGATGATATTATTAACACCATTGCAGGAGGGAATACTACTGTTTCTGCGGGGAACTTGGTAATGAATGAGCAAAGAAGAACCATTAGAGTTATTGGAGAAATTGAAGATGCAGCAGAGTTAGGAAACTTTGTGGTTAAGAATGAAAAAGGACCAATTTATCTTAAAGACATTGCTACCATTGCTTTTCAGGAAAAAGAAAGAACAACTTATGCTAGAGAGTTTTCTAAACCTGTGGTAATGCTTGATGTTAAGAAACTTTCAGGTAAAAACATGGTAGAGGCTGTCGAAAAAATTAAAGTTATTCTTGAAGAAGCTAAAAGCAATTATTTACCTAAAGATTTGAGCGTTACTACTTCTAATGATCAATCTACAAAAACTATTAACCAAGTTGATGAGTTGGTTAATAACATTATTTTTGGTATTCTGTTGGTGGTTGGGGTATTAATGTTCTTTTTAGGGTTTAGAAATGCTTTGTTTGTTGGTTTTGCCATTCCAATGTCTATGTTTTTGTCGTTTACCTTATTAAATTTAATTGGTTATACGATGAATACTATGGTGCTTTTTGCCTTGGTTATGGGATTAGGAATGTTGGTTGATAATGGAATTGTGGTAGTAGAAAATGTGTTGCGTTTAATGCAAAAAGAAAACATGAGCAGAATAGCTGCCGCCAAACAAGGTATTGGTGAAATTGCTACACCTATTATCATATCAACATTAACTTCAGTAGCAGCCTTTGTGCCACTTGGTTTTTGGCCAGGAATTATGGGAAATTTCATGAAAATATTCCCTATAACCCTTTCTATAGTGTTGGGCTCTTCATTATTTGTTGCCATTTTTATCAACTCTATGCTTACAGCAGATTTTATGAAAACTGAAGAAAAAGCTATGAGTAAAAAGTTCTTAATTAAATTAAGTGTTATTTTATTCTTTTTTGGTGTACTTAGTTTAATTATTGGCGGAGGGTTTAGAGGTATGGGAACCTTATTGGTTTTTGCTTCTATTATGCTTTGGATTTATAAATATTTGTTAGTAAAGGCTGCAGATTATTTTCAGGAAACTATTTTGGTTGTTCTTGAAGCTAGATACCAGAAATTTTTATCTTTTGCATTGAGCGGTAAAAAGCCTTATTTATTTCTGTTTGGAACATTTGGATTGTTAATTCTTTCATTTATTGTATTTGCTATTGCACAACCAAAAGTGGAATTTTTCCCTGATAACGAACCTAACCAAGTGTTTGTTTATTTAGAATATCCCGAAGGAACAGCGATTGAAAAAACCAATAAATTAACTAAAGAAATTGAAGCCAAAGTTTTTAAAGTAGTAGATAATTATAAAGATGAAACAGGCTATAACTATATGGTAGAATCTGCTGTTTCTCAAGTTGGAGAAGGTGCTGGAAACCCACAAACTGATGGAGGCTCTAATGCTGAGATGCCTCACAAAGGAAAAATTACAGTTTCACTCAGAGAATCTAAACTAAGAAGAGGAAAAAACAGTAAAGATTTTATGGAAGAAGTAAGAGAAGCTGTTGGTTCTTATCCAGGAGTAAATATTTCTGTAGAAAAAGAAGCTGCCGGACCTCCTGCTGGATATCCTATTAATATTGAAGTTAGAGGGAAGGATTATAATGAATTAATTCTTACAGCTAAAAATCTTAGAGATGCTATTAATAAATTAAATATTCCGGGAATTGAAGGATTAAAAATTGATGTAAACAAAAGTAAACCCGTAACAGAAATAACTGTTGATAGAAAAAAAGCAGGAGAGTTAGGTGTTTCTGTCGGACAAGTAGGTAATCAATTACGTAGATCACTTTATGGAGAAAAGGCTAGTGTTTATAAAACGGGAGGTGAAGAATATGATGTTGCTGTTAGGTTTGATGAAACTTATAAACACAACACCAATGCACTTTTTAATCAAAGAATTGTATTTAGAGACCCATCTAATGGGCAGATAAAAGACATTCCAGTTTCTACTTTAATTACAACTAAAAATACATCCTCTTACACTGCTATTAAGCATAGAGATTTAAATCGGGTGGTTACCTTGTATTCTTCTGTTAAAACAGGATATAATGCTACAGAAATTGTTCAAACCATTAAAACCAGATTAGCTAACTTTAAAACAGCTAAAAATACAAGCATTGATTTTACTGGACAAATGGAAGAGCAAGAAAAAAATATGGCATTTTTAACAACGGCTTTGTTTTCAGGATTAGGATTAATTATCTTTTTGTTGGTATTGCAGTTTAATTCATTTTCAAAACCATTAATTGTTTTAATGACCATCTTTTTGAGTTTTATTGGAGTGCTTTTTGGCTTGGTTATTTTTAACATGACCTTTGTAATTATGATGACGATGGTGGGAATTATTTCTCTTGCCGGAATTGTGGTAAACAACGGAGTGGTGCTGCTCGATTATACCGAACTTCTGGTAGAAAGGAAGAAAAAAGAAATGGGATTGGTTAAAAAAGATAAATTAGCCTTACCTGAATTATTAAATGTGATAGTAGATGGTGGTACCGCTCGTTTACGTCCGGTATTGCTAACAGCTATTACCACCGTTTTTGGATTAATTCCTTTGGCAATAGGGTTAAACATAGATTTTTTCTCTTTGATAACAGAGTTCGATGCTAAAATTTATATTGGTGGAGATAACGTAATCTTTTGGGGGCCATTAGCATGGACAGTAATTTTTGGGTTAACCTTTGCCACTTTTTTAACCTTAGTTATTGTTCCTGTAACCTATTTTATTGTAGAGAAGTTTAAAATACGTGTTAGCAGGTGGAGGGAATAAGATAACCCATATTGTCTACAAAATAATTTTTAACAAGTGGACTTAGTTACTTTATTAAGGAAATCTAAGTCCACTTTTTTTATGTGTTGATTATTAATTTTAAGGGTTTTATTACCATTGCGTTTTGTTATTCCCTCTACGCACTTATTGCTATTTGGTTTTTCCGCAAAGGAAAATGGAAAAAAATTGAAGTGTGATTAATTAGGCTCAAGAATCAATTTGATTTTATTAAAATCGGCAGCACTATTAATAATTTTTCTATACTCTTGATAATGTTTAACAGGAATTTCAATGTTTTTATAGTATTCTTCACATACAACAACTAACTCGTTATCTTTTACTGTGTATTTTGATGTGAAAGCCATAGAGGTATCGCCATTGTTGATAAAGTAATTTTCAATATTTAAATCGTCCAAATTAACTATTTTGTAGTTTTTTGGGATTTTAACTTTAATTTCACGATAATAATATTTTGTATAGTTAAGTTCTACTGGTAGTTTTCTTTCTAAGCTGTCGTAAATTTCTGTTTGAGGGCCAATTAAATTGCCAATTTCAAAGATTACTTTATCTGCAGCTTTTTCAATGAATACATCAGTTTCAAATTCTGCTTCAATAATAAATGGCTTTTTACCTAAATCAGCAGCATTTTCATTTTTAACAACTATGTTTTCAGGTTCAAGTTCACTATTAATATTTGTAAATAATTGTTTGTTTAGCTCTGTTTTATCTTTACCTGTAATTAGGTAATAAAAAGGTTGAAGATCTTTAGCATAATATCCAGACATTTGTCTGTTAAAAAATATTTTTTGATTGGTAATATTTTCTTCATTAAAAGAAACATCAATATACATTTTATCAGTGTTTTCAGTATAAGGCACAGGATCAATAAATTTAATTTCACCAAGACCTGTTTTAAAACCTCCTAACGCTACTTCTTTAATAAATAAACCATAGTTATGAGTTAATGTAAAAGTAGGCAAACCAACTCTTGAAGCTAAATTAGTTGGAGCCATATATTTATTTATTGAAGGAAAATAAATAAGATAATCTTCTAAAAATGTTGTTGCTTCATATTCAGAATCAAACTTTTTTGAAAGTCTATTACCAGAGAAAACAAGCTCCATTTCTATTTCTAATGCAGCGAATATTTGTGCATATAATTTAAGAATCCCTAATTCACTAGCAAGCTTATTTGAAGTTATAAAATCGATACTTTTTAACTCTTGCGAACCATTGTTTTCATTAATATAAATATTTTTTTTAAGGTAATCTTCAATAAATAAGATGTCCTCTTCTGTAGTTTTAGAAGCTTTAAACTTCATTTGTTTTAAAAATTTTTCTACGGTTTTTTTGTTTTTATCTTCGTTATAATGTAAAAAATCATACATGTTTTGAATTAAAGTACTATAAGAAGAGATATCTCGGGTACCACCATATGTATTACGGTCTAACTTATAAACCAATGCCATAAGTTTACTTTGATAGGCAGCATTATTTTCATATTTTAAAGAAGGAATATAATCATATTTGATATTAAAATCCCATTTTCCGTTGGCTAAGGTATCGTTAGAGATAGAGTCTGTATTGTTATAGGTTTTAAATTTAAAAATTAAATTATTTGGGGTGATAACATGAAAGTCTAAATTAAAAATAGGGTATTCAGACTGTATTCTTACATAGGAACCTTCATAATAGGGTCTTTTTTTTATAACATATAAATATTCAACAATAGAACCAACCTCTATACCTTCAAAGGCAAAGTATTTATACTGAACATTAGTTTCTTCATCAACAGCAGTTAAAATTTTTGTAGAATCTAACTCAATAATTTTATTAGAAGGAGTTATAACCCTAGCTTTAGTTTTTAAAATTTCTGAGGAGTTGTCAAAACTCAGATATACTTTATTAAAATCTTCTATGGCATTATTTGTTCTCAATAAATAAGCTTTATGAGTTAAAACATATTGAGTTAATGTGTTTTGTTTATCATCAGGGTAAGAAAATTCATTGGAAGCATAGTCTTTAAGTACTAGAACTTCTTCATCAATAAGTGTATCTTTTAAGATGTTCATCTTGTCAATATTCTCTGACCAATTATAGCTTTTATAAAAAGGAGTAAGTTGAGCGTGAGCAATATTTAGAGTTGAAAGAACAAGAAGTGTAGCAAATAATTTTTTCATAAGAGGTGGTGTTTTTATTTGTGTTTTAATACAACAACCTCTTTAGAGGCAGATTGCACTTGCTGAATAAATTTATTCCATTTTAAAAATTGATTTTTTTCAATTAAAAGACTTTCTTCTTTAAAGGAGGATTCATAAATAATGTATTCACCTTCAACTTTGTAAGTAAGATTAAAAGAAAAATCTTTAGTGTTTACATGAACATTTTCTGGGATATACTCAACTTCGTATTGTTCTGGTATTTTAAGTTTATAATAATAAGATTTTTTATAGCAATAATCTTGTTCTATGGCATGTGTTCTGTCTTTTTTTATTGTTTTAGGGATAAAATCTTTGTGTAGATTTAAGTTTATATATAGATGGTTATCCGTTAGTGTAGCATAACTAGCGACAGAAAAATCGTAAGATAACTCAAAAGGCTTATCGTAATCAAATTTATTAGTTTCAACAAATGAATTAATAATAAATTTATTGTTTCCTTTAGTTAAATTAATAGTGTAAAACTTTTTAATATTATCATCTTTAAGCGTTTCAAGATGATTAAAAATTTTGATTTTTGGATATCCGTTAACAGTATATTTTCCATTACCTACTAAATCTAAATTGTTTAGTTCTAAAGCAACGGTATCATTAAAATAGTTTCTTTCAGCATTTGTAATAGGTAGTTTTTTTACAATAAAACTATCTACATCTATGCCAATTAATACTTCTTTATCTTGAATAAATGAAGCTATCATATCAATAGTTGCATATTTTCCTGTGGCATCTAAGTAATAAAAATTAGAGTCTATAATACAAGTGTTTATCATGTGGTTATCTACTACTGGAGTTGATATCTGACTATAAGAATAAGGTAGTCTTCGAGTCCCTACCCATGTTAAATAAGTATTTAACCCAGCATATTCAAGCATTTCTTTTAAAATACTAGAATTATCCTTACAATCTCCAAACCTCTTATTATAAACTGAGCTCGCAGAGCGAGGAATAAAGCCACCTAAGCCGCTTTCAAAAGCAACATATTTTATGTTTTCTTGTACCCAATAATATATCACTTTTAATTTTTCTTCATCAGAATTTATATCTGCAATTAGACTGTCTATTAAAGATTTAATTTCAGGAATAGTATCATTTTTCTCATAAAAATCTTTGGTAAGAGAATAGTACCAATCGTAAAGTTTTTTAGTACTTCCTAATATTGGTATTGTCTGTCCATTTTCTGAATAAGATTCAATATAGGGAGTTATGTGAGGGATGGAATGAAAAAAAGAAGGCGCATTTGATTCACTTTCTGTTTTTGGAACATGAGTTGACTTCCAAGTATAGATTTTTTTATTTTTCTTTTCTTCAACAGTATGTTCAATTTTAAAGTTATCGGTATTAAACTCTTTAAACCCTATATTAATATCTTTATCAACAGTCATTTTATATGTAACCTCATTAATTGGATAGTATTCTTGAAAAAAGAAAGAGGTTAGAAACCTAGGGTCGGTGATACTAGTTGTATAAGATAGATTTGATTTGGAACCTTTATTAAGGTTAGGGTAGTAAAAACTTATTTCTTTAACATCATCATGAAAAATAGCGTTGTCAAGTTTATCTTTTTCATTGAAATTATTTATTTTTTGTTCCTTATAGTTTTTTCCGTTAAAAATTAGCGAGGAAGCTTTTATTTCTGAGAGTTTATGAAAAGAAGAACCACTAATTTTTTCTTCAGAAAAGAGATTGGCGTTATCTTGTAAATAAAGTTTTTCTTCATTAAACTTTATGGTTATTTGCAATCCATTTTTAGATTTAGAGATGTCAATTTCTTCTACATGACTTATTATAACAAGGTTTTCGTTAGGGTATTTTTCATGAAAAAAATTTAACTCTTCAGAATGATCTTGGGCTATAATAGTTATTAGTGAAAATACTAATGTTAGTAAAAGTGTGTAATGTTTTTTCATTAATAAATTAAGTAATTATTAATATAATAAATTTGGTATAATAGGTCTCCAGAAGGGGTGTATTTTTTCGTCCAGCCATTATACTCTCCATCAAAATAAGAGGTTATTTTTTTGATTTTTTGATTTTCATAATATTCGGTAAAAAGATTATGAGAATTACCTAATTCATAGTATCTTACTGATTTTAATTTTCCTGACTCATAGTAAGACTTCACTTCTCCTTGGCGTTCTCCATTTTCATAACTTTCTTTTTCTTTTAGTTGTCCATTGTGGTAATACTCTTCATAATCATCAATAAAAATACCTTTGTCAAATTTCATTTTTCTAGATATTTGACCATTTTTATAGTAGGCAATTATTTCTCCAGTTTCATTTTCTAATTTAATTTCTGGAATTTCTTTTCCATCTTTTCCTAAGTATGAATACCCTGTTAATTTTCCATTCCAATAATGTCTTATTAGTTGTAGGTTATTATACTCGTCATAAAATGTTTTTTCTCCGTGTAATTCTCCATTGCGGTAGTTTTCTTTTTGTGTAATATTTCCTGAGGGGCTATAATAAAAGGACTCACCTTCTAATAAACCATTGTCATAATTTTTTTTACTACTTAAATTTTCATCATCATCATAATCTTTCCATTCGCCATGTTTCTCATCTTGATAATATTTACCTTCATAAGATAGTTTTCCATCAGGGTAATACCATTTCCATACACCTTCTCTTTTATTATTTATGTATTGTCCTGTTGACTGAACTTTACCATTTTGGTAGTAATTTGTAAACGGGCCATGTGAAATATCATATTTATAAGCGGTTTCTTTTTTTATTTTTCCATTAGGGAAGAATTGTTTTCCAATAATATTTTCACCAGTAGTATCTTCATTTATAACTTGATAAACATTTTGAAGTGTATCATAGAGAGTAGTGGTTAGTATTTTACCAAGGTGAAAGTCTTGTATCATATATACTTTTCCTTTTGGAGAATAGTAATATTGCTTACCATTTAACTGTCCGTCAATATAGTAATATTTTTCTTTAAGCGTAGTGTCAGTATAATAATAGTTCCATTCTCCAACCCTGTTGTTTTTCTCATACCAACCTTGTATATTTATGTTACCGTTAATGTAATAATTTGCATAATACCCAGAGAGCGAGTCGTTATTATAACTCATTTTAGTTTTTATTGCACCATTATAGTAATAGTAGATTTCATCTTCAACTAACTTTCCTTTATTAAAATGTTCAATAGCATCTAGGTTTCCATTTTTGTCGAAATATTCCCATTTCCCATCTTTTCCATCTTCTAATAAGTAGTTTCCTTTACTAGAGTTTACACCATCCGCATAAAAACCTTCATATAAAAAACTTCCTTTAGATTTTTTAACATCTTTTAAAATAGCTCCTTTTTTATCATAAAATCGGTATGCAATGGGATTTCCATTTTTATAATCTATTTCATTAAATAATATTCCGTCAATATCATATTGTTTGTAAAGTCCTGTTTTTTTACCTTTTTCATCATAAAATATTTCCTCCGTTTTTTCTCCATATTTATTATAGTAAACCCAATTTCCTATTAGAATACCATCTTTATATTTTCCTTTAGAATTTATTTTCCCATTTTCATAATAGGAAACATAATCGCCATTCATTAGGTTATTTGTATTTGTATACTCAGCTTGCAGTTTGCCGCTTTTATAATATTCTTTTTCTTGTCCGTTTCTTGTCCCATCTTTAAACATTATTTCAGACTTTATACTTCCATCTTCATATAAAACTTTAACTAAACCCTCAATTTTTCCGTCTTTGTATGTTACTTTGTAATTAAGAAAGTCCTTTCCTATATCATAATAAAAGTTCTGATTAGTAATAATGTTTTCATTATTGTATGTTCCTGTTTCTGTTGTTGCTCCTTTTTTATTATAGTTAGTATATTCTCCCACTATTTTACCTTCTTTATAGTTAGATATTCCACCTAAAACACCATTTTCATAATAGTATTTATATTCTCCTTCTAAATTTCCTCCTTTAAAAAAAGCTAACTCATTAATTTGTTTGTTTGGATAGTAAAAAGTCCATTCTCCAGTTTTTTTATTATCATCATCAACAGCTCCTTCTGAAAATAATGCACCTTGTTTATTATATGTTTTCCATATTCCAATCATATTATCCCCTTTCATTTTTCCAATGGCATTTACATAATCATTATTTTGATAATAATATTTTTCAATTTCTCCATTATCAAGTTTTTCTTCAGAAATAATTTTATTCCAAACAGCAAAATAATTCCCTACAAAATCAATTACATTTTGTTTGTTTTTTAAAACAATTGATTTGTATTTGCTTTCATCACTTATTGAAAAAGAAATGGTATAAATAAAATCTTCAAACATTCCATTGTCAATAATTTGCTTAAAGAAAGGAATGTAATATTTTCCCCAAAAAGCATCAGTTTTTGGTAAATCTTTTAAGGAATTTAAAATAAGGTGTGTTTGTTTAACATAAGGCAAATCTATTTTTGAAGGAGATTTGTATTTTTTGTTAAGAGCAACATAATTCTTTACTAATTTATCAAGTTGTTCAAATGCTTTAGCATCATCAAAATTATCTATGTTAATTCTTTCGGTTTCATTTTTAGAGGTTAGTATGGTGTTTAAGGCACTTAAAACTGTTATGGCATTTTCTCCATCAGGATCTAAAATTAAATACATACTATAACACATTGCAGCTTGTGTAACCATATCTGCTCGGTAAGAAAACTCTCCTAATTTATAGTGATAAGTTGCATTAAACGGACTTAACTTTATTGCAAGTTGATTATATTTTATGGCTTCTTTATAATTTTTCTTGCCTTCATAAGCCAAGGCTTTTACATAATGTATTTTACCACTTTTTGGAAAAGATTTTAGAGCTTTGTCTGCAACTGCTAACATTTCATCATACTTTTTTAATTCCAAAAGTGCTGATGCTTTATTGCCATAGAAAGTGGTATGTTCGTTATGATATTTGAGTGCTAACCCCTCATCACAATAATCAATAGCTTTTTTATAATCTTCGCTTTGAATGCTGTAATAAGAAAGTGCGATTAATAAATCAGCATATAAGGTGTCGTTTTTATTAATATGTTTTTCAATAAAATCAATTCGTTTTTGATATTGGTCTTCTGGTATTTCGTTTAATTGTTCTGTGAAAGCGTCTTTTGATAAATATGTTTTTTTAGTTTGAGACTTTGAAATTGTTGAAGATAAAATTAAAACAGTTAAAAGAATTTTCCCTAATAGTGTTGATAGATTTTTCATAGTACTTATGGTTGTTGAATAAATAAAACGCTTGCAAGTTATAAAAATATATATATTGTGAGAAACTATTCTACAAAAAAAACAGGAATAAATAGTTGTTATTATGTTTTTCAAACATTGATAACAAGTTATTGTTTGAATTTCAAATAATTAAAGCCTAATATTCCAAATGATTTCATTATCCCAATTTGGACGAATTTTTATGGCTTTTTGGTAATGAATTACTGTTTCGGGTTGTTGGGTTTTTAAATAACTACCTGTATCCCATTTTTTATTATCATTTTCATCAACAATTAAATGCAAATCATAATCGCCCGGGGTTAAAAAAGTGTAATTAATATTTTGACTGTTGCTTATGTATTTTTCATCAATAATTTTGTTGTTTCTAAGCAATTGCAAAATATAAGGGGTTTTAAAATTTACATCTATTTTCAATATAATATTACCGTAGTCAGATTCTTTTTTAGTTTTAAAACTAACAACAACACTATCATTTTTTAACCCCAAAATATCTTGGAAAGTTTCCGGAAGGATTTGTAAAACATAATCTGTATTTTCTTTAAAAGGGTAACTTATTTCATAATTCCGGGTATTATTATGCTGGTTAATTTCAAATTTAACAGGAACAGAATCTTCTAACAAGGTAATGTTTTCTTGATTAAAAGTATTTATTGGACGAGGAGTAGATAGGAGGATATTTTTATTCAAATCGAAAATAGGAGTTATATTAGTTTTAATATTAATTAGCGTATCTTTAAATTTTGATTGTTCAATAAAAGTTACAGCAGAGGTATCTATTGTTTTTTTGCCTTCGCTAACATAATATTTCACCTCTTTAAAATTTCCCACACCTAATAACCAGTGGGTTATAGTGTCATTAGTAGGGTTTCTTTCTTCAATATACCATCTAATTTTTTCTTTAATATTGGTTGTAATTAATACATTTTCGGAAGGCTGATTAAGGTAAAAAACAACTTTACCAAATTCTTTGTGTTCTACTTTTTTAACATACTGATTATCTTGTTCTTCTTCAAAAAGAAACAATTGTTGTTTTGATAAGTTACTATCTAAGTTGATGGTGTTTTCAAAAAAAGCAATTTGTTCGTTGGGCAAATCGTAAATATAGTTGCTATTAATGTCTTCTAAAGCAAATACTTTGTATGTTCCTTTTGCAATGTTAGAAACGGAAAAATTGCCTTCTTTATCGGTAATGGCAACATATTTAGGTTTCTTTAAATAAGGAACAGAATCATCTAAATTTTGATAAAGCATTACATATACTTTTTCTTTTGGTTTTAGGTCTTGGGCAAAAAGTACATTACCAGAAAATGATAAAGAATCTAAATAGTCACCCGTAGAAAAAACATATTTATAATTAGGGATAGGATTATTTTCTGTGATATCAATAATAGCATTTCCAAAATTGATGCTATAAGTAGTATTGGGAGTAAGCTCTTCTGTTAATTTAATAATTAATTTTTTGCCTTTTATAGTAACTTCCGGCTGTTTTTCCATTACAGGAGAAACTATCAGCTGTTGCTGAAGGTTTTGAAGCCTGATAAACTCATCAAACTCAATGGTAATGTTCTTTGTAGCAAAGTTGATACTTTTATTTTCGGGAGTACTTTTTAGTTCTTTAGGAGGAGTTTCATCTTTATCTCCACCAGTAAGCGGAACTACCTGAGCACAACCATAAATTAATAAGGCAAAAACGAGGTATATGAACCCTTTTAATCTCATGCAAAATCGGAAATTAAATTAGCTATTTTGTTGAGGTAAATTTCATCTGTTTGGTCGAAGTCTGCTAATTTTTCGCTGTCTACATCAATTACCATTATTACTTCCTTATTTTTATTGAAAACCGGTATCACAATTTCCGATTTAGATAAAGAACTACAAGCAATATGTCCAGGAAATTCATCTACATTGGGAACAATTAATGTGTTGGCTTGTTGCCATGCTGCACCACAAACACCTTTGCCTTTTTTAATTCTTGTACAAGCAACGGGTCCTTGAAAAGGGCCTAATACCAATTCATCATTTTTTACCATATAAACTCCCACCCACCAAAAATGAAAGGTTTGTTTTAAAGCAGCCATCAGGTTAGCTAAATTAGCCATAACATCTGTTTCCCCACTTGTTAGTGCAGCCAACTGAGGAAGTAAGTTTTGATATTTCTCCTCTTTACTAAGTTGTTGGTTAATGATGAGTTCTTCTGCCATAGAAAGCAAAAGTAGGAATAATTAGGTTTTGATAAGGAGGATTGGAAAAGTAAAAGCTTAATTATTTTTTAAACTCTTTTTCTTCTTTTAAAGTTCCATCTTCATTGTAATAATACCATTTGCCAACATTTTTTCTATTTTGGCGATATCCTTTTGCACTTACATTTGGAGTGTTTTCATGGTAAAATATGTTGTAAGATTTATCAGAAAGTTCAGAAATTTCACATAAATTCGAAAATCTATTATATTCACTTAATGAATGATTGATGGTTTTTAATTTAATCTTCATAAGATGTCTTTTATTTCCATTGTCATAAAAAGTTAAAACACTACGAGAACTATCTATATAGTTGATAGTGATATCAAAATGTCCGTCATTAGACTTTAAGCTATCTATTTTCCCTTCATTGAAATACGCAAATCCGCCCCTAAAGCCAAAACAACCACCTTTAACTAGATATTTTCCATCCAAATAATTTGAGTTATTGTCTGTATAAACATTCCTTATACTATCGAATTGAATATTTTTCAAAACTTTAGTTCCATTTTCTGCCCATTCATCAACAATAATAGATTGTCCATTTTCATAAAATCCAACCTCTCTTATATTCCCGTTTTTATGATAAAACATAAAAGGACCTCTTGCTATATCATCAACATAATATTCAACAGAAGCTATTTTTTTAGGATATTTAAAGTATTGAATGTACAAGCCATTTTTCTTATTATTATAATACTCCATAGTTGTTGTGTTAGAATTATAAGTAGATGTATCGTTATGAAAATAAACATAACCATGAATGGGTTCTCCATCAATTCTCACTGTTCTCTTTCCTTCAAAATTTAAAAGTTCACAATCCAAACTAATCTTTATAAACTTAACTCCTAATAAAAACCGAATTTCTTCTGGTTTTTCATAGTTTGTATCAATAGGCAATGATATTGAAAAGTGGTAATATTCATTTTCAAAATTTCTATCAAATTCAACAACAACATACTGAAGTTTATGTTCTTCGAAAGTATATTTTGGAAGATTTTTATTAAGTGCCATATCTTGTTGAAACTGTTTGTCATATTTTAGTTTTTCATTATTTAGAAGATTCATACATTTTTTTGGAATGGAAATTAACCCAACCTCTTTATAGGTTCTTTTCCAAAAACCAGCACTATCAATTGTAACATGGTATTCAATACTATCCATCAAAAAAGAAAAGTTGTAATATCGACCTTGCATATCAGACCAAGCTGTTTTTATCTCACAATCACAACACATTTTGCTTAAAGTGTTACCAACGTGGTCTGGTATTTTTAAATCTGCAATTCTATGTTGGGCTACAGAACTTAAGTGTAGCATTAATAAAATGAATATTGAAAGTGATATATTTTTCATAAATAGAGAGTAGCAATAATACTTTTATATAATACTTGAATAAGAAGTCTGAATGATTTGTGTTTTAACTTTCTTAAATTTCAATCTAGAATTTAATGGATCAAAAACATATTCATGCATGGGTTTCTCTTTAAAGTTTTTTACAATAAACAAGCAATATTGTGATTTCATCATTTTTGCGGTTTCAAATTCTTTTTCAGTCATTTGAATATTTCCTTTAGCCTCTCTTAATCCCTTTACTTCAATGCAATAAAAATCAGACATGAAACTAAGTTTAAAGTCAAATCCGCATCCCAATAACGTGGTATCTGTCAGATTAAAAGACTTAAAAACATCTATCTTGTTGTATTCTATCTTAAAATATTCTTCAGCAGCTTTTCCTGTTAGTAATCTTTTTGCAAAACTTTCTTCGGATGATGATTTGGTTTGTTGTAATTTCAAGATAAAATTTTCTATTTCATAATTGTCAATAAAAAAAGATTTTATCAGGTCAGAAAACGTAGTAAAATCTAAATCTTTAAACGAATTATATAGTTTATAGCAGTTATCTCTCATTGGTCTTTTGTGCCACCCCTTTCTTTTATTTGGGAAATATGGGTCAAATTCATCTCTGTAATTTTTAATGGATGATGGTTTAATGGATAGAGAAATTCCTAACACGTTAAATGCTTCGTTGAAAGAATTAAAATCAAGTATTTTTAATGCCTCTTCATTGTATTTTGAAAGAAATAATCCAGTTAATATCGCTTTTGTTTTTTTATTCATTTACCAAAGAAATTTATTTAAAATAGTAAAATGGCATCTCCAAAGATAACACATTTTTACAACTCTTTTTAGTGACATTTTCTCTAACGCCAACATTTAGTAAGTTTGCAAAAAATTTAATTATGGAGACAAAAGCTTTAACCAGATTTTTTTACAGATTATTAAAAGACCAAACAGATATTTCTGAAACAATGGCAATTTACGCTAATGTGTTCATTAACTTTATCTTACTTTTGGTCTTAGGATATATTCTTTATAAACTACTAAGAGGGTTTTCAGAAAAAATTGTACATAACTTAGCATCAAAATCAAAAACCAAATTTGATGATTTTTTAGTTGAAAATAAAACCTTTTTACACCTTGCTAATTTAATTACTCTTTATATTATTTCTGCCTTTGTCCCTGATATTTTAATTGACTTTCCGCATTTAGAAAAATATGCTGAAATGTTGGTTAGTGTGTTGGTTGTAGTGATGAGCATTTGGCTGATAAGAAGTATTTTATCTACTTTTAAAGATTTTCTTAAAACGATTAATGCTTTTAAAGACAAACCCATTGAGAGCTACATCCAAGTATTTATGATTATTACTTGGTTGTTTGGGTTTATCATTATTTTCTCCATCATTACGGGCAAACCATTTTTACACTTCCTAACTGCTTTAGGGGCTTTATCAGCAGTATTGTTGTTAATTTTTAAAGATACTATTTTAGGTTTTGTAGCCAGTATTCAGGTAAGTGTAAACGATACAGTAAGAATTGGCGATTGGATTTCTATGGAAAAATATGGAGCTGATGGAGATGTGTATGAAATCAATCTTTCTACTGTGAAAGTGAGAAATTTTGATAATACTATTACTACTATTCCTACCTATTATTTAATTTCTGATTCTTTTAAAAACTGGCGTGGTATGAGCATGTCGGATGGTAGAAGAATTAAACGTGCTGTCATTATTAAATCTACCAGCATTAAATTTTTAACCAAAGAAGAAATAGCCGATTTTAAAAAAATACAATTGGTTGCTGATTATATTGACCATCGTCAGACTGATATTGACAAACACAACGAGCAGAACAACATTGATAAAACTGTTTTGTTGAATGGTAGAAATATGACTAATTTTGGCTTGTTTAGAAAATATGTTGATTCGTATTTACATCAGCATCCAGCAATTAATAAGGAAATGATGATAATGACACGTCAGTTGGCACCAACACCAACAGGTATTCCTATAGAAGTGTATGCTTTTAGTAAAGATAAAGCTTGGGCAAATTATGAGCACATTATGGCAGATATTTTTGACCATATTTTGGCAGCAGTTCCTTATTTTCAACTAGAAGTTTTTGAATATCCTACTGGTAAGGATTTTGTTGATATAATGGAAAAGAAAAAGTAAGTGATTCAAAACATGCTGCAATCACAAAATTTTAAAAGAATTGCTGCCTTTTTAGTATAATTTCTTACTTTTATCCTACCTAACAAAAACTATAAATTATGGCTGTTCAACTTCCTTTTAATTTTAATCAATGGATTGAAGAAAATAAAGACAAACTAAAGCCACCAGTAGGCAATAAAAATATGTATCCATTAGGAAAGGATTTTATTGTTATGGTGGTAGGTGGACCAAATGCCAGAAAAGATTTTCATTATAACGAAACAGAAGAGTTGTTTTATCAACTAAAAGGGGATATTGAAGTAACCATACAAGATGAAGGGAAAGCAGTAAAAGTTCCTATAAAAGAAGGTGATATGTTTTTACTGCCAGCTAAAGTACCTCATTCTCCTGTTCGTTCGGAAGGGTCTATAGGATTGGTGATTGAAAGAGTAAGGAAAGGAACTGATTACAAGGACGGTTTAATGTGGTTTTGCGAAAAATGTAACAACAAACTTTACGAAAAATACTTTCCATTAACCAATATAGAAAACGACTTTTTACCTGTTTTTAAAGAATATTACGCTTCTGAAGTATTAAGAACTTGCAACAGTTGTGGACATGTTATGGAAGCCGATAGCCGCTTTGTTGAAAAAAAGTAAGTCTTTTCGTCACTAAAATTTACAAGAACACTTTGTTTATTTACCTTTGTGGGAAACCAAAATTGAGGTAACTAATGAAGTACATTGTATCGTATCAACAGGCAGCAAATCATTTTATAGATATCGAGTTTATTGTTGAAAATTCACAACAACAACAAGAGGAGCTAATTGTTCAATTACCTGCTTGGCGCCCTGGCAGGTATGAGTTGGGTAACTTTGCTAAAAACATCCAGAAATGGCAAGCTTTTAACGAAAAAGGTAAATCACTTAATTTTGAAAAAGCTGCTAAAGACACTTGGAAAGTGTTTACCAACAAAGCCAAACAAGTTCACATCAAGTATAATTATTATGCCAACGAAATTAATGCGGGTTCATCTTATTTGGATGAAAACCAACTCTATATCAATGGTATAAATTGTTTTTTATATGTTCCCGAACTAATAAATACACCTTGTAAGTTAGAACTTAAAATACCTAAAGATTATCAAGTAGCCATCGGACTAAAGTCCAAATTAAAACACCAATTTGAAGCAAAAGATTTTCATGAATTGGTTGATTGTCCTTTTATTGCCAGCAATTCCTTAAAACACCATACTTTTGAAGAAAGCAAGGTGCTTTTTCATTTATGGTTTCAAGGTGAGTGTAAGCCCGATTTTAAAAAGTTGGAAAACGATTTCAAAAAATTCTGTAAAAAGCAAATTAAAGATTTCGGCAGTTTTCCAGTTAACGAGTACCATTTTTTATTTCAAATACTTACTTATAAAACCTACCATGGTGTAGAACATAGTAACTCAACTGTAATTTCTTTAGGCCCATCTTATGAAATAATGGACGAAAAAGGTTGGTATAATGAGTTGTTAGGCGTAAGTTCTCATGAACTTTACCATACATGGAATGTAAAACAAATTCGACCGATAGAAATGTATCCTTACGATTATACCAAAGAAAATTATACAGTTTTAGGTTATTTGGATGAAGGTGTTACCACTTATTTTGGTGATAAATATTTGTTTACTTCAGGCGTTTTTGATTGGACACAATATAAAAGTACATTTGATAAATTGCTAGAAAGACACTATACTAATTTTGGTGTAGAGAATTTATCAGTAGCATCATCATCTTTCGATACTTGGTTAGATGGTTATGTAAGAGGCATTCCTAATAGAAAAGGTTCTATTTATACCGAAGGGGCGTTGGTGGCTTTTATTACTGATGTTTTTATCATGAAAAATACCAGCAACAAAAAAGGATTAAAAGATGTGATGAAACTCCTTTATACCGATTTTGCTAAAAAAGGCAAAGGTGTAAGCGATGCTAATTACAAAGCTGTTGTTGAGAAAGTAGCAGGAGCATTTTACAATAAAATTTATACGGAATTAATTCACGGAACAGCAGCTTTTACGCCTTGGCTTAAAGATGCGGTTAGTTATATTGGTTGTGAATTAAAAATAACACCTTCCAAAAATTATAATGAAGCAAAATTTGGCTTTAAAGTACGTTACGAAAATAACAGTTGCATTGTTGACAATGTTGTTCCTCAATCTGTAGCAGAAAAAACAGGCGTGGTTGTAGGCGATGAAATATTAGCCATTAACAATATAAAATTAGCCAACGATTTAGAGCAATGGAGCAATTATTTTGGTGATGATAAACAGACTTTTACTATAAAAAGAGCGTTAGGGAAAATTGAAAATATTGATTTAAAGCAAGGTAAGAAGATTTATTTCAACAATTATGAACTGCTTAAACAAAACGAGAAAGGCACTAATTTTAAGGAGTGGAGCAAATAATAACGATTTAGACCAAGTGCTTTTTTTCATAGATTGTTAATAACATTTTTTAGATAAAACTTGCACTTTTTGTTAAATGTTCTATTTTAGTTCCCTCAAACAAAAACAAATTAATATTAACTAAAATTAAAAAATTATGGAAATAGTAGGAATTATTATTTATTTAGGAATCATCGTATTGATGATAGCATCAATGTGGAAAATATTCACAAAAGCAGGAGAACCAGGTTGGGCAAGCATCGTCCCAATTTATAACATTATTATACTTTGCAAAATTGCTGGTAAACCAGCTTGGTGGATTATTTTATTCTTAATTCCATTGGTAAATTTTATCGTTATGATTATTGTTATACACAATGTAGCAAAAGCTTTCGGTAAAGGTGTTGGTTATACTATTGGATTATTATTATTAGGAATAATTTTCTATCCAATGTTAGCTTTTGGCGATGCTAAATATGTTGGGCACGGGCAAGCAGCAGCAACTCCAAGTGAAGCATAATTAAAATAAAAGGTAAAAAAGACCTTCTTTTAACCCTCTTGATGATTTTGGCTTATCATCGGGAGGGTTTTTTTAGCCCCCTAAATCCCCCGAAGGGGGACTTTCCTTGCCTACAAAGTCAAACAGAACTGTCATCTTGAACAAATTTTTTCATTCGCTTCAGGCGGATAGAAAAATGAAGTATAAGAACTTTGTAATTACTAAATAGCGTCTTGGTGACTTTGTGAGAGGTTTGGCGAGCCTTTGCGTAAAACTTTTGTATTTTTGCGGTTATTAGTGTTTGTCGTTCTTTTGTCTTGACACAAAAGAACCAAAAAGTCAAGACTGCTGATGAATTTATGGTTTTCTAAGCGGTTAAATTTGCCACACAACCCAAGCCCTGTAATTATTATGCTTTTAGTGTCTAAGCAAAAGGGACGTTTGCCTTCTCTTTATTGTTTTTTTGCAGTTCAAGGATTGCTTACTACGAGCCCTTGCTAAATTGTAACCACAAGAAACGACTTCAAGAACTATAAATTTGATTGTTTACTAAAAAGGAGTTATATCTGACATTTAAAAAACAATAAAAAAATTGCAGATAAAAACTGGCTAAATTAATCAAAGGTCGGTCTTCGTCATAGTGAGCTTTTTCGAATCTTCGCACTTCTGATTTCTGTCTTCCAACTCAATAGCGTCTTTGCGTCTTTGCGAGAGATTTAACGTACTTTACGGCAAAACTCCTAACATTATCATAACATTTTTTCCCAATAAGTGTAGTTATAAAATGTAAATTTGTGTTTTAAATTTTTGAACCATGAAGCATTTTTTATTAGCTATTTTCCTAATAGGAAACACTCTTTTTACTTGGTCGCAACAAAAACAACCTAAATTGGTAGTGGGTATCGTAGTAGATCAAATGCGTTACGATTATCTTGCTCGTTTTTGGGAAAAATTTAGTGAAAACGGTTTTAAAAAGTTAGTGAATAATGGCTTTAACTGTGAGCAAACGCACTTTAACTATATGCCTACCTATACTGCTCCGGGGCATGCTTCTATTTATACAGGAACCACCCCTGCTAATCATGGAATAATTGCCAATACTTGGTACGACAAAACCAATAAAGCCAAAACCTACTGTACTTCCGATGAAAATGTTCAACCTGTTGGAACCACTACCAACATGGGAAAAATGTCTCCTAACAAACTATTGGTTACTACTATTGCCGATGAATTGAAGTCTGCTAATAAGCAATCTAAAGTAATAGGAATTTCCATTAAGGACAGAGGAGCTATTTTGCCTGCCGGACATCAAGCGGATGCTGCTTATTGGTTTGCCGGAGAAGATGAGGGAAAATGGATTTCTAGTACCTATTATATGAAACAGTTGCCAAAGTGGTTAAACGAATTAAATCAGAAAAATACCGCTAATACGTATTTACAAAAGCCTTGGGAAACACTTTTACCTATACACGATTATACCGAAAGCATTGCCGACAATAACCCTTATGAGGAAGTTTTTGAAGGCGAAAAAGCTCCTATTTTTCCACATAATTTGCCAGCTTTAAGAAAAGCCAATAAAAATTATGATTTAATAAAATCAACTCCTTTTGGCAACACCATTTTAAAAGAACTGGCTTTTGAAGTGATTAAAAATGAGCAAATGGGAAAAGATGATATTACCGATTTGCTTACGGTAAGTTTTTCTTCTCCCGACTATATCGGACATCAATTCGGACCTTATTCAGTAGAGATTCAAGATACGTATTTGCGTTTAGATAAAGAAATTGCTGAATTATTAACTTTTTTGGAAAAACAAGTAGGCGAAAATGAATTTATGGTTTTCCTAACTGCCGATCATGGCGTAGTAGATATTCCTCAACATGCTATTGATAATCAACTTCCTGGTGGTTATTTTGAAGAAAAGGCTACTTTACAAGTCCTAAATGAGACACTTTTTGAAAAATTTAAGGTAGAAAGCTTAGTAGAAAATTTATCAAATTACCAACTATTCTTTAATCATGATTTGATTGTTGAACATCAATTAAATCTAATTGAAATAGAAAATGTTGCGGTAAATTTTATGTTGGCACAACAAGGTATTGTAAAAGCAGTTTCGTCAACCAATTTAAAAGCAGCTGAGTTTACCGATAAAATAATGGGAAATGTACAAAGGGGTTTTCATCAGGTGCGTTCAGGAGATGTGTTGTTTGTACTAGCTCCGGGTTGGATAAACAAATGGACCAAAAAAGGAACCACCCATGGCTCGCCTTATAATTATGATACGCACGTACCTTTGTTGTGGTACGGCACCAATATTAAACAAGGAGCAAGAACAGAGCAAGTAGCTATTGCAGATATTGCAGCAACGCTTTCCGTCTTGCTAAATATTGCCTTACCTAGTGCTTGTGATGGAAAAGTGATTGAAGAGCTGATGAAATAAAAAAATAAATATAAATGAAAATAATTATTTTAATAAGTATTGTTCTTGCACTTGTTGCCTGCTCAGAAACAACGCAAAATAACAATAACACTCAAGAACAACAAGATACAGTTGCTAATGTAGTAGATACATTAATAACGGATGGAGTCAAAAAACAAGCTGAACCAACTAGTTTTTTGCAATTTTATCAGCAATTGGTAACAGCAATTGAAACTAAAAACACAGCAGCGTTTAACCAACTTTTTTATAAAGATTATGGTTTATATATTATAGAAAGTTCGGGAGCTATGCCTCAAGTAAGTAAGGTTTACGAAATTGAAAATTACCAAACATCAGGCACTAAACTAGGGTTTTTTGATTTACCTTTCGATTCATTAAGTTTAATGCCACTTAAGGAAAAGCTGCCAAAAGTAGTCTGCGAAAAAAATAGCTACGACAAGCAAGGTTGTTTTCAGGAAAGTATAAACCCTTTAAAAGACAGCCAAATTTGGCATTATGCCAATTTAAACGAAAAAGAAGTACAAGCCATACAATTTATTAGCGAAACCATAAAAATTACCGTTGTAAACACCTATAATTATACCTTTTATTTTTCACAAATAAATGGTTCTTGGCAACTTAGCTTTATTGATTTAAGAATTCCTTGTACAGCCTAAAACTGTTAATTGAATTGTTAATAAAAAACATCAATTTAAATTGTTTATAGACGTTAATAGCTCTGGCTAATGCTTATATTTGTTTTGCTTAAAAAAAGCCTAAAAAACACATAAAATATGAGCGAAGAAAAACAGAAAAATTATTCGGCCGATAGTATTCAGGCATTGGAAGGAATGGAGCATGTTAGAATGCGTCCATCCATGTATATTGGCGATGTAGGCGTTAGAGGTTTGCATCACTTGGTTTATGAAGTAGTTGATAACTCTATTGATGAGGCAATGGGAGGCCATTGTAATGAAATTCAGGTTTGGATTAATGAAGATAACTCTATTGGAGTTAGAGATAATGGTAGAGGTATTCCTGTTGATATGCACAAAAAAGAAGGTGTTTCTGCTTTAGAAGTAGTAATGACCAAAATTGGTGCGGGAGGTAAATTTGATAAAGACTCTTATAAAGTATCAGGTGGTTTGCACGGTGTTGGTGTCTCTGTTGTAAATGCACTTTCTGACGATTTAAAAGCTACCGTTTACCGTGATGGGAAAGTTTATGAACAAGAATATCAAAAAGGTAAAGCACTTTATCCTGTAAAAGAAGTTGGAACTACTGAAATTAGAGGAACAGAAGTGGTATTTAAACCAGATGGAACTATATTTGAAAATACAGAATACAGTTATGAAACGTTGAAAGATAGAATGAGAGAACTTTCATTCTTAAATAAAGGCGTTAGAATAACCATTACCGACCACAGAGAAAAAGATGATGAAGGGAATAGTGTTTTTGAAGAATTTTATTCTGAAGAAGGACTAAAGGAATTTGTTAAGTATATTGATGAAACTCGTGAACCGTTAATTGGTGAAGTAATTCACATGGAAGGTGAAAAAAGTGGCATTCCTGTTGAGGTAGCTATGATTTACAACACTTCGTATGCTGAAAATATTCATGCTTATGTAAATAATATTAACACTCATGAAGGTGGAACACATTTATCTGGTTTTAGAAGAGGATTAACATCTACATTAAAGAAATATGCCGAAACTTCTGGGATGTTAGATAAATTGAAATTTGAAATATCGGGAGATGATTTTAGAGAAGGTTTAACAGCTATCGTTTCTGTAAAAGTACAAGAACCTCAATTTGAAGGTCAAACCAAAACTAAATTAGGAAACAGAGAAGTTACCGCTCCTGTTAGTCAGGCAGTAACAGAAATGTTAACCAATTATTTAGAAGAACATCCTGCTGATGCAAAATCGATAGTTCAAAAAGTTATTTTAGCTGCTACAGCTCGTCATGCTGCTACTAAAGCACGTGAAATGGTTCAGCGTAAAAATGTGATGTCAGGTTCCGGTTTACCAGGAAAACTTTCTGATTGTGCATCAAAAGACCCTGCAATTTGCGAGTTGTACCTAGTAGAGGGAGATTCTGCGGGTGGAACAGCGAAACAAGGAAGAGACAGGCATTTTCAAGCCATTATGCCGCTTAGAGGTAAAATTTTGAATGTTGAAAAAGCCATGCAGCATAAAATTTTAGATAATGAAGAGATTAAAAATATTTATACTGCTTTAGGAGTAAGAATAGGTACAGAGGAAGATGCAAGAGCATTGAATATTGAAAAGTTACGTTACCATAAAGTAATTATTATGTGTGATGCCGATGTTGATGGATCTCACATTGAAACGCTTATTTTAACCTTTTTCTTTAGATATATGCCTGAATTGATAGAGAAAGGCTACATCTATATTGCTACACCACCACTTTATTTGGTTAAAAAAGGTAAGGAACAACGCTATTGCTGGAATGATAAAGAACGTGATACAGCTATACAAGAAATTAAAGGAGCAGGTAAAGAAGGAAGTGTTAATGTACAACGTTACAAAGGTTTGGGAGAGATGAATGCTGAACAATTATGGTCAACAACTATGAATCCTGAGTTTAGAACATTAAGACAAATAAACATTGAAAATGCTGCTTCGGCAGACCATACTTTCTCAATGTTAATGGGAGATGATGTTCCACCAAGAAGAGAATTTATTGAAGCCAATGCTAAGTATGCTAAAATAGATATTTAATAACCGAATATTAATTGTTTAAAATGCCTGAAGAGATTTTCTTCAGGCATTTTTTATATCCAAAAAATTTTCTCGTCTATCCTTCCAGCTAAGGATGTAAAAAGCATTCTGTAACGACCTTTCGGAAGTTCGCTAACATCTACAACAATAGATTGCTCTTTTGTCTTCTCAGGAACTTTAATATCTTTTCTAATCTGAGAAATATTATATAAATCATAGACCACTACTTTTATTACACGACCTTTTTCCAAATCAGCCTTTAGTGTTCCATAAATGTTTTTTGCTTTGTTAGACACCATTCCTGTACTATCATTGGGCATATATTCAATTGAATACCAAGGTGTAACTTTGTTTTGTTTATATGAAAGAAATTCTTGTAGTCCGATAATAGAATCTCTATTTTCATGAAAAATAGATGCAACAGGCCTGTTATTAGTTAATGTCCATACAGCATATTGCATAGCTGAAATAGGGTATTTGTTTTTGTTTAAATGCTCGGCTAGTTTTATAATATTGGCATCTTTCATTTCACCAACAAGGTATTTTTCTCCTTCACTGGGGGAACTTTTATGTGCCTGAGAACAAAATCCAAATAAGTTTTTAGTACTACTTTCCATAGGTGTTAGAGCGAAAAGAGCTTCTTTAACAATTAAAATATCCTGTTTATTAGTGTCTACAGATACAAGATTTCTACCAGGTTCAATCGTTACATTTAATGCTCGAGAAGTTTTGTTTTGTAAATTTATTGTAACACATTCTCCTTTGTGAGAACCATTGTTTACTATTTCATAAGAGATTAAATCATATTTTAAAGCACTTTCTATAGAAATAGCACTACTACTTATAACATAATTTTTTTGCGGATTATAAGAGCTTAAAACTAGGCATAGAAATGCTGCTGTGCCATTTAGGCACATTTTTTTTAATACATTCATAATAAAGGAGTTTTGTTAGACTTGTTGGAAAGAATAACGCTCCTTTATTATGAAATATTGTTAAGGGGATTTTTTGGATTTATTTTATAATGTTAACCTTACCAATTTTCTGGTATTTTTTACCATTAGTATCTTTGTAGTTAAGTTTCCATACGTAGGTACCATTTTGCACGACATTACCTTTGTAAGTACCA
>JAPHUD010000014.1 GCA_026196775.1 Flavobacteriales bacterium
TACTAGTGGTAATTATTTTGCTTGGGTTGATGACTCATCACCTCATAGTACAGGAACTACTTTAGAAAGTCCATTTATAGATGTTACTGCATTAACTAATCCTATGTTATCATTCTTTTTAATTAGCGATAATGAAGGTAACTCAAATGTTGATTTTTCTGTTGATGTTTGGGATGGTGCAGCTTGGAATACTGGTGTATATACAAGTAATACAAACACCTTAAATGGTGGATGGGAACAAATAAACGTTGTTTTGTCATCATTAACTATTACTGGAGACATTAGGTTAAGATTTATTGTTGATGAAAACAATGGTACTGATTTTTATGATGATGTGGCTATTGATGATGTTGAAATAAAAGAAGCTCCTGCTTGTCCTGATCCATCAGCTTTAACAGCTACAAATATTACAGCAACTTCAGCAGATTTAGGTTGGACAGAAAATGGTACAGCAACTACTTGGGATATAGAGTGGGGTACAGCAGGATTTGTTCCAACTGGAATACCAACCATATTAGGAACAACTACTAACCCTCATAATTTAACAGGATTAACAGCTCAAACTTCTTATGAATTTTATGTAAGAGCAATGTGTAGTGCTTCTGATTCTAGTAATTGGGTTGGTCCATTTGCATTTACAACACCTTGTAATGCTGTAACAACTTTCCCTTTCCTAGAAGATTTTGAAACAACAAGTACTACACGTGATTGTTGGTCTCAAATACAAGAAGTAGGAACAGCTAACTGGACTTATGCAACAGGTTCTTCAGGTGGTGCTATTACTACTGCTTATAGTGGAACCGAAAATGCTAGATTCGTTTCTCAATCAGGTACTAATTCACCTATTGTTAAATTAGTAAGTCCTGTATTAGATTTAAGTGCAGTTAATTCACCAGAGTTAGCTTTTTTCTACGGACAAGAATTTTGGTCTCCAGATCAAAATGAACTTAAAGTATATTATAGAACAAGTGCTGCTTCTGCTTGGGTACAAATTGCTCATTATACAGCAGATGTTCCAGCATGGACAGCTGACACATTAACTCTACCAAATCCATCAGCTACTTATCAAATTGCGTTTGAAGGTATTAATAACTGGGGTCGTGCAAATGTGGTTGATGATGTAGAAGTTTATGATGCAATTACTTGTTCAGATCCTTCTAACTTAACTGCATTTAATATTCAACCAACTTCAGCAATGTTAGATTGGACAGAAAATGGAACGGCTACCAACTGGAATATTGAGTGGGATGTAACCGGATTCACTTTAGGGACTGGAAATCTTCAAGCGGTTGCTGCTAAACCATACTTATTACAAGGGTTAACTCCCGGAACTGCTTATGACTACTATGTTCAAGCTAATTGTGGCTTAGGAGACACTAGTAATTGGGTTGGTCCATTTACTTTTACAACTCCTCCATGTATGCCTATTGTTGTAGATTTAGGTGGCGATACAATAGTATGTTCTAGTGATAGTATTTTGCTTGATGCAGGAAGTGGTGGAAATTATACCTACTCTTGGTCAACAGGAGGAACAGCTCAAACTGAGTTAATAGATACCGCCTTAATGGGTGGAAATGGAACTTACAATGTTTCTGTAACGGTTACTGATGTAGTTACAGGTTGTATGTATACGGATGATATTAATATTACTTTCCAATTATGTACGGATATTGATGAGTTAGGCAATGCAAATGCAATAGCAATTTATCCTAATCCAACTAATGGACTACTTAATGTGATGATTAATGGATCTACTGTAAATACTACGTTAACTATTGTAGATGTTCAAGGTAAGGTTGTTTATTCTAAAAACAATTTCACTAACACAGTAAGTTTAGTAGAAACTATTGATTTAAGTGGAAATGATAAAGGTATTTACTTTATAACATTAACTACAGATAAAACAACTGTTGTTAAAAAAGTAATCCTCCATTAATAACTTTTAAAAGTTATAAAAAAAAGCAGCTTTCAATTGAAAGCTGCTTTTTTTTATAACATAATAATTAATGTAAAATATTGGTATTCAAAAAGTAAAGTACTACTAGAAATTTAATGAATTTATATTTCATTAAATCCTATTAATATCAAAAACAAGTCTATTTTTGCAGCCTTAAAAAATATATATGCAATCAATCAGAAACATCGCTATTATAGCACACGTAGACCACGGAAAAACCACACTAGTAGACAAAATTATTGATCAATGTAAAGTATTTGACGATAGAGTAGAGCGTACAGAACTACTTTTAGATAATAATGATTTAGAAAGAGAAAGAGGTATTACTATCTTATCAAAAAATGTAAGTGTTACTTATAATGGTGTAAAGATAAATGTAATTGATACTCCTGGCCACGCTGATTTTGGTGGTGAAGTAGAACGTGTATTAAAAATGGCTGATGGTGTATTGCTTTTAGTTGATGCTTTTGAAGGAGCAATGCCTCAAACAAGATTTGTATTGGGTAAAGCTTTAGAATTGGGATTGAAACCAATAGTTGTTGTTAATAAGGTTGATAAAGATAACTGTACGCCTGATTTGGTTCAAGAATCTATTTTTGACTTAATGTTTAGTCTAGACGCTACTGAAGATCAGCTAAATTTCCCTACAATTTTTGGGTCTGCTAAAAATGGATGGATGAGTACAGATCATACAAAACCAACAGAAAACATTATTCCTTTGTTAGATGCTATTATTGAAACTATTCCTGAAGCTCCTTATAAAGAAGGAACACCTCAAATGCAAATTACATCTTTAGATTTCTCAAAATTTGTTGGAAGAATTGCAATTGGAAGGATTTTTAGAGGAGATTTAGAAGAGAATAAAGATTATACCATATGTAAACAAGGAGGGGTTAAGAAAAAGATTCGTATTAAAGAATTATATGTTTTTGAAGGTATGGGAAGAGCTAGAGTGCAAAAAGCTAGAAGTGGTGATATTTGTGCTATTGTAGGTATTGAAGATTTTGAAATTGGAGATACAATTGCTGATTTAACTAATCCAGAGGAACTTACTAGGATTGCCATAGATGAACCTACTATGAGTATGTTGTTCACTATTAATACTTCTCCATTTTTTGGAAAAGAAGGAAAGTTTGTAACTTCTCGCCATTTAAGAGATAGACTTTATTTAGAGCTAGAGAAAAATTTAGCTATGCGTGTAGAAGAAACGGGTTCTGAAGATAAATTTATTGTTTACGGTAGAGGAGTACTTCATTTGTCTGTTTTAATTGAGACAATGAGAAGAGAAGGGTATGAATTACAAGTTGGAAAACCACAAGTACTTTATAAAGAAATTGATGGACAAAAACATGAACCTTATGAAACTTTAGTTATAGATGTTCCTGAAGAATATGCGAGTAAAGCTATTGATTTAATTACTCAACGTAAAGGGGATATGTTAGTAATGGAACCAAAAGGAGATTTACAACATTTAGAATTCGATATCCCTTCTAGAGGTTTGATAGGTTTAAGAAATAATATGCTTACCGCAACAGCTGGAAATGCTGTGATGACCCATAGATTTAGAGAGTTTGGTCCTTACAAAGGAGATATCCCAGAAAGAAATAAAGGTTCTTTAATTTCTATGGAAGCAGGTCCTTCAACAGCATTTGCTATAAATAGGTTACAAGATAGAGGCAGGTTTTTTATTGAACCAGGAGATGTAATTTATAAAGGACAAGTAGTAGGAGAGCACACTAGAGATAACGATTTAGAAGTAAACTTAGTTAAAGGAAAACAGTTAACTAATATGCGTAAGTCAGGATCTGACGAAGCAGTTAAAATAGCACCTAAAGTTAAATTCTCATTAGAAGAAGCTATGGAATTTATTCAAGCAGATGAATATTTGGAGGTAACACCGCTTAGTTTAAGAATGAGGAAAATAAAATAACCTTATTTTCTCCCAAATTGACATTATTCATGTTTTAGACGTAAATTTTTTAATAAATTTGCACTACTATATTATTATAGCATTTACTTTAACAAATTAACAAAAGTCCTTTTTTGTAGTTTGTTAATATATTACAGAAGAAACAGAAGAATGAATAAGATAATAGGAGTAGAGTTAAGTCACAGATTTGCCCCAATCGCTGTTAGAGAAAGGTTAGCACTAAACACGGAACAAACTAAAGAAGCATTAAGAGGTCTAAAAAATGAGTTAGAGGAGGTTTTTATCATTTCTACCTGCAACCGTTTGTCAATCTATGCTTTTGGTGAAAGCTATGAGCCTATTTTAAATTATTTCGACCAGTTTGGTAACTATCGCCAATACTTATCTATTTTGCCTGATAGTGAAATTTCCATAAGAAACTTATTTTCAACTGCTGCGGGATTAGAATCTCAAGCTGTTGGCGAACATCAAATAATTGGTCAGATAAAAAATGCTTTAAATTTAGCACGAAAAGAAAATACCATCGGAGCTGTGTTAGATGAGTTAATTAGACACTCTATCCATACGGGGAAAAAAGTTAGACAAGAAACTAATATTGGTAAATTTTCTGCATCACTAGCTACGGTAGGATTTGAGTTAATTGAAAAAGAAGGGTATCAATTTGAAAATTCTACATTTTTGGTTATTGGTACTGGAAATATGGCCAACCTTATTAACACAGTTTTAGATAGAACGCCTATTAAAAAACTATATGTTGCTAGTCATGATTTTGATAGGGCAAAGGATATGGCTGCAGATTGGAATGGAGAAGCTGTTCAGATGGGAAACATGCACTCTGCTCTTTCTGAAGCGAATATAATTATTGGAGGAACTCAAGGAGAAATTAATTTACTACATGAGGAAACCATGGCAGAAAGTAAATGTCCTAGAGCTAATTTTGCCCTTCAAACAGGAGGCTGTAAATTGTTTTTAGACTTTGGTGTACCTAGAAATTTTAATCCTAACTTAAAAAATCATGATAATATTAAACTATTTGATTTAGATGATATAAAGAAAATCACATATGACGGTTTATTAAAACGTTATGATGAAATTCCACTAGCCAGAACCATTGTAAACAAAGAAGTAGAATGGTTCTCGATTTGGTTGAAAAATAGAAAAGTAGCTCCGGTTATTGAAGCTTATTGGAATAATTTAGATGAAATTAGAAATGAAGAACTGAAGTGGTTATTACCTAAATTGGGGAATGTAGATGAACACACCGAAATTATTCT
Organism: Flavobacteriales bacterium; assembly: GCA_026196775.1. Taxonomy (GTDB): domain Bacteria; phylum Bacteroidota; class Bacteroidia; order Flavobacteriales_E; family Vicingaceae; genus BRH-c54. Next base: position 5,162 of record JAPHUD010000014.1, read on the forward strand.
TAAAAGATTTACACATCGTTTACTTAGAAAAATTTCAAACCCTTCCATTGAAGCTATTAAAGAAATGGCTCAAAATCTTCATGAAAAAGATAATCCAATAAATACTGCCAAAAATATATTAGCAGTTAATGACGTTTCTATCTTCGTTCCAAATAAAAAAATTATTGTAGGAACAAGAGGAAGTAAGTTAGCTTTAACTCAAACAAATTGGGTGGTTGAGCAGTTGAAAAAAATTGAACCCAGTTATGAGTTTGAAACAAAAATTGTTAGAACAAGTGGAGATGATGGTGATATAAGTGTTGTTGGAGCTTTTACATCAGCTTTGCAACGTTCCATGTTGGCAGGAGAAATTGATATTGCTGTGCATAGTTTTAAAGATATACCAACAGAAGATGTGTTTGGTTTAAGAGTTGTTCCAGTTACAGAAAGAAGAGATGTTAGAGATGTGCTAATCTCTAAAAGTGGAAAGAAATTTATGGACTTACCAGCAGGTTCAATTATAGGAACAGGAAGCTTAAGAAGAAGTGTTCAGTTGAAACAGCTAAGGTCTGATTTAGAATATAAGTTTATTCAGGGGAATGTGGATAGCAGAATTAACCAAATGTTAAAAGGAAACTATGATGCTATTATTTTAGCGGCTACAGGCTTGCAAAAAATGAACATGATAGATATCGCTACAGAAATTTTTGAGGTACAAGACATGCTTCCTGCTGTGGGACAGGGGATTTTATCTATAGAGTTAATTGACGCTGAAGGATATATTTACGATTTGGTAAAACAATTAAAACACCAACCTACAAAAGATGCGGCAGATGCTGAAAGAGCCTTTTTAATTGCCTTAGGAGGAGGATGTAATTTACCAATGGCAGCTTACGCCCAAGCAAATGAAAATAGCATTACCATAGATGGTATTTTTGCTGATAAAGATGGAAAATATTTTGCTAGAGATATCATTACAGGAGATATTAATCATAAGAAAGAATTAGCAAGAGAATTAGCAGCTAAATTAAAAGCAAAAGTACAAGCACTTCAGAATTCTAAGCTTGATGCAATACAAAAATAAAACAGTATTAATAACAAGAGCAGAAGAACAATCAGCTGATTTTATTAAACTATTACAAAATAATGGTTTTAATACAATTTTATTACCATTAATCCAGCTTCAGGCTATAAATTCATCTCAACTACTCTCGGTTTTTAATTCTATTAAATTTAATTGGTTAGTATTTACTAGTAGTAATGCAGCTTCATATTTTTTAGAGACAATATCACCTTTAAAATTAGCAGGAATTAAAATTGTTGCTGTTGGGAAAAAAACTGCCGATTGCTTAGAAGATAATGGATTGGAAATAGATTTTATACCATCAGATTTTACCGCAGAAACTTTAGGAAACGAAATTCCTGTATTGCCTAACGAAAAAGTATTTATTCCTCAATCTGCTTTATCTAATAATAGCTTGGTGGAACGACTTAAAAATAAAAAGGCGTTGGTTGAAACTTTAGTAATTTATGATAACCAAACAGTAAAGTATAGTAAAGAAGAATTGAACAAAATATTAAATAAACCTATAGATTTTATTACATTTACGAGTGGTTCATGTGTTAAAGCATACATCAATAATAAGATACATTTGCCAAACGCAAAAATAATTTGTATTGGACCATCTACTGCTAAAGTAGCTAGAGAAAATAACTTAGAAGTTGTTGCCATCCCTAATGAATACACAGTTGAAGGAATGGTAGAGGAAATTAAGAAATTAAGTTAAATTATTAAACAGATGAAAATAACATTAGGTTTTTCTCCGTGTCCTAACGACACCTTTATTTTTGATGCCTTGGTACATCATAAAATAGATACCGAAGGATTAGAGTTTGAAGTTGTTTTAGGAGATATAGAAGAACTCAACCAAAAAGCATTTAACAAAGAATTGGATATAACCAAACTCAGTTATCATGCTTATGGATATTTAACAGATGATTATGTTTTGCTTGATGCTGGTAGTGCTTTAGGAAAGGGTTGTGGACCGATATTGGTTCAAAGATCCAAAGTTCAAAGTTTAAAGTTAGTAGATGCCAAAATAGCAATTCCAGGAAAATATACCACTGCTAATTTTTTGTTAAGCATAGCTCACCCTGAGGCAACTAATAAAACTGAGATGCTTTTTTCTGACATTGAAAATGCTATACTTACTAGAAAAGTAGATGCAGGTTTATTAATTCATGAAAATAGATTTACCTACAAACAAAAAGGCTTAGAAAAAATTATTGATTTAGGTGAGTATTGGGAAAACACAACAGGAGCTTTAATTCCTTTGGGAGGAATAGTGATGAAGCGTTCTTTAGATTCAGAAATTATTAATAAAGTAAACAGTTTAATTAGAAAAAGTATTGAATATGCTTTTGAAAATAAAAATTCAGCCTTAGCTTATATGCAGCAACATGCTCAGGAAATGGATGAAAAAATAATGATGCAACATGTAGCTTTGTATGTAAATAAATATTCTATTGATTTAGGAGAAGAGGGTAGAGCAGCTGTAACAAAAATGTTTAATTTAGCACAACAAAAAGGAGTAATTCCTGAGATTGTAAATCCGTTATTTGTTAATAGTTAATTGTTTTCAGCTTTTAACTTTTAACTTTTAACCATTAACTTTTAAGATGATAGTAGTAACAGGAGCCGCAGGATTTATTGCCAGTTGTTTGGTAAGTAAACTCAACCAAGAGGGTTTTAAAGATATCGTGTTGGTAGATGATTTTTCAAACACTGAAAAAAATAAAAATTTTGAAGGAAAAACATACTCAGCTAAAGTGGAGCGTAAGGTTTTTTCTGAATGGTTAGACAACAACCACAAGCTGGTTCAATTTGTATTTCATTTGGGAGCCAGAACAGATACAACAGAATTTAATAAAACCATTTTTGATGAGTTAAACTTAGACTATTCTAAAGAAATTTGGAATAAGTGTGTCGAATATGGTTTGCCTTTGGTTTATGCTTCATCAGCTGCAACCTACGGAATGGGAGAGTTGGGATACAAAGACGACCACAAAATTGTTGAACACTTAAAACCACTCAACCCTTACGGAGAATCTAAAAATGATTTTGATAAATGGGTGCTGAAACAAGAAAAACAGCCTTTCTTTTGGGCTGGATTAAAGTTTTTTAATGTTTACGGACCGAATGAATATCACAAAGGAAGAATGGCTTCAGTAATTTTTCATGCATATAATCAAATAACTAAAACAGGAGAAATGAAGTTGTTTGCTTCTCATCATCCAGATTATAAAGATGGTGAACAACTGAGAGATTTTGTTTATGTAAAAGATGTTACAAATGTGTGTATGTTTTTACTGAAACATAGAAAAGATTCAGGAATTTACAATTTAGGCTCTGGAAAAGCACGAACTTTTTTAGATTTAGTTAACAATACCTTTAAAGCAATGAATTTAACTCCAAAAGTGAGTTTTATTCCAACTCCTGAAGATATTAGGGATAAGTATCAATATTTTACAGAGGCAGACATGAGTAAACTAAAAGCCATAGGTTATGATAAACCGTTTACTTCGTTGGAGGATGGAGTTGAGGATTATGTGAAAAATTATTTAACAACGGCAACTTATTATTAAAAACTCACGTCATAGAATCGAATATTGAAATAATATGATTTCAATTATTTTATTTATATTTACATCATTAAAACTAAAAACAACACAACTATGAAAAAAATTGGAATAATATTTATCGGTTTATTAATGGCTTCTCCACTATTTAGCCAAAGCGATGTAAAACTTTCTGTATGTGGAAAAACTACTATAGAGATTAGTAGTTTAGATAAGTGCAGGTCTATAGAGGTTGATCAAGATGGATTTAAAGTTTATGGATTTACCTTGCGATATGTTATGGAAGGAAAAAAAATGATAAAAGAATTTAAATCAAAAACTAATGAACTAAGTAATGAAGCTATAGAAGCCATTAAATTAGATAAACCAGCTAAACTTTATATAGAAGAGATTAATTTAATTAATGCAAATGGTGAAGCTTCTGAAGTTGAACCTTTAATAGTAGAGATTAAATAATTAAGATAAACATATTTTACAAAAAAACCTAACAGGTGTCTGTTAGGTTTTTTTGTGTTTGAGGAAAAACTATCTAACATGAAAAACTTTGACTGGACTATCTTTACAAGAAAAATAGCGATTAAAGCACCACTAGCTGATATTTATGCCGCTTGGACAACAGCATCAGCAATTGAAAAATGGTTTTTAAGTAAGGCTGTTTTTATGGATACTAACGTAAAACCCGTAAATAAAGAAACACCTATAGAAAAAGGATTTAGTTATGAATGGAATTGGTATTTATATGACGAAACAGAGCGTGGTAAAATTACGGAGGCAAACGGAAAGGATTTTATTCAGTTTACTTTTGCAGGAGAATGCTTAGTGGATATTCAGCTTTCTACATTAGACGATTATGTAATCGTAGAACTAACACAAAAAAATATCCCGACAGATGATAATTCAAAGCAAAATATCCGACTTGGTTGTCACACCGGTTGGTCGTTCTATCTGGTTAATTTAAAATCTGTTTATGAAGGTGGTCTGGATTTGAGAAATAAAGAAGCTAAGTTAAAAGTAATGATGAATAATTGATTTTTATCCTTCCGTAATCTTAAAAACAGATGTTTTAATTCTTTTGGTGTTAATGCTTCCTACTTTTTCTTCTAAAACTAAGGCCTTGGCTTTATCCTCTTCAAAAACAGTTTTAATATCTTTAATTACACCAAAGGGAATATTGGCTTTATGGAATTTTTCCTGAAAAGAGGACAAAGAAATTTGGTTAAAATAGTTTTTTAATAATTCGTCTAACAGATTTCTATTTTCAACTCTTTTAACGTTGTTAGAGAATCTTTCATCATCCATTAACGCTGTTGCACCAATAATAGTTAACATATGATTAAACTGCTTGTCAGTGCCAATTGCTAATACAATCCATTTACCATCTTTGGTTTGATAAGTTTCACCGTAAGGAGCAATATTTGGATGTAAAGAACCTATTAATTTGGCATTCTCACCATTCATTAACCAGTTAGTTGCTTGGTTTTTTAATGAAGCTAGTGCTGCATCATACAAAGCAACTTGTACATAAGCTCCTTTTCCGCTTTGTGCTTTGTTGAGTAAGGCTACTAAAATTCCTTCTTTTAACTGATGAGCAGCCAACACATCTATCATAGCTACTGGCATTTTTAAAGGTCCTGAACTTGTTGTGCCATTCATTGCCATAAAACCTGTTTCGGCTTGTAGCACTACATCATACGCTACTCTATTATCATCGTCTCCAAAACCATTTATTTCTCCATAAATAATGGTGGGATTGATTTGTTTAATGGAAGTATAATCTAGAGAAAATTTTTCTGCATCACCGGGTTTAAAATTAGCAATTACAATGGCTGCATCTTTCAGTAAGTCTGAAGCTTGTTTTTTATCACTAGCTTGTTTTAAATCTAAAAAAAGATGTTCTTTATTCCAATTTACTGATGAAAAATAAGCAGAGATATTCTCTTGGTTGCTTTTTTCTGAAGCTATTCTCCATTGTCGGGTTACATCTCCGTTGGTAGTTTTGTTTTCTATCTTAATCACTTTTGCTCCCATTTCGGCAAAAAACATCCCTACATCTGGTCCAGCCAAAACACTTGCTAACTCAACAACCATTAAATCTTTAAGCATCTGCTTATTTTTTTATCATTTTTATAAAAAGCTCTCTTCCTGCTCTAGGTGGTATAGAGTTCGTTGCTGTTTCCATAATAGCCACATTAAAATACGGAGAAAAATAGCTGAAATATTCCTCTTTATTGCCTCCAAATGGCGGATGGTCTGTATTTAACACATCATCAAACAATAAGCCTACTAATTTTCCTTTAGGCTTTAGTATTGCAGCAGCATGTTGAGCATATTTTGCTCTCAAGCTTGGATGTAATGCACAAAAAAAAGTTTGTTCCACCATTAAATCGTAAGCACCTTTGTGTTTAAAAAAATCTTCACAAATTAAATTGTGTTCAGGAAAAGTAGGAACACGTTGCTTAAATTGTTGTAGCGCATGTTTAGAAAAATCTAACACTACTACATTTTTAAATCCTAATTGATTCAGGTATTCAGCCTCATAAGCATTTCCACATCCTGGAATAAAGATTTTCATTTCCTTATCCGTAAGCTGATCAAAATAAGCTTTAAGTGGTGTGGAAATATGACCTATATCCCAACCGGTTTCGCATTTTTCATATTTTGTATTCCAAAAATGTTCTGATAACGCTTGTTCCATTATTAAGGTTTTTTAATGCCCGATTTTTTTATACCAGGCTTTTTTGTTGATTCTTTTATCTTTACTGATGAAGATGGACATGGTCCTTGTGTGTCTCCATGTGCCTGATGAGCAGACCATGCTGAGGTAGGTATTTCTATGGTTTGAGGGTTTCCTGTATTTCCCGGTGGATAGTGACAGATAGTAATTTTCTTATTTCCTCCAGAATTTCCAGAACCACCATTGTTTCCACCTGAATTATTTGAGCTACCACCATTTCCTGTTGTAGGTGCACAAGCTCCTTGTGAATCTCCATGAGCTTGGTGAGCAGGCCATGCCGATGCGGGAATCTCTATAGTTTGAGGGTTTCCTGTATTTCCTGGTGGGTAATGACAGATAGTGATTTTATTATTTCCTCCTCTTGGATTACCTAAATTTCCTCCTGAACCACCTGGCGTTCCTCCTGGATTACCCCCCGTAGTAGGTGAACAAGCTCCTTGTGTATCTCCATGTGCCTGATGTGCAGGCCATGCAGACGCAGGTATTTGTATAGTTTGTGGATTACTTGTGTTTCCCGGTGGATAATGACATATAGTTATTTTCTCATTTCCTCCAGAATTTCCTCCTCTTGGATCTCCTAAGTTTCCACTAGAACCTCCAGGATTACCTCCTGTTGTAGGTGCACAAGCTCCTTGTGTGTCTCCATGTGCCTGATGTGCAGGCCATGCAGATGCAGGTATTTCTATGGTCTGTGGATTACTTGTATTTCCCGGTGGATAGTGACATATAGTAATTTTTTCCTCACTTCCACTTGAACCACCTGTTCCTCCTGTATTTCCACCATTGTTTTGTGTAGTACACGGACCTGCAATATCTCCATGTGCTAAATGTATTCTCACTTCTGAAGCAGTAACTTGGATGGTTTGATAAGCTCCCGTAGTTGGATCTTTATGACAGATAGCTATTAAATCTGGTGTGCCTGAATTATTTTCATCTTTAGGACATAATCCTTTAGTGTCACCATGAGCTTGATGTATCGTCCATTGAGATTCTTTAATTATCATTTGCTCTTTTTTACCTGTAGCAGTATTATAATGACAAATTTGTATATCATTATCAATTACTATTGGACAGGCTCCTTGTGTATCTCCATGAGCTTGATGTGTTGTCCATTCAGTTGCAGGAATTTGTATGGTTTGTGGTGTTCCTCCTCCCACAGGCTTATGGCAAATGGTTATCATTGGTATTTCAACTCTAGGGCATTCTCCTTTAGTATCACCATGGTTAAAATGTTCCACCCATCTAAATTCAGGTATTGTAATGGTTGATTTCTTACCTGTTACGTCTTTATGGCATATGGTTAGTGTTGGCTCTACTGCAGGGCAAGCTCCTAAAACGTCTCCATGTGCTTGGTGTATCGCCCATTCAGATTCAGGGATTTCCATTGTTTGACGCTTATCACCGGTTGTTGGAACATGACAAATGGTTATTTTTTTAACTTTTGGACAAACACCCATAAAATCGCCATGAGCTTGGTGGGTTGCCCACTCTGTAGTAGGAATTTGTATTGTAGTGGTATTTCCTGTTAATATATCTTTATGGCAAATGCTAATTAAAGTAGGGTTTTCATTTGGTAAATTATCTTTAGGACATAACCCTTTCGTATCTCCATGTGCTTGATGTGAAGGCCATTCAGATTCTTTAATTATCATCTCCTGTTTTTTACCTGTAGCTGCATTATAATGACAAATTTGTATGTCATTATCAACTACTACCGGACAAGCTCCTTGGCTATCTCCATGTGCTTGGTGCATTGCCCATTCGGTTGCCGGAATTTGTATGGTTTGTGGTACTCTAGAACCAGTAGGGTAGTGACAGATGGTCATCATCGGTATTTCAATTCTAGGACATTCTCCTTTACTATCTCCATGGTTAAAATGTTCTACCCATCTAAATTCAGGAATAGACATGGTAACTTTATTTCCTGATGCTTCTTTATGACAAATAGTTATCGTAGGCTCTACTGCAGGACAAGCACCTAAAACATCACCGTGTGCTTGATGTATTGCCCATTCAGATTCTGGAATGGTTAGTGTCTGACGTTTATCACCTGTTGCCGGAACATGGCAAATGGTTATTTGTTTAACAGTATAACAAGGTCCTTTTCTTGCTCCCTGGCTTTGGTAACTTGGCCATTGAGCTTCTTCAATTTCAAACGATTGATTGTTTAAACAAATAGTAATCATTGATTTTGCAATAGGAACACAAGCTCCCATTTCATCGCCATGAGACTTATGTATTAACCATTGTGATTCTGGTATTTGTATTGTTTCTACATCTCCTTCTCGACTAGAAACCTGATGACAAATAGTTATCATTTTCTCATTTTCAGTGCAAGCTCCTTTAGTGTCACCATGAGCTTCATGCATTGCCCAATCTGATGATTTAATGTTTATGGTTTCTCTACTTCCTGTTGGTGTTTTATGACAAATGGTAATAGTACTTTCTTCATTACAAGTTAATGAGAACTCTTTTGTAGTTGTTTCTGCTAGTTTTTTAGCTACAATTTTAAAATTATTCGTGCCATTAGCTAATTGAACAGTAGCTTTTAACTCATTATTTGTAAAACTATAATTTTGAGTAGCAACCAAGTTGTTGTTATGATAAAAAGTAACATCTTGAGCTTTTATATCAGGAGTAATTTTAGCAACAATCGTTACCTTACAATTTGGCGAAATAAATGTGGTAGCTATTGGTTGAGATAAAATAATTACAGGTTTTATAGGTTGGGTATAAGGTGTTGTTGTTGGGGTAGTAGTATGAGTTGGTGTCGGAGTAGTTGTAGGCGTATAAGTACTTTCTCCTTGGTGATGTTTTAAAATACTAAAATGTAATCCTAAAGAAGTATAGTGGTAAATATCTTGAATAAAAAATGGGGCATCATTTTTTGTTGCCTGACCATCAAAATAATCGGTTTGCGGCAAAGAAATTTTATGCTCTAAAGCAAAATCAACTCCGGGAGCAATTCTAAATCCTAACCCTACTCCAACAGCAGGTGTAAATACAACTCGTGAATAATTTCTATTATCTAAATTTGTTTCGTAACTATCATCTAATAAATCGCTTAATTGCTTTCTAACATCCGACTTACTTCCTTCATAATTAATAGAAGAATAATCGTATTGATTTCCGAACTCATCTAATTGATTGGTTTTAACAACATAATCCGTTCCTCCTGCTCCGGCAAATAAATAAAAAAGAATACCTGTATTTTCATACAGTTTATTCCATCGTAACATAGCTTCTAATGAAAGTTCCTCAAACTCGGTATTATTGTTTTGAAAAAACAACTGATTGGAGTAATCAACTCCTGAATTTCCAAAACCATTTAATGCATAATTAGAAATAAAACTTTCGTGAGGTTGATAACCCAACCCAAATGTTTCCGATTTTAAATACCTACCTCTCAATGAAAATCCAAAAAATCTATACTTTTTATTGTAAAGTCGGTACTCCAATGTAGCTCCATAACCAAAGCCAAATAATTTGTTACTAACATCTCCTTTTTGGTAGGCTCCACCAATGTTTCCTCCTAAAGTCCATCTACCAATATCATAAGTTGTATGTTGAGCATTTGCTGAAAGAATAATTACAATAAATGCAATAAAAAAGTAAAGTTTTTTCATGAGTATGATGCTTTTAATTTTTATAATTCACCGCTAAAAACAATTTCTATTCCAAAAATAGACTTTTGTTAACTTTTCTAAAAATGAATGTAAAAATACATAGAAGTTATTTAAAGTCTAAATATAAGAATGAAAATGAATTATTTTCTTCATAATACTATGCATTATTAGCAAACATAGTACACCTATTGTATATTTTGATAAAGCTTATATCTCATAAAGCAATAAAAAATATTAAATTTGTCGCTTACCATAAAAACACAAATTAGAAAATTATGTTTGATAGTCTATCGGATAAGTTAGAAAGAGCCTTTAAGGTATTAAAAGGTCAAGGACAAGTTACAGAGATTAATATAGCTGAAACTGTTAAAGAAATAAGACGTGCTTTGTTAGATGCCGATGTTAGTTATAAAGTAGCTAAACAATTTACTGATGAAGTTAAAGAAAGAGCTTTAGGAGAAAATGTAATCAATTCATTGTCTCCCAACCAATTAATGGTTAAAATTACCCACGATGCTTTAGTAGAACTGATGGGTGGTGGCGAAGAAGAAATTAACCTGAAAGGTAATCCAACAGTTATTTTAATTGCCGGTTTGCAAGGTTCTGGTAAAACCACTTTCTCAGGAAAATTAGCCAACTATTTAAAAACTAAGAAAGGAAAAACCCCAATGTTAGTTGCTGGCGATGTTTACCGTCCTGCTGCGATTGATCAATTACATGTTCTTGGTGAACAAATTGGTGTGGAAGTTTGGTCTGATAAAGAAAATAAAAGTCCTGTTGATATTGCCAAAAAAGCTATTGCAGAAGCCAAGCAAAAAGGATTTAACACAGTAATTATAGATACTGCCGGACGTTTAGCTGTTGATCAACAAATGATGAATGAAATTGAAGCAGTTAAAAATGCTGTTTCTCCTAATGAAATTTTGTTTGTTGTAGATTCTATGACAGGACAGGATGCTGTAAACACAGCAAAAGCATTTAATGACAAGTTAGATTTTGATGGTGTAGTATTAACCAAACTAGATGGAGATACAAGAGGTGGTGCTGCTTTGTCTATCCGCTCTGTAGTGGATAAACCTATTAAATTTGTTGGTACAGGAGAAAAAATGGATGCATTGGATGTTTTCTACCCATCAAGAATGGCAGACCGTATTTTGGGCATGGGTGATGTAGTTAGTTTAGTAGAAAGAGCCCAAGAACAGTATGATGAGAAAAAAGCCAGAGAACTTCAAAAGAAAATTGCTAAAAATCAGTTTGATTTCAATGATTTTATGGACCAAATTGGTCAGATAAAAAAAATGGGGAACATGAAAGACTTATTAGGTATGGTTCCTGGTTTAGGAAAAATGACTAAAGGTGTTGATATTGATGATGATGCATTTAAAGGTGTTGAAGCCATTATTCAATCTATGACTCCATTAGAAAGAGCTCAACCTAAATTACTTAATGGCAATAGAAGAAAGCGTATTGCTGAAGGTAGTGGAACTTCTATACAAGAAGTGAATAAACTTATTAAACAATTTGAACAAACAGGTAAAATGATGAAAATGATGGGCGATAAAAATAAAATGGCTCAGATGATGAAGAGTTTACCCAACATGAAACGATAAAGAACCATATAAGTTAGCAGACAAAATGATAACTAATTTTTTTAAAAAAAGTAAACATGCCAACCATTATTAGCGGAAAAGAAGTAGCAGATAAAATTAAGTTAGAAATTGCTGAAGAAGTTTCTAAATTGAAAGACGAAACAGGAAGAACTCCACACTTAGCTGCTATTTTAGTAGGGAATGATGGTGCTAGTAAAACCTATGTAAATGCAAAAGTTAAAGCTTGTGAAGTAGTTGGTTTTAGAAGCACTTTAGTAGCATTAGAAAAAGATGTTTCAGAAGTCCATTTACTTAATGAAATAGATAAGCTAAACAATGATGATGACTTAGATGGCTATATTGTTCAATTGCCATTACCCAAGCATATAAATGAACAAAAAATTACTGAAGCCATTAATCCAAGTAAGGATGTAGATGGATTTCATCCAACGAGTTTAGGTAAAATGATATTGGGGTTACCCACTTTTTTACCTGCCACACCTCTTGGCGTTACAGAAATGCTAAAACATCACAATATTCCAACAGAAGGAAAACATTGTGTAGTAATAGGCAGAAGTCATATTGTAGGTTCGCCAATGAGTATTTTAATGTCGCAAAATACATACCCCGGAAATTGTACTGTTACTATTACACACAGTAGAACACAAAATTTAAAAGAAATAACACTTCAAGCAGATATATTAATTGTAGCCTTAGGTAAACCTGAATTTGTTACTGCTGAAATGGTAAAAGAAGGTGCTACAGTTATTGATGTTGGAATTCACAGAATTGAAGACAGTTCAAAAAAATCAGGTTTTAGATTAGTTGGTGATGTAAAATTCGATGAGGTTGCACCAAAATGTAGCTATATTTCTCCTGTACCAGGGGGTGTAGGTCCAATGACCATTGTTTCCTTATTGAAAAACACTTTATTAGCTGCAAAAAATAAAAATTAATTTTTTTTTATATTTTTATTTTTCAATCAATATATATTAATAATATTGTTGCAATATTTAATGTTTTAGATTATGGCCAGATCAATAAAAAAATTATCAAGTTTCGATAAAAAAATTCAGAAAGAAATTGCTGAGTTAATAGAAGCTGACGATATTAAAATGGTAGATTTTCCTTACAAAGGAGAAATTGAAAGAGGAATTATTTGGAAAATAAATGAAGAAGACTCTTATTTAGTTGTTTTAGATAATTTTAAATCAGCCGTTAAATTAGTAGAAACTGATGATGACGATGAAGACGAAGATGATGATACTCCAGAAGAGGTTGATGATTTTGATGGTATAAATGAAGAAGTTGATGTTGATGAAGACGAAGATGATGATTTTGATAAGGAAGAAGATACTGAAGAGGATGAGGAAGATTAGTTTTCTCGCTTAAATTAAAAATATAAAAAAAACCTAATAGATTTCCTATTAGGTTTTTTGTTTTTATATGGTTAATTTATTTTTTTAACTCTTGAGACGGTATAAATCATCTTTTTTTCACAAAACTAAATAATCAATTATTGAATACAATAATTAGTGGTTATTAATCAACTTGAAATTAAATTTTGTGTTAAAATGATATTAAAATTAATGGTACACAGTGAACATTTTTGTTAAACCACTTAATTCTTAATAAATTTGGTAGTAAGTTGTTGGTTATTACTTATTATTTTAATGAAATAGACACCATCAGCAAGAGCACTTACATTTATTTTATTATTGGTTGGCAAAACAGTTTTTATGGTTTTTCCAGTAATGTCTAATATAATTATTTCATCTATGTTAAAAGCTACATTTTCTATAGTTAAAATATCATTTACAGGATTAGGAAAAATAGAAAGGCTAGAAGCATTTTGTTCATTAATTCCAATGGTAGAGGTGTAAGTTACAGAGTCGCAATAACTATTTGTACAACCACCGGCATTGTTTACGGTTAAACAAACATTATAACTACCAGTAGAAGCGTATTGGTGGCTAGGGTTTTGCATTGTAGAAGTGTTTCCATCACCAAAATCCCACAGCCAACTAGTTAGAGAAGTAGAAGAAGTACTAACATCTGTAAACACAAAAGCTCCTGTACCATTGTTGCTATTCGTGAAATTAGCAATAGGGATAGTATGAACGGTTATAGGAGAAAATCCGAAAAACGTACAACCATGTGATGTGGTAATATTATACATTATGGTAAAGGAACCTGTCTGAAAATAAGTGTATGTAGGGGAGGGACCAACATAATTATTTCCATCTCCAAAATCCCAAAACTCTCCAGTTATTACATTGCCAGTTCCACTACCTGGGTTGTTAACACCAAACATATTAACAACATCACCAAAACAAACATCGGTAGGAGCACTTATTAAAGCAAAACCATCATTTTCGCAAGCTAACGGAATATAAATTAACATTACACTTGAACCTGTATCTATATTTCCACAACTGCCTACTTTTGGGTAAATATCAACAAAAACTTTATAACTATAACCTCCAGGTAAAGAATCGAAAATGGTAGAATCTTGCCATCCACCTAAAGTTCCTAAGGTAAAAGAATTGTTTTGTTCTTGTATTTTATAAAAAACAGAATCGGCATTGGTTGTTACATGTAGCTCCATAAAACCTGAATCAGGGCTATTAGTAGAATCGGCTCTAGCTGTAACAGAGTCAATATTAAAATTAGGTGGTGTTGGTGGGGTGGTAGAAAAATTATAATAAATAGTATCTCCACTAGCATTAGAAACTCTTAGTAGAAAGGTATCTTGACAAAGTTGGGTATAGTTTGTAACCCCTGTTGTGGTTGTTGCTGTTACAGGTGTAGTATTTGCAGCATGAGCTCCCGTTAAACTAAAGTTGAATGGAGGAACACCACCCGAAACAGCAATGTACAAACTTCCATAAGGATTAGGAGGATTAACTATACTATCACAGTCTAAACAAGTGCTTACAATATTGGTAGAGTCAATTGTTATTTGAGCTTTTAAAGTAACACTTAAAATTAATATTAAAAGTAAAGCGGTAAATTTTTGCATATTAATTTAGTATTTAGTTAATAGCCTTTAAGACTATATTTTTTTTATTATAGTTGCTTTGAAGCTGTTTTTTTGTTTTAGCCTCTGCAATGGATAATGATAGTTGTTTAAAATCCAAAAGTATAAAAATTACTTGTAAACCAAGCTTATATTACTAAAATAGTGTTTTCAAAAAAGAAACTTAGATTTACATATTAATTATACCATAACATTTTAATGAAGTATTTACAGGCATTAATGGCAACAACCTTTGGATCGGGTTTTTCTCCTTTTGCTCAATATGACATCTCATTATAAAATAGAGTTACATAAAATCAGAGGTGTGTTGTTAGGGGGGGGGCTTCGTTAAATATACGAAACTGAGAAGCAAAAAGAAAGCCGCTATTCAACATAGCGGCTTTCCTTATTTAAAATTGATAAGTGATTAATCCACCAATAATTTAGTAGAGTATTCTACATCATCAGCTTGTAATCTAACAAAATACATTCCTGATAGAAGACTAGTAATATCTAATTCACTTGTTGTTCCGTTAGCAACTATTTTATCTTCAAAAACAATTTTACCTAAAACATCATAAATTACAACATTTGTAAGTTTTCCGTTTGAAGGCAAACTAATATTTAACACATCAGCTGCAGGGTTTGGATAAACAGAAACATTACTACTATTTAGTGTTTCACTAACCCCCGTAGGCAAACAGTAAATAACATCACCATTAAAATTTCTTGGAGAAAAAGTAACATTAAAAGGATATTCTCCTCCATTACCTTCTTTAAGAACCAAATCTGAATTAGAAGCCCAAGTGTTTCCAACGGTTGTTCCGTTAGTGTAAGAAAAAGTAGTTCCAGCAGCATTAGCAGTTACGTAAAATGCATGAGTACTTCCTGAACTCATTGTATAAGCTATATCAACAGGAACTTCAACAGGATTACCAACTCCCGCACCTGTTACATTTCCTGATCCTACTAAGGTCCATCCAGCAGAACTAGTTGTATTCCCTACAAAAGTACCCGTTCTAGCATAAATTTCTATAGTTGCATTAGTTGCTACAGTTACTGCAAATGTTTCAATAATAACATCTGTATTAGCTGTAATGTCAAACATGTTTCCGTCAAAACTATTCCCACCAGCTACTGGTGCATTTAGAACATTGGTACATGTTGCCATAATACCTTCAGCTTGTTGATTAGGTGTAACATTTCCTGTTTTAACTTTTTCTACTACAGTCTGTACTTCATTAGTAGGAGTAGAGTTTTTACTTACTTGTTCGTCTGTTTGTGCAAAGCCAGTAACACTAGTAGCACTAATTAAACTTAAAGTAAGAAATCGAGTGTAAATTTTTTTCATAAATTTTTGGTTTTAGTTAATAATAAATTAATTTGTTTAATTGTGAAAACTTTTGATGAGCTTACAATGAATTCATTAATAGTTGTTCGAAGCAAATCTATGACAATAATTTAATTAAACAAAAAATAAATAAATATTCGTAATTAATATTAAATAGAGTAAAAAATATCTAGCTGTTGTTTTCAAAAAAGAAACTTAGATTTGTAGCATAGAAGACAAACACTACTATTTTAATGAAGTATTTACATAAATTAATAGCAACAACCTTTGGAGCAGGCTTTTCTCCTTTTGCTCCAGGTACAGCAGGAGCAATAGTGGGCTGTGCTTTTTTGTGGGGATTTAATGAGTTACAATACTTTCCTACTTTTCCTAATCCTTTTCTATTTGTAGTTTTAATTTTAGTGGTGGCATTGCTCGGAATTTATGCTACTAATAAATTGGAGCAGGAATGGGGTAAAGACCCCTCAAAAGTAGTGATAGATGAGTTAGTAGGTGTTTGGGTAGCGATGGTTTTTGTGCCTTTTACATGGTTAAACCTACTATTGGCTTTTGGTTTATTTCGTTTTTTTGATATTGCCAAACCTTTAGGGGTTAGAAAAATGGAGCAACTTAAAGGTGGTTTAGGTGTAATGGCAGATGATGTATTGGCAGGAATTTATGCTAACTTAGTATTACAATTAATTCTAATTTTCATTTGAAGTTTAAATTCTTTTTCATATCGTTTTTAAAGTACCAAACAGCTGCGCTCATAGCTACCATGGTAGATTTTGGTGTGTTTTTTTTACTGAAAGACGTGTTTCACGTTTGGTATGTTTATGCTACTGCTATTGGTGCTTTAATGGGAGCTATTACCAATTTTATTTTATGTAGAAACTGGGCTTTTTCAGCAAGAGAGAAAAAATTAGTTAACCAAATTGGTAGGTACATTATGGTTTCTTTAGGAAGCTTGTTACTTAATACCGTTTTGGTTTATGTAATTACTGAGTTATTTAAAGTACATGAAAACTATTCGAGAGTGATTACTGCCGTTTTAGTCGCAATTACATATAATTTCACGTTGCAGAAGTATTTTGTTTTCAAAAAATAAACTTTAATGACTAAAATTATTAGTTAAATTAAATCAATCCATTACTTTTGTCAATCAATTCATTAAAATATTAAATAAACTATTATGAAGAAATTAATTTTTATCTTTTCAACAGTTGTATTGGTAGCTTGTCAAAACAATCAAGAACAAGAAAAAGAAGTAGTAAGCGAAGAAATAGAAGTAACCATTACTAAACATGGAAAAGACATTACTGAAGAAGGTGCTATTACAGCAGCCGAGTTTTTAGCTCAATTTGAAGGTAAAGATTCTTTATACACCAAACTAATTGCTCCCATTAATGAAGTGTGTGCGAAAAAAGGTTGCTGGATGACGATTAATTTAGGAGAAGATAAAGACATGCGTGTAACGTTTAAAGATTATGATTTTTTTGTACCTAAAGATGCCGCAGGAAGATTTGCAATTGTACAAGGTTTTGCAAAAATTGATACTACTTCTGTAGCAACATTAAAACATTATTTAGAAGATGCAGAAGCTTCGCAAGAAGAGATTGATGCAGTTACAGAACCAGAAATTAATTATTCTTTTGAAGCCGAAGGTGTAATTATTAAAGAGGAAAAGTTAATTACGAAAGGAGAATAAAACTTAATAATATTAATAATGACTACATTCATTAAAAATAGATATATCCCGACTATTATTTTCGGGATATTTTTTTTCATTATATCATGTGCCGATAAAACAACAGAACAAGCAATTAATGAAGAAATAACTACTGAAGTAGTTGACAATCATCCGAACAAAGACAGCGAGTTGGCTTTACTAATGCGAAAAATGTATAATGATGCCGATAGTATTAAACAGCTTATTGTAAATAATGAGGGAAATATTTCTAAGGAATACATTGAGGCATTAGAAAAAATACATACTGCAACACCAACTGATGCTGATGTGAAAACACCTGAATTTAAGTCCTATACAGAATTAATGATTAATGAGGCGAATGCTCTTTTTTCTAACCCACAAAACAAAAAAGAAGGCTTTAATAATTTGGTAAACAAATGTGTAGAATGTCACCAATCTTTTTGTCCAGGACCAATAAAAAAGATTAAGAAGTTGAGAATTAAGTAAAATAGTTAAGAGGTTATAAGTTTATAAAAACTATTAATAAATCACGATTAACTTAACTATTAACTACCAACAACTCATTACTTCTTCATAAAACCTTCAGATTTTGCGATAACAGAGGAAACTGTAATATCTCCAGTAACATTGACTACTGTTCGCATCATATCTAAAATTCTATCCACAGGAAAAATAATAGCTATCCAAGCCGGGTTTAAACCAACAGCATCTAATACTATCATTAACATTACTAATCCTGCACTAGGAACAGCCGCAGAACCAATAGACGCTAAAGTTGCTGTAGCGACAATAGTAAGCTGTTGAGCCATGTCTAAATCTATTAAATGAATTTGAGCCAAATAGATTACGGCTATAGATTGATAAAGACTTGTACCATCCATGTTTACTGTTGCTCCAATTGGTAAGACAAAGCTAGAAACTTCTTCAGGTACTTTTAAATTATCGTTTACGCACTCCATAGTAATAGGAAGTGTTGCAGCACTAGAACTCGATGAAAAGGCCAATAATTGAGCAGGACTAATTTTTCTGAAAAGTGAAGTGTAACTGATTTTTAATACTCTTGTCATAATAAGCGGATAAACAACAAAAACCAAAAAAGCCAAGCCAATTACTACCACTAAGCTGTACCATCCCAAATTAATAATGATGTCCTGAATAGCTTTAGGGTCGTCACCTGCCATTTCGCTAAGTTTGGCAGCCATCAATGCAAAAACAAAAAATGGAGCAGCTTTCATCACAATATCTACCATTTTTAAGAAAACCTCATTAAAACCATCCACAATTCCGGCAACATTATCCGCTTTCTTTTTATCTATCATAAGTAAAACAACACCAAAAAAGATAGCAAAAAAGATAATTTGCAGCATCAGTTTATTGTCTGCCAACGAAACAAAAATATTTGAAGGAACCATATCAATTAAAAAAGCCAACGGTCCAGCTTCTTTGGTTCTTCTCGCTTCTTGTTTACGTTTTGCTAAATCTTGATCAACTTCAGCTAAAGATTTTTCTACTTCATATTGTTGGGAAGCATCATCAACAAAATCTGTATAATCTGGATTAGTAAGATAAGATTGATGGTCTTTTATTTCAATATTATTTTCTTGAGCCCAAAGTTCATAGGTAATTCTGTTTTTTACACGTTGATTTTCATCTAAATACTTACCGGGTTTAATTAGATTAACCAAAACTAAACCTAAACTTACCGCAAAAACAGTAGTTAATAAATAAATACCGAGCGTTTTAGCACCAACTCTACCTAAACGTTTTATATCTGATAAGCCTGAAATACCAACAATAATAGAAAAAAGCACTAATGGAATGGCAATTAATTTTAATAAGTTGATAAAAATTTCTCCCCAAGGAGCAATCCAGTTTTTGGTAAAAGTGCTCCATCCAAAAACTGCAGAAACGTAAGCCCATATAATACCTAATAGTAAGCCGATAATTATTTTCCAATGTAGTGCTAGCTTCTTCATGTTTTTTGTTTTACTGACAAGTTTTTAATTAATGTCTGCATCTCAGTGCTTAACTTAATTTATTAGAGTTATTACGTAATAAGTGTTCCACTACTACTAAGGCAGCCATACTTTCTACTATAGGAACAGCTCTTGGTAACACACAAGGATCATGTCTTCCTTTGCCATTTATAGTTGTTTTGTTATGGTTGGTATCAATGGTTTCTTGTGTTTGCATAATAGTAGCAACAGGTTTAAAAGCAATATTAAAATAAACATCCTCTCCATTGCTAATGCCGCCAAGTACACCTCCTGAGTGATTAGTTTTTGTAATTACTTTATTGTTTTGAGTATCGAACACATCATTATGTTCAGAACCTTTCATGTTTATACAACCGAAACCAGAGCCTATTTCAAAACCTTTGCTAGCATTAATACTCAACATGGCTTTTGCTAAATCTGCTTCTAACCTATCAAAAACGGGTTCGCCTAAACCTACAGGCAAATTATTGATTACACAAGTTATTTTTCCACCAATGGTATCACCTTCTTTTCGGATTTTATCAATATAATCAAACATAACATCTGCAATAGTATCATCGGGGCAACGAGTAGGATGGAGGTAGGTTTTAGATAAATCTAATTCCGTATATTTTTTTAATAATTTGATGTCGCCAACTTGAGTAACATATGCATTGATAGTTATCTTGTATTTTGCTAAGATTTGTTGAGCAATGGCTCCACCAACAACTCTGCAAGCTGTTTCTCTAGCAGAACTCCTTCCACCACCACGGTAATCTCTTAAACCATACTTTTCTTGATAAGTAAAATCGGCATGAGAGGGTCTGAATTTATCTTTAATATGCTCGTAATCGTTAGGTTTTTGGTTGTTATTTTTAATGATAAATCCAATAGGGCTTCCTGTAGTAATACCATCAAAAACTCCTGAAAGAAGTTCGATTTTATCTTCTTCTTTGCGTTGGGTAGTAATGCGAGATTGTCCTGGTTTTCTTCTGTCTAAAGCCTCTTGAATAAGACTAATATCTAATGCTAATCCCGCAGGACAACCATCTATAACTCCACCAATAGCTTCACCGTGAGATTCGCCAAAAGTAGTAAGCCTAAAGATAGTTCCAAAAGTGTTTCCTGCCATTTGTTTGTAAATTGACTGCTAAAATACTTAAAGTTCATAAAGTATAAAGTTTGTAAAGAAGATAATATTAAAATGATTTAGCGTCTCTACATTTCTGGGGGAAAAATAGAGTTTAGAAAGTCTCGCAGTTTTTACATAGGTCTATTTCATGTTTTTTACGCTGGTAAAAAAGTTTTAACCATTTTTTTCTAGTAGGAGAATTATACACATCAAACAAAGATTGTTGTTGAATATTTCCTACAATACCTCTTGAGTTTAAATCGGTACAACAAACATTTACATCTCCATTGGGTAAAATTACGAGCTGATGCATTAACAGTCCGCAGCCGATTTTATGTGGCTTACTCATGCTGTTAGAAGAATTTCCTTCAATATCAACTTCTCCAGCCCACGAGTGTGGATGACGCAATTCATAAGTATCAACTAAGTTTAACACCTCAACAAATTGCTTGTCCATCCAATCTGTTTTTAGTGGATTGTTGGAATCAATAACAGAAATGATGTGAGTTTTAATGTTAGCTTTCTGGCGTTTATTTTCGTTTAGGAAAAACACCATATTTTTATAAAAAACATCCCATTTTGCTCTAATTCTCATTGATTCAAAACGTTCGGGAGAACCGCCATCCATACTAAAACGCATCACATCAACAGCTCCACTTTCAATAATTTCCATAGCTTTTTGTTCTGTGAGTGGAGTAGCATTGGTAAGTAAATTTACAGTTGGAAATTTTTGATTCTTATAGTTGGCTAAGGTTTTATATTTTTTGATAACAGCTAATAATTCTCCGATTTGAGGATGAAGTAAGGTTTCTCCTCCACTATGTAAGTGGATTACTTCTACCTTTCTAAAACGGTGGTCATTTACTAGGTTATTCATTAAGTTTTCAAGTATGGCAGGTGTCATCCTCACTTTTGGTTTTTCGTGGTCTAAGGAGCAGAAAGAACATCTTAAGTTACAGTAGCTAACAAATTCGATATTAATTTCTCGTGTAGTGGTGGAGCTTTTAAAAATGTTCCAATGGTAATAGAGTAAATAGTTTTTTACGAACAACAATCCTTGCAGAAATTCTAATGATTTCCATAGAAAAGTACCTTTCTTAAGTTTTCTTACAAAAAAATCTCTTGTAGCAATTAACATAATTTACTGTAGCAATAATTAGAACAATAAAATTAGTCACTAGACTTAGTTTAATAAGTGATATATATCATGTTTGAAAAGAGATTTGGAACTTATTTTAAAACTAACTCATCTTTTTTGTAAGTAAGAATTTTAATAGTTTCATTATTTTCATTTCTAATTAAATAATTGCCATTAAGTTGATCGTTTAAGTAAACACATTCAGTACTGATATTACCATTTGAGAAATAAGTGTACCAATTACCATCTCTAGCACCGTTTTTAAAATTACCTTCCATTTTTTTCTTCCCATTTTTGTAGTACCAGACCCAATGACCGTCATTTTTACCGTTTTTTAATTCTCCTTTATACATAGGCATACCGTTTTCATAGTATGCTGTAGTATTTCTTTTTCCTGCAAAATGATAAGCAGCCCAAAATATAATGAGAATACCTACAATTATTTTATGTTTACTATTGTAAGAAAATAACTTCATGGTTAAGAGATAAAAATCGTATTCAAAAATATAAAAAAACCGTTGTATAACTAGTTATACAACGGTTTTAAGTTTAAAAAAGTTTGAATTATAAATTAAAATCTGGCTTTAATTCCGGCTAAAAACATTCTTGGCATTCCCGGTCTTAATCCTGCTGGTCTTCTAGCAACTATATATTCATTATCTAAAATATTTGTTACACTAGCAAAAAGAGCAGTTTCTTTATAAATTTTATATGCAATGTTAGCATCTAAAACAAAATAAGCATCAGTTGAAAGGTTGCTTGGAATATTTCCTGTACCCGCTTCTGTTCTCATAGCATCCATATAATTTCCTCTAACGCTTACGCTGTATTTAGCATGTTCTAAAGCTAACATAGCGTTTAATTGATTGTTAGCCATATAAGGAAGTTGGTCGCCTTTTGTTACAGTTCCCCAAGGTTCAAAATCACTTACAAAGTTATTTTGGAAAGTAGCATCCATATAAGTGTAAGAAACAGTTAAAGGCAATCTGTATTTACTAAATTCGCTGGTAAGAAAATCATAAGATACAAATAGTTCAACACCTTGAGATTGAGCTTTACCACCATTAAATAAATTTGATGTTCCTGCACCACCACCTGCTTCTAAGTCGGAACCTAATAAGTTTTTGTAATCATTGAAAAAAGCTACTAATTTAACGGTAAAGGCATTTTTGTAGTAAGAAATTCCTGTTTCATAGTTAATACTTTCTTCAGGATTTACATCAGGAGCACTTCCCGGAGGTGCAAAACCTTTGTGTACACCTGCAAAAGCATTTAATGATTTATTGAATTGATAATCTATACTTGCTCCAGGTATAATAACATCTACTTGATTTTCTCTTTCTTTTAAATTTACCCCAGTTCTAATTACATCATTTTTACCGTAATCTTTTCTTTCTAATAAAATGTTTTCATACCTAACACCTGGTGTAAAAGTTAGTTTTTTATAGTTTAATTTATATTGAATATAAGTTGCTATAGCAGTAGCAGATTCAATTTTATTGTCTTGAGTTCCTGGTATTCCTGCTTTTGTTATCAGCATAGCACCATCTTTCATTTGGTATTTATCTTCCCACTGAAAACGATCCATTTCATCAATATGATATCTTAAACCAACGTCTATATTATGTTTTAAGACTTTTGTTTTAAAGTTGAAATTTAAAGCAGTTTGCACGCCCATGGTTTCATAATTTCTATTATTAGCTCTTACAGTAAGGGCGTCTTCATTTATACTTGAATTGCCAACTAATACATTGTATAGTTCTGTATAATCTTCAGGCGAATCAAGAATATTACCTATGCTAATTTTTTCTCCAGCAGTATCTGTAAGGTTGTTTAATTTGTACCAATTCCTGCTAAACTTTGTTCTGTAAGCAGTGGTGGTAAGGTTTATGTTATTAGAAAATTTTGCAAAATGTGTAGCTGAAAAAACTCTTTGTTGAGTGGTCATTTTATCTACCTGAGAACCAGCATATCTTCTAATATGATTTTTCTTAAAGTCTGCTTCAGTTAGTCCTAAATAAGTTTCGTCAGATACTTCATTAGCTTGAGCAAGTTTAAAACTAATAGCTTGATAAATTTTAGCTTCTTTGTTGGTGTTAAATCTAAACTTAGCAACATAATCTTTTTTATCAAACCCTGTGTTTCCACCAATATCTAGCTTTTTAAAACCTTCACTACCATATTGAAAAGTTTCAACCATATAACCGAAGTTTTTGTACGAATCTCCAATAGTGGCATGCATTTGTTTGTAATCGAAACTACCAGCAAGCATATCTAGTTTCCCGCTAAACTCTTCAGGAATTTGTGTTGAAATAAGATTTATAGCACCACCAGTAGTGTAAGGACCGTATTTTATTTGGCTACTTCCTTTCATAATTTCTATTGCCTGAATTCTTCCAGCAGTAGGGAAGTAGTAAGCAGCAGGAGCAGCGTAAGGAGCAGGAGCAATTAAAACTCCATCTTCCATAACAGTAATTTTACTACTTCTTTCAGTTCCTGTTCCTCTAAGTCCTATATTTGTTCTTAAACCAAAACCATCTTCTTCTGTTAGGTTTACACCTGGAACAGCTCTTAATAAGCGATTAATATCTGTATAGCTAAACCTTTCTAATTCTTTAGGAGAAATATAATAGGCAGAACCGGGCATTTTTTTTACTCCGGTATTTCCACCTGTCATGCTTGTTGTGGTTATTGCAAATTCATTCAATTCGGTTGCAGTTTCTTCAATAACAACCTTTAGTTTAACTACTTCATTGTTTTTTACCGATATAGGTTGTTTTAGCTTTTTATAACCGATTGATGATATCATTAAGTTATATTCACCTTCAGGAATATCTGTTAACCTAAAATTTCCTAAAGAATTAGTAGATGTTCCATAATTAGTAGCTTCTAGATAAACATTTACTCCTGCTAAAGATGAGCTATCGTTTTGAGCTATGAAACCTTCTATTGTTCCTTGTGCTTTTAATAATGAAACATTAAATAGTAAATTACTTATTAATGTTAATGCTATAATTTTTTTCATGATATATATATTTATGTTTGACTCTTTATTATATTTATTTAGACTAAATCTAAATAAAACACAAAGTAAGATATATAGTATCACCTATACAATACCATAAAGAGGGTATTTATAAGGGGTGAAAACATGATGAAAATCAGTTTTTTATTTTATTGAAAGGGATTAAAGAGTTGAAGAAGCTTATAAATTTATCGATATCAAATTGATTTCCAATAGCTAGTAAGAAAAATAATAGTACAAAAATTTTATATCTTACTATAGCTCCTAAAATGGGAGTTGTTAGTCCTATAACGATAGCCAACACCAAGGCAAATAAAATTGAAAAATAAAAGAGAGCAGAAAAGCTTGTTTTTTTAGTCCTAAAGAATAATAAAACTACACAAAAAAGTATGATGAGTATATTTTCTAAGGCACTAAAAAGTGTAAATACAGAATAACTTTCCCATAAAAAGGGTCTTAAAAACACATTGATTAAAGCTTGTGGAGTATAGGCTAATAAATCCCAAAGATGATTAAACTTAGGTTGATAAATGGCACTTCTTACATCCATTTTTTCTACCAAATAAATAAAATCTTGTTGTTTGTTTATAATAATATCAATAGGATTGAGCGAGTGGTTAATGAAGTATAAAATTAAACTTGTAGCAACTACTATTACTGTAGCATATAAATAACTTAAAGGTATGTTTTTTACTTTTTTATGAATTAAGAATCCTAAAATACCAGGGATTAAAGCAATAAGCAATATCATTTTAGTGAATAAAATTATAATACAAGAAAAGATGATGAGGAACAGACTGATAAAAGACCATTTTTCAACCAGTTTAAAAAAGTGTAATAATAACATGCCTAAAGCAATTATTACCAAACCTTCCTTTAATAAACCAGACCCCCAAAACAATAAGGAAGGAGTAAGAAATACAATAAGAAATAATAGTTTTTCTTTGCCAATATAAAGCTTGCTAAAGACTTTAAAAATAGCGATTAACCCAATAAGTGAAAGAAAGTTGATAAAGACATTATGTACGTGATAAAAACCGAAAGAAAACAACCTTACAATAGCATTAAAACGAATCATTACATGAGTATCGCTTAAAAAATTACTATTGTTAACCCTGTT
The DNA here is from genome assembly GCA_026196775.1 of Flavobacteriales bacterium. Classification (GTDB taxonomy): domain Bacteria; phylum Bacteroidota; class Bacteroidia; order Flavobacteriales_E; family Vicingaceae; genus BRH-c54. The sequence continues at coordinate 31,180 of JAPHUD010000014.1, forward strand.
CCAATAGTGCATTTTACTGTAATAATGCTCGTGAAAATAAGCTGAGTTAAGATCTAAACCTAAAACCATTTGAGTGTAATCTAATACATTAGTTTTAAGAGCATCAAACATAATTTTACTGTCGTCAAAATATTTAAATATATCAGCAACAGCTCTATCAGAATAATAGTAAGTGTAAATAAGAGTTATTAAAATGCTAAGAATGATTTTTATTCCGAAGATGATAATTATCCAATAAGTAGGGATGGTAGCTAACTTAAAAAAGTTACTTCTACTGATGATAAAACAGCCAATAAGTATATAAAATATGGTTAAACCGATTTCTATCATATTGAGAATAAAACCCAAAGTAACGAAATAAACTTTTTAATTCCATATTGAAATTAGAGTGGAAGAAAGTATTTCTTTGCATCTTGCAAATATTTTTTTTTCGTTTTGTATTAAATAGTAGTTATTTTTACATTTCAAAATAGCTATATGCATGTAATAAAAACTAAAGAGAGTAAGATTTTTATCGGCAATGACGTATTGGATGAAGTGAAGAAAATCTTAGAAAACTATAAAGATCATCAAAAGATTTTAATTGTTGATGAAAATAGTTTTAATTATTGTGTTACAGATTTTTTAATTCAAACCGAATTGGCTAAAGATGTTGAAATTATTGAGTTAGATAGTGGTGAGGAGAATAAAACTTTAGAAATTTGTCAGTACATATGGCAAACATTTGTAGAGCTAAAAGTGGACAGAAAAGCTTTGGTTATTAACTTAGGTGGAGGAGTAATATGCGATTTGGGTGGTTTTGTAGCATCGGTTTATAAAAGAGGAATTGATTTTATTAACATACCTACTACTTTATTAGCTCAAATTGATGCTTCGGTAGGAGGTAAAGTAGGGGTGGACTTAAATAATTTAAAAAACATCATAGGGGTTTTTAATGAAGCCAAAGCTGTATTTATTTATCCTAATTTTTTAAGAACCCTCAATAAAAGAGAAATGCTTGCGGGATATAGCGAGGCACTTAAGCATGCGTTAATAGCTGATGTTGACTATTGGAAAAAACTTAAAACTAATTTACTTTCTAATGATTTACTTTGGGAGCAACTTATTCTTAAAAGTGTTGAAATTAAAAATGACATTGTAAAACGAGATTTAAAAGAAACAGGAGAGCGTAAAAAACTTAATTTCGGCCATACTATCGGCCATGCATTGGAGTCTTATTCTTTAAGCAATGAAGAGATACCTTTATTACATGGAGAAGCTGTAGCAGTAGGATTAATTTGCGAATCTTATATATCGTATAAAATAAATGGACTAAACCACAAAGAGTTTAAAGATATTGTAAGTGCTGTTACCAGCTTTTTTAATTATTACGATTTAAAAGAAGATAGCTTTCAGCTACTAATTGGGCTAATGAAAAACGATAAAAAAAATAAAAATAGAGCCATTAATTTTACTTTGTTAAAAGCTATTGGTGAAGCAAGTGTTGATCACAAAATTGGTGAAGATTTAATTTTAGAAGCTTTAAATTATTACTGCTCGTTAAAAAAAATAGATTAATGTTCATTTGCCTACAACATTCTTCAGCAATACTATCTTCGAGTATTACCTTACCTACTTCTAAGAGTATTAGTAATAGAGTGTTAATAATACATCAAATTCTTAATCAGCAGTTTACTATTAGTGGTTTATCAACTGCAGCGGATACGCAAATTTTAAAACAGAATCTTGAACAAAATGCCCATACAGTAGATGTTGGACATGCTGGGACAACCATGCGTTTTCTTACGGCTTATTTTGCTGCTACAGAAGGAAAAAATGTTGTTCTTTCAGGTTCTGAGCGTATGCACCAACGCCCAATTAAAATTTTGGTTGATGCACTTAAAAGTCTTGGCGCGGACATTCAATATTTAAAAAATGAAGGCTTTCCGCCACTGCAAATTAAAGGCAAAAAGCTTAATGGTGGTGCTATTAACCTAGATGGAAGTGTGAGTAGTCAGTATATTTCTGCTTTGTTATTGATAGCTCCTTTGTTGAAAACAGAACTCACTATTACTTTTACAACTCCATTAGTTTCTAAGCCCTATATTTTAATGACAATAAGTATTATGCAATATTTTGGAGTTGAAGTAACTTGGTTGTCAGAAAAACAATTAGTGGTAAAACAAGGAAATTATGTAGCAAAAAAAATTAGTGTAGAAGCCGATTGGAGTGCTGCTTCTTATTGGTACAGTATGGCGGCATTATCAAAAAAAGCGACAATAATTTTAAAAGGATTAAATAAAACAAGCTTACAAGGAGATAATGCGGTAATAGATTTATATACTGAATTGGGAGTAAATACTTCTTATATTGACGGAGGTGTTGAGTTAACTAAAACTAATATTTCTAATGCTTGGGAAATGAAAACAGTAGATTTCACACTTTTCCCAGATTTAGCTCAGACCTATGCCGTTACTTGTGCTGCATTAAATTTACCTGTTCGTATTACAGGAATTTCAACTTTGAGAATTAAAGAAACGGATAGGATAGCAGCTTTAAAAAATGAGTTAAACGCACTAGGATTTGATGTAGCAATCAATCACAACGATTTAATTATACATCAGCAAAAAGAAATAAACATAAAGCAACACCCAATTGCTACGTACAACGATCATAGAATGGCAATGGCTTTTGCTCCGTTAGCGTTAATTACTGACAAGCTTATAATAGAAAATCAAGAAGTTGTAGAAAAGTCTTATCCTCACTTTTGGGAAGATTTAAAGCAAGTTGGTTTTGTAGTTAAAAATCATCAGGAAGAGAGTAGTAGTAGATGATTTTATTGGCTTTTTTTCTGATGTTTTTGGGTAAATAGCCCGTTTTATTGTATTCAATTAATATGCGTTTGAGTTTCTTTTTGTTGAATCGAATAAGTGTGTAGGTACCGTGAATAAAAAATGGAACACTAATTATTCCCATACCAAAACCTAAGGGTGGCGAAAGTAAAAATACTCCGGCAGAAAGAGGTAAAAACATCATTTCTGTTACTGCGTTGTTTTCTTTTCTCTCAAAGAAAAACTCAATAACCGCTGCTGAAGTATCGTTGGTAGAGTAGTAAGCCATAAAATCATTGAAAGAAAGTTTTCTTGCAGGAACATCCGTGGTATCGTTTTGAGCAAAACCAACCTGAAAGGCACATCCTAAACTTATTAAAATCAATAATCTTCTCATTCTATTCGCAAATTTGCAATTAAAAGTAACACAAAATGGTTTATTTTCAATTTTTTATTTGTGACTTTAAATAACTTCGGTTAGTTTAGTGAAAAATTTTAACACCATGATTTTAGTTGCAGATAGCGGCTCCACCAAAACAGATTGGAGATTAATTAACGATAAAACCGAAGTGTTGGCCTGTTCAACTATGGGGTTTAATCCTTATTTTGTTGATACAGCCGTTGTTTTAAAGGAATTATCAGCTTCAATATTAGAAGGTAAAAAAGAGGAAGTGGAGCAAGTCTTTTTTTATGGAGCAGGTTGTTCTTCTACCGAAAAACAAGAATTTTTAGCCGCTATTTTTGCTCAGTTTTTTACGAATGCCAACATAATAGTGGATCATGATTTGTTAGCAGCAGCAAGGGCTGTCTGTAAAAATGAACCTGGCTTGGTAGCTATTTTAGGTACAGGAGCGAACACTTGTTTGTATAACGGAACAGACATAACCCATAACATTCCTGCTTTGGGTTATGTTTTAGGCGATGAAGGAGGTGGTGTTCATTTAGGTAAACTGTTTATTAAAAAGTTACTTCATGGACAGCTATCTAATAGTGTTGCAGCAGATTTTAAGCATACTTTTCCTGAACTTAACTTAAACACTATTTTAGATAAAGTATACAAACAAGCTTTGCCTAATAGGTTTTTGGCAGGTTTTGCTCAATTTATTTTAAAGTATGAAAATGAAGCTGAGATTAATGCCATTATTCAACAAAGTTTCCATGAGTTTTTTAAGCAATACATTGTGTTGTATCCCAATTATCAGCAACATCCGTTACACATTGTGGGTTCTATAGGTTTTCATTTTCAGCAACATATTGTTTTAGCAGCAAAAGAGTATGGTGTTAGTATAGGAAAGGTTATTCAGCAGCCTATAAATGAATTGGTTGATTTTCATTTGAGGTATTAATTTTATATTCACTCGCATGGCTATGTCGAGTGAGTTGTATCGTTCTAACTGGATCCCTGATCTCCACTGCGTTTCGTCAGGGAAGAGGTGTTTCTCCTTGCGAAGCAAAGCGAAGACAAGGAGTCTAGAGCGGATATGTAAGTACCTATTTTGTTCATCACTATTAAAAACCGTGTGTGTATAACTTCTAAGCTTTTGTGGTGTTGAGTTTAGCCTTTAACTTACTTTTGACTTCGTGTTAAAAAGAAAAATATCCATATTACTTTTCCTATTTTTTATTGCCATTACTGCCAATGCAGATCTGATAAATATTGGTATTCTAGATAAACAAGCGGTTACCTCTTTTGTTTTTTATCCTCAAGTGGGTAAATATATTGTTTATACAGAAAGCGGAAAGTTATTGGATATTGACAACACCGAAATTCTTGAAATTTCCTATAGAAACCAGAAAGTTTTTTTAAAAACGTTAGACAAGGATTACGGACATTTTAATAAAATCAGAATTATTGGAGTAAGCAATCAAAATGCTTTTAAACTCAAGACTAACAAGCCTGTCGGGAAAATTATTCAGTATGAAGATAATTTGTTTGTTAGAGCACATCCTTTTCATAGCTATTTACAATTGATAAACAACATTAATATTGATAATTATGTTGCAGGTGTAGTAGAAGCCGAAGTGGGTAAAAGTCCACCAGAAGAATATTTTAAATTGCAAGCCATTATTTGTCGTACTTATGCATTGAAAAACATTAACAAGCATCAAACTGAAGGCTTTAGTTTGTGCGATAAGGTGCATTGTCAAGCGTATCATGGGAAGCCCAAATCGGAGCAAATAAAACAATCGGCATTACTCACTTCCAACACGGTAATTGTAGATAGCGATATTAATTTAATTACAGCAACCTTTTATTCCAACTGTGGTGGGCAATCTGCTAATTCTGAAGAAGTTTGGCATCAGGAATTGTATTACTTACGCTCGGTAAAAGATTCTTTTTGTTTGAATGAAAACAATTCCATTTGGGAAAAAAAAATAGCTAAAAATGAGTGGGCAAATTATTTAATAACCAACGGTTATCCTAAAGAAATTTTGAAAGACAGTTGTCATTTTGAGTATTTTCAGATAGGGAGGGAGCGTTTTTTTGAAAAGCAAAATGTACAAATACCTTTTGTAAAGGTAAGAACCGATTGGAAGCTAAAATCGGCACAATTTGATGTTAAAACTGAAGGTAATTTTGTGGTATTGCAAGGCAAAGGTTTCGGACATGGCGTAGGACTTTGCCAAGAAGGAGCTATGCGTATGGCAAAAATGGGTTATACTTATGCAGAAATCTTACATTTTTACTATGAAGATGTACACATGGTAGATTTAGAATCGCTTGATTTTTTTAAAGCGGAGTTTTAGTTTTAAAAATTATAAATCAAAATAAAATCACCTTCTATTTTTATCTACAAGCACATTCATGGTGTTTATTAATATAGTCAATGGAGGTTTTACAAAGTTTTTCTAAGATATTGGTATTGATGTCGGATAGTTTTTTGATATAAATACAAGCTTTGCTTATTTTATATTTTCCTAAACCTTCTAACAAATGTTTGTTTTCTTCGGTGGGCGAGAATACGTAAAGAGAGAATGCAGCTTTACGGGGAGAGAAAGCAATAAGAGGGGCATCACCTTCGTGTCCGCTAGCATATTTATAATGATAACTGCCAAAACCAATAATGCTTGGCCCCCACATTTTAGGTTCAAACCCCGACCATTTAGTCATTAACTTAATTAATTGATAACTATCGATTTTCTTTTGGTCATTATCTACAAATGAGTTAATAAAATCAATTACATTAACTGCTGTTTCGGTAGTCTTATTTTTAGTGGCCATTGCTGTCTATTTCTTTTTAAGAAAGGTTATTATTAAACCTAACACAAGTATAGCCCCACTAATAATTAGGGGAGTCCAATCGGCTTTACTAACTGCTACGTCCATACCAAACAAACTAAAATTTTCTGAATCTTGAACAGCTTGATAACCAAAAACAATAGTTCCAATAAGACCAATAACCAATAATATAATTCCTGCTGTTTTCATAAGTAGATATTTTTTTATTTGTCAAAAGGGGGTTAAATTGATGAGCTAAAGGTACTAAAATAGTTGGAGAAGTAAAAATTATTAAAGGCTTAGGGTTTTTTTCTAAATAGTAAAAGATCTCTTAATTTTACTCATTAACATTATTAAAATCAGTGGTTTATATTTTGTTTAACCACGCTGATAGGCGGTGTTGGTAGGTAAAAGGTGTGTCGGCTTGTAGTTTAGCATCATCAAAAATAGTATCTCCCGATTCTATTTTTGCAGCTTGTGCTGGAAATGGTACAAAATCTAAAGATACTTTAAACTTAGAGGCTACCATTTCTGCTAGCTCTTTAAGGCTTAAATGATCGTTTCCTCCAATATTATAAATTTGATTATTACTTTTTGTTTGAGGAATGGTTGTTAAAATAACTTCTACTATATCTTTTACATGGGTAAAGGTTCTACGTTGCTTACCTTCACCATAAATACTAATGTTTTCTCCATGCTGAGCTTTAGATAAGAAAAAGCCTGTAGTGCCATAAGAGTATGCTCCATCAAAAGCGTTTCCGTAAGGTACACAAATTCTAAAAATGGTATAATTTACGCCTACATGTTCTTGGTAAAATGCCAAGAGTTGTTCTCCGTTTATTTTGGTTTGAGCATAAGGTGTTAAGGCTTTTAGTGTATCATTTTCTTTTAACAAAATATTTGTTTTTCCTTGGTAAACTAGTCGGGTAGAGGGGAAAATGATTTTTGCCTTTGAGTTGCTTTGTTGGTGTTGTTGTAAAATATGCAATAAGCCTAATTCATTAACACGCTTCATGTTTATGTAGTCTGTTACTTGAGTAGATGTTCCTGTAATTGCAGCAAAAACAAAAATATAATCAACATTAAAATCAAGCTGTATTAAGCTTTTTGAGTTACAAATGTCTGCTTGAATATAGTTGTTATAATTATCTACAGAAGTGGCAGCTAAATCTGTAGGGGTAAATGCTATGTTTTTTGATTTTAGAGCTTTGGCTAAATGTCTTCCTAAATAGCCGTTTGCCCCAAAAATAATGGCTTTTTGCATTTTGTTTTCTTGCGTTTAATTCATCAAGTCTTCAATTTCTTCAGCTTCTAAAGGAATGTTTTTCATTAAATCAAAAGGCTTTCCATCATTGGTTACTACCACATCGTTTTCTAAACGGATACCCAACGCTTCTTCTCTGATGTAAATTCCTGGTTCTACAGTTAGCACCATACCTGCTTCTAAAGGTCTATTTCTATTTTCTACATCATGTACATCTAAACCTATGTGGTGCGAAGTTCCGTGCATAAAATATTTTTTATATAGCGGATTATTAGCATCTTGCTTGGCAACATCATGCTTATCAAGCAAGCCTAAATAAATTAGTTCACTTTCCATTAGTTTGCCTACTTCTTTATGGTATTCATCAATTTTAGTTCCCGGAATAAGCATTGCTGTAGCAGCTTTCATTACTCTTAAAACGGCATTGTAAACATCTTTTTGTCTGTTGCTAAATTTTCCGCTTACAGGAATACATCTAGTCATATCAGCAGCATAATTGCCATATTCAGCACCAACATCCATTAGAATAACTTCGCCTTCTTTACATACTGCTTTGTTTTCAATGTAATGCAATACACAAGCATTGTAGCCAGAAGCAATAATTGGTTCGTAAGCAAACCCCCTAGAACGATTTATTAAAAATTCGTGCATGTATTCTGCTTGAATTTCAAATTCCGTTACACCCGGCTTTACAAAATCTAACACTCTTCTAAAGCTTTTTTCGGTAATGTTACATGCGTGTTGCATCATTTCAATTTCAGCAGCAGATTTTATAGCTCTAACGGTTCTCATAATAGGAGCTAACCTTTCGTATTGGTGGAGTGGATATTTAGCTTGGCATTTTTTTCTAAATCTATCATCAAGTGTTTCTACCGTATTTACTGCTCTTAAATGCTCGTTTTGGTTGAGATAGATATTTTTTGCTTCAGTAGTTAATTGGTGAAAAACTTGCTCAAACTGGCTTGTCCAGTAAACAGTTTTAATACCCGAAAGAGCAGTAGCTTCTTCTTTAGTGAATTTAGCACCTTCCCAAATGGCAATTAGTTCGCTAGTCTCTTTAATAAAAAGTATTTCTCTGTGTTGTGGATTGTTAGCTTCAGGAAATAATACAACTATTGATTCCTCTTGATCAATTCCTGAAACATAAAGCAAATCGTTATTCTGACGAAAAGGCATGGTGCCATCTGCATTGGTTGGCATAATATCATTAGAGTTGAAAACAGCCATAGAAGCAGGCAACATCATTGCTGATACGCTTTTTCTATTGTTAATAAATGTTTGTTGATTTAGAGGGTTGTATTTCATGTGCTTATGTTTATTTTTTTTATTGTGATAGAAATTATTCACCATCATTTATTTTTAATGATGGAATTTAGAGAGTCTTTAACTCAATAGGAAGTTTAACAATCTCACTTAAATCTTCCCCCATAGATTCCATGTCTTCATCATCTTCATCATAAAGCCAGATTACTTTTATGCTATTGGCATGTTTTGTTTCGTAATCAGCTAATTTTTTTAGTAATATGAACATACATTCTGTAGAGTGTGTGTTAAGATAATCGAGGTAGATTTCTAAGGTAACTGTAGCAGGAGAAGAGTTTAAATAAGTATCAATCCAGTTTTCAATAGGCTTGTAGAAGTTTATTGGATGTTCTGGAATAGATCGTCCCCAAATCTTTAATAAATTGCTTGATGCATTAAAATCAATTTTAGGTGTGTTAATAGTTCCTTCAATGAGTAAATTATCCATACTACAAATTTAAATTTAAATCTGAATTTAGAAAAATTCTAAGGTTTTAATTTATCTTTAAATTTCTTTTTAAACTTTTCTACCTTAGGTTTAATAATAGCAGAGCAGTATGGTTGTTCGTCATTTAAATCAAAATAATCTTGATGATAATCTTCGGCAGGATAAAAATTGGTAAAAGCTGTTATTTCAGTAACGATAGGGTTGCTAAAGATGTTGGAGCTGTCAAGTTGTTGTTTGTAAGCTTCGGCAATTTGTTTTTGAGCATTGTTGTGATAAAAAATAGCAGAACGGTATTGAGTTCCTACATCGCCACCTTGTTTGTTAAGTGTTGTTGGGTCGTGAGTTTGCCAAAAGACTTCCAATATTTCTTCGATAGAAATGATTTTTGGGTTGTAAATAACTTGACAAACTTCTGCATGTCCTGTTCTGCCTGTGCATACTTCTTTGTAAGAAGGATTTTTAATTTCTCCACCAGCATAACCAGAAATTACTTTTTCAACACCCTTTAATTGGTCGAAAATAGCTTCAACACACCAAAAACATCCAGCACCAAGTGTTATGGTATCTGTTATGGTAGTATCATTAGTATTTTCTATAGGTTTATCGTTATTTTTTGCTTCCATATTGCAGCTAAATATTGTAAAAATTAATACTAAAGTAAAGGTTGATATGATGTTTGTTAATTTATTCAAAATTAGTTATATCATTTTATTAGTTAAGCTTTTTATTTTTTCAAATGTAGCAGCAGTAACATTTACTAAAGGCAAACGAACTATATCATCAGAAATGCCTAAAACTTTTAATGTAGCTTTAATTCCGGCAGGGTTTCCATCACAAAATAAATAGTGAATTATTTCAAAATGTTGGTAATGCAATTTTCTGGCATTTTCTATATTGCCGTTTAACGCTTCATTTACCATATCAGAAAATCCTTTAGGAAAAGCATTGGCTATTACAGAAATAACACCATCACCACCAGCAGCAACAAAAGGAAGGGTAAGAGCATCATCACCAGAGATCACTAAAAATCCTTCAGGTTTTTGTTGGATAATTTCCATACATTGCTCTAAATTTCCTGAAGCTTCTTTTACAGCTATGATGTTTTTAAAATCATTAGCAAGTCTTAAGGTTGTTGTTGCTGCTATGTTAGAGCTTGTTCTTCCCGGAACATTGTATAAAATTATTGGTAACGGAGATTTTTCAGCAATAGCTTTGTAATGCTGGTAAATACCTTCTTGCGTAGGCTTGTTATAGTACGGACTAACAGATAAAACAGCATCAACACCAGTAAAGTCGGTAGTTGAAAATGCATCTAAAATAGCTTGTGTGTTATTTCCGCCTAAACCAAGTACTATGGGCAATCTGTTGTTGTTTACTTTAACCACAAAAGCTAATACTTGCTTTTTTTCTTCATTAGTTAAGGTTACCGATTCTCCAGTTGTACCTTGAACTACTAAATAATCTACTCCATTTTTAATTAGGTATTCCACTAATTTTTCTAAAGCGTTGTAATCTATGCTTTTATCTTGATTGAAAGGAGTGATAATCGCGACTCCTGTTCCTTTAAATTTTTCCATTTTTTTAGTAAATTTCTTTTTACAAAGTTTTGTTTTTATTTCCACAATACTTAACAATTTGTTGAAAATTTTTATAATAAAGTATAAAAAAAGAGGATTAACTGAAATAGCTAATCCTCTTTTTGTATCAATAAAATAAAAATATGTTTACTTGATATCCTTTAAAATATTTTGATAAAAAACTCCTAAAAGAGGTACGGCTTTTCTTTCACCATTAACAGCTCCAATAAGTCCTAATATCCAAAATATAAAAATTCCGATATAACATAAGTTAATTAAAATGGCTATCATCCATCCAATAAATGGGATAAAAACCAGTATAAAACTTGCAATCATCATAGAAAAGCTAGTAAGATAAATTCCTAATGCTTGTCTAAGGTGAAATACACCTAGTTCAGATTTATTTCTTTGTTCACTGTGCATTACAAAAGCGATGATTAGCCCAATTAGTGTAATGTAACTAATAATTGCCACTGTTTTTCCAGGATCTTGTGTAGGAACAGCATTATTGTTTGTAGTTTCTTCCATATTTAATTGTTTGTTTTTTAGTTATACATCAAAACTATAATTTTTATTTTAAAATTAGCTAAGGTATTGCTACTAAATTTCAACAACTTCATTTGTTTTTAAATACAAAAGATAACCTTTAAAGTTAAAGTTGGCGTAAGCGGGAATTTTACGAACTAAATCCATATAGTCCTTAACTTGTTTTTTATGTTTATCTATTTTTTTACCTGTTTTATAGTCAATTACATAAACCGTTTGTTGTTTGATAACTAATCTGTCGGGCTTAAAAGACATTTTATCTTTCTCACGAACTTCTCCAAACGGTAATAAAATAGAAGTTTCATTTTTTACTTCATCAACATCATCAAACAAAAAATGTATAGCAGGATTTCTGAATAAATTTTGCAGTTGAACCAATAACTCTTTAGATTCTTCAATAGATATAATACCTTTACTCACATACCTGTCAGTTGTTTTTTCAATATCAGCGACTGTTTTAATATCAGCTAAAATAGCATGAATGGAAGAACCGTGTTCACCAATTTGTTCCAGATTTTCAACTTCCCATACTTTTGGAGCTTGAAAGCTTATTTTTATTTTTTCTCTCCAATTGTTGTGTATAATCTTACCGAATTTATCGCTATTGCTTTGTTCATCTTGTTTTTCGGTAGTATTTTTCTTGTTAAATAATCCGAAACGGTACGTGGGTAATGCTGTTTTAATAGGAGTGAAGTTAGTACAATAGTTATAAAGAAACTGGTTGGCGGCAACTTTTTCACTCTTTTTTGGAACATAGTCAGATAAAATATACAACCTGTCTTTTGGTCGAGTAAATGCTACATAAAGCACATTCACAAGGTCTAATATAGCTTTATTTTCTTCATTTTGATAAATATAAGCGTATTCGGTGTTTAAAATATCTTTGTTCATTGGGAGTAGAGCGACAGGCAATTTTTCTACCGGTGTTTTTTCTATCCAAAACATTCTATTGTTGCCTCTTGCTGCATTATTGGCAAAAGGATAAATCACAATTGGAAATTCCAATCCTTTAGATTTATGAATGGTCATAATGTTTACCGCTTCAATTCCTTCGGGGATGATGATAGAAAACTTTTCACTTTTATCATTCCACCATTCAACAAAATTGTTGATAGAATTGCCTTTTTTTACGGTAAATTCATACACTTTATCTAAGAAAAACTGAATGTAAATGTTGGTTTCATCAGACAAAGAAAAATGGTTGATTAAAAATTCGGTTAACTCATAGAGTGAAAACTGGTTGATGATGTTTTTATCTAACTCTAAATCGTTCATTTTTAAGAAAGTTGCCAATACATCTTCTTTTTTTGATGATGAAGAAATAAAGAGTTCAAAAATTGCCGCATCATTGGCTAACGAATCTGGCATTAGAGAAAGCAACGCCAATTGAATACTTTTTTCGTTAGGATAGATTAAGTACTTTAAAAAAGTAACCAAAAAGTTAACCTCTTTAGAGTTGTTTAGCAACAAGCTTTCTGAAGAAATAACATCAATATTATTATCCAGTAAAAATGAAGCTATTTCTGCCGCTTCACTATTGGCTCGTGTAAGAATGGCAATATCGTTTAGTTGGTAACCTTCTTTTGTTAGCTGATGAATTATCTGTAAGGTTTGCTGTGCATTTAACTCTAACAATTCTTCTTTATCATCGGTTTCAAAAAAGCTTATTTCTATTCCTCCACCTGTATTTTCGGGATTAAAACCTTGGTTAAGGTCTTTATAAAGATTTTGATATTCTTCCGGCATTTGTTGGGCTACAAACTGAAAAAACTGGTTGTTAAAATCGACAATTTCGGCAGTAGAACGAAAATTATTGTTCAGGTTTTTTCTGTTGATGTTTCTATCAAAAGAAGCATTAATTGTATGCAGTTCTTTATTTATAATGCCTGTTTTTTCTACAATTTTAGGGAATTGAATAATTTGCTCTACTTCGCCACCTCGCCACCTATAAATAGATTGTTTGGCATCTCCAACCACCATGTTAAACCTGTTGTTGGCTAAAGAATTATCTACCAACGGAATGAGATTGAACCACTGAATTACAGAAGTATCTTGAAATTCGTCAATAAGATAATGGTAATATTTTTCTCCCAAACGCTCATAAATAAACGGAATAGATTCATTGGCAATTACATGAGCAATTTTTTTATTGAAATCGGAAAAACTAAGTACATTGTTTTCTTGTTTAATGTTTTCAATAGATTTTTCAATTTCATTAATAACTGCCAGTACAAAAATATTTTTATGGATAGATGTGGTAATAAGGTAATCGCTGTATTTTTCTACTTTTAAATTTTCTAATCTATTGTAGAAAGAAGTAAGTTCATTAGTTATTCCATCAATGATTTGTTTTATGTTTTCGGGAGTTTTTTTGGCATACCAATTTTGTTCGCCACTAAACATTTTAACAATAGAACTTGTTGGTGGATCATAGTTTTTGTTGGTGTGTTTGATGAAGTATTTAGGGATATAACTTGAACTAAAATCATTATCGGCTAAGCCTTTAGATTTTATTAAGGATAAGGCTTCGTTAGCTATTTTTTCAGTTTCATCTTCAAAAGATGTAATAATGGTTTCCAACTCTTTTTTTATGAGGTAAAAATCATCAACTGATAATTCGTTAAGTTGATTGGCAAAATAGCTGCCGTTTTCCTGTAAAAGAGTTTGGGCAAAGTTTATTAAGTCTTTTTCAATATTCCAGCCGGCTTCTTCATTAGCTTTGTACACAGAAAAATCAACCATTAATTTGGTTATTTTATCATCTTTTCCAACTTGGGCAATTAGTAAGTCAACCGCTTTTGTCAATACTTCACTTTCTTGCAGCTCAATTTCAAAATTGATGGGTAAGTGCAAATCGTGAGCAAAAGTTCTAATGATTTTATGGGTAAATTTATCAATCGTGCTGATGGCTAAATCATTGTAATGATGAAGAATATGTCGTAAAACAACTTCGCTTTTATTAATGAGTTTTTCTTTTGTGATTCCAAGTCCGCCCTCAGCTTCACTTAGCAATAAATTCTTCATTAAAAAATTGGAAGTACCTTTTAATGGTTGGTCTGATGCAAAATCTTCGAGTGCCTTAATCACTCTTTCTTTCATTTCTGCGGCAGCTTTATTGGTAAAAGTTATGGCAAGAATATGTTTGTAATAAGCAGGAAATTCGGCATTTTCAGCCAATACACGTAGCAAAAATTCTTTTACTAAAGTATAAGTTTTTCCAGATCCGGCAGAAGAGTTATATAGGACTAAGTTTCTCAAATTTATAAGTTTTTAGCAGGATAATATTTCTGCTAAAGAAAGTAAATCGGTATTAATTTTTTGATGGTGTTTGATGGCTTTTTCAAAAGGAGTGTAGGCAATTTTATTGTTTACAACTCCTATCATAAGGTTTGTTTTACCATCCAACAAAGCATTTACAGCAGCATTTCCCATTTGGCTGGCAAGTACTCTGTCCATAGCCGATGGACTACCACCACGTTGTATATGACCTAAAATAGTTACACGAGTATCAAATTCAGGATGATGTTCTTTTACATGTTTGGCTACTTCGTTGGCTCCTCCGGTTTCATCACCTTCTGCAACAATTACTATCATGCTGGATTTTCTACCATGTCTGTCGCTATCTAATTTTTTAAACAGTTCATTAATGTAAGAGGGAGTTTCAGGAACTAAAATTGCTTCAGCACCTACACCAATACCACTTCTAAGAGCTATAAACCCTGCATCTCTACCCATTACTTCAATAATAAATAAACGATTATGAGAGTTAGCAGTATCTCTAATTTTATCAACTGCTTCAACTACCGTATTGAGTGCTGTGTCATAACCAATGGTGTAGTCTGTTCCAAACAAATCATTATCTATAGTTCCGGGAATACCTACAAAAGGGATATTAAACTCACTATTAAAAATAGCTGCCCCTGTAAAAGTGCCGTCACCACCAATGGCTACAATGCCATCTAAACCATGTTTTTGAATATTTTCAAAAGCTTTTTTTCTCCATTCATATTCATGAAATTCTTTACATCTAGCACTTTTTAGAATTGTTCCTCCTCTCTGAATAATGTTTTTTACATCTCTGGCACCAAAGGGTTCAATGTTTCCTTCAATTAATCCTTTGTAGCCTTCGTAAATTCCATAAGCCTGAATGTTGTGATAAGCACAAGTTCTTACTACAGCCCTAACTGCTGCATTCATTCCCGGAGAATCGCCACCAGAGGTAAAAACACCTATTTTTTGCATGGTTTATTTTTTTTAGTTGGATAGTTTAGATAATTCTTGAAAACGCTGATGGCGTTCTACAGAAAAATCGCTATCGTTTTTAACAATGTAATTTATGACTTCTAAAGTACTATTTCTTAAAGAAATATCGGTAGGTGTTAGTAAGAATTTTTGAAATAGTAATTCTTCGAGCAGTTTAAACTTGGTTAAATCGAAATCATGTTTCGTTTTAAGTGTATCAATTAATTTGTCTTTTGGGGTTTCTAAAATGTTTTTTAAATTAATTTCTAGAAAATCATTAGCAAAGTCATTAAGGGTTTCTTGAATTTTATCGGGTTCGTTGTTTTTTTTAAAAAATAGGATTTTAGCTAACATTTTAGCCATCTCATCAAAATATCGTTGAATGTAATCCTTTCTAATCATTTACAGCATTTTCTGTTTTGTGTATCTTTTTTGTCCCTTGATACATTTCGTATTGAACAAATTTACATTCCAAACTTCCGTTAAACAATTTTAATTTTTTAGAAGGTCTTAGTCCTACATTTTTTAATGCTTCCATGTTAGAACTTATTATCCATGCCGACCAACCACTAAATTTTTGTTTTAGCGTATCTCCAAAATCGGTGTAAAGCGCTTCAATTCCGTCACCAATTCTCTCTCCGTAAGGTGGGTTAGAAATAATAATTCCGGGTTCGGTACTTGGCGTATAATCCTGAAAATCTGAAATTTTTAGGCTTACCTTATCCAGTAAATCAATGCTTTTAAGATTAGCTCTGCACATGCCTAATACCCTTCCGGAATTGTCTACACCAATAATTCTAGTGTTGGTAAACTTTCTGTTGGCAATAGCTTCTTCTTTTAATTTGTTAAAAAGTTGGCTATCAAAATCTTTCCAATTAAAAAATCCAAATTCTTCTCTTTTAAGGTTGGGAGCAATGTTAAAAGCTATCATAGCAGCCTCTATAAGAATAGTTCCTGAGCCACAAAACAAATCAAGTAGAGGAGCTTTTTTATCCCATCCACTCAATAAAATCATGCCTGCGGCTAAATCTTCCTTAATTGGTGCTTCACTACGACTTTCTCTATAACCTCTTTTAAAAAGAGCATCACCAGAGCTATCTAAACTTACTACACAACTATTTTTTTGATTGATGTAAAGGTTAATTTTAATGTTAGGATTAAATTTTTCTACATTTGGTCTTCGGTTAAATTTTTCTCTAAATCTATCTGCAATAGCATCTTTGGCTTTTAATGCAGGGAATTGTGAGTGATTAAATATAGTAGAAGAAACTACCGCATCAATAAAAAATGTTTGATCTACATCAAAAATGTTTTCCCATTCCATTTTTTTGATTTGGTTATACAAATCTTCACTATCTCTAATAGGGAATTGATGAATGGGAACTAATAATTTATTGACTGTTCTGAGCCACATATTGGCATTGTACAATAAGGCTTTATCCCCTTTAAAGGAAACACTTCTTATGCCTTTTTCAATTTGTTGAGCTCCTAATTGAGCTATTTCTTCAGCAGCAACATCTTCCAATCCGAAAGAAGTTTTAGCTACTATGGTAAACGTTTTTTCTAACATGTTACAAAGATAGATTTTTTATGTGGACTTATAAATGATGTTTTAAGGTCGCTTTTATAAATTATAAAAAATGGTTTTTATTCCAAACGAGATTATTATGTTTTTTAACATAGTTAAGGCTCTGTCATCAAAAAAACATAAAAAAAGGCTGTCAATTTTGACAGCCTTTTTGATATTAATGAAAATCTTGTTTTACATGTGAATCACTTCGTCATAAGCTGCAGCTGCAGCTTCCATAACGGCTTCACTCATAGTTGGGTGAGGATGAACGGTTTTAATTAATTCGTGGCCTGTAGTTTCTAATTTTCTTACAGCTACTAATTCAGCAACCATTTCAGTTACGTTGTAACCTATCATGTGTCCGCCCAACAATTCACCATATTTAGCATCAAAGATTAGTTTTACAAAACCATCTTTGTGTCCGGCAGCACTAGCTTTACCAGATGCTGAGAATGGAAATTTACCCACTTTAACTTCATAACCTGCTTCTTTAGCAGCTTTTTCAGTCATACCAACAGAAGCAACTTCTGGTGAGCAGTAAGTACAACCAGGAATGTTACCATAATCTAATGGTTCTACATGCATTCCTTTAATTTTTTCTACACAAATAATTCCTTCAGCAGAAGCTACGTGAGCTAGAGCAGGTCCTGGAACAACATCACCAATAGCAAAATAGCCAGGAATGTTAGTTTGGTAGTAATCGTTCACAATAATTTTATCTTTATCAGTAACAATTCCAACTTCTTCTAAACCAATATTTTCGATATTAGACTTAATTCCAACAGCAGAAAGTACGATATCACAATCTATAATTTCTTCGCCTTTTTTAGTTTTCACAGTTACTTTACAGCCTGTTCCTTTAGTGTCAACACTTTCTACAGAAGAACTGGTCATAACTTTTAATCCAGCTTTTTTGAAAGAACGTTCTAATTGTTTAGAAACATCTTCATCTTCTAAAGGTACTATGTTAGGTAAGAACTCAACAATAGTTACATCAACACCCATCGCATTATAAAAGTAAGCAAACTCAGAACCGATAGCTCCAGAACCAACTACTACCATTTTTTTAGGTAATTTAGGTAAAGACATTGCTTCTCTGTATCCTATAATTTTTTTACCATCTTGAGGTAAGTTTGGTAATTCTCTTGAACGAGCTCCTGTAGCAATAATAATGTTTGTTGCAGTATATTCAGTAACTTTTTTGTCATCACCAGTTACGTCTATCTTTTTACCTGGCTTAAGCTTAGCAGTTCCTTTAATAACGTCAATTTTATTTTTCTTCATTAAGAACTGAATACCATTGCTCATTCCGTTGGCAACCTCACGACTTCGTTTAATAATAGCAGGAAAATCAGCATCAGCGCTTTTAATGTTAATACCAAAATCTGAAGCATGGTTAATGTATTCAAAGACGCTAGCACTTTTAAGAAGGGCTTTAGTAGGAATACAACCCCAGTTCAAACAAATTCCTCCTAATTCTGCTTTTTCAATAATGGCAGTTTTCATTCCCAATTGAGAAGCTCTGATAGCAGCAACATAGCCACCCGGACCACTTCCTACTACAATTAAATCGTAACTCATATTTTTATTTTTTAGTTTAACTTAAATAGATTGCGAATTTAGGAAAAAGTTGATTGAAACTAAAAATAATATCCTAAATAATAAGCATGCTATTTTTGGGAATATGCTTTACTCTTGAGTACTTGTGTATTGGTCGAGTTGTTTTTTTAGTTCTTCTTTAGAAATCATTCCATTATGTTTCCATTTTTGTTCTCCGTTTACAAAAAGA
Source organism: Flavobacteriales bacterium (assembly GCA_026196775.1). Classification (GTDB taxonomy): domain Bacteria; phylum Bacteroidota; class Bacteroidia; order Flavobacteriales_E; family Vicingaceae; genus BRH-c54. The sequence continues at coordinate 49,948 of JAPHUD010000014.1, forward strand.
ATAAAAACAGGTACACCACTAATATCGTAAGTTTTTGCAACTTCTTTACTTTTATCAATATCTATTCTATTAACTACAGCTTTGTTGGCATATTCGGTTTCAATTTCATCAATAACAGGAGCCATTTTTTTACATGGAGCACACCAAACGGTATGAAAATCTACTAAAACAGGTTTGTCAGTAGTTATCATTGTTTTAAAATCGGCTAAACTAACGGTTTGAATTTTTTCATCAGTAGTATTGCTAGGAGCAGTTAATGGGTAGTTATTATTTTCCCAAGCCATTGTGCCTCCATCTAGGTTATAAACTTTGTCAAAGCCATTTTTTTGAAGTAATTGAGCTGCCTGAGAACTTCTACCACCAGATTTGCAATACACATAAATGGTTTTGTTTTTTTGCATCATGTTAATTTTGGCTTCAAAATCTTCATCATAAATATTGATGGTGCTGGCATTAGGGATATGTCCATTAGCAACTTCTTCGGGAGTTCTAACATCTAAAACAATTCCATCTTCTTTCTCTATTAATTCTTTAAAGGTAGCAGCATCCACATTTTTTATAAATTTTTCTGCTTGTGGGGTAGTTTGTTCAATAGGTGCTTCTTGTTTTGTGGTGTCTGTCTGACTGTTTCCGCAGCTGCTAAAAAGTACAGCTGAAATGATGATTAAACTTAGTTGTTTCATATGTTTTTATGATTTAAAAATGTTTGTACGAAATTAAAAAATATCGATAGGATTATTTTAAATGGTTTAAGATTAAATGGTAAATTATCTTAATAAAGTTAAAGTACCTTTAAACGTTTCTGTTTTGTCTGTAGTTATTTTAATGATGTAAAAATAAGTGCCCTCTGGGCAAATCGCTCCTGAACTCGTTCTGCCATTCCAAGTAGCGTTAACATCAGAGGTTTCATACATTAACATTCCCCAACGGTTATAAATTTGCATATCTAAATTGGTAACACCTGTACTTTCAATAAAAAAGACATCGTTATTTCCATCATTATTCGGACTAAACACATTAGGAATAGTGAAGGATACAGGAATTTCTAAACAAGAATCTATAACAATATGGTTATTCATCGTAATCGTATCAGCCCCAAAAGCATTGCTTACAAAAAGTGTTACATCATAAGTTCCAGTTGAATCATAACAAATCCCTTGTGGATGTTGTAGGGTAGAAGTAGCAGGTGAAGCTCCTTCAAATAACCAGAACCATGATGTTGGAGTGTTGGTACTTAAGTCGGTAAAATCTACACAATCATTTATACAAACAGATGTATTATTTGCATTGAGGTTAGCTGTAGGAACGCCACAACTAACAACAGAAACCGTTACACTATCTTGATTTTGACAGCCATTTATGTCAATTCCTGTTACTATATATGTTGTTGTAGATGTTGGTGTAACCGTTTGAGATGGTCCCATTACAATAGTGTTACTCCATGAATACATATTAGCCCCAGAAGCGGAAATAGTTGCAGCACTTCCATTACAAATAGTAGTGTCGTTACTTGCAACTACTGTAGGAAGTGGATTAACAGTAATGAAATTACTCATAAAAATAGAGTCAGAACCAGCAGAATTAGTAGCTACAAGAGCCACATCAAAAGTTCCGGCAGTTGGGTAACAAATATTAGTTGGGTTTTGTTGTGATGAAGTAGGAGTAGAGGAACCAAAAAAGTACCACGACCAGCTGGTTGGAATACTTGAACTTAGATCAGTAAAATTAATACACTCATTCATACAAATAATAGAATCTGTAGCACTAAAACTAGCTGTAGGAGGTGTTCCGCAGTTGGTTACCGTAATAATTACATTATCAGTATTCTGACAACCATTAGCATCAGTTCCAGTAACAATATAAGTGGTATTTATTGTTGGATTAACGATGTGAGATTGTCCAGCACCTAAGCCGTTATCCCAAGTATAAGAACTAGCACCCGAAGCTGTAATAGTTGCAGTGCTTCCATTACAGATAGTAGTGTCATTACTTGCAATTACTGTAGGAAGTGGATTGACAGTAATAATTACGTTATCTGTATTTTGGCATCCATTGGCATCTGTACCAGTAACCACATAAGTGGTAGTAGTTGTTGGGTTAACGGTATGTGATTGTCCGGCACCTAAACCATTATCCCAAGAGTAAGTA
>JAPHUD010000033.1 GCA_026196775.1 Flavobacteriales bacterium
AAGAGAAAAAGAATCGGTACAATTGGAGCTATTAGTAACAACCAGAGTTACTTGATAAACCCCAGAAGATAAGTAGGTGTGAGTTGGATTTTGAGTCCCCACCAATGAATCTCCATCTCCAAAATACCATTTAATTGATGCAACACTACTATTGTACACATTTGTAGAATCATAAAAACTAACTATCTGATTTTCACATCCCGTAGAAAACCCAAAAGAAACATCTGGGCAACAAATAGTGGAGGTACTAAATTGAAAGATATTTTGTGAGCCTGGATAATTAACTTGTCCATTAACTATTGCATTAGAAAAAGTAATGCTATTATTAGCAGCAACAATATCATAAGATGCCAATGTGTCTATACAAAGAGAGATAGTATCAGGACATGAGTTAATGGTGAATGTTCCAAAAACATTATTAGTGGAATTATTAACTATATTAAGAGTTAAAGAGTCGCAACCTATACAACCGTTGTTATTAGACACATAAAATTCAACTAAACCACTTCCATTGTTGGTTGATGTAGCTTCAATAAACTTAATTTCTCCAAGCATCACATTATATGAATTAGAAACAGAACTTGAAGAAGCACTTGTCCATCCAATAGAAGAATTACAACTTCCAGTTGATAAATTATTATATACCCATGATTCTAAAACATTTAAAGTAATGGAGGTAATTCCAAATTTAGGAAATGAAAAATACCTAAATTTAGCATTTGGTGAGGGCAGACCCATCACTAAAGTATCGTAAAATGTAGTATTACAAGTATTTGTTGTAATAAGAATTTTATTGAAAGGAGCGTCTCCACCATTGTGAGGGCTACAAGGTTGCCAGGCTACAAAACCTTGAATATTTTGAGGAGTGCTAAAGGTAAAGTTCCAAGGAGCAGTCGTTGCTGAGCCATTATTTAAATAAGTAGCATCAGAAATACTTGCGGGAGAAATATGGGTAACAGCAGCAGCTCCAGCGACAGTGGTAGGAATTGCTGAAAGACCTGAATTATCTATACATTTTGTACTTGTAGAACCATAAAATGTTCCCACTATTCCTGTTGGAGTAATCAAATTTTGACTAACCATTAGATTTGTTATTAAACAAAACAATAATGTAATTATAAATGTTAATTTAGACATTTTTGTAATATAGTTGAATTGTTATCGAAGTAATGTAAGGTAACCTTTAAAAGATTCTTTTTTAATCACTCCGCAATTATCAACCTCAATTGATATTAAATAAAAATAGGTGCCTTCAGGAACTTCGGAACCCGAAGTAGTCCTTCCATTCCAACCATCATTTGTAATAGATTCGTAAATTAACATTCCCCATCGGTTAAATATTTTTACATCAATGGAAATATATTGCTCAATATTTAACCTAAATAAATCATTAAATTGGTCATTGTTAGGTGTAAATACATTAGGTACTTGTATTGTATCTATAGCTAATTGGTTAACTTGTAAATTAACAGTAACAATACTATCACATCCATTTTGAGATATTAGAGTATCCTGATAAGTACCTTCTTCAAACCTTAAAATTCCATTTATAATGGCACTGTCTCCTTCACATATCTCCATAAATTGATTGGTTTGGTATAATGAAACAACTTGTAAATTAAGAACCACAACACTATCGCAACCATTAATTGTTTGCAAAGAATCTGTATAAGTTCCCGATACATTTTGATAAGTTCCACCAATAAAAATACTATCTCCTTGACAAATTTCTACATTAACACTATTACTATAATCAGCATTAACTATAACGGTAGTAATGTTTATACTGTCACATCCTAAAGTGGATTGAGAGGTATCAGAATAAATACCAGAAGTAGTTTGATAATTACCTAGAATCAAAACACTATCACCTTGACAAATATTGACGGTTTGAGAATTTTGTATATTTGGTTGAACTTGTAAGTTCAATTCAAAAATACTATCACAGCCTAGAGAAGTCTGTAATGAATCATAAAAAACCCCAGTTGATGAATAATAATTATTAGCAAATAAAATACTATCGCCTTGGCAAATTTGTTGAGATTGAGTCATTAAATAGGATGGGTTTACAACTAAGTTAGTAACTATAATACTATCGCAACCATTAATTGTTTGCAAAGAATCTGTATAAGTTCCCGATGCATTTTGATAAGATCCACCAATAAAAATACTATCTCCTTGGCATATTTCCACATTATTACTATGATTATAATTGGTATCCACTATAAGTGTAGTTATACTTATACTATCACACCCTAAAGTGGATTGAGAGGTATCAGAATAAATACCGGAAGTATTTTGATAATTACCCTGTATTAAAACACTATCTCCTTGACAAATATGAATGGTTTGAGAATTTTGTATATTTGGTTGAACCTGTAAATTCAATTCAAAAACACTATCACAACCTAAAGAAGTCTGCAAAGAATCATAATAAACTCCTGAACTAGTGTAATAATTATTCGCAAATAAAACACTATCCCCTTGACAAATTTGTTGAGATTGAGGTATAAAATAAGATGAGTTGACAATTAAGTTAGTAACTATAATACTATCGCAACCATTAATTGTTTGCAAAGAATCTGTATAAGTTCCTGATGCATTTTGATACCCCCCCCCAATAAAAATACTATCTCCTTGACAAATTTCAACATTATTATTACTACTAAAAGAAGGGTAAATGGTAATAGGAAGAGAAAAAGAATCTGTACAATTGGAGCTATTAGTAACAACAAGAGTTACTTGATAAACTCCGGAAGATAAGTAGGTGTGAGTTGGATTTTGAGTGCCCACCAAAGAATCTCCATCTCCAAAATACCATATTAAAGAAGTTATAGGGTTTCCAAAAGTATTAGTTGAATCATAAAAATTTATCATTGAATTTACACACCCTGAATTATTGGAAAATCCAAAAGAAACATTGGGACAACAAATAGTTGAGGTACTAAATTCAAAAACATTTTGTGAACTTGGATAATTAACTTGTCCATTAACAATTGCATTAGAAAAATTAACACTATTATTAGCAGCAACAATATCGTAAGATGCCAATGTGTCTAAACAAAGAGATATAGTATCAGGACATGAATTAATGGTAAATGTTCCAAAAACACTATTATTAGTATTATCAATTATGTTGAAGGTTAAAGAGTCGCAGCCCAAACAAGCATCATTATTAGATACATAAAATTCCACTAAACCACTTCCATTGTTGGTTGATGTAGCTTCAATAAACTTAATTTCTCCAAGCATAACATTGTAGAAAAAAGAAACAGAACTTGCAGAGGTACTTGTCCATCCAATAGAAGAGTTGCAGCTACCTGTTGATGTATTATTATACACCCATGATTCCAAAACATTTAGGGTAATGGAGGTAATTCCAAATTTTGGAAAAGAAAAATACTTAAATTTAGCATTTGGTGAAGGCAAGCCCATCACTAACGTATCGTAAAATGTAGTATTACAAGTATTGGTTGTAATAAGAATTTTATTGAAAGGAGCGTCTCCCCCATTGTGAGGGCTACAAGGTTGCCAAGCTACAAAGCCTTGAATATTTTGAGGAGAGTTAAAAGTAAATGTCCAAGGAGTAGTCGTAGCTGAGCCATCGTTTAAATAAGTGGCATCAGAAATACTTGCAGGAGAAATATGGGTAACAGCAGCAGCTCCAGCAACTGTTGTAGGAATCGCTGAAAGCCCTGAGTTATCTATACATTTTGTGTTTGTTCCAGTATAAAAAACTCCTGTTATTCCAGTTGGAGTAATCAAATTCTGACCAAAAAGAATATTTGTCAAAAAACAAAGTGCTAACATACTTATTAGCTTTATTTTAAACACAAATAGATTCATTATTAGTAATTTTTAAAATTGTAAAATAGCTTCAAATATATGTAATTATCCATAATAAATAAATTTTATTTACCTCACCAACCTTAGAGCTTCTCTTTTACTAAGTGAATTTAAAGCTGTTTTTTCGGTAAAAGCTTACCCATTCAGGGTTTGTTTTACTGTATTCTCGCAATATCCAACCAATTGCCTTATTAATAAAAAACTCTTTACTTCCCAACAAAATATTTATAGTATCACTAAGTAAAGTTGTATCTGTTTCTTTTTTGTATTTTAACTGAAATAGTAAGGCACAGCGTTGCAACCACACATTACCGGATGTCAACCATTTTTTTACATAAATTGCTCTTTGTTCTGGGAATTTTTTAAAATAAGCCCCCATTAATTTAGTGGCAATAAAGTCAACCGTATCCCACCACGATTGGTTAACAACCATATATTCATAAAGCTCAATGTCAGATTTTTCAGTTTGATTAGTATATTTAAAAGCCAATTCCTGAGCAAAATATTGACATTCTCGCTGAGGTTGTTTCCATAAAGCACTGATGATTCCTCCTAGTTCTTTTTTATCTGGAAGCAATTCTTTAGCTAAAAAAGTTTGTTGTAACACTCTTCTTTCTGTTGTTTTTATACCAAAAAATTCAAACTGATTCCGCAAGTATGCTGATTGCTCTAATGCAATTTTATTATTTGCATTTAGTTTAAATTCTTTTATAAGTGTGTTAATGTAAGGATGCATCATAAATAAAGATTGAATGACCAAAAATATTCTTTTTATCAATACAATTTTGCAAAGACTTCAAAATGCCACTTCTGTTTATGTCTTATAGTTAAAGTTGTTTTAAAGTAATTTATTTCCTACTTTTATATCAAATAATAAAGCAATTACCCAACCTTTTTTGCTTTTTAATATCTTTATAGTACATTAAAACCTGGGATAATCATACAATTGTAAAAGGGTGCATTAATTTTGACCCAAAGGCTCGGAGTATATTATATGAAAAATATGCTTCGCAAATGTTTAGTGTTTGTTTGCGATATACTAAAAATCAAGAAGATGCAGAGGATGTTTTTCAACAAGCATTTTTTTTAATTTACAAAAATTTATTCCAGTTAAAAGATGTTGAAGCACTTAGTGGTTGGATAAAAAGGATTGTTGTAAATGAAGCCATAGATTTTACTAAAAGAAAATACTATCTTAGAGTTGTTGAACCGATGGATGCGTCCTTAAACTTATTACCAGACAATGCGGAAGATGTTTTAAGTCAAATGTCAACGGATGAACTTACAAACTTAATCCAACAATTACCAACAGGATGTAGAGAGGTTTTTAATTTGTATGTTATTGATGGGTTTTCTCACAAAGAAATTTCAGAGAAATTAAATATTTCTATTGGAACATCTAAATCACAATTGTTTGATGCAAGAAAAATATTAAAAATGAAAATTAATATAAATAAACGTTCGGCTATTAAAACAGTTAGTTAATGAGTGATGATTTTGATAATATAAAATTTGATAAACTTATTCAGCAAAAGTATGCTGAACACGAAAGTGCTGTACCGGAACATCTCTGGAAAAATATAGATAGTGCTGCTTCTCAAATAAAAATTACGACCCTCAGTAAACGTATTTTTTGGTATAGATGGTTAACTTTTAGTTTAGTGTTAACTATTTTCGGAGTTGTGATTTATTATCAAACTAATCGTTCAGAAAATAAGAATGTATCTCAAATTGCTAAAAATCAAATACAAACAAATGAATTAATTAATGAATCGATTATTGGTATAGAAAGCAAAATCATACCAAATTTAGAAAGTAATAAAAAGAATAATAAATATAAAAAGCCACAAAAATTAACATCAATTAAAGAAAGAAAATCAGTAAAGACTCAACAAGAAAATTTAAAACAAATATCAAAAAAGAGATTAATTTCAGAAAAGAAAGAAGGTATTTATTTTCCTAACGAAATTGAAAGTAATAAATCAAAAACTAAAAAAGAGACACTAAACAATGAACTGATGGTAAAGGGTATTGGGACTATTAAAAAACAAAATAATTCCACAACAACAGAAGAAAAAGTTATCACTACAGTTGAAGAAGTTGAAGAAAATTTACAATTAGTTAATAATAAAGCTATAGATTTTGAAATTAATCCAATAAACAACGAAACTATTACTTCTAATAAAGACAAAGTAGTAAGCCAAGAGACCATTTTCAACAATCAAATAAATGACTCTATTCTACCTGTTATTTCTGAAGTTCTAGGCTCTCTCGATAATTATGAAAAAGACACAGTTTTAATAGATTCTACAAATGTTAATGATGCTATAACCGATACTTCACTCCTTGCTTCGGAGAAGAACCTATCAAAAATAAATATTTCCTTACTGTTTGTGCCAGGTTTATCAACTGTTGGTATTAAGCCCAAAAGTAATTCTAATAAAATTTACAATTCTGCAGAAGAAAATCACTTCCAATTTAGTGCTGGAGCTAATCTTAGCTATCAAATTTCAAATAAATTTAGCATAAGTGTTGGTGTTGGGTATCGAAAGTTTAATAATGAGTTCAAGCAAGATGCTGCTAGACCAAATGAATTACCAATATTAATTAACCCAACAAATAATAGTGCAACCATAAACAGTTCTTTAGGAACTATATTGATTGAGGATGTTGGTAGTTTTAATTTTGCGGGTGATGATGAAGATGATGTTTTTTTAGATGATGAGGATGATTTTGCAGACCTTAACTTTAAAGAAGAATATAGTTTTATATTACTAGACTTACCGTTAGCTATAAATTATGAAATTGGTAAAGGGAAATTAAAATTATTAGTTGGAGGAGGTCTGACAACTTCTATTGTTATAAACAACAAATCGAAAATTGAAATTAGCAATGTTTATACCCCTAAATCTCCTTTAATTATTGAAAACTTTCATGATACAAAAAAAATAACATTAAGTGGAATGGTTAGCGTTGGTTTAAAATACAACTTATCCAATCACATTTCATTACTAATGCTTCCATCATACAACAAATCTATTATGAATATTAATAATAACAATTCTTCGGAAATAAAGCCTTCTTCAATAATTTTTTCAACGGGTATTGGTTATCAATTTTAATTTTTTTCATTGTAAACCCAACCTTTTTTGTTTTAGCCTCTCCTATTAATAAAAACATTTAATAATTTAAAACATTTAATTATGAAAAAATCAATAATTGTTGGCTTATTTTTAATCGGAATAGCATTTGTATCGTGTAGTAAAGATTGTAAGGAATGTAAAAGTTGTAAAACATTAGCTCCAGCAACACTATGTGAAGACGACTTTGAAAAAACATCAGATTATAATGATCAGGTTCAAAACTATGAATCTGATGGATGTGTATGTAATAGTAAATAAGTAATTTGATTTAGTTAAAGGAGGGAGTGAAATAAAACCTAAGAACTATACTTAATACTTTTTCTTTAATAGAGACCGAGTAAAAAATAAAGAGAGGCTGTTTTACAATTGTAAAACAGCCTCTCTTTATTAATACATACTTCCAAAGATTTCAAAATGCTACTGTTTATAACTCATAAGAATTGTGTAACTTTTTTGGAGGAATTACCCCTAACATTGTAATTGATATAAAACCAATTGCCATGACGTTAAAACACCAATCAATTGTAGCTATTTTATGTGTAGGAGTGCTTTTTTCTTGTGTTCCGGCTAGAAAATATGAAGAATTAAAATCTAAACAAACCGCTTGTTTGGAAGAAAATAGTGCTTTAAAAGCTCAAAATCAGGATTTAGAAGAAAAAAATAAAGAGTTACAAGCTTCTGTTGACAAAATGCGTAAGGAAAAAGAGGGGATGGAACATGAAATTAAAGTGTTAGAAAAGTCATTAGATCAAATGACTAAAAACTACGATAATGTAAATTCAACTTATCAATTGTTATTAGATAAAAACAACGAACTGTTAGCAGGAAACAAGTCAGCCACAGAGCAATTAATGAAACAATTGCAAAAAACACAAGAAGAATTACAAGCTCAAGAAGATGCATTAAGAGCATTAGAAGGGACTTTACAAGTAAAACAAGCTAAATTAGAACAACTTACGGTAGATTTAGAAGCTCGTGAAAAACGTGTTAATGAATTAGAAGCGATGATTAGCAGACAAGATTCAATGGTAAATGCACTTAAAAATAAAGTAAAAGAAGCGTTATTAGGTTTTGAAAACAACGGACTTACCATCGAACAAAAAAATGGAAAAGTGTATGTTTCTTTAGATGAAAGTTTATTATTTGCTTCGGGTAGTTATACTGTTGGCGAAAGAGGTACAGACGCTTTGAAAAAATTAGCTAAGGTATTAGAACAAAATCAAGACATTAATATTTTAGTAGAAGGACATACGGATAATGTGCCTTTAAAAGGTTCTGGAGATATTAAAGATAACTGGGATTTGAGTGTGAAAAGAGCTACATCGGTAGTTAAAATTATAACCACAAACAGCAATGTAAACCCCAAAAGATTAACTGCTGCCGGAAGAAGTGAGTATTTACCTTTAGATACTTCTAATAGTGCAGAAGGAAGAAAGAAAAATAGAAGAATTGAAGTGATTCTTACTCCTAAATTGGACGAGCTATTTGAGTTGCTGGAAACTAATTAATTGAAATTAAAAACTCTTCCTACGATTTTAGTTTATTAAATGCTGCTTTGTTTTTGTTTGCCAATTGTCCGCAGGCTGCATCAATATCTTTTCCTCTGCTTCTTCTCACATTTACAATTAGGTGATATCTGTCTTCTAAAAATCGGGCAAACTCATCTGTTTTTTTTGCATCTGCTTTTTGAAAATCAGCATCATCAATAGGATTGTATTCAATAATATTAATTTTACAAGGAACTACTTTACAGAATTCGGCTAACTCTCTAGCATCTTCTAAACTATCGTTAAAATCTTTAAAAATAATGTATTCAAATGTTACTCTTGTGCCTGTTCTTTCATGAAAATAAATTAATGCTTCTTTCAGAATTGCCAATGAGTTCTGCTCATTAATTGGCATTATTTTACTTCTTTTTTCATCATTAGCAGCATGTAGCGATAAAGCAAGGTTAAATTTCACTTCATCATCTCCTAATTTTTTTATCATTTTGGCAATTCCTGCAGTAGAAACAGTAATTCGTTTTGGAGACATTCCCAACCCTTCGTTACTGGTAATTTTTTCTATGGAATCTAATACATTTCTATAGTTCAACAAAGGTTCTCCCATACCCATATAAACAATGTTGGTAAGTGGAGTGTTATATTTTTCTTCAGCTTGTTTTTTAATTAATGCTACTTGGTCAAAAATTTCATCAGCATCAATGTTTCTTAGCCTGTCTAGTTTACCTGTAGCACAAAAAGCACATGTTAAACTGCAGCCTACTTGAGAAGAAATACAAGCAGTCATTCTTTTTGGTGTAGGAATTAAAACACCTTCAACAATATTTCCATCATGCAATCTAAATGCATTTTTAATGGTTCTATCCGAACTTACTTGTTCTTCGCTGGTAGTAATGGCATTAATCACAAAATTATCTTTCAATAATTGTCGGGTAGCAAACGATAGGTTAGACATTTCATCAAAAGAAACAGCATGTTTTTTCCACAACCATTCGTAAACTTGTTTGGCTCTAAATGTCTTTTCGCCATGGGTTGTAAAGAATTCAATTATTTCTTCTTTAGAAAGATGTCGTATGTTTTGTTTTTTTGTCATAAGGACTGCAAAGTTAATTTAATTAATTGATGCAGTTTTAAATAAGCTAAAAACATTATTTTTGAAATCCTTTTACATAAAGATGAACAACCAATTACTTTACAATATTGCTATTACTTGTCTTCCAAATATAGGAGCCATAACCGCCAAAAAACTTATTGCCTATTGTGGTAGTGCTGAAAACGTTTTTAATGAAAAAAAAACAGCATTAGAAAAAATTCCAGGAATCGGTAAAATGAATGCTCAGCATATTTTCAGTAATAAAAAAGAAGCTTTGGAAATAGCTGAAAAAGAATTACTGTTTATCGAAAAAAATAAGATTAATCCTGTTTTCTTTTTAGACAAAACTTATCCTAAAAGACTTACTCATTGTGAAGATAGTCCTATTGTACTTTACACTAAAGGCAATATGAATTTGAATGCTGAAAAAGTAATTAGCGTTGTAGGTACAAGAAACGCTACCGATTATGGTAAAGAATTTTGTGAAAAATTGATTGCTGATTTAGCTCTACATCAGCCATTAATTGTTAGCGGACTAGCTTTCGGAATAGATATTTGTGCACACAAAGCAGCTATGCAACATCAACTTCCTACTGTTGCAGCGTTAGCTCATGGGTTAGACAGAATTTATCCCAATCAACATGGAATTATTGCTAAACAAATGCAAGAAAATGGAGGCATTATTTCTGAGTTTAAACACAAAACTAATCCAGATAGAGAAAATTTTCCTAAAAGAAATAGAATAGTTGCCGGTATAGCTGATTTAACGATAGTGGTTGAATCTAGCAAAAAAGGAGGTTCTTTAATTACTGCCGATTTAGCGAATCAATATAATCGAGATGTTTTTGCTTTACCCGGCAGATTAAATGATGAATATTCTGAAGGATGTAATTGGCTGATAAAAACCAATAAAGCAGCTTTAATACAATCAGCTAAAGATATTGAGTACATTATGGGCTGGCAAGCTACTACTGACAAGACAAATACCAGTCAAACAAAGCTTTTTGTTGAGTTAAGTGATGAAGAGAAAACCATTGCCAATTTACTTTCAGCAACAGACAAAATGGCTATTGACAATATTGCTTTAAAAGCGGAATTTCCTATGAGCAAAACTGCTGCTTTACTATTAAACTTAGAATTTAACGGTGTCGTAAAATCGTATCCCGGAAAAATGTATAAGTTGGTGTAGAATAGTTTATGAGGAATCCACTAATTGTCCCTCCACATAATTATTTGCGTTTTGTTTTCGTAAACAGAAATGTCTTTTGTAAAAATGAGGTGAACCAAATCTATTAAAGGTAAAATGCCAAACCCACCAAAAGTAACAGAATAAATTATGGGCGTTCTTTGGTGTGTTCCCATATAAATTCGGTGTCCACCCAAAATACCAGTAAAAATTGTAAAAAGAATGGCCTTCCCTCTTTTAAACTTTACTTCTCCATTATCCAGAACTTCCATTTCCAGCTCAGTAGCAGTAATTATTTCTCCATTGAGTATACTCAAAGAGTCTTTTTTAATGGTAGAAGAAAATAAACTACCTACAAGTAACAAAAAACAAATTATGGTTAAGAAGTACTTCATTATTTTTGGGAGATTAAAGGTAAAATTTTCTCTACAATAGTATTAACTGATTCTTCAACAGTTTTATTGGCAGTTTTCACAACAATAGTTGCATTTTCGGGAGTTTCAAATGGAGCATTAACCCCTGTAAAATCTTTAATTTCTCCTGCTCGAGCTTTTTTATAAAGCCCTTTTACATCACGTTGTTCACAAATTTCTATAGGCGTATCAATAAAAACTTCTACAAAATCTTCGTCTCCAATAATTTCTTTTGCTGCATTTCTTATGTCATTGGTTGGACTAACAAAACAGTTAATGGTAATAACTCCACAATTTACAAATAACTTAGAAACTTCTGCGATTCTTCTAATGTTTTCTGTTCTATCAGCACCAGAAAACCCTAAGTTGTTGTTGATGCCTGTTCTAATGTTATCTCCATCCAATACTTGTGTTAAAAACCCTTTTTGTGCTAATTCTTTTTCTAAAGCAATGGCTATAGTGCTTTTCCCTGAACCAGAAAGTCCGGTCATCCAAATTACTTTAGCTGTCTGGTTAAGTAACTGTTCTTTTTCTTTTCTTCCGACTATTTGATCGAAAATTGGAAATATATTTTTTTGGTTATCCATGAAAAAATGATTGTGAAGAAGTACAAAAATAGCTTTTTATAAAACACCAATAAAACTTCGGGGCTTTTACTTATCTTTGGAGTTCAATTTTTTAACTATGAGTAATAAAAAAGCGATTTTAGATTATAATGCAACGCCTGTTATTGATCAGGTTGGGGTATTAGATAGAATAGATAGAATAAGTTCAAGAAGCTTAAAAAAAGATGCCAAAATGCATGGGTTGAAATTAGCATTGAGCATGATAGACTTAACAACACTTGAGGGGGCTGATACGACTAAAAAAGTTGTACAACTTTGTAATAAAGCAATGCATTTACATGATGCTATGCCTGGATTACCTACAGTTGCTGCAGTATGCGTTTATCCAAATTTTGTGGAAACAGCTAAGAAAGCACTTAAAGGAACAAAAATAAATGTTGCATCGGTAGCTACAGCTTTCCCTGCCGGACAATCTAGTAGAGAAGTAAAATTGTTGGATACAAAACTTGCTGTTGATGGTGGTGCTGATGAGGTAGATATGGTAATCAGTCGAGGTAGATTTCACGAAGGAGATTATAATTTTGTTTTTGATGAAATAGCTGCTATTAAAGAAGCTTGTGGGAAAGCACGTTTAAAAGTAATTTTAGAAACAGGTGAGTTGGGAACTTTTGATAAAGTAAGGAGAGCAAGTGATATAGCTATTTATGCCGGAGCAGATTTTATTAAAACATCAACAGGAAAAATTAGTCCTGCAGCAACATTGCCAGTTACATCAGTAATGTTGGAGGCAATTAAAGACTACTTTTACAAAACAGGAATACAAGTAGGAATGAAGCCTGCAGGAGGTATTTCTAATGCTAAATTAGCATTACAATATTTACTATTGGTAAAAGAAACATTGGGTGATGCTTGGTTAACCAATGAGTGGTTTAGGTTTGGTGCAAGCAGCTTGGCTAATGACGTATTAATGCAAATTGTTAAACAAACAACAGGAATATACCAATCTAAAGATTATTTTTCTAAAGATTAACTTTAAATCTTAACCGCAAAGAGGCAAAGGTTTACGCAAAGAACACAAAGGATAAATATACAGAAACAATAACATACCATGACTAAAATTAACTTAAACTCAACTTGGGAGTTTGCACCTTCATTAGAAAGCACCGACCACATTAACTTAAAGAAACAATATGATTTGTTTATTGGAGGGAAATGGGTAAAACCAAGTTCAGGAAAATATTTTGATACGGTAAATCCTGCTACGGAAGAAAAATTAGCTTCTATTGCAGAGGCTAACGATAAAGATGTAGATAAGGCAGTAAAAGCTGCTCGAAAAGCTTATAATGAAGTGTGGAATAAAATGCCGGCAAGTGAAAGAGGAAAATATATTTATCGTATTGCCCGTTTAATCCAAGAAAGAGCCAGAGAGTTTGCTGTAATTGAAACACTTGATGGTGGTAAACCAATTAGAGAGGCTAGAGATATTGATGTGCCTTTGGCAGCAGCACACTTTTTCTATTATGCAGGTTGGACAGATAAGTTAGACTACGCTTTTCCTAATAGAAATCCGATGCCTTTAGGTGTTGCAGGACAAATAGTACCTTGGAATTTTCCGTTGTTGATGGTGGCTTGGAAAATAGCTCCTGCTTTGGCTACAGGAAATACCGTGGTATTAAAACCAGCTGAAACCACACCACTTACAGCTTTAAAATTAGCAGAAATTATTCAAGAAGCAGGTTTACCTGATGGAGTAGTAAATATTATCACCGGAGCAGGAGCTACTGGTGCTGCCATTGTTAATCATAATGATGTGGATAAAATTGCATTTACAGGCTCAACAGGTGTGGGAAAAATTATTCAAAATGCTATTGCAGGCACACACAAAAAGGCTACCTTGGAATTAGGAGGAAAAGCTGCTAACATTATTTTTGAAGATGCAGCTCTAGATCAAGCGGTAGAAGGAATTATTAACGGCATTTATTTCAACCAAGGACATGTTTGTTGTGCGGGTTCGCGTTTATTTGTACAAGAATCTGTTTATGATGTGGTAATGCGTAAATTAAAAGACCGTATGGCTTCTTTGGTAGTTGGAAATCCGTTAGATAAAAATACGGATATTGGAGCTATTAACTCCAAAGAGCAATTAAACACCATTAATAATTACTTAAAAATAGGAAAAGCCGAAGGAGCAGAAATGTACCAAACGGATTGTTCGTTACCCAAAAAAGGGTATTGGTGTAAACCTACTTTATTTACAGGCGTTTCGCAATCTAATCGAATAGTTCAGGAAGAAATTTTTGGACCAGTGTTGGCTGTACAAACATTTAGAACAGTTGCTGAGGTAATAGAAAAAGCCAATAATACACCTTACGGGCTTTCTGCTGGAGTATGGACAGATAAAGGTTCTAAATTATTTAACATGACCTCACAATTAAAAGCAGGTGTGATTTGGGGGAACACTTTCAATAAATTTGATCCATCATCACCATTTGGTGGTTTTAAAGAAAGTGGCTTTGGCAGAGAAGGTGGTTTACATGGATTAAAAGCGTATTTAAAGGTTTAAAGAAGATTAATGTTTGTTTAAGTTTTTATTGTAGTTTTGGTTTTTAAACTTGAAAAATGAAGTTATCTATACTTATACCCGCTTATAACGAAGCTAGGACTATTCACCTTATATTAGATAAAGTTAAAGCTATTAAGTTAATTAATGATATTGAAAAAGAGATTATTATTGTAAATGATTGCTCAACAGATAATACTTCTGAAGTAATTGAAAATTACATTAAGGATAACGCTGAATTATCTATACAATTATTTAATCAATCTGTTAACCAAGGAAAAGGTGCTGCCATTCATAAAGCAATATCATTAGCAAGTGGAGAATATTTAATTGTTCAAGATGCAGATTTAGAGTATGACCCTAGAGAGTATAACGATTTGTTAAAACCTATTGTTGAGGGTTTTGCAGATGTGGTATATGGATCTCGTTTTATGGGAGGGAATCCCCACCGAATTTTATTTTTTTGGCATTCTATAGGGAATAAATTTCTAACTTCTCTTTCAAATATGTTTGCCAATTTGAACTTAACCGACATGGAAACATGTTACAAATTAATAAAAAGTGATATCGCTAAAAATTTAAAGTTAAAAGAAAAACGTTTTGGTTTTGAACCAGAAGTTACAGCAAAACTGGCTAAAGTTCCCAACATACGAATATATGAAGTTGGAATCTCTTATTATGGCAGAACTTTTGAAGAAGGTAAAAAAATTGGTTGGAAAGATGGGGTTAGAGCAATATGGTGTATTTTGAAATATAATTTTTAGAAAGAAAATTATTCAATAATAACTTCTAAAACTTCGCCTTTTATATCTTGAGCAGGGAAAGGAATAAAGTTTTGATTGAATGGAGCTTCTGGCCACCAATTTTCTAAGTGCCACTCTTGAGTTACAACCAACAGCATTTGGTTGTTTGGAATAGAAGAATAAGCTGAATTTACATACCCTATAGTGGTTAATTGATCTTTTTCAGGGCCAATTCTCCAAATAATTTCTTCAGGTTTCCATTCTATTTGAAACCAATAATAATCATTTCCAAATATTTCTTCATTTGAAGCTCCATATTTTCCTGTTACTGCTTGATACCAATTATCCCATCGATGAAGCTCAAATAAACTACTTTGGAATGGAATATTGAAAACACCACGATTTAATTTTTGTGCATCATCACAAGCTAAGTCCCAATTTGTATAAGTAACCATAACTTTATTAGAATCTGACAATGGTTCTTTAGGCTTTTTTGAAGCATCGCCACCATAAGAAGAAATAGGCCAATGTCTAGCCGCTTTAACTATCTCAATATCGATTTCAGAATAATTGGTTTCTCTAATGTAATTAATAGCTCCATTTCCATCATAAGTTTTAGGAACGAACCCATTTTTTGTTGAACAAGGTCTTCTTTTATTCCATTCTCCATTTTGATATATCAACCAAATCGCATTGGTTAAACCATTCCATAGTAAGTCTTTGTTTAACAACTTTGGTAGTTTAGCTTTAACACTGTATTTCCCATAGGTAAAACCATGTCTCGTAATTATTCCTACATTTTCCTTTCTATAAGCGGTATCTTTTACAGCGGGATTTAACAAAGTAACTTTATTATTTGTACTATCTGGAATAACTGTTTTACAAGGACAATGACTAACTTCAATGGGAGTTTTTATAAATTTATATTCATTTTTTATAGAATTGTAATAATCTTTTCTTGTATAGTTATTCCCATTTACATCAGCTACCAAGGGAATGTTTTTAAAAGTAAAGTTGGGGTTAAAAGAGCTTATAAATTGTTCATAATGAGCGTTTTTTAATAACGAAAGACTCTCATTACATTTATTGGAAAAATATGTAGTGTCATAATTTGGTTCAAAGAACGATTCTTTATTTACAAACACACCGTTTTTAAAAGATGGTTGAGCACTTAATCTTAAAGCATCTTTAATAACAATTGTAATGTGTTCCATATTAATTTTTTCACTAAAAAAGGAAAATGGATTTACATATTTATCTTCTTTATTTTTTAATGAAATATTTTGAATAAACTTTGGTACATGTTTGTCAAGTTCGTTTTTATTAGCAAACACAACCAATAAAAAATCGTAACTTCCTACTCTTATATTTCTTTTCCATCGGTTATTGGTTCTCCCTAAATTTCTATCTAATTTAGCTGTGTAAACGGCATCTTTATAAATTTGAATTTCTTTATTGACTTTACTGTTAATAGCCTTTTCTGTAACTGCTTTTAGCCATTCTGGATTATTTTTTATAGCATTAATTTTTTGTTGAATTTCATTATCTGTTACAGGTCCCACTTTATCTGAACCAAAAAAAGAAGGTTCATTTCTAGGGTTGCCTACAATTCTGAAGCTATCTTGAATTAAATAAGATTCATCAGCAAGAATTGTTTTTGTTTCTTTAAAAGTAATTGAAGAGTCCTCCCAACTTCCATAAAAATTTTCATGGGAAAAAGCATGTGCTTCATCAAATTTATAAGAACTGTTTTGATAATATATTTTATAATAATATTTTTTATTCTGATTAGAAGTGTTTTTTATTTTAAAAGAGAAATGAAATTTTCCATCAGGAGTTTGGTTTACAGAAGGAACAACAAAGCCATTCTCATAAGCATTTTCATAGTCAAGTTGAAGGGATAGTTTTTTGTTGTTTGAAGATAGATTATAAATAGGATTAAAGTCAGATACTTCAAATTCTATTTGTTTTGAACACGCAGACAACATCCATGTTATAAAAAAAATGGAAAGAAATAAATATGTATTTTTTTTTTTCATGAAATCCCTCACGTCAAAAATAGTAATAGTTTATGTTTAACAGGAAGTTTTTTGTTTATTTGTAAAAAAATTAAATTGTGAAAGATTTTGAGTATAAACCAATAGACGAGGAAGGGTTAGAAACGTTAAATGTTTTATCTAAGGCTAATTTATTTAATGAATGGATGTATAAAACCATTCAGCCATATTGTAGTAAAAATAATGTTTTAGAAATTGGATCTGGTGTTGGTAATATTTCTGAATTTTTCATAAAAAACAAGCACACTATTTTTTTATCTGATTTAAGAGAAAATTATAAAGAAATTCTATTAGAAAGATTTTCGCATGATAAAAACATAATAGATTTTCAAACTATTGATTTAGTTGATGAAAATTTTGAAATAAAGTATGCTCATTTATTAGGTAAATTTGAAACCGTTTTTGCTCTAAATGTAATTGAGCACATAAAAGATGATAGGCTTGCCATTTTAAATTGTAAAAAGTTATTGAAAGAAAAAGGGAAATTAATTATTTTAGTTCCTGCTTACCAATTTTTATATAATAGGTTCGATGAAGAGTTATATCATTTTAGAAGATATAAAAAAAAAGGTATGGTTCAGTTGTTTAAAAATAACGATATAAAAATTATAAATTCTTTTTATTTTAATGCTCTAGGAATATTAGGTTGGTACGTGTCAGGAAAAATTTTTAGAAATAAAACCTTACCCTCTTCACAAGTAAGTTTTTATAATAAAATAATACCTATAGCTAAACTAATAGATTTTTTATTGCTCAATAAAATTGGGCTTTCCGTTGTTGTAGTTGGAGAAAAATAACCTGCTCAAATGCAAAAAATAAAATTTAAATATTTTAAAAACAATTTGTCTAAATTAGCATTACTATTAATTGCTATAATCACATTTGTTTTTACTTATAATAATAAGCTAGTAGAAAATAAGTGGAAAAGAGCAATAGATTCGGATGGAAGAGGGTATTATGCTTATTTACCAGCTGTGTTTATTTATCAAGATTGGGATTGGAATTTTGTATTTGAAAATGAAAAAAAATTATACCCAGAAACACCTTATGTTTCAGGAGATTATTTAAATCATGTAGAGAATGATTTGGTAAATAGGTATTTCTCTGGAACAGCCTTATTAATGGCTCCGTTTTTTTTGTTAGCAATGGGCTTTTCTTACCTATTAGGCTTTCCAGCTAATGGCTACTCCATGCCTTTTTTTATTGCCATTATTTTTGCTTCGCTCTTTTATTTTTTAGCAGGTTTATATTTTATAAGAAAAACCCTTTTAAAATATAATTTTTCTGAACTAACCATTGCGGTTGTTTTAATAAGCTTTGGGTTGGGGACTAACTTGTTTCATTATGCTACTATAGAAACAAGTATGTCGCACGTATATTCCTTTTTTCTATTTTCTTTGTTTATTTATTATACCAAATGTCTTTCCGAAAATTATACATTTAAAAACATAATAAAATTAGGACTAGTAGTATCATTAATTTTTTTAGTTAGACCAACAAATGTACTTGTTGTGTTGTTTTTACCTTTTTTCTTTTCGAGTGGAAAGTCTTTAATCGCTTTTCTTAAAAAATATGTTACAGATTATAAGGCAGTCTTTATCACGTTAGTTATTTTTATATGCATAGTGGCAATTCAGCCTATTTTTTATTATCTACAAGTTGGTAAACCATGGGTATATGCCTATAGCGATGCAAAGCTTATTTTATCAGAACCGCATTTTATAAAAGTACTTTTTAGTTATCGAAAAGGTTTGTTTATATATACTCCTATTGCCTTTGTTTCATTATTTGGATTAATTTTTTTGATTAAAAACGATAAGTTCCAAGCAGTTACTTGGATATTAGCATTTATAGTTTTTACCTATATATTATCATCTTGGTCGTGGTGGTGGTATGGAGGTAGTTTTGGAATGAGGCCTTTTATTGAACTTTTTCCTTTATTTACTATCTTATTAGCTATTTTACTTCAGACTTTCAAAAAAATATATTTTAAAGGAGCTATTATATTTTTATTATTGCTTTTATGTTGGGTAAATTGTATTCAAGCCTATCAATACAGAAATTTTATTCTCCATTGGCAAAATATGGATAAAACCTCTTATTGGAATGTGTTTTTAAAAACTGATGCAAAGTATCAGGGAGCACTTTGGACAGAAAGCGACTATACTAAACCATTTGAGGGAGATTTAATTTTCAGTACAGAAAATGATTTTGAAACCCCAAAAGAAAATTGGGTTTCAAATGGAAAAATTATGCATTTTGAAAATGCAAAATCAGGAAGTAGAACAACTTCTGTATCAGAAAATAGTATTTATAGTGAAACTTTTTCAACCACCCTTAATTGGAAAACACCTAAAAACGAAAGTGTTGTAATAAAAACCACTTCTGATATATATGCTGTTGATGAAAATTCAGGAGCTAAATTAGTTGTTTCACTGCAAGATTCGGCAAGAACAGAAACTAAGTATTGGAATGCTAAACCAAATTTATCTGTTTTTGATAAACCAACTCTTAATAAGTGGTATAAACATAGTTATACAGTAAGAATTGATAATTGTAAAAAAGGAGATGTCTTGTCAATATATTATTTAAATACAGGTAAATCTACTTTTTACATAGATAATATGAAGATTGAAGGGTATAAGGTTATTGAATAACAATAAATAGTTTTAACTATTCCGTTTTATTCTCAACAACTCCACTGGAATTCTAAAACTATCCTTCCAAGTAATTTTTGATCCATCAACTGCTTTCCATTCATTTATTGGATATTCGTAAAGTAGTCTAACAACTTCTTTTTCTAAAAGTTTTTTTAGTCTTAATATAATTTCTACGTCAAACAACCAGCGAGATAAAAATGGAGTTGAAGTAATACTGGGAATAACATCGCTGCTAAAAACTTTGGCACCACATTGTGTGTCATAAAAAGGAATTTTTATTGTCCAACTAATGAGCGTAGCAATAAACCTTCCTACAAAGTGACGTAAAGAAGATCGCTCAATGGTAGCGCCAACACGTTTTAAACGAGAACCAAAAACTGCTTTTTTGTTGTGCAGTATAAGAAAGTCGGTTAATGAAACAAATTCTGTTAAAGGAGTCGATAAATCGGCATCTAAAAAGCCTATTTGAGCAAATTTTTGGGCGTTGTAAGCTGCTATCATTCCATTTCTAACGCTTTCGCCTTTTCCTAGGTTTTTATCGTTTTTTAAGGTGGTTATTTGAGTTGAATTTTGAGTTTCAAGTTCAGTCAGTACTTTAAATGTATTGTCTGTACTACCATCATCTACTAAAAACAAATTGTAGTTTTTGTTATTAGTCAAAAAAGACAGAAAAGCCTGTTTGTTTAGCCTTTTGCCTTCGTTGTAGCAGGGTATTATGATGGCTGTTGCTGACATATTGAAAAACAAGATAATCCTGGTAGTTTAATTCCAAATATTCTAAAAAATTTACCGATTAAAAAATCTAAATGTAAGGTTTTTACAAAAAGGGTGTCCGCCCAACCTTTCGATTGGTAGGCTCCAATGCCTTTTTCAGCATCAACAGTTTTGTTGCCTTGAAACAATTTTTGAAATATCCTTACCAACAACAAAGAAATAAAGAAATAACCCGTTTGTTGGCTTTTAAACCCTGCTTGTTCAAGGTGATTGTTTAGCAAAGCTATATTGTACCTTCTGAAATGTTTTAAATAGATATCGTGGTTGCTAAATAGTTTTTGATATGCTGGAACCGTAATAATTACTTTTGTATTGACATCAATCAACCCTGACTGACTAAGTTCTTTAAAAAAAGTGATCTCATCTTCAATATGCTCAATTACATCCAACAACAAAACCACATCTACTTTATGTGAGATAGAATTATTAAGATCTTGAGTGGAAGAATAAAGTGAAATGGGCAAGTTTTTTACGGGTTCGGAAATAGTGGAAATGATTTCGGGGGTAAAAGCAATATCCACACAATGAAAAGTAGCTTTTGGGTATTGATAAACTAATTGCTGAGCGACAAACACATCTCCACAACCTAAATCGAGAATAATAGCATTTGGCTTTTCAGCAATAATAGGTGTTAAAAAACTCTTCACAACCTCAATTCTTGCTAATTCCCAAGGATGTCGATTAATTTTTTCTCTTTCTAAGGAAGCTGCTTCGCAAATATCCATTTATTGTTGCTTATATTTTTTGCTATACTTTTCGTAAAGATTTTTTTGGCGGCTACTTAAGTCAATATTTCTTCCTTGAATAAAAGCTAGCTCTACATTGTTGGTTTTCATGTCTAATGCATCTCCTGTAGAAACAAAAAGTGTAGCATCTTTACCAATTTCTAAACTGCCACAAGTTTGGTCTATGCCTAAGATTTTAGCAGTATTTAGTGTAATGGTTTGTAATGCTTGTTCTTTTGTTAATCCGTAAGCAGCAGCAGTTCCGGCATAAAATGGTAGATTTCTAGTATTCATGGCTTCCATGTCTCCTGCATTTTCTAAACAAAATAAAATACCTGCATCAAACAATATCTTAGGCATTTTATAGGGTAAATAAACATCTTCTTCTTGTCTTTCTGGTAAAGAATGTACTCTTTTAAGAATTACAGAGATATTGTTTTCTTTCAGTAATTCTGCTACCATCCATGCATCATAAGCACCTACAAGAACAACATTTTTAAGTTCAAATTTCTTCACAAAAGTGATGGCCTCAGTAATTTCTTTAATATAATCTGTATGGATAAAGAGTTTTTTATTACCATCAAATAGCCCTCTAACACTTTCAAATCGAATGTTTATTTCGGCATGATTTTCAACTTTACAGTAAACTTTAGCATTTTCAAAAAAATCATTAAGCTCTTTCTTGGTGTTGTCATATTCTTTATTTTCTTTTCCTCCCCAACGTTGATACATATTTGGCCAATTAATATGAATGCCATCATCCTCTTTGTAAATGGCATCTTCCCAATTCCAAGCATCAAACTGAACGATAGATGAAGTGCCTGAAATTAATCCTCCTCTTGGTGTTATTTGCCCCATTAAAACTCCATTAAAGCGAACAGTTGTAGTAATATTCGATTCTGTATTATAAGCAATAATAGAACGGACATGAGGATTTAAAATTCCTGTTTCATCATTATCTTGTGTCGCCCTAACGGCATCAATTTCGGTTAAACCTAAAGTAGAATTGGGAGCAATAATTCCCGGATATACATGCTTTCCTTCAATGTTAATGATGGTATCATAAGAAGAAGGGTCTATTTTTACCACTCTGGCATCAGCAACAAGCGTAATTTTTCCATCTTCAAAACCAATTACAGCATTTTCTATAACTTCTCCATTACCTAAGTGAGCAATTCCGTTTTGTAATAAAACAGCTCCTTTTTGTTGAGGTGCCGGACTAGGAACTTGAGCTAATAAGTTAAAAGCGAAAAGTTGAAAGTATATTGTTAATAGGATGATGATTTTTGTTTTCATGTTTTTATTAGTTTGTCAGGAAACAGTTTATAGTTACTAAAATTTCTAATTTTACATATTATTCACCTACAGTATCACAATGATAAAGCGTTGGTTTTTTATTTTTAGCTGGTTGAGTTTTTTTACCGTTTTTCTTTTCAGCAATCATTTTATTGATGATGGCTGCTTTTTCTTCTTTATTTTTTTGAGCTAATACTTTATCCCATTCACTATCAAAATAAATTGCACCATCAATAATGGTTTTACTAACAGTAGCATAAACTGATAGTGGATGGTCATTCCACAGCACTATACAAGCATCTTTACCAATTTTTATACTTCCCATTCTATCATCTAAGTGAAGCATTTTTGCAGGGTTTAAGGTTACAAATTTAAGGGCTTCTTCTTCAGAAACTCCACCATATTTAACCGCTTTAGCAGCTTCTTGATTTAATCTTCTTCCCATTTCGGCATCATCAGAGTTGAAGGCAGTTAAAACTCCCTCATGATGCATAATTGCTCCGTTGTAAGGAATAGCATCATTTACTTCGTATTTGTAAGCCCACCAATCTGAGAAGGTAGAGCCTGCTGCTCCATGATTTTTCATTTTATCAGCTACCTTATAACCTTCTAAAATATGAGTAAAGGTGTTTACAGTAAAACCCATAGAATCTCCTACATGCATTAACATATTAATTTCGGACTGAACATATGAGTGGCATGAAATAAAACGTTCTTTATTAAGAATTTCGTTTAGTGTTTCTAATTCCAAATCTATTCTTGGAGCTTCGGCTTTGTCTTTTTCTTTCGGATTAAGTTTGGCAAAAACATCCCATTTTGCTTGATATTCTTTAGCTCTGGTAAAAGCATCATAATATACTTGTTCAACTCCCATTCTGGTTTGAGGAAAACGAACGGTGTTAAATGGCCCCCAATTAGATTGTTTTACATTTTCACCTAAAGCAAATTTGATAAATCCATCTTTAGCATCAATTTTCATTTCTTCAGGAGAATGTCCCCATTTTAGTTTTATCAATGCAGATTGTCCACCAATAGGGTTGCAAGAACCATGGAGTAACTGTGCAGCAACAACTCCTCCTGCTAACTGACGATAAATATTAATGTCATCTGAATTAACAACATCAGCAATGCTAACTTCAGCAGTTACTGCTTGTGTACATTCGTTTACTCCTCTACTAATGGCGATATGAGAATGTTCGTCAATAATCCCTGCTGTTAGATGTTTATTAGTTCCGTCTATCACCTCTACACCTTCTTCTACCACTAAATCTTTTCCTATGACAGCAATTTTACCATCTTTAATTAAAACATCGGTATTTTTTAGAATACCTTCCGCTTCATTGGTCCAAACAGTAGTATTCTTAATCAGCATAATTTTTGCTTCTGGCAAAGAATCTTGTCCATAAGCCATTAATGGGTATTTAATGTTAGGCACAGCTAAACTATCATTATTATCAACCTTCTTTTTATCATCTTTTTTATCATCTTTTTTTCTGATTGCAGACCATTTTACCCAATCTCCATTTGGCAACTGTGCATTTCCATCCCAAATTACATTATTGTAGTTAATGGCTCCCGATAGCCTTAAATAAGCAGGTTCAGCAGCAGAATCAGCAACATTGAAACTCAAGTTAATTAAACTTCCTTTAACAGTAATAGTTGTTTTTTCTTTTATTGTATCTTTTCCATTAACAATGTAAATGGTACCTTGTGGTTTGTCTTCAGAACCATTTACTTTTAGTTCGTATAATTTACCGTTAACATTAACATCATATTTTCCTCTAACATCAAAATCATTGTAATCTTTAATAATGTGTTGTTTTCCTTTCACCCAATTTTCATGTATGATGGCTTTTTCCTCAAAAATATTTTCTGAGGTAATTATGAAATTCGCCAATTTATTTTTTTCTAAACTTCCTATATTAGCATATTCTCCAATAAATTGAGCAGGATTATATGTTAATGCTTTTAATGCATTTTCTTCTGTTAGTCCATATTTTACTGCTTGTCTTAAATTAGGTAAAAAATCTTTTTTATCTTTTAATCCATCTGAAGTAATAGTAAAAACGATGGCACTGTCGGCTAATAGTTTTAAATTATAGGGAGCTAATTCCCAATGTTTCACTGAGGAGTAAGCTACTTTTAATGCATCATAAGGGTCTTCAACATCAAATGGTTCAGGAAAATTAATAGGCACTATTACTTTTCCTTCGGTAGCTTTTATTTCTTTTAGGCGTTGGTATTCATCCCCATTTCCAACGAAAATGTATTGCGTATTAAATTCGTCACCAATTTTATCCGCTCTAAGAATGTCTAATTTATCTTTAACTTCAAAAATTTGAGGTAATTCCCAGTTATCTAAAATAGCTTTTAATGAAAGGTTATTTTCTTTGAAATGATTGTTATTATACATCCAATCTACATCGTAATAAGTTTGACGAATTAAAGCGATAGCTCCCATTAATGAACCAGGATAATCTTGTGTAGAAGAACCCTTATCAAAAGAAAGATGTCCGGCAACTTTTTCTTTAATGAGCATTAGTTGAGCTTTTTCATCACCAAGAGCAACAAGTGCCGAAGTTCCTCTTATAATACCATCTTGTTGATGTGTTAAAACACTTCCAAAACCAATTTTTCTGTATTCTTCAGCTTGTTTTTGTACAGGAGTAAATAATTTACTTGCTTCTACTTCTGGTTTTATAGCTTGGTTCCAATTAAACGCTCCTTGGTTTTTAGTTTCCATTTGAGGACCATAGTTTGGTTTGCTGTCTTTTTTAATTTCGGGCATTCCATAATTGCTCGATAAATCTATAAACGATGGATAGATAAATTTTCCTTTTAAATCATAAACCACTGTATTTTTAGGAAGTTTTACTTTTTTAGCTTCATCAATTGCTATTACTTTTCCATCATAAATTAATAAAGTACCATTTTCTATTATGGTTTGATAATCTTGATAAATAGTAGCATTAGTAAATGCATAATAATTATTGATGTCGTGGTGTGTTCCGTTTACAATAAAGGTTTCTTGAGCAAAAGCTATGCTTTGAAAAGCTACTAATAAAAGGGTTAAAAATTTTTTCATAGTGATGAATAAAACAAGTTAAGATATAAAAAATTCAAAAATAATGGATTTTAGGATATAAAACTAAAAGAGGCTGAACCTATATTGGAACAACCTCTTTTTATTTTGTAATAAGATATAGAATTAAACTACACCTTGGTCAATCATTGCATCAGCAACTTTTACAAAACCAGCAATATTGGCTCCTTTAAAATAATCTACATAATCACCTTCTTTTCCGTATTTCACACATTCTTTATGAATACATTCCATTATGCTTTTTAAACGTTGATCAACTTTTTTGGCAGACCAATAAGAATGAATAGCATTTTGACTCATTTCTAATCCAGAAGTTGCAACACCACCTGCATTAGAAGCTTTTCCTGGAGAGAATAATATTTTACTTTTTTGAATAACTTTAAACGCTTCGGGAGTTGTTGGCATATTAGCTACTTCAACAATACAAATCACACCATTTTTAATAAGTGCTTCTGCTCCTTCAACCTTTAATTCATTTTGAGTTGCACAAGGCATAGCAATATCTACCTTTTGTTCCCATGGATGTTTGTTTGGGAAAAATTTAACTCCATATTTTTTAGCATATGGTTCAATAACATCATTGTTGCTAGCTCTTAACTCTAGCATGTACTCAATTTTTTCACCGGAAACACCTTCTGGATCATAAATATAACCATCAGGCCCAGAGAGGGTTACTACTTTTGCACCTAATTCAGCAGCTTTTTTAGTAACTCCCCAAGCAACATTACCAAAACCAGAAACTGCAATGGTTTTTCCTTTAATATCCATTCCTTTAGAAGCTAACATAGACTGTAAGAAATATACTGCACCATAACCAGTAGCTTCAGGGCGAAGACGAGATCCTCCCCAGTTAAAACTTTTACCTGTTAATACGCCTGTAAATTCATTTCTTAATCTTTTATACTGACCAAACATGTAACCTATTTCTCTAGCTCCAACACCTATATCTCCGGCAGGAACATCAGTATTTGGTCCAATATGACGGAATAATTCTGACATGAAAGATTGGCAAAAACGCATTACTTCATTGTCTGATTTTCCTCTTGGATCGAAATCTGAACCACCTTTACCACCACCCATAGGAAGCGTAGTTAAGGCATTTTTGAAAGTTTGTTCGAACCCTAAAAATTTAAGAATAGAAAGGTTTACAGAAGGGTGAAAACGTAAACCACCTTTATATGGGCCTATCGCAGAGTTGTATTCTACTCTATAACCAGTATTAATTTGAACTTCTCCTTTATCATCAATCCACGGAACTCTAAAAATAATAGTTCTTTCAGGCTCCACCATTCTGTCTAAGATTTTTGCCTTAACATATTTTGGGTGGTTGGCAATAAAAGGAATAATTGTTTCTGCAATTTCCTCAACTGCCTGAATGAATTCTGTTTCATGGGCATATTTACTTCTAATGCGATCCATGAAAGCTTTAACTTCAGCCTCGTGTTTTGACATGTTTGACATGATAAAAAAGTTTTTAATTTATAATTATTTAATAAAAAATTAAAAGCAAATGTACCTAATTTTAATAGGTAGGACATTTATTTGATATAAATTTTAACAGAAATAGCTTTGTTTTTATATATTTTTATAGGTTGTTAATATAAGGTGTTTGAAATCAATAAAATATACAACTTAAGAAAGTGGTTAATATTTTCTAAACCAGCTATTAATTTTCATTTGAATAACACCTAAAATGGCTTCTTTAAAAATGCCTTTACTCATTTTAGAAGTCCCTTCTAATCTATCCGTAAAAATTATGGGAACCTCTACTATTTTAAAGCCTAGTTTATAAGTGGTAAACTTCATTTCTATTTGGAAAGCATAACCTTTAAACTTAATTTTATCCAACTTAATTCTTTCTAATACCTTTCTTTTATAGCACTTAAATCCAGAAGTAGTATCTCTAATTTTCATACCTGTAACCAAACGTACATAAGCAGAAGCGTAGTACGACATCAATACCCTTCCCATAGGCCAATTTACTACATTTACTCCCGTTACATATCTTGAACCAATAGCTAAATCAGCACCATCTTTTGCACAAGTATTGTATAGTTTTATTAGGTCATTTGGATTATGAGAAAAATCACAATCCATCTCAAAAATATATTCGTAGTTGTTTTTTAATGCCCATTTAAACCCATGAATATAGGCTGTTCCTAAACCTAATTTGCCTTTTCGTTCTTCTAAATATAGTTTTCCTGGGAATTCTTTTTGTAGGTCTTTTACAATTTGTGCTGTTCCGTCAGGAGAATTATCGTCTACAATTAAAAGATGGAAATCTTTTTTTAAAGAAAATACCTTTCTAACCATTTTTTCAAGGTTTTCTCTTTCGTTGTAGGTAGGGATGATAATTATGCTTTCCGACATTTAGTTAAATTTCAGTATTCAAAAATAATATTTATTAATTTAACATGATTTACTTTATATTAATCGTTTAATATTTCTTGAATATTAGCTTTAATTTTCATACACAAATCATCTAAGGGTAAGTCATTATCATCAATTCCGAAAGGTTCTTCAATTTCTTCTGCTAAAATTTCCATACTTACCAAAACGTAAAAAACCAAAGTGGTAATTAATACAGACCAATATCCGAAAGAAGCGACAAAAGCCAGAGGCATAGTGGTTACATAAATAAAAATGAATTTTTTAAGAAACAAGCTATAAGAGTATGGAATGGGAGTGTTTTTAATTCTTTCACAAGCTCCATTTATATCGGCAAAGGTTTTTAAATTAGTATCTAACGATAAATATTCTATTTCAGATAACTCATTTCTTGATTTAACTTCGTGTAGTTTATCATAAATAAGTTTTGCGATATAATTTACTTTATGTTCTTTGTTTATTAGTATTTGTTTTTCATTTTCAATAAGAGAAAGCTCTTCTATATTAACCCCTTCACGTAAATGCTCTTTCATGGCATAAGCATAATTAGGAATCATACGAGCAAAGAAATCTTTATCATTTTGATTAAATACAGAAGAACTTGAAATTTTAATAGCTAAATTTCTAGTGTTATTTACCAATTCTCCCCATTTTTTTCTTCCTTCCCACCAGCGTTCATAGCCAGTGTTTGTTCTAAAAACCAACAAAAGTGACAGAACAAAACCCACTAGAGAATAAACAGCCATTAACTCTCGATGCCAAGATGCTTCAACTAAAAATTCAATCTCTAAATAGGAAATAGCAGTAGTAAGTAAAGCCATTAAAATTAATTCTTTCCATAAAATACGAATGGTATCGCTTTTATGAAAGGACAAAATATGTATGAACCAATTTTTGGGATTATAATTAATCATTGTTTAGTTATATTGATTGATATAAGCTAAACATAAATCTATAGTTGCTTCAATGCCTTTTTTGTGTGTTCTTTCTGTTCCATGGGATGCAGCAACTCCCATTCCAATTAGACCTACTCTAAAATCATT
This sequence comes from Flavobacteriales bacterium, assembly GCA_026196775.1. Lineage (GTDB taxonomy): Bacteria > Bacteroidota > Bacteroidia > Flavobacteriales_E > Vicingaceae > BRH-c54. Next base: position 29,099 of record JAPHUD010000033.1, read on the forward strand.
TCCGGCACGTAAAGCAGCAGAACCATCTGAACCATAGTGTGGATACACATCTATTTTATAAGGAATATTATTTTTCTTAGCTAAATCCACTAATTTTTTTCTAAACGTATAATCATAAGGTCCAGAGGAGTCTTTAGCACAAATAGAGCAGCTTACTTCATTTCCTTGGCAATCGTCACCTAAAACACCCATGTCTAATACTAACAACTCTTTTATGTTTTGGGAATAACCAACTGTACCGCCATGCCCTACTTCTTCGTAGTTAGAGAAAAATAGTTCTACAGGTACTTCTTTATTTTGTTGTTTCAATCTTCTAGCAATTTCAAATAATACAAAACAACCAGCTTTGTTATCTAAAAAACGGGATTTTATAAAGCCATTTTTTAGTTCTTGATATTTTACATCTACACAAATAATATCTCCAACTTCAATACCGAGTTTTTCTACATCTTCTTTAGTATAAACTTCTTCATCAATTCTAATGTGCATGCTTTTAGTAGAACGTTCGGTTTTTTCTTTTTCCTTATTGGCATGTACCGAAGGATTGTTTAATAAGATAGTTCCGGTATAAATTTTTCCTTCGTGGGTAATGATTTTTACGTATTCGCCTTCAGCTCCAGTTAAAGATAATCCGCCTAACAAAGAAAAAGCAAGTGTGCCATTAGGTTTAACACCAGAAACAATAGCTCCTAAGGTATCAACATGGGCAGCCAGTGCTAATGTTGGGTTGTTGCCTAAAGCACATCTAACCGCACCTTTGTTGGTGAATTCAGGTTGATAGCCGTAGCTTTTTAATAAGTCATAAATATACTTGCTTGCGTTATCGGTATATCCGGAAGGAGAATCGATAGCAATAAGTTCTTGTAAAGTTTTGTAGTTGTTCATTTAGAAAATTTTTCACGAAAATACTAAATGAATTAAAACTTGAAAGGGGTTTAACCTATAAAGTATGCTAAAAAATATAGCTAATATAAATTAATTGAACCTTGCACTACTTTTAGTTCCTTTGCCATAAGTAAATGGGTTAGGGCTAACAAACTTGATAAATACCTCTGGCCCTCCGTTTCCATTAGTAGCTACACTTAGGCCTGATAAGTTCATATCGTAAGCGACACCAAGAGCAAGTCCTCCAATTTCAAACTCAACCGAAGGAGCAAATGCGTCACCCACACGGTAGTAGCCACCAAAAGATATCGCCATTTCTGTGAAAAATCCGGTATATTTAGATTCTTCTTTAATCATATAGCGTAATAATGTTCCTAAAGCGAATTGTCTAGATGGACCTTGTATATAGGTTAAAAATTTAGGTTTTACTGCAAACTTTGAATTACTAATACCAATATAAGCATCTGCATGAAAAGCCCAGCGAGAGTATAACTTATCTTTTTCAATAGCTGAAATACTTCCTTGAGGGCGAGTTACATGGTAAAATGCCAATCCAGCTTTCATACTAAATTCATCTTGCGAACTTAATGTTTTTGAACCTGTACCATAGGCCCATAAAACTCCAGCAGAAAAATCAAAATAGCTTTTGTTTTCATAATTAAAAGGTTCATTGGAGCTTAATGTCGGGTCGAAATTTTGTCCATTAAATTGAGCGTCCCATTCGGCATTGGAGGTGTTCAGTGCATTTTGCCCCCAAGAGCCCATTAAGCCAACAGAAGCAGAGTTTTTATCGTCTAAAAAAACAATGTTTGATAAACCTAAAGACACTTTAGTAGCACCAAAATCATTTTGACCCGCATTGTCTTTATAAACATTAATTCCAACTCCCATAAATCCGTTTTGCCATTTGTTTTTTAGAATTCCGGCATCGCCCATAAAAGAGTAAGTGTTGTAAGGTTTTCCTACGCTCGACCATTGGTTACGGTAGTTTATAACAGCTCTGTGGTCGCCTCTAAAAACACCTGTAGATGCAGGGTTTGTTGTTATAGGAACGGCATCCCACATAGTAAAATGAATGTCTTGAGCTTGTATTGCAAATGAAAATATACAAGAGCTTATTAATATTAATTTTTTCATATGTGTATTTTTATTATTAAGATTATTTTATCAGAGTAATGTCTCCCTTTTTAGTGGTGGAAGTGCCGTTTTTAAAAGTAGCTTCTAAGTAATATACAAATACAGCACTATTTAATTTTTCTCCTCTAAATGTACCATCCCATCCGGTGTTTAAATCAGAAGTTTCAAACACTTTTTCACCCCAACGGTTGTAAACAATGAAGTTGAAAGAGTCTATTCCAATTCCTCTAACATAAACTACATCATTATTGCCATCACCATTAGGGGAGAAGATATTAGGTACCCAAACTACATATTCGAAATCAACAATAACCGTTACATCATCACTTGCTGAACAACCATTTGAATCTACAACTACAACTGTATAAATAATAGTTTCATCTGGTGTTGAAAGTGTAGATGGACAAGTAGGACAATCTAACCAAGTAAGAGGAGTCCATGTGTAACTTCCATTAGATCCGATAGCATTTAACAAAGTACTTTGTCCTAAATCTATAACCACATCTGTACCTGCATCAACTGTAGGGTTGTCGTGAACAGTTATTGATGTTGTTGCTGTATCACTTCCGTTTGAGTTAGTTGATATTAAAGTGATAGTGTAAGTCCCAATGCTATCAAAACAAACGGTATGAGGTCCTGCAGTATTTGCTGAAGCTGGATTTCCACCATTAAAAGTCCATTGCCAAGATGTAGCATTAGAACTTGCATCTGTAATGGTAATACACTCGTTTTTACAAATGGAAGTATCGCTTACTATAAAGTTGGCAACAGGGTTAGTACAATTATTAATGATTATGCTTACTGTATTGGTATCCGGACAAGCTCCATTTGTAATATATGTAATATTAAACGTGCCTACACCACTTGAAGCAATGTTAATTTCGCCACTTGAGGCATTAATTGTTCCACTATTGTCAATGGTAAAAGTCCCTCCTACTGTTCCTGTTATTGTTGGAGTAGGATTGGCATCTGTAGAGCAATAAACAGTTGAATTGTAATTGAAGGAAGCGTCATCCTGTGCGTTTATCGTGATTGTAATGGTATCAGCATCGCCACAAGAACCGGAAATGGTGTAAATGATTTGATGCGTTCCAACACCCGCTGTTGACGGGTCAAAAACACCTGTTGAGGTATTTGTAATACCATTTCCTGACCAAACACCACCCGATTGAGCAGCAGTAAGGGTTGTGGCAGCATTGTTTTCACAAAATGGACCTGCAGGAGTAATCGTAGCGTCCCCGCTTGATACTATGGTAATAGTAACGGTATTAGTATCAGGACAAGTCCCATTGGTGGTATATGTGATGTTAAAAGTACCCACACCACTTGAAGCAATGTTAATTTCACCTGTTGAGGAGTTAATTGTACCACTATTATTAATGGTAAATGTCCCTCCTACTGTACCTGTAATTGTTGGAGTAGGATTGGCATCGGTTATACAATAATTATTTTGAGGATAGTTAAATAAAGCTGCATCTGAGGGGGTAACGGTTAAATCAGTAACTAACAAGCTATCACATCCATAAGTATTTTGAAGTGTGTCGTAATACATTCCTGTGGTATTTTGCCAAGCTCCACCAGCAAATACACTATCGTTAGCACAAATAGAAATGGCAGAATAATTAGAATCGGTTGGGTTTACATAAATAGTGATAGATGAGGTATCTGTATTGTTTAAAGAGTCTGTTACTGTAGCAATATAAGTAGTTGTGGTAGTTGGACAAACATTGTGTGGACCCGCTCCATTTGGTACACCATTATTCCATGTGATGTTGTAAGGAGTAGTTCCTCCGGTTACTATAACTTCTATATTTGTACATTCATTGTTACAAATGGTATCATTTGTAGTTGTTGCTGTTATGTCAAGTGGTTGCGTAGTGCAAGTTGTTCTAAGCGAAACGTTATCAATTATGAAGTAACTAAAACACAAACCAAAAAAACAACTACCGGTAAGTTGTGTATTAGCATCATTTTTAAAATTACCAATTACCATCCATTGTTCGGTTCCTGTGGCAATAAAATTTGCTGTAAATATAGTACAGTTGGTATCAATCATATTTCCGGTAGGATTCTCAATTTGAGGAGTAGCATTAATAGTTGAACCGGGACCAATAAAATGTGCTCCACCATTTTGGGCGTCAATATCTACCATTTGGTTGGTAAACCACACTCCTAAACCATCGCTAGGGAGATAGGAACTATTGTTGCCTAATTTTATATCAAAAGACATACAATATTCTTGTCCGGCAACTAAGGGAGTGATTAATTGTGTTTGCACATATTCTCTAGCATTTGCTCCCTGAATGGCATAAGTAAAAAAGCCAACAGAACCACTACTGGCATCACAAGTGTTTGTTTGAGAAGGTCCGTTACAATTGGTATTATAGTAATCAGGAGTACTTCCTGTTCCGTTAATAGGAGCTGTACCAAACCACCCTGTAACTTGGGAGTAGTCGGTGTGCATTTCGGAAGTAGTATCCGAGCAACTAATTGTAGTGTTTTCTAAAGAACCATTAGGTACAAAGTTGGGACTACAAGTAGTGTCGCACGCCTGAGAGAATCCTTGCAGACTAAGCATAAAAAACGCTACAATGGTTAATACTAAATTGAGTTTACTTCTTATTCCTTTCATATTTTTTAAGTTATTGTTATTAGTAATTTTCTCATTCAGAGTATAGTTATGGGTTTACCCAATTGTGCATTTAGAAGAATTTTTATGCAAATACACTATAGGTAAGTACTTATTATCTTTTATTGAATAATTAATTTATTGGTTATTTTTTCTCCCTTATTTTCAATAACAGAAACATAAACTCCAGCAGAGATGTTTACCAAAATGTTTTCAGTTTCTTGTGTAAGTTTTTGGCTTAAAACTACATTTCCAAATACATCAAAAATGGTAAAAGTGCTTGTGCCTTTACCTTCTGTTTTAATTGTTAGTTGACCATTTGATGGATTAGGAAAAATAACTGTTTTGCTAGCTTCTTGTTCATTGATTACTGAAGTGACACTTCCAATTAAAGCTACGGCATCAAATTCAGGATAAAGACTTGTATAGTTACCACTTATTGCAAGTCTAACAGCATCTACTTTATAAAGTGTTGTTGGTATGCCTAATCTAAAAACATCACAACTACTATTAAATATAGCTGTATCCGAAAATACAATATTCCATGTTCCAGTTTGAGCATCTCTAAAATAAATAGTATCTATTAAGCCTGAATGATTTGTTTGGTAAACATTAATAGAATCTACATAATATTGTGTGTTGTAACCAATTTCTATCCATTCTCTGGGATGTGGAAATGTAGAATTATTAGTAGCTGAAAATGACCAAGACCCAGGTAAGTCACCGCAGTTAGGATACACATCTGGAGCACCTAAAATTTTACAGGAAGACCAATTGTTAGGGCAAACAGACCATTCCGATGAAACACCTAAAACAGTATCGGCATAAATAGTGTTTTGCGAATAAGCAAAGTTGACTCCTAAAGAAGCAACATAGAATAATATTTTTGTAATTTTTTTCATAAAACTTTTATTAATTGGCTAATATTAATTTTCATTATTTGTAGTGTATTATTTTTTTATAATTTTATGTACGGATGATTGGTTTATTCCATAAATCTTTATCAAATAACTTCCGTTAGAAAAGGTAGAAATATCTATTTCTATATTGTTTGTAACGGGTTCGACTTGTTTTACTATTCTTCCTAACAAATCAATAATTTCTACTTTATTTATCTCATTTCCGGTAATTGTTATATTGTTGCTTGCAGGATTAGGGAAGATGACAAGAGAATTATCTAATTCATTACATTTAATTGGTATAACATTGAAATGTTCATAATTTCCGTCAAAATCTGTTTGTTTTAGTCGGTAATAGATCGTTTGGATCTTATTTTCGTAACTTTCATCTATATAACTGTAATTAATAAGTTGGTTACTGTTTCCTGCTCCTTGAATGTGTGCTACTATTTCCCAATTTACTGCATCGATGCTTTTCTCAATGGTAAAATAATCGTTGTTAATTTCTGAGGATGTAGTCCATGAAATTTTTTTACCTCCTTTTTGACACTCTGCTTCAAAGCTTGTAAGTGTAACTGGTAATACTGAACAACTAGTTAAACAGGGTAAAAGATCTGCTATATAATCAATCACCAAATTATCATTTGTTGTGCCTAAAATTCCTATACTTGTGCAGGTTCCAGAGGTAGGAAAAACATTAAAATCACCTATAGAAATTAAAGCTCCTTGACCTGAAATCATATCACAAGATCTAAATTTAGCTCCTACTACTGTGGAGGAAGAAATTGCTCCTCCACAAGTAGAGGTGGAAGTAAACATTATGTTTGCTGCAGGAGTTCCTTGGAAAGGTCTAACCGCAACTCCGTAAGTTGCAAAAGTTGATGAATTACATGTTGTTGAAGTCGGAGTGGTTTGATAATAACCATTTAATGTCATAAAATGACTAATAGATCCCCCAGCAATAACTGTAGCATTTATAAGTTGATCAATAAAAGCTGCTTCATTATTACAACAACTTACCTCTGACTGAATGTAAACAGCTCCCCCGGCATTCATATAATTTATAATTGGGTTTTGATTGGCAGCAGTTGGATACCCCATGTTTCCAAATATCCACACTTGATTATAAGTAGCAGGATTTATTGAAGCAGGTATAGCATTTATTCTAACAACACTTGATTGTGTGGCGACTAATCTATTATAAATTCTACTTGAATTATTACTTTGGTCGCTACTAAAATTATTATTATAATCTATAACAAGAATATTGTTTTGACACAATGTTGATAAAATCAACACAACATATAAAAAAATAAATAGTCCTAATTTTTTCATTTGGCAAAGTTGACAAACAATTTACCAAGACTAAATTTTTAGCGGGTTACAAAAGGGTTACATGGTAAATAAAAAACTGTCCTAAAGCGATTTAAGGAAACCATGTAAGTTCTCTTCTTTTGAAAGTTGAAGTTTTTTACGTAGGCGATTTTTACTCATTTTCACACTACTTGGTTCAATGTTTAAAATGGTGGCCATTTCTTTATTGTTTAAATCGAGTAGAATTAAAGAGCAAAGTCTAATGTCATTAGATGTTAGTTGGGGGTATTTTTCTTGTAATCGCTGAACAAACTCTTGATGTTCTTGATCAATTTTTAGTTCTAAGTTTTTTCTATCGTTATCAATATGCAAGTATTGATTGATTATACCCGTTAATTTTTTTACAGCTGTACCATTATCCGGTAAATTTGTATTAGCTAGTTCTTTTTTGAGATTTTCTAATAGTTGGTTTTTTTCCTTTAGGTAATTGGCAAAGGATTCTACTTCTTTTTGTTTGTAGTTTAACGAAAGCTCGAGTTTTTCTTGTTTTTGCTGGAGTAATAATTGATTAAGTTTATTTTTTTGCAGATTTGATTTAAGGTAAAAAATAATTAATACAGTGAGAAAAAGCAAAGCTGAAATACTTACAATAACAATATAAAAACGTGTTTCTTTTATAACAAGTTCTTGTTCTTTAAGTAGTTTTTCTTGTTCAAGCAGTTGAATTTTTTGTTGCTCTTTTTCTGCAGCGTATTGCATTTCTAAGTTAGCAATGTACTCTGTTTTTTCATTGCCTTTTAAACTGTCTTTTTTAAACAAATAGTGTTCTAGGTGAAGATTAGCATTTTTATAATCATTTAAGCCTTTGTATGCTTCATAAAGTTGTTGGTGAGCTGTAACAACAAAAAATAAAGAGTTAATTTCTTCCAGTATTTTTAATGCTTCTTTCGATAACATTATGGCCTCTGTATATTTTTTTTGCTGAATCTTTATTTTAGCAATATTAAGTTTTGAAGCCCCCATACCATTATAATTTTCTATCTCTGAAAAAAGTACATAGGATTTTTCATAATCGGCTAACGCTTTTTCATATTCTTTTTGCTCGTAATATACTTCACCCATATTGTTGAGTATCGAAGCAAAGTATAATGCATTTTCGGTCTTATTGATTAAATTAAGAGCTTTGTTGTAATAGAGTAATGCACTATCTAGCTGCATCAATCCCGTATATGCCAGACCAATGTTGGTATATAACCCTGCCATGGTTCGACTGCTAAAAAATTGTTCTTTTTCAAGAATTTCTTTAGCTTTATTAAGATAATTAATGGCATTTTTATAGTTGTCGATTCGGGTATAAACATTAGCTAAATTGCCCGAAATTTGTGCCATCATCCGTTCATCTTCAATTTTTTCAAAATACTTTAACGCCTCCAAATAATGTTTGGCAGAAAGTTCATAATTACCAATATGATAGTACATTAAAGCTAATTTTTCATTAGCAGAAGCATGGTGTGCTTCGTCTTTATTTTTTTTTAAGAGTTGTGTTTTTTGAAGTTGATAGTGAATAGCATTGAGATAATCTTCTTGTTCGTAAAACCAATCACTAAGTTTTCCTAACAAAACAACTTTGTTACTATCGTTAAGTTGAGGAGATAACAATGCTTTTAAACTATCCGCTTTTGTAGCATGTTGAGAAGATACATTTGACGAAAACGCCAAACAAAGCATCAACAAAAAAAGAAATTTCTTTTTATGAGAGGAAACAGTTTTCAAGACAAATTTTTTCTGCCAAGTTAACCAACTAATCTGTTTTTTACCAAATATTCGGCAATTTGTACTGCGTTGGTAGCAGCTCCTTTTCTTAAATTATCGGCTACAATCCATAAATTTATGGTATTGGGTTGCGATTCATCTTTACGTATTCTTCCAACAAAAACCTCATCTTTATCAGCCGCATAAATAGGCATAGGATAAGTATTAGTATCTGTATTATCTTGTAGCACTACCCCAGGTGTTTCATGTAAAATTTTTCTGACATCCTTAACATCAACATCGGTTTTAAACTCAATGTTTACACTTTCGGAATGTCCACCAACAACAGGCACACGAACAGCTGTTGCTGTTAGGTTAAAACTATCATCCTGCATAATTTTTTTAGGTTCTGTCATCAGTTTTATTTCTTCTTTGGTATAACCATTTTCAGTAAACACATCGCAATGAGGCAAACAGTTTTTATCTATCGGATAAGGATAAGCCATTTCTCCTTTAATGCCTTGTTGTTCATTGTTAAGTTGCTCTACTGCTTTAACTCCTGTACCGGTAATAGATTGATAAGTTGAAACAATTACCCTTTTGATACCATATTTTTGATGCAAAGGATTCAACACCATTACTAGTTGAATAGTTGAACAGTTGGGGTTTGCAATAATTTTATCTTGGTTGGTTAATACATTGGCATTAATTTCAGGAACAACCAATTTATTGTTGGGATTCATTCTCCATGCAGAAGAATTGTCTATTACTGTTGTTCCTGCTTCAGCAAATTTTGGAGCCCACTCTAAAGAAGTGGCTCCTCCGGCAGAAAATATAGCGATATCAGGTTTTGCAGCAACAGCAGCTTCTAAACTAATAATGGTATATTCCTTATTTTTATAAGCAATACTTTTTCCAACAGATTTTTCTGAAGCAACGGGAAGAAGCTCTGTTATAGGAAAATTTCTTTCGGTCAATACTTTTAACATTACGTTGCCTACCATTCCGGTGGCACCAACTACTGCTACTTTCATTATAAATAGGGTATAAGGTTTAAATTTTTCAGACAAAAGTATCAATTAAATTTTCGAGGTACTATTTTGAGAGCTCAATTATTATTAATTTTAAAAAAATTAACCATCTTTTATTTTGTTAGTAGTTAATTAACAAAAAATAAAGGAGATTTGGTTACTTTTGATGTCATGACACGATTTATTTTTCTCATATTGTTTGCTTTAGCATCAACTGTTAGCTATGCTCAATTTACTGATGATTTTTCTGATGGTGATTTTTCTATAAACCCAACTTGGTCGGGAGATACCAATAATTTTGATGTAAATGGAGCTTTTCAGTTTCAGCTGAATGCACCTGCTGTAAACGATGTAATGTATGCTTCTACACCATCTCAATCTATCAATAATGCTGTTTGGGAGTTTTATGTAGAATTAGGCTTTAATCCTTCTTCTACCAATTTTGCTAAAGTGTATGTGGTAGCTGACCAAGCTGATTTAAAAAATCCACTTAACGGTTATTTTGTAAAAATTGGTGGGACACCTGATGAAGTAAGTTTATATCGTCAGGATGGAACAACAGAAACAATGATTATAGACGGAACAAACGGAAGATTAAATACTTCATCTGTAACGTTAAGTGTTAGAGTTACTCGCGACCAATTGGGCAACTGGCAACTTTTTTCGGATACCTTGGGAGGAACCAATTACTTTTTAGAAGGTAGTATTACCGACAACAATCACATTTCATCTGCTTATTTTGGTGTGTTGTGTAATTATACTTCTACGCGTTCTACTTTGTTTTTTTATGATGACTTTAATGTAACGGGAGGTGCTTTTATTGATAATGTTCCACCAACAATTGATTCAGTGGTGGTAGTCAATTCTACTAATTTAGATGTATATTTTAATGAACCGGTTGATTTAACTACTTCACAAACCTTAGCTAACTATAGTGTTGATAATGGTATAGGAAATCCTAATAATGTTGTTCGAGATGTAACGGATAGCTCCTTAGTACACTTAACTTTTGCTACCGCTTTTACTAACGGACAAAATTATATTTTGAGTGTTACCAATGTTGAAGATACTGCTTCCAACCCTATTAATATTTTAACAGAACCTTTTACTTATTTTGTGTTGGTAACACCTAATTTAGGAGATATTATTTTTAATGAAATCTTTGCCGACCCAACCCCTCAAGTTGGTTTACCTGAAGAAGAATTTGTGGAGCTTTACAATGCTTCTACCAATACATTTGATTTAGGTTCGTGGCAATTTATCAATTCTACTACATTAAAACAATTACCTAACTTTTTATTAACTCCTAATAGTTACGTTATTTTATGTGATGTAAATGATACCGCTTTGTATTCCCCTTATGGAGATGTAATTGGAATTTCTGCATTTACAGCGCTTTCAAATGGTGGTGATAGCCTTACATTAATGTATAACAATACTGATGTTATTGATGTAGTAGCTTATACTGATGCTTGGTATAGAGATAATGTAAAAAAAAATGGAGGTTATACATTAGAAAGAATTAATCCTGTACACCCATGTAGTAATGCTAATAATTGGATAGCTTCTAATCACCTTGATGGAGGAACTCCTGCAGCACAAAACTCGGTGTATAACCCAACTCCCGATATGCAAGCTCCTAATATTATTGGTGTTGATGTTTTATCTGCTACCACACTTCAATTAAATTTTAACGAAGTGATGGATTCTATGAGTTTGGCTACAGCTACTTATGCTATTAATAATGGAGTCACCTTTACTAATACAGTTGTAAACAATAATTTAGAAAGTGTAGTGCTGACTTTCACTCCTACGTTAGACTCTTCTTTAGTTTATCAGGTTACAGTTTCCGGAGCAACTGACTGTTCTGGAAATGCATTAAACCCCACTACTTTTAGTTTTGGTATTGGAAAAGCACCCCAAAAATATGAAATCATTATTACCGAACTTTTTCCTGATCCATCGCCAACAGTAGGGTTGCCCGAACAAGAGTTTATAGAATTGTTCAACCCAACTAATAAGGTGATAGATTTAACTAATTGTTGGATATCTGATTTAACTTCTATGAAACAACTTAATCCCGGAAAAATATTTCCCGGAGAGTATGTAATCGTTTGTAAAACAACTAACGAAAATCAGTTTGCTCCTTTCGGAAAAGTGATTACCATAAGCGAATTACCTTCATTAAATAATACGGATGATATCATGACCTTATATGCTCCTGATACTACTATTATTCATTCAGTACATTATTTCGATTCGTGGTATAAAGACGATAATAAAAAAGATGGAGGTTGGACCTTAGAAATGATAGATCCTGCTAACCCTTGTGGAGAATATGATAATTGGTCAGCTTCAAATCAATGGTTTGGAGGAACTCCCGGAGCTCAAAATTCGGTTTTTGCTGCTAATCCTGATGTTAGCTTACCTCGTTTGTTGGAAGCTAATGCTACTTCAGACTCTACGGTAATTTTAACTTTTAGCGAAATTATTGACAGAGATGGGTTATTAGCGGCTTCATACAGCATTAACAATGGTATAAACATTAGTAACATTTTAATTATTGACAATAAAAATGTACAGTTAGATTTGGCTAACAAACTTACTTTCCAAATAAAATATACGGTAACTGTTACGGGAGCTTACGATTGCGTAGGAAATGTAATAGGCAGCAACAATTTTGCAATTTTTGCCTTGCCCGAACAAGGTTTTAATGGCGATTTAGTAATCAATGAAGTGTTGTTTAACCCTTTTACTGGAGGCTCCGACTTTGTAGAGTTGTATAACAATTCTAATAAATTTATCGATTTACAAAATTGGTCATTAGCAAATACTGATAATAATGTTGTAACTAACCTTAAACCTATTACCACTTCTCCAAAATTAATTTTACCGGGAGAATTTGTATTGCTTACTAAAGATGCCAATAACATTGCTACAGAGTATATCAATTCTAGAACCGAAACATTTATAGAAATGTCAAGCTTACCATCTTATAACAACAGTGAAGGGACAGTTGTATTGGTAAATAACTTAAACCTTACCGTTGATAGTTTTTATTATGAAGAAGACATGCATTTCTCCTTATTGAATAGTGTTAAAGGTGTTTCGTTGGAAAGAATAGACTACAACCGATTAACCAATGATAGAACCAATTGGCATTCGGCAGCAGAAGAAGAGGGTTTTGCTACTCCGGGCTACGAAAATTCTCAATTTCAACGTGCTAATACCGATGGAGGAACCATCACCATTGATCCTAAAACTTTCTCTCCTAACAACGATGGAATAGATGATGTGTTAAACATTTCTTACGAATTTTCTACTCCTGGTTTTGTAGCCAATGTAGTAATTTATGATGCCAAAGGCCGACAAGTTCGCAACCTAATAAAAAGCCAATTGTTAGGCACCAAAGGAACGTTTAGTTGGGATGGTATTAACGATTATAACGAAAAAGCTCGTATAGGCATTTATGTTATTTTTATAGAGGTTTTTGATTTAGAAGGTAATGTAAAGTCATTTAAAGAAACTGCTGTTCTGGCAGGTAGATTTGATTAGGTAAGAAAAATGAAGAAAAAATATCAAGCACACCCGTGGCATGGGATTTTTATTGGAGAACAAGCTCCTGAAATGGTAATGTCGTTTATAGAAATGACACCAAGTGATTCCGTAAAATACGAAGTAGATAAAGCCTCCGGCTTTTTAAAAGTAGATAGACCTCAAAAGTTTTCTAACATTGTTCCGGCTTTGTATGGGTTTGTTCCGCAAACGTATTGTGCTGAGCAGGTGGCTACTTTTTGCATGGAAAAAACAGGTAAAACCAACATTTTAGGAGATGGAGATCCGTTAGATATTTGTGTGCTAACAGAAAGAAATATTACCCATGGAAATATTATTGTTCCTGCTATTCCTATTGGCGGTTTCAGAATGATAGACAATAATGAAGCGGATGATAAAATTATAGCCATACTTAAAGGTGATGAAGTGTATGCCAAGTGGAACGATATTTTAGCATGTCCGCCATCATTAATCAACCGACTAAAACACTATTTTTTAACCTATAAATCTATTCCCGGAGAGGAAAAAGCTAATGTGGAAATTAGCCATGTTTATGGAAAAGAGGAAGCGTTAGAAGTTATAAAAAGAAGCCAACAAGATTATCATAAACATTTTAGTAAAGATTAGTGGTAATATATAAATAATCCATTTCTTTTAGCAAAAACAAATTGTAACTTTGGCAAACTTTTAGTTTAAAAATGGGCTTATTAAAAGCAATTGTTTAACCAATGAGAAAGGCACTTTTATTACATATTATTTTTTTATTTAGCCTACAGGCTGCTGTTGCTCAGTTGGTGTTCGATAAATCCACACATAATTTCGGAGAAATTAATAAAGAAGATAAAAAGTACGTTGATTTTACAGTTACCAATGCCGGAAAAGTTGCAGCCGAAATTACCAAAATTGAAGAACCTTATGGTGTTGATGTAAAAGTAACCACTAAAACCATTCTACCCGATAGCTCAGTAATTATCAGAATAAAATATACGCCCAAAAGAAAAGGAGCTTATAAAGCTGATATTCCTGTTTGGACAAGTGTTCAGAATCATCCCATTACATTTACTATTGAAGGTGTAGCTAAAACAGCTGATATAAATGAATCTCTAGAATGTCCTGATTTTGAGACACAAAAAAAACCAGAAGACTTAAATACAGATATTACTATAAAAGTAATTGATAATGCTACTAAACAACCTATTCCTAATGCATTGGTAGAAATTATTTGGGATGGATTAATTTACAAAGAGCTAAGAACAAACAGAGTGGGAGAAACCAATCAAACCCTAAAAAATGATGTGTATTATATTGTAGCAAGTGCCAAAGGTTATGGTTCTAGCGAACAAGCTGTTGAAGTGCACCAAGATAGTTTAAGAGAAATAATTTTCTATTTGGGAGAACCTTCTGAAGAACCTATAATTGTTGAACAAGTTGATACCATTGTTGAACCTGAAATTATTCTAGCACCTGAAGATACTATTTCAACAGCAGCAATGCCGGTTGGGTTATATGCCGAAAACAATATTGTTTTTTTAATTGATGCTTCTGTTTCAATGAAGTTGGAAGGCAGAATGGATTTGCTTAAAGCTGCTATGATAGAATTGTTAAACGGATTACGTTCTATTGACAGATTGGCAATTGTAACTTACGCCTCTTCTGTTGATGTTGTTTTAGCTTCTCAATTTGTAAAAGATAAAGCCCAAATTACCGAAATTATACAAGATTTATCTGCTGGAGGGAGAACAGAAGGTGCTCAAGGTCTTGAAAAAGCTTATGAAATAGCATATCAAAACAAACTTACCGAAGGAAATAATCTTATTATTATAGCAACAGATGGTGTATTTAACCTAAGTAAAGAAGATAAAGCGAATGTTGAACAAAACACAAGCAATGGAATTAATGTTTCGGTTGTTGGTGTGAAAAATGAAAAATGGACTGAAAAATCAATGTTAACTATCGCTGAACTTGGTAATGGAAGTTACCTTAACATAAAATCTTATAGACAAGCAAAAGAAACATTACTTAACGAAATCAAGCAAAAATCGTTAAAAAAGTAAGTTTATAATTGAAAAATCTGCATCCTTGCGTCTTTGCGAGAAAAATATGAAAAAGAAAATTGCCATTTTAGGTTCTACCGGTTCTATAGGAACACAAGCCCTCGAAGTTATAGAAGAACATGCTGATAAGTTTCAGGTAGAAGTACTTACCGCCAATGGCAATGCAGATTTATTGATAGCACAAGCCATAAAATTTAAACCTAATGTGGTAGTTATTGCCGATGAAGCTAAGTATAAAAAAGTAGAAGAAGCCCTTTGGGAACACGATATTAAGACTTATGCAGGTAATGATGCTTTGGCTCAGGTTGTAGAAATGGATGAGATTGATGTAGTGTTGACAGCCTTGGTAGGTTATGCAGGCTTACTGCCCACCATTAATGCTATAAAAGCAAAAAAAACCATTGCCTTGGCTAATAAAGAAACCTTGGTAGTTGCCGGAGAGTTAATCAATAAATTAGCCATTGAAAACAAAGTAGCTATTTTGCCGGTAGACTCAGAACATTCGGCTATTTTTCAGTGTTTGGTAGGAGAGTTTCAAAATAAAATTGAGAAGATTTATTTAACCGCTTCGGGTGGACCGTTTAGAGGAAAAAAACGTGAAGAACTTCAACATATTACCAAAGAGCAAGCTTTAAAACATCCCAACTGGGATATGGGTGCAAAAATTACCATAGACTCAGCAACATTGATGAATAAAGGTCTAGAAGTAATTGAAGCCAAATGGTTATTTAACTTAAAACCCGAACAAATTGATGTTATTGTTCATCCACAATCTATTGTACATTCTTTAGTTCAATTTGAAGATGGCAGCATGAAAGCTCAACTTGGCTTGCCCGACATGAAACATCCCATACAATATGCACTGTCGTTTCCTCAACGGTTAAGTTCAAAATCACCTAGGTTTAACTTTATGGATTACCCTGAATTAACCTTTGAAAAACCGGATACTGAAACATTCTTAAACTTACAATTGGCATTTAATGCCTTGGAAAAAGGAGGCAACATGGCTTGTATTTTAAATGCTGCCAACGAAGTAGCTGTTGAAGCTTTCCTAAAAGATAAAATTAAGTTTTTAGACATTGCCGAAATCAATCAAAAGTGTATGGAGCAAGTTACTTTTATTGCTCAGCCAACTTATGAGGATTATGTAGCAACCGATAAACAAACCAGAGCTTTTGCCGAAAGTTTGATATAGTTTACTCGTTAGTGAGATGGTATTTTTTATTAGCGACTAAATCATAATAATCAAAGGTAGCTACGGTGCCTTTTTTCATTACAATTTGAGAAACGCTAACGGTTTGTAGTCCATTGGCTCTTTCCATCACAATATCATTAAAAGCATCTTTATCGTGTTTGCTTAAATGAAATTTTAATAAAAGGTCTTTATTAAGTCGTTCGTTTTTATCCAACAAAAGTTGAAACCATTTTTGCCTTTGTTCTCGAGTGGGTTTGTCATACAAAGCACTTGATGACCAAATGTGTGGTTGAGTTGCATCTATTTTTGAAACATGTTTTTGGGTTTCGTCCCATCTTAGTTCAGTTATTTCTATAGTATTTTTAGTATCAAATAATAATAAAGTAAACGGTTCAACACCATTAAGATTTACATCATTTATAAAGTCTGCAACGTTTGCATAGGAAAAGCTTTCCAGTAAAACTAATCCTCTGCTTTTTGAGTAGCTTTCTTTTCTTTGATGTCTTTCAAAAGCACCATTTAACAGACAAACTGTTTTTGTGTTGTTGTTAGTGGCAATCCATGTTCCTCCGGCAACTTCATCTTTCGGGAAAGTTATTTCCTGATTGTTAATTGTGTATTTTTTTGGAGCTAAGGTAGGACGATGCTTCACTTCATCTCTGTTGGAAGTTAAGATATATTCGTTGTTATTAGGATAAAAAGTTACGGTACACATTTTTTAAAAGGAGTTAATTTTTAACCTTTTTTTCGGGGATATTTTCTATAATTTCTTTGATGGTAGACCTATTTTTATAGTTGGGATCAAAGTGTCTCCAAACAATTAATTTATTCGTATCTATAATAAAAGTGGCAGGAATTGGTAAACGCTCAGCATCATCAGTATGAGCTTCTTTTAATTTGGCACCAAGTACCGTATTGTAAATTACTTTGGTTTTTCCGCTAGGTTCAAAAGTTACATCAAAAGCATCAGATATTTTCTGATTTTCATCGTAAAGTATGGTAAACTGAGCGCCTGTTTTTTCAATGGTTTTATTAATATATTCAGGTTTTTCAGGAGATATTACCACTACATTAGCACCTTTATTGTAAACGGCTTGTAAGCTATCTTGTAGTTGACTCATGTGTCTGTTGCATACCGGACACCACTGACCTCTTATAAAAATTAAAACAATAGCTTCTTTTTTTATCATTTCATTAAATACATATAGGGTACTATCTGCATCAATGGCTTGAAAATTCTGAACAGTGTCTCCAACGGCTAACCCTTGTGGTTCTTTTTTGTCTTGAGACTTTACCATTACAGATGTGATGAGTATAGTTACTAATAACAGATAAAATTTTTTAGTTTTCATGGTTATTATTTTTTGTAATGGGTTAAAACAAAAGTTCCTAATTCATAAAGTTAATGATTTGTAAGCTATTTTTTATACATTTGAAGAAAAATACAATGCGGATAGCTTTAACCATATTGATTGGAATACATGGGATTATCCATTTATTTGGATTTTTCAAGGCATTTGGGATATCTGAATTTAATGCGATTTCACAACCAATTTCAAAAACTTATGGAATATGTTGGTTCTTGACATTTCTACTTTTTGCTATTACAATCATTTTAATACTTATTCATTCGGATTATTGGTGGTTAAGCGGTTTTTTGGCTATGATTATTTCGCAAGTGTTGATTTTTAATTATTGGTCTGATGCAAAATTTGGTACAGTATCCAATGTAATTGTTTTATTGGCGACAATTGTTGGATATTCCAGTTTCAACTTTAACAATAAAATTAAAGGAGAAAGAATAAGTCTGTTTGAAAATTCGGCACTCAAAAATCAAGAGATTGTTACCGAAAAAGCATTGCTTTATTTACCGCCAATTGTTCAAAAATGGTTGTCTAATAGCGGAATAATCGGAAAGAAATTCATTTCTAATGTGCATTTAGTTCAAGAACTAAAGCTCAAAATGAATCTCGAACAAACAAGTTGGAGCAATGGTACGGCAGAACAATATTTTACTATTCAACCGCCAGCGTTCAATTGGAATATTAATACTGAAATGAATTCAATATTGAGTGTAGCAGGTAGAGATAAATTTGAAGATGGTAAAGGCGAAATGATAATTAAACTTCTTTCACTTATTCCGGTTGCAAATGCAAAAAATCACGAAAAGGTAAACCAAGCAACTTTACAACGATATTTGGCTGAAATCGTTTGGTTTCCTTCAGCTTCTTTAAGTCAATACATAAAATGGGAGGCTATAGACGACTATTCTGCCAGAGCAACAATGGAATATAAAGGAACTAAAGGTTCAGGAGAATTTCATTTTGATAAAGAAGGAAATTTTGAAAAATTCGTAGCAATGCGTTATCAAGATTCCAATGCAATCAAACCTACTAAATGGACTGTGATTTCAACAAGAACAGAAGAACGGAATGGAATTAAAATACCTGTTGAATGCGAAGCAAGTTGGGAATTGGAGAATGGTAAGTGGACTTGGTTAAAATTAAGAATAACGGACATTCAATACAACGTGAATGAAATGCCAGTGGCTAACAATGTATATAAAAAATAGACGAATGTTTGGCACTTCTAAATTGCCTACTTTTCATATACACACCACTACCCTACCTTCATAAAAAAAATCCGCTGATAGTCAGCGGATTTTTATTTTGTTAAACAGTTGGGGTATTTATTTCATACTTCCAATCATGTCTTCAGGTTTTACCCATTCGTCATATTGTTCTGCTGTTACGTAACCTAAACGGATGGCTTCTTCTTTTAAGGTTGTTCCGTTTTGGTGTGCTGTGTTAGCAATTTCAGCAGCTTTGTAATAACCAATTTTGGTGTTTAAAGCCGTTACTAACATTAATGAATTGTTCAATAATTTTTCAATTACAGGGTAGTTGGGCTCGATTCCAACAGCACAGTTATCATTAAACGATACACAAGCATCACCAATTAATTCAGCACTTTGCAATAAGTTGTAAGCCATCATTGGTTTAAACACGTTTAGTTCATAATGTCCTTGCGTTCCGCCAACGGTTATGGCTACATCATTACCCATTACCTGAGCACAAACCATCGTTAATGCTTCACATTGTGTTGGGTTAACTTTCCCCGGCATAATAGAAGAGCCTGGTTCATTAGCAGGAATAATTAATTCGCCAATTCCAGAACGTGGTCCTGAAGCCATCATTCTAATATCGTTAGCAATTTTATTTAACGCTACAGCTAACTGTTTTAAAGCTCCATGTGTTTCAACAAGAGCATCGTGTGCAGCCAATGCTTCAAATTTATTTTCTGCTGTAATAAAAGGTAAACCCGAAAATTCAGCAATTTTTTTAGCAACCAATACATCATAACCGGCAGGAGTATTTAATCCTGTACCAACAGCAGTGCCACCTAAAGCTAATTCTGCTAAATGTGCTAAGGTATTTTTTAATGCTTTTAATCCGTGGTCTAATTGAGAAACATATCCTGAGAACTCTTGTCCGATAGTTAGCGGAGTAGCATCCATAAGGTGTGTTCTACCTATTTTAACTACATCTTTAAAAGCTTCCGATTTTTCTTTTAGCGTATTTCTTAATTTTTCTACTCCTGGAATGGTTCTTTCTACCACCATTTTATAGCAAGCAATGTGCATTCCTGTAGGAAAAGTATCGTTTGATGATTGAGATTTATTTACATCATCGTTGGGTTGAATCGCTTTTTCTCCTTCACCAATTTTTCCTCCTGCTAATTCTTGAGCTCTATTGGCAACCACTTCGTTCACGTTCATATTACTTTGCGTACCGGAACCTGTTTGCCAAATCACCAACGGAAATTGGTCATCGTGCTTTCCGGCAAGAATTTCATCACACACTTGGCTGATTAAATCTCTTTTTTCTTGAGCTAAAACGCCTAGCTCGCAATTAGCATGAGCAGCAGCCTTTTTTAGATAAGCAAACCCATAAATAATTTCTAAAGGCATAGAAGCAACAGGTCCAATTTTAAAGTTATTTCTTGAACGTTCTGTTTGAGCTCCCCAGTATTTATCTGAAGGAACTTTTACTTCACCCATGGTGTCTTTTTCAATTCTGTATTCCATTTTTTTATTTTTTTAATGATTATTTTGAGATATTATTGGTTATTTTTTTACTTTTACACGCACAAATTAAATTAAACATCGAGTTATGCAAACATTAGGTTGGATTTTCTTTTTCTTTATTCTGTTATTAGCCATGTGGGTATTAATGTTTTTATTCACTGTTGTTGTTCCGGGGTCTTTAAAATTATACTTCTTGAACAAATTTGCTCCTAAGTTTGTTAGAGAACTTGCCGGGATGGAAGACGATAAAGCAGCGTAATTATTTTTATAATAAAGCTTTTACATTTTCCGGTGGTCGTCCTAAAACGGCTTTATTTCCTTTTACCACTATTGGTCTTTCTATTAATTTAGGATATTTTATCATAGCATCTACCCATTGTTCCTTAGATAATTTTTTTCCTTTAAAATTTTCTTTGTAGTCTGTTTCAGTTTTACGGATAATGTCTTCAGCATTAAGCTTTAGCTTTTTGAGTACGTCCAACAATTCTGTTTTTGATGGAATGTCTTTTAAATATTCAATTATCTCAACATCTACACCTTTATCTTGAATAATTTGTAAAGTTTCTCTGCTTTTACTACATCTAGGATTGTGGTATATTTTCATATGTATATTTTTTTATTTTATTCAATCGGTCATATGGAATCGCCATGTGAAATATTCATCCTTGTTGTTAAGCATTTTGCTCATGGCTTATTTCATAATTCAAAGTTTAATTTTTTCCAAACATCATTAAGTAAGCTTTTAGAAAACCATCTAATTCTCCAGACAATACTTTATCGGGATCGTTAACGGTAAAATTGGTTCTATGATCTTTAACTCTTCTGTCATCCAACACATAACTTCTTATTTGAGCTCCCCATTCAATTTTCATTTTACTATCTTCAATTTCAGAGCGTGCTTCCAATTTTTTTCGCATTTCAATTTCATAAAGTTGCGATTTCAATAACTGCATGGCTTTTTCTCTGTTTTTTAATTGAGAACGTGTTTCCGAGTTGGTAATCATTATTCCCGATGGAAGATGTTTAAGAATCACTTTTGTTTCTACCTTGTTTACATTTTGTCCTCCGGCACCTCCCGAACGAGCAAAATCCCAAGTAATATCTGCAGGATTGATTACGATATCAATGGTATCATCAACTAATGGATATACATAAACAGAAACAAAGGAAGTCATCCGTTTACCCTGTGCATTAAATGGACTTACACGCACTAAACGGTGTACACCATTTTCACCTTTAAGGTAACCAAAAGCGTAATCGCCTTCTATTTCTATGGTAACGGTTTTTATGCCGGCAACATCTCCATCTTGATAATCGAGTGTAGTAAGTTTGTAGTTGTTTTTTTCAGCCCACATTTTATACATCCTTAGCAGAATGGAAGCCCAGTCGCAGCTTTCGGTACCACCTGCTCCGGCAGTAATTTGAAGTACAGCACTAAGCTTGTCTTCATCAGAACTAAGCATGTTTTTAAACTCTACATCTTCAAATTTTTCTAGTGTAAGGCTGTATTGATGGTCGATTTCTTCTTCAGTAGCTTCGCCCTCTTTATGAAATTCATAAAGCACCTCTAAATCGCCTAACATGGTTTTAAGCTCATTAAATGCATCTACCCAAACCTTTATATTACGAACTACCTTGAGTTGCTTTTCAGCTTCATCAGGGTTGTCCCAAAAGTTAGGATCTTCAGTTTTTTGCTGTTCTTCTTCTAATTGTATTGTTTTCCCGGGTATGTCAAAGATACCCCCTTAACGCTTCCAGGCGATCGGCTAATTTTTTTAATTGCTCTTGTGTTATCATGCCCCAAAAGTACTACTATCCTAAAAAACTTTATGGATTTTTTAAGGTATTTTTTTCTTCCATTCATCGTACGTTAATTCCCAGATTTCTTGATGCGTAAATTCGGAACTAACAAAGTTACCTTTCTGAATTTCAAGTAGTTTACAACCTGTTTTTTCTTTTATTTTTCGTGATGCAATGTTGCCAACTGCATTTGCAAATATTAACTTCTTAAAATTTAGTTCTTTAAATGCGTAATCAATTATTGGAATAACTGCTTCGGTAATAATTCCCTTGTTCCAAAATTTTTTTCCTAACCAAAAACCTCTGTTTTCTGGTTTTCCTTCTCTCCATAAATCAATACATCCAATTAGCTCTTCAGGATTAGATTTTAAAAAAATTCCCCAAACCCATCTGTTTTTTCCCTGATTAGGAATGATGACATTGGTTACAAAATCTTCAATTCCATTTTCTGGATAAGGCCATGGAACAGCTGATGAAAGAAACTTTATTACATCGTAATCAACAAAATGTTTTTTGTATGCTGGTATATTTTCAAGGGTTATTTCTTTTAGACTTAACCTTGTTGTTTCAAATTTTGGAATAGCATTCATTCCGTAAAATTAATTAACAAAAACTTTCCTGAAGTTTTAAACTTCAGGAAAGTAGATTTAAGTTAACTAGAAATTAAAATTTAAGGACTAATCCGACAAGGAAGTTTGTTCCTGCTTGAGGGTAATAAAAATTTTCGGTAATTAAATCTTCATAAATATAACTATATGTATAACCATTGCTACTATACATAGTATCAAAAATATTGTTGACCATTAAATGGAAAGAAAGTTCTCTCATCTTTTTTGGTAACAGAATAAAACTAATTCTTGCATCAACTGTTTGGTAAGCGTCTATAGCTCTATTGTTATTTGAGGTATTATCCAAAAACTGCTTGCCTACATATTTGGTTTGCACCATAAGATTTATTTGTTTTATAGGACTATAATGAATGCTTGCTGCGGCAATAACATTTGGCGAAAAAGCAATGTCAGTATTGGTATAATTGTTTTCAATAACATCAAAATCTGTAGTATAATCATATAATACTTCCGTAAAGTTTTCAATTTTATTCTGAGAGAAGGTAGCGTTTGCATTCAACGCCACTTTTTTACTAATTAAGAAGGTTCCTTCAACTTCAATACCTGTCCTGTAACTTTTATCCACATTAGTTCTAATGGAAGAACCAACATCGTTTAATTCTCCTGTTAATACTAACTGATTGGTGTAATCCATGTAATAAAAATTAGCTTTTAGCCATAGTTTTTTAAGTTTTAGTCCAACACCTGCTTCATAATCTACTAACATTTCATGTTTTGGTTGCTCATCAGCAGGATTGTCTATAAAGTCGGTTCTTACAGGCTCTCTGTTGGCAACACTTACAGATGCATAAGCTCTTAACTTATCATTAAACTGAAAGTTTAAACCACCTTTTGGATTAAAGAAAACAAAATTGGTATCAACATGTATTTCTCTTAAATCGCTATCAATACCTTTAGTGGAGTAAGCTATGGTTCTAATTTGTAAGTCTCCAAAAAGGGTTAATTTTTCTCCTATGAGGTAATCCGCTTTTAAAAAAGAATTGAAATCTTCTTTTTGTGCATTGTTGTCGTAATACTTGTCTCTTATATTGGTATTTTTTGCATATTCCATCCAAATAATTTCTCCAAAATGGTCGCCATCATAACTGTTGTAACCACCACCTAAAACCATAGAAAGTTTAGAGGAAGTATAATTTAAGCTATAAGTTGTACCGTAAAAATGGTTGTCGAGCCAACGTCTTCTGATTACATCTGTTTCAGTTATAGTGTCTGTTCCGGCAATAAAAGGATCTAAACCATAATCCGAAAAGTCGTCTTGCTTTCTGAATTGCTCATAATAACCTCTACCATAAGTATAATGCAAAGCTGCATTAGCACTTAGCTTAGATGAAAACTGATGAGAAAATAATAGCTGAAAATGATCTTGTTGGTAGTTATCCGTTTCATTATCATATTCGTAATAATTGTATGTTCTGCCAGAATTTAATAAGTTATGTGTTTGTGCAGAATCCAATCCATTGTTCATGGCATGAGTTTCCATATCTTCTTTGTTGCCAGTAATTCGGCTTTCAGGAGTTCCCCACCAAGATTGATATGTTTTTTCTTTTCCTGCAAAATGAATAATTTTAACAGAGGTTTTATCTGCATAATAACCTGCCGATAAGTAATAACTTTTTAGGTCGGAAGTAGCTCTGTCTATATATCCGTCAGATTTAATATAAGATGCTCTACCATCAAAAGCCCAGTGTTTATTAATTAATCCTGTTCCGAATTTGGTAGTATATTTTTGGGTGTTAAAAGAGCCATAAGAGGTAGCTATTTCTCCGTAGGCTTTTTCTTTTAAGGTGGTAGTTTGTAAGTTAACTGTTGCTCCAAAAGCTCCTGCACCATTGGTGGAAGCACCCACGCCACGCTGAATTTGGATGTTTTCTGTACTGGAGGCAAAATCGGGCATGTTTACCCAAAAAGTTCCTTGAGATTCAGCATCATTAATAGGAATACCATTTACCGTTACATTAATTCTTGTCCCGTCAGAGCCTCTAATTCTAAAACCAGTATAACCAACTCCTGCTCCGGCATCACTTGTAGAAACTAAAGAAGTGGTATTTTGCAACAGAAAAGCAATATCCTGTCCTAAGTTGTTTTTTTCAATGTCGCTATAAGAAATATTGTTGTGAGCAATGGGTGCATTTTCTTTTACCCTAGTAGCAGCAACAATAAGCTCATCTAGGTTTTGCTGGCTTTCTTTTAAGGTAATTTTATATTCACGATTTTCTGTGAGGTTTTCAACGGTTAGTTTTTTGGTTTCATAACCAATGTAGCTAACTTCAATAACGTAGGTTGAAGTGTCTAAGTTATTGAGTTTAAAATTACCATTATTGTCCGAAAAAGTACCTTTATAGGTATCGGTAATTTTAATAGTTGCTCCAACAACAGGATTTGCTGAGGAGTCTTTAATTGTTCCATAAATGGAAAATTGTGCGAAACTACTTGCAGCTGCAAGCATTGTAGTCGCCAAAAACATCATTTTTTTCATAAAAAATAAATTTTGACGAAAGTTAAGGGGCTAAACAATCGTATTTGTTTAACTTAATTTGATTTTTATTATCCTACCTACGCCAGCATTATCTGGATCAGGTTTATTTTCTCAATTGCTCAAGAAAAATGGGTATAATCTCAGCCTGAAAAGTAAGGCACCCCAATGAGATGCGGCAAAGGTAAAATTAAAATTATAATTAGAAAGAGGATTTGATGTTTTTTATTTTATAGATTGATTACTAGATAGTAAGTTGATAGTTTTTCTACATTTTTCTATTCTTTCGTCTAAGTTGCCAGATAAAATAGTATAGGAAAATTGATGTTTTTCGAGTAAATTCAAATACATTGTAAATAATTTTTCCCTGTCCTTTTTATTAGGAGCTTCTCTCAATGGATCTGGCTCCCAAGGAACATCAATATTACATAAAAAGTAATGCTTCTTAGGTTGATTAGAAATAGCATTATCTATCCAATCAATTGTGGTATTGTATTTCACTTTTATCCAAATAGAATAAGTAATAAGGTCTGTATCCAAAAAAAGTATTGTAGCACCTTGCTTTGTGGCATCTTGCTCCATTTTTAGTTGTGTTGCTGCCATTTCAATAACATCGGCTAAATTATAATCTCTATTAAGGTCTTCTAAAAAAGTTCGGGCATATTCTTCCACTAATGAAGCATTACCAATTTTTGAAAAATGATTGGCTAAAGTAGTCTTTCCTGTTGATTCTGGTCCTGTAAATACAAATATCATAGTAAAGCTTCAATTAATTTAAAGCAATATTAAAAACTTATAAGTTGGCTTTACGGTAAGAGCTGTAAAATTTATTCACAACAAAAAATAAGGGTAAAAAATTTATATTATTTATTTGGTTTTAATTGAAAAATTAGTAGTATTTTTAAAGTACCAAATGACACTAGGTTTTTCAGAGTCATAATAATCATTATCAAGAAAAATCTAAATGTCAACATTAAGAAAATGAAATTATTAATAAAATCAATTTTTCAGTAAGAAAATAAAACAAACAAAACCAATGCAAACTATTGAAGCTCCGTTAACGGACTATTTGAAGAAATTTTTTGGATTTAATGGGTTTAAAGGAGAACAAGAAGATATAATCCAAAACCTTTTAGATGGAAATGATTCTTTTGTTATTATGCCTACAGGTGGTGGTAAATCACTTTGTTACCAATTGCCTGCATTAATGTCTGAAGGAACAGCCATCATTGTTTCCCCCCTAATTGCCCTTATGAAAAACCAAGTAGATGCCATAAGAGGTTTTTCTGATAAAGATGGAATAGCTCATTTTTACAACTCTACCCTTAATAAAACTGAGGCTAAACAAGTAAAGAAGGATGTGCAAGATGGTATCACAAAATTGCTTTATGTTGCTCCTGAATCACTTACTAAAGAGGAAAATATTGAGTTTTTAAAAAGCTTTAAAATTTCGTTTTTTGCTATTGATGAGGCACATTGTATTTCTGAGTGGGGACATGATTTTAGACCAGAATACCGAAGATTAAGAACCATTATTGAAGCCATAGACAGAGTACCAATTATTGCACTTACAGCTACTGCTACACCAAAGGTTCAGGAAGATATTCAGAAAAACCTTGGAATGACTGAGGCAAGAGTTTTTAAAGCATCTTTTAATAGAGATAACTTATACTATGAAATTCGTCCGAAAAAAGATGTAAAGAAAGAGATTATACGTTTTGTTCGTCAACATCAAGGAAAATCGGGAATTATATACTGTTTGAGCAGGAAAAAGGTGGAAGAAATTGCTGAATTACTTCAAGTAAATGGAATTAAAGCATTGCCTTACCATGCTGGTTTAGATTCTCATTCAAGGGTGAGGCATCAAGATATGTTTTTGATGGAAGAAGCTGATGTAATTGTGGCAACTATTGCTTTTGGGATGGGGATTGATAAACCAGATGTGCGTTATGTAATTCACCATGATATTCCTAAAAGTTTAGAAAGTTATTATCAAGAAACAGGTAGAGCTGGAAGAGATGGAGGCGAAGGCATTTGTGTTGCTTACTATAGTTATAAAGATATTGAAAAACTAGAAAAATTCCTACATGGAAAGCCAGTTGCAGAAATGGAAATTGGTATGCAGTTAATTTTTGAGATGGTTTCTTATGCTGAAACAGCTGTATGTAGAAGAAAACAATTGCTGAACTATTTTGGAGAAAAATACGATGAAAGCGATTGCCAAGATCAAGGAATGTGTGATAACTGTTCTAGTCCTAAAGAAAAGTTTGAAGGAAAAGATGATGTTAAGTTATTACTTCAAGCTGTTTTAGGTTTAAATGAAAACTTTAAATCTAAATATATTGCTCATTTTGTTGCAGGAAATGCAACTTCAGAAATAAAGTCTTTTAACCACAATAACCATCCTCTTTTTGGCACAGGAAAAGATACGGATAAAGATGATAAATATTGGGAAGCAGTTGTTCGTCAATGTACTATTGAAGGGCTTTTAACCAAAGAAATCGAAAATTATGGAATACTAAGAGTAAGTGAAAAAGGTAAAGCATTTATTGAAAAACCTACTTCTATTACTTTAATTAAACCAAATGACTATAGTGATGTTGATGATGGAGATGTAATTATTCCTCAAAAAAGCAGTGGAGCTGCCGATGAAGCCTTATTTAATATTCTTAAAGATGTTAGAAAATCATTAGCCAAAGAACTTAAGCTACCACCTTATGTAATTTTTCAAGATCCTTCCTTAGAGGATATGGCAACCAGATACCCAATTACCACTGAAGAATTAACTAATATAACTGGTGTTGGACAGGGAAAAGCTGAAAAATACGGTGAAGAATTTTTAGAAGTAATTGCTCAATATGTTGAAGATAATGATATTGATAGACCAATGGATTTAGTGGTAAAATCTGTGGTAAACAAGTCTGGTTTAAAAGTGTATGTCATTCAAAGTATAGATAGAAAAATTGCTTTAGATGATATTGCAGATGCTAAAGGAATAGAATTAGGAGATGTAATTACTGAAATTGAGCATATTGTTCAATCAGGAACTAAAGTGAATCTTGATTATTATATTAATGAGGAAATTGATGAA
This sequence comes from Flavobacteriales bacterium, assembly GCA_026196775.1. Lineage (GTDB taxonomy): Bacteria > Bacteroidota > Bacteroidia > Flavobacteriales_E > Vicingaceae > BRH-c54. The sequence goes on from JAPHUD010000033.1 coordinate 57,630, forward strand.
GCCGACCAAGAAGAAGTTTTTGATTATTTTATGGAAGCAGAATCTGATAGTATAGAAGATGCTTTGTATGAATTTGATAATGCATTTACTGAAGAAGAAATGCGTTTACTTAGAATCAAATTTATGTCGGAAGTAGCGAATTAACTTTATAGCGATTATACCCGCATAGATGATATCCAAAATTGAATTAAAACAACTGTTTACTAATATTCGATTTTGGATATTTCTTTTTTTTATAATTCGGCTTGTAGGAATTACTAACCCCCCATTAGAAACAGGGCATAACTGGCGACAAGTAATTACCAATATGGTTGCCAGAAATATGGTGGAAAAAAATGCTCAATTCTTTTATCCTGAAATTGATATGGCTGGAGAATTATCTGGCATTAGTGGTTCAGAATTTCCATTTTTTAATTGGTTAATTTATTTGTTTTCTTTGTTGTTCGATTATTCGCATTGGTTGGGAAGACTCATAAATTTAGTAGTATCTAGCATAGGGATATTCTATTTCTATAAATTAATAAAGTCTTATTTCTCAAAAGAAATTGCTTTTAATGCCGCAATCATTTTATTGGCTTCGTTGTGGTTTTCTTTTTCAAGGAAAATTATGCCTGACACCTTCAGTGTTTCATTGGTTTTTATAGGAATGTATTACGGAAGCAGCTTTTTAAAGTCTAATAACAGATTACAACTGCTACTATTTTTTATCTTTACCACATTAGGGGTGCTTTGTAAGCTTCCTGTTATTTATCTTTTTGGGTTATACGCATTGGTATTTTTCTCAAAAACTATTGATAACCAGAAGAAAATAGCAATAGGAACTAGTCTGGTAATTACTACTATTTTAGCTTATATCTGGTATTTTGTTTGGGTAGAATACTTGTTTCAAAACTATCATTATCAGTTGTTTTTTCCTAAGTCATTCCAACAAGGGTTAATGGAAATAAAAGCATTTATTCCGGAAACTTTTGAGCAGTTTTATTTCAGTGCATTGAGGTCTTACCTTGCTTTATTGTTTGTTGTTGTTGGATTGTTTTTCTTTTTTAAAAAAGAAAAATTATTATTGAAATCCACTTTTTTAATAGTAGTAATGGTGTTTGTTGTTTTTATTATTAAAACAGGAAATGTTTTTCCAACGCATAATTATTACGTATTGCCTTTTGTGCCTGTAATGGCATTTTTAGCAGCTTACGGATTAAATAAAGTGCCTTTAAAGTTAAGTTATGTTTTATTGGTAGTAATTGTGTTTGAAGGCGCTTTAAATCAGCAACACGATTTTTTTATAAAAGACAGTGAAAAATATAAACTAACATTAGAACAAATAGCTTCATCATCAATTGAAAAAGAGGCACTAATTATCATAAACGGAGGAGAATCTCCACAAGAATTATATTTTACTAATAGAAAAGGATGGACAGTAGAACATTCAAAGCTTTTGCTTCCAACTTTTATTGATTCATTGGCAAATAGAGGAGCTGCTTATTTAATTCTAGACAAGAAAAGAGAACCAAAAGTAACAACCAACTATCCAACAGTTTATACAGATGATTTTTTTGAAATTATTAAGTTAAAAGAGTAATTATTCATTTTTTTGATAAACCCTAACATAATCTATTTCAAAATAGTTGGGAAAAATTGCTTCTTCAAGGTTCATTTCTTTCATTTCGCTTACCGCATTACTAATGATAATATGCATAGGAAAATTCATGGTTTTAACACCCCTTCTTGCTGTTCGGAATTTTTTATTGTTGTAATACCAAATGATTTTTTTAGGAGTCCACTCAACTGCATATGTTTGAAAACCTGCCGAAGCATCGTCATCAATTTTATAGTTTTTGGTTTGGCGTTTATTTTTTCCTTTTTTGGTTTTCCAATGTTGCGAGGTGCTCCAATTGTTGGGGTGACTTGTATAAAACTCAAAAATATCTATTTCTGGAGGCCATTGTTCGGTACTTACTAACCAAAATGCTGGCCAAAAACCAGTTCCTGTTGGGTTTTTGCTTCTAATCTCAAAATATCCATATTGTTGCTTAAAAGAAAAATGACAATCTATTAAACCAGACGTGTATGGAATTCCACTTTTTTCTTCTTTTTTTTCGGCTTTAATTAATAAAGATGAATCTGAAAATTCAAATTGGTTTTCCCCATAATAAACAATGTCATTTTCGTAATTTCTTCCTCCCCAATAAAAAGAAGTTTGCCATTTGGTTTTATCCAATAACGTATCATTAAATTCATCATTAAAAGTAAGTGTCCAGCCTTCTTTTTCAATAGGGTTTTGGGCTACAAATGTAGAAGTGAACAAAACTAGAAAAATAAGGGCTGAAAAGTATTTCATTTATTTAGGTTAATGTGGTACTACAATGTTAATTAAAATTTAGCTTTGCTTGCAACACTATTTGTTGTATTTTCGTCTTTTTTAAAAGATATAACTGAAAAATTTAACAATTTTATTGATGAAAAAAATATTAAGCATAACATTGGCAATTATTTTTAGCAGTTCCTTATTTTCACAAATCACTATATTAGAGAATGACACTACTATTTGTTCGGGTAGTTTAACTTTTAATGCTACGGTTTTAAATTCATCCACTCCTACTTCTGTAAGTTTGAGTGATGACACACATTCTGGGGTTGTTCCAATAGGGTTTACATTTAATTATTATGGAACAAATAATACACAATGTGTAATTTCATCAAACAACTACATTACTTTTAACTTAGCTAATGCAAATAATTTCTCTCCTTGGGCTATTAACTTTAATGTGCCAGATGCTAGTACAACAGAAATTCACAATGCTGTTTTAGGACCTTGGCAAGATATTAACCCTGGAGCAGGTGGAAATGTTCGATATGCAACAGTTGGAACAGCTCCAAATAGAATATTTGTTGTAGAATATTGCAATATCCCTATGTTTAGTTGTACCAATTTGCAGTTTTCAAGTCAAATACAATTACATGAAAATGGCAATCGAGTACAAACTCATATTATAAGTAAGCCTTTATGTACCACTTGGAATACTGGTCAAGCAATACATGCTACACATAACAATGGAGGCACACAAGCAACAGTAGTTACAGGTAGAAATGCAAACTCTCAATGGACAGTTAATAATGAAGGTAGAGAGTTTTCGTGGAATGGAACTACTTATACAGAAAGTTTAATTCCATTTTCTCCAATAATTTTAGGTAACCCAAATAATATTCAATGGACAGAAGTAGGTAATTCAACTATTTTGGCGACAGGACCAACTGTTACAGTAACACCAACTACAACAACAGCTTATGTAGCCTCAGTAACTGGAGGTTGTGCAGGAATTCCATTTACAGATACTGTTTATGTTACCGTGGGAGCGGGTAATTTTAATTTTGGAAACTCTGTTGTTACAAATCCACCTTGTACTGCAAATACAGGCTCTATTACTGTTAACATAAATGGAGGCTCTGGAACTTACGGTTATTCTTGGAATACAACTCCAACTCAAACTACTCAGACAATTTCAAATTTAGGCCCCGGAAGCTATATGGTTACAGTAACCGATAGTGTTTCTGGGTGTACAAAAGACACTACTTTTGTTGTAACTAATGGTAGTAGTTTACAAGCCACAATTGATAGTTCCTTTAATGTTTCATGTAATGGAGGAAATGATGGGATTGCTTACGCCAATACCTCTGGAGGAACAGGGTCGGTAACTTATTCATGGAATACCAACCCTGTACAAACAACTCAAACTGCTACAGGACTTGCCGCTGGAACTTATAGTGTAACTGTAACCGATAGTGTGGGTTGTATTTATGTTGCAACTGTTGTAATTACTGAACCTAACACATTAGTAGCAAACCCTACAATGACTGCCATGCCAACTTGTAATGGAGGTAGTGATGGGACTGCTATAGCTAATGCAAGTGGAGGAACAACCCCTTATAGTTATAGCTGGAATACTACTCCTGTTCAAACAACACAAAGTGCTTCAGGGTTATCAGTTGGGCAATATACTTTAACTGTAACAGACTCAAATGGGTGTGTGTCAACAGGAAATGTGTTAATTACTCAGCCAGCACCAATTTCAAATTCTATTCAAATAACAAATATTACTTGCCATAATGGAAATGATGGAGCTATTACATTAACCTCGTCTGGAGGAACTGCACCATATTCTTATTCTTGGTCAACATCTGCTAATACAAGTAATACAGAAACAGGTCTTAGTTCGGGAATAGTTTATGTTACAACTTCAGACAATCAAGGTTGTTCAGTAACTGACACTATACAAATTACTAATCCAGACTCAATGAGTTTAACACTTACTCATACATCTGCTAGTTGTAATACGGACGATGGTACAGCAACAGCTGTTGTTGTAGGAGGAAGTGCTCCTTATAATTATTTATGGTCGGTAAATAATCAGACAACACAAACGGCCGACAGCCTTCCTGGAGGTATGGTTTCGGTCGTAGTTATGGATGCTAATGGATGTACCGTTTCAGGAAGTATAAATATTGATACAGTAAATATTCATACTGCTGTTGCAGGTGCTGACCCTACAACTGGAATTGCTCCTTTAATTGTAAATTTTTCAAATAATAGTCAAAATACAACTACTTATTTTTGGGATTTTGGAGATGGAAATACAAGCACCGATTTTGCTCCAACGCATACTTATTTAGAAAATGGAACTTATGTTGTAGTGCTTACATCTATTAATTCAGGAGGTTGTATGGCTTATGACACATTAATTATTGATGTAATTAATGAATTGATAATTCCAAACGTTTTCACACCTAATGGCGATGGAGTAAATGATAATTTAGTATTTAAAAACTTACATGCTTTTCCTGATAATAAATTAATTGTTTTGAATAGATGGGGGAAAACAATTTTTGAAAAAACAGGATATCAAAACGACTGGGGTGGAGATGGTCATAGTGATGGAACTTATTTCTTTATCTTAGAATTAAATGATAAAGACAACACTGTGCATAAAGGAACCATTACTATTTTGAGAGATTAAAAATTAATTAATTCTTCATAAACTTCTTTTACAGGCAATCCCATAACATTGAAATAAGAGCCTACAATTTTTTCAATACCAATGTAGCCTATCCATTCTTGGATGCCATAACTACCAGCTTTATCGTAAGGTTTATAATTATCAATGTAATAGGTAATTTCCTCTAAAGTAAGGGGTTTAAAGTAAACCTCTGTAGAAACAGCAAAAGAGTGTTTTTTAGTGGTTGAAGTTAACGTTACAGCAGTAATTACTTCATGTTTTTTACCAGATAACTCTCCAAGCATTACTATAGCATGTTCCCTGTTTTTAGGTTTACCAAGAATTTTTTCTCCTAAACAAACAATGGTATCTGAAGTAAGTAAAAGCTCCTTGGCTTGTAAGTCTTTTTTAAAAGCACTTGCCTTTAAATCACTTAAAAATAACGCTACCTCTTTGCCTTTTAATGTTGGTGGATAAACCTCATCAACTTCTTTCAGTCGTATTTCAAAATCAACTCCAATATCCTTAAGTAGTTGTTGTCTCCTAGGTGATTTAGAAGCTAAAATTAAATGATAATTATTGAGTTTAGAATCCACCTGAAGAAATAATATAATTAAAAATAGCAAGGTAAACAATACCGAATAACATAATTAACTTCATCATCTTGCTAATGAAAGTGTAATCGGTTTTTTGGTTAGCTTTTTTAATTTTAATAAACAAATAGCCTAAAGGAAACTGTACCAATACTAAAAAGTAAAGTAGAGAAAAAGTATCTCCAATCAAGATTTGTCTGTATTGTAAATATGCTAAGAAAACCATCATTATAACAATAATGAACTGACATACTTTTTTGGCGGTATTTATACCATAGATAATAGGTAAGGTTCTGCTATAAAATTTTCTGTCTCCTTCATAATCTTCAATGTCTTTAATTATTTCTCTAATCATGGTACTAAGGAACGCAAATAATGTAAACCCTAACACCCATTTCATAATAATAGAAAAGTTCTGATGGATTAATATTCTAATATCATTAACATCTAACATGTTCTCGTAAAAAGGTAATAACTTAGCTATGGTAATATCAATATTTTGATATTGTAGTAGCATTTCATATAAACCTGCTACAAAAGGAACTAAAGCTGCTAAGCAAGCTACAACAATATTTCCAGTAAGCAATTGTTTTTTAAACGAAACAGAATAATACCACAATGCTCCAACTGCTAATACTTGAATAGCTGCCAATTTTATCATTCCCATAGTATAGGCAACATAAATAGCTATAAATATTGCCAAGAAATTAATTACAATGTGAGCTCCCATTGCTACTCTTCTTTTAATATGTTTACCTATTAAAACTTCTTTAGGATTATTTACCCTGTCGATTTTCACATCAAAATAATCATTAATTATATAACCTGCTGCTGCAATAAGCACCGTAGATAAGCTTAATAGAAAAAAATTAAGTTCCGATAGGAGAAAGTTAACTGCTCCAGTATCTGTCATGTTGGTTATGATAGCATAAATAAGCCCATAACGAATAGTATATTGCGTTAATACAATAATTAATAAGTTAGGTAAACGAATAAGTTTTATAAATGCTAAAAATGAGCTCATTGCTTCGTTGTTCTGTTGTATGTAAAAGTATTAAAACTTATTTAGAATTTCACATTACAAAATAAATGATTAAAAATTGACTATATTTAAAAGCTCAAGGTTCATTTTAATTATTTAATTTACGTTTATGTATTTTTACAAAAGCAAATACAGCTAAGGTAGTTTATGGACATTCATCAAATCTTACTAAAATATTGGGGATATTCAGCATTTCGACCCTTACAGGAAGAAATAATTAATGCTGTATTAAAAGGTGAAGACACATTGGCTTTATTGCCAACAGGAGGTGGAAAATCTATTTGTTTTCAAGTGCCCGGATTAGCTAAAGAAGGGATTTGTGTAGTAATTTCTCCGCTTATTGCTTTAATGAAAGATCAGGTGGAGAACTTGCAAAAAAGAGACATAAAAGCCGTAGCTATTTATTCGGGGATGACTAAAAGAGAAATAGATATTGCTTTAGACAATTGTGTTTATGGAAATGTGAAGTTTTTATATGTATCTCCCGAAAGGTTAGAAACTGATATTTTTAAAGCTCGGTTAGAAAAAATGAATGTGAATTTATTTGCCATAGATGAATCGCATTGTATTTCTCAGTGGGGCTATGACTTTCGTCCGTCTTATATGAACATTGTAAAACTTAGAGAATTAAAACCTGATGTGCCCTTTTTAGCACTTACTGCAACAGCAACGCCAGAGGTGGTAATAGACATTCAAAAACAACTGGGTTTTAAGAAAGAAAACGTATTACAAAAAAGCTTTGAGCGAAAAAACCTTTCTTATGTGGTACTAAATGAAGAAGACAAACTGAATAGATTACTTAAAATTTTAAACAAAGTTAAAGGCACTTCTGTAGTGTATGTAAGAAGTCGAAAAAAAACCAAAGAGATTGCTCATTTTCTTATTCAAAATGGCGTTTCTGCAGATTTTTACCATGCAGGGTTAATTAATGATGAAAGAAGCCGAAAGCAACATGATTGGATAAACAATAAAATTAGAGTAATCGTTTCTACCAATGCTTTTGGGATGGGAATAGACAAGCCTGATGTTAGAACAGTAGTGCATTTAGATTTGCCGGATTCTTTAGAAGCATACTTTCAAGAAGCAGGAAGAGCAGGGAGAGATGAAAAAAAAGCCTATGCTATTTTGTTGGTAGAACAGGCTGATAGAATGGATTTAGAACAACGAATTATTAGCAGTTTTCCGCCCATAGAAACTATAAAACAAGTTTATCAGGCATTAGCAAATTATTATCAAATTCCTATTGGAGCAGCTTTGTCAGAAAATTATAATTTCGATATTGCAGCTTTTAGTAAACAATATAATTTTCAAATAACTGCCGTATTTAATTGCTTAAAATTTTTAGAAAAAGAGGGGTACATTATCTTGTCAGAAGCTTATTACCAACCTTCACGAATAAAAATTGAAGTTAACAAAACAGTGTTGTACGATTTTCAGGTAAAAAACTCTAAGTACGATTTTTTTATAAAAACATTGCTGCGTTCCTATTCAGGATTGTTTGAAAATTATACTAAAATTGATGAGAATGATTTGGCAAAAAGACTTTCTACAGATAGGAAAACAGTTATAAAAGCATTAGACTTCCTCCATAACCAACAAATTATAGATTATATAAAGCAAACACAATTGCCTCAAATAACTTACACCACACCAAGGTTAGACATAAAAGATGTAACTATTTCGGCAGCTAATTATCACGAACGGAAAAAAGTTGCTATTAAAAAAATGGAAAGTGTAATTTACTATTCCTCGGTTACTCACAAATGCCGAAGTGAAATTTTGTTAGCCTATTTTGGAGAAAAAGACACTTACAGATGTGGTGTTTGCGATATTTGTTTAGAAAGAAACAAACTAGAACTTAGTGATATGGAGTTTTCAACCGTATCCAACCAAATAAAGGATTTTTTGCATGAAAACCCGCTAACATTAACAGATTTGGCAAATAAAATACAAGGCGTTCGTGAAGATAAAACCATAAAAGTATTACAATGGTTAATAGACAATAGTAAAATAAAAACCAACTCAGAAAACTTGCTCGAATGGAGAAAATAAATTGGAAAATAGCTACTTTTTATGAATTGAGTAATGATGAACTGTTTGATGTTTTTGCTTTGCGAACAGCAGTATTTGTTGTAGAACAAAATTGCCCTTACCAAGAAGTAGATGAAAAAGACAAAATTGCATTTCATGTATTGGGAATAATAAATAAGGAATTAGTAGCTGTTGCGAGAATTATTCCTCCAAGCCAACCGAAAAACGAAGTAATAATTGGTAGAGTAGCAGTAAGAAAAGCATTTAGAAGACAAAAAATTGCTGATAAAATGATGGAACAATGTTTTAGTTTTATTGAGCAACATTGGGAAAATTTACCTATTGCTATTTCGGCACAACAATACCTCATTAATTTTTATACCAACCACAACTTTAAAGTGGAAGGAGAAGGATATTTAGAAGATGATATTCCGCATGTAAGGATGGTGAGGGGGTAGGTTTGAGGTTGAGGTTTAACTTCCTACTTTATCACAAGCGTGTACGCTTGCGACAACGGTGGGAAGTAGCTAGGAGTGTTTAAGAAGTTGTGTGTTAAATAAATGAACGTATTAGAAATGTGTTTGAGAACACAATCATGATGTGTAGGGGTTATTATTTGCTCTTTTTTCTTCTTTTTAAAGCTGCTTTCTGAGTTTCTAGGTATTTATCGATAGTCTCAAAATCAAATTCTGTATTCAAAATATACATAACTTCCTTGGCTATTTTGTAATTAGTATAAGTATGAAATAGATCGCTACTTCCTTCATCATTAGAAAATTTAAGCTCAAAAGATTTAATTCTTGAAGTTACAGAAGTTCCTCTACTATTCATTTTTTGGTTAATGAATTCAAAAGAAAGTACAGCTGTATTGTAGTGTTTGATATCTGTCCAATTGGTAGTTGTATTACCTAAAAGAGAACTATAACGTCCAATTTTTCGGTTTTCCTTATCGAAACACGTTCCAGTTTTATCGAATAATAACACAATTGCTGGAATAAAGAAAAATATTGTAATAGAGAAGTGAACACTTAGCATAAAAAGTCCAAGAGCGATTAATGGTAATGCGTAAAAAAAGTAATTAAAAGTATATCCTTCTTCGACTTTAATCATTTTGCTTGTAACGGTCTCGTATATGAGCCGTAGCGGATTTATATGCTATTTCTTCGGTTTAATACAGACAATAAATATACAAAAAAAGCCATTGGTGAAGAATTAACTCCGCTATGGCTTATATATAATGTTGGCAGTAGTGTTTTAATTACTTCCTGCTCATAGAAAAGAATTCTTTTTTTATTTTTTTCTATTTACCATTTATGATTGGTTCGTATTTATTCCAGTTAGCAACAATTGCCCAAATATTAATTGCGAATAGTATTAATGCGATTCCAATTCCTGATAGGTCGTGTACTAAATGATGAACAAATATTCCTACCATAACAGGAAGAATTACTAGCGCTCCCAATGCTCTTGTTTTTGGGATTGCTATTAAAGCACCTCCAATGATTTCAATAATTGCTACAAGTGGAAAAATCCATTTAATTGTCATAAATCCGCCCATGATTTGCATCATTTCTTCAGACATTTCGGGCATAGGCATATAGTTGAAGAATTTGTTTAATCCTGAATTAATCATCATTAATCCGAATAGAATACATAAAGCTGTAAAAATCTTGTTTTTCATTTTTCAATTGTTGTTGTTAATAATATGTCAAAATTAACTATTTTTGATTACCAATAGTAATCAGCTACCTGTAGGTAATCAGTTACTTCAAGGTAATCATTAAATTAGTAGATATGAAAAAAAAGGGACATAAAGAGTGTATGTCCGCCTTGTTACCTGTAAGGGACACTTTAGATGTAATAGGTGGTAAATGGAAACTTTTAATCTTAATTTCAATTTGGGAAGGGAATAAGCACTTTAGGGAAATAGAGAGAAGTATTCCAAAGTTAAGTACCAAAGTTTTGTCAAAGGAATTGAAAGATTTGGAAGAAAACCAGTTGATTACAAGAACTGTTTTAAATGGTTTTCCTGTCAGAACAGAATATATGCCTACAGAGCATTCCAAAACGCTGGAAAAAGTCATTTTTGAATTACATAATTGGGGTATCCATCACAGAAAGAAAATCTTTGGCGATAAGTCCTTTACAAATAATTCAGTTCGTGTGTAATGTGAATTTGAATTACATTACTGCCAACGGTTTGCATATGGCTTGTGGCGGTTACGAAGCACTTTCCTGTCCACCGAAACCAAAGCTAGCTACTAAGCGAAAGCCTTGAAGGCAGCCGTTCACCCGCCATAAGCTATATGCGTTGTTGTACAGCGTTTTTATATTATTTTTTCTTCTTTCAGTCTTTTTTGTTTCCAATCAGGTAACTTATCAAACTTATGTCTCCACTGAGCCAAATTATCTCTTTCCTTTTTAAACGTCCCTGTCGGAGGGTTTAGGTCAGGATATTGATAACGGTAACTTAAAAACTCTTGAATTTGCTTTTCAAATGAGTCAATATGCTTATTCGTTTCATGGTCAAAGTCAACTCCGATTTCTAAGAGTAAGTCAACTCTTTCGTCTTCTAAATATCTAATTGAACCATCTGACTTTTTTCTTCCTTTTCGTTTTAAGTGCCTTTGGTCATTTAACCACCTACCCAAAGGGTTTTGAATTTTATCAGGATTAGTTTGTGGCACATGAGCGTCACCATGAATTTCTACCCATTCTTTGAGTTCTTCATATCTGCTCATCCATTGTTTATTGATTGGATTAAATTCTGTGTTTTCTTTTGACCAAATAAAATCAAGGTCGTTCAATTTTTCGATTTTGTAATCACTTAATACACCATTGTTATAATAGGTCTTCTGGGTTGCAACCCAATTGCCCAAGGAATAAAAAGCATCATCTCTGTGTCGAGTGTGTGGAACATCTGAATCACCATATTCGTCATAATAGGCTCGTAGAAGTTCATAATTCTCTTCCCAAATTCTTGCCCACCTTATTTCATGTCCATCACCAAAATAGAACCCTGCATGTTCTAATTTTTGCTTGTGTTCGGTTGGAATAGTTCCGTTTGCGTTAAATATTTTTTGCTTTCTGTACCAAGTGTATAACGAAGGATTTTCGTAATCTCTAGGAACCGTTACTTCATTATTTTTCTTTTTAAACTCAAGAAACTCTTCAAAATATTCTTGCCAAGATTCTAAGTACTGTTCAGTTATTTTGTATTCGTAAGTTCTATTTGAATTACCACTTCCTTTTGATTCTGATTTCTTTTTTTCAGATTCTTCAGTTTCTAAGTGCTCAGTTAAATCTAGGTCAATTTCTTGGTCAATTGGTTCACCGTCAGAATTTATAAAAGAGTTTAAATGCTTTAATAATCTTAAAATGCTCTTATGGGATAAATACTCAAATTGTGGTTCGATTGTGCTTTTAATTGATTCTTCAAGTCTTCGAAGATTGACTTCATCTGTTATACGAATTCCCCATTCATGATTTAGATAAAGTCCGTTATCCGTAAAGTTTGCAGAAGTGACTATTCCACCCAAATAAGTGTCTGCATTTTTAAAAATGTAGATTTTCCCATGAAGCTTATTATTCAATGAAATTTTGCATTCAATTTCTCCTGATTTGATTTTTGGAATTTCAATTAGTGATTTGAGTGAAAATACTTTTTTGATTTGGTCAAGAGAGTTCGGTTGTAGTGTTGTTATGAGATTTATCCTTTTTATTCTTTCAAGTATGTCGTTATTGAAAAGCACATTGAAATCTCTCATTAAATATGGACTTGTAATAAACAGTTCGTCCGATTCTTTAATCATGTCGAGGATTATCTCTTTATGATTCTTGTCGTCAGATAAATTGTCGATTAGTTCCATGTTCTTTTAAATGCTGTACAACGGTTAGTGTATGGTGTCGTGCGGGATTACGAAGCGATTTCCTGTCAGTTTACACCAACTTTTTTTTACGAGCTACAAACGCTCGAAAACCACTGAAACCCGCATGCACTATACACATTGTTGTAGGGCGTAATTCATTCACTCCATATTCCTATCCAATTTTCAAGTTTCCTTTTAAATTCATCCACAGCAAGCCAAGTATTAACCTTATTCACATCCTCAGGTTTTTTATCATAGGCACAAATGTATTGGATATGAAGTCTTTCATTTAATTTCAAATCAGGAATTTTTGTTTTAAATCCGTTCTTTTCCATTTCAGTAATCGACTGATAAAAATTCACTTTGTCTTGAAGGCGGTCAGGAAACCAATCATTTTCTTTTGCTCTCCAATTCATTATTTCGCCATCCTCTGTTCCTATATGTAAAATCCAGTCACTATTACTCGCTTCAATTGCGTCAAGGTGTTCTCCTGTTGCTGTGTCAAAATCGGTGTTTGAATCAAAGTCAATAAGATTGCAATTAAGTTGGATTGATCCCAAATCGGCTCGTTGTTTTGTAATCCGCCAAATCCACCCTTGCGAATCAGTCAAGGTATCGCCATTGTATAAAGGAGTCCGAATTTTAAACTCTATCAGCTCTATTTGAAAACTATCCGTTTTATACATCTCCGATTGCCCATTTTCATAAGTCTTATTTTCAATCAATTCAATCGATGACTTATCGCTTGTTAGACCGCAATTCACTACTCCAATTGGCGTTTTATATTTTTTATTAATCAACTTATGCTTCATGTTTTGCAGTCTGTGTTTTATGCCCTACAACATGCGGATAAACGTACTGGTACGTTTATCCGCACTGTATCTTTACCCCAAATGTAATAAATCTATTTAATTAAAAATCTTTTTTAGCTAATTATCAGTACTAAAGCGATATGACAGTACTGAATTGGCTTTGTGTGATGGAAAATACCACTTCGGGGGATTAGTGAACTTTATCTTAAAAAAATCCTAACTTTGTTACCAAACGTCAACTATTTATGCAACTGATTATTATCAACGGACCAAATTTGAATCTATTAGGCAAAAGAGAAACCGAAATTTATGGAAATAGCTCTTTCGAAGAATCTTTAGAGCAACTAAAGAAAAAGTTTCCTATGGCTGATATTAGTTATTTTCAAAGTAATATTGAAGGAGAAATTATTGACAAACTCCATGAAACAGGGTTTTCCTATAATGGAATTATATTAAATGCCGGAGCGTACACGCATACATCAATAGCCATAGCAGATGCGATTGCTGCCATTAAAACACGCGTAATTGAAGTGCATATTTCTAACATTTATGCCAGAGAAAGTTTTAGACACCATTCATATATGGCTAAACATTGTTGGGGAACAATTTCCGGTTTCGGATTAACTTCTTATGAGCTTGCTATAGATGCATTTGTTAAACAAGCTTAAAATCAAAACAAAAAAACAAGTTTTACGTTTGGGGTAAACACATGAGCAAAAACAACTACCATATATTAATTCAAAAGTTGGATGCTTTCATCAGGAAGTATTACAAAAACCGCTTAATTAAAGGCGGTATTTATGCTTTTGGCTTGCTCATGGCTGCCTTTCTCTTTATTACTGTTGCCGAATATTTTATTCAGTTTAATACATTAGGAAGAACCATTTTATTTTACACTTTTATATTAAGTGCCCTATATGTATTAGCCTATTTTATAGTAATTCCGCTGCTAAAATTGTATCAGTTTGGCGAAATTATTAATCATAAGCAAGCAGCATCTATTATAGGTAATCATTTTGATGAGGTAAGAGATAAACTGATAAATGTATTACAGTTAGAAGAACAGAAAGCATTTACCCAAAACAATAACCAACTTGTTTGGGCAAGTATAGAACAAAAATCTGTTGAGCTAACTCCTGTACCTTTTTCTAACGCTATACAGTTTAGCGAAAACAAAAAATACCTTAAATGGATAGCGATTCCTTTGTTAACCGCATTATTAATTGGAGTAATTTCTCCAACTATTTTTACAGAAGGAACCAACAGATTGCTTAACCACAATGTTTACATACAACCGATAGCTCCTTTTCAGTTTAATGTAGAAAACAAATCGTTGGTGGTACTAAAAAACAACGATTTCGATTTAGATATTTTACTCTCAGGAAATGAATTGCCACACAAAGTTTATATAGAAAAAAATGGTGTAAAATATCCACTATCAAAAACAGATAATAGAAACTTTGCTTACACCTTTAAAAATGTTCAAGCATCAGAAAGTTTTAAATTATATGCCTCTGGGTTTTATTCTGAAGAGTTTAACTTAAAAGTTATTCCCAACCCTACGCTAAACAATTTTACTATTAAATTAGATTATCCAAATTATACCAAAAAAACAGACGAAACACTTTCAAATTCGGGAGATTTAATTGTTCCTGAAGGCACTAAAATTCAATGGAACTTTTCTACCGAAGATGCTGATTTTTTACATTTTATTTTAGGTGATAGTGTGATGGATTTAGCAATTAAAAACGAACAAGTGGTATTTAACTTAAATGCTTCACAATCTAAAAAATATGGCTTTTTGCCAAAAAACAATTTTGTTGCCAATAGTGATACTGTTTTGTATGCTCTTCAGGTGGTTAAAGACCAATATCCAGCCATAGAAATTCAAGAAAAAAGAGATTCAGTAAGTGAAGAAAAAGTCTACTTTAAAGGCTTAATTAGCGATGATTATGGTTTTACTAAATTAAATTTTAACTACAGAATAAAAACCAAAAACGACAGCCTTCCTGAAAGAAATAAGCTTAACTCATTTACTATTCCTTTTAATAAAGCCAATGTTAGCGAGGAATTTTTCTATTACTGGAACTTAAAAGAAATCGGGTTATATCCCGGAGAAGAACTAGAATATTACTTTGAAATTTGGGATAATGATGGCATACATGGAGCAAAATCTGCTCGCTCGGCATTAAAAACTTTCAAGTCTAAAACCACCAAAGAAAGAGATGAAATTACTAATGGAAACAATAATAAAATTAAATCAGATTTAAGTGAAAGCATTGCCGAAGCAAAAGATATCCAAAAAGAATTACAAAAATTGAAAGAGAAATTACATGAGAAAAAAGAAATTGGATGGGAAGAAAAGCAAAAAATGAAAGAATTGCTCGAAAAGCAAAAAGAACTTCAAGAACGAGTAGAAAAAATTGAAGAAGAAAATCAGAAAAACAACATGCAGCAAAACGAATACAAACAATACAACGAAGAATTATTGCAAAAACAAGAGCAATTACAAAAGCTGTTTGATGAGTTAATGACCGATGAGATGAAGGAAATGATGGAGAAATTACAGGAAATGATGGAGCGTTTGGATAAAAGCTTATTGGAAGAAGAATTGGAAAAAATGGAGCTTTCTAATAAAGACTTAGAGAAAGAACTAGATCGTTCGTTAGAATTGTTTAAACAAATGGAATTTCAACAAAAATTAGATGATGTAAAATCTAAAATGGATGAGTTAGCTGAAAAACAAGAAAAACTAGCTGAAGAATCTGAAAATAAAGATGCCAATAGCGAGGAATTAAAAGAAAAACAAGATGACTTGAATAAAGAATTTGATGAACTTTCTAAAGAAATGGATGAGTTGAAAAAAATGGATGAAGAATTGGAACGTCCAAATGGAATGGAAGATAACAAAGAGGAGAAAGAATCTATTGCTAAAGATATGCAAGAAAGTTCAGAGCAATTGGAAAACAAAAAAAGCAGTAAAGCTTCTAAAAGTCAAAAAAGTGCTGCTCAAAAAATGAAAGAAATGTCAGAAAAAATGGCATCATTACAATCTCAAGCAGCAGACCAAAGCGAAGATATGGAGTCGTTAAGACAATTGTTAGATAATTTAGTTCATCTTTCTTTTGAACAAGAAGCTTTAATGGAAACCTATAAAGCTACCAACCCTCAAAGTCCTGAATATGTTAAACTGGCTCAAAAACAGAAAAAATTAAAAGATGATGCTAAAATGATAGAAGATTCACTTTTTGCACTTTCAAAGCGTGTTGTTCAATTAGAATCTGTAGTCAATAAAGAAATTAATCTTATTAATACTAACATGAACAAAACGCTTGAGTTTATGAGCGAAAGAATGAAACCTATGACTGCTGCTCGTCAACAATATGTTATGACTTCACTAAACAACTTGGCATTACTTTTTGATGAAGCATTACAACAAATGCAACAACAAGCTCAAAAGCAAGGTGAAGGAAGTTGTGATAATCCAGGAGGAAATGGCAAACCCAAATCAGGCCCTGGAAATATGGGCAGCCTTAAAAAGATGCAAGAACAACTGAGCAAACAATTAGAGCAAATGGAAAAAGCATTGAAAGAAGGGCAAAAACCGGGTGGTAAAAAACCAGGGCAAAAACCAGGAGAAGGTTCTATGATGCCGGGAGGAATGGGAACAAGCGAATCGTTAGCAAAAATGGCGGCTCAACAAGCTAAAATAAGACAAGAACTGCAAAAGCTTAAAAACAAAGGTGCTCAAGGTACTGAAGGTATGTCTAAATTAATGGAAGAAAATGAAAAAGATATCGTAAACAAACGCATCACACAAGAAACATTAAACCGTCAGCAAGAGATTTTAACCCGATTGTTGGAATCTGAAAAAGCTGAACGAGAAAGGGAGTGGGACGACAAAAGAGAGTCTAAAGAAGGAAAAACTGTTGAAAATAGTAACCCAAATTTATTTTTTGAGTATAACAAACAAAAGGAGGGTGAAGTAGAGTTACTTCAGACAACACCTCCTAATTTGACTCAATTTTATAAGAATAAGGTAACACAATATTTTCAAGAAATAAACAGATGACAACAGCAATGACCCTCCAAAGAATCCAATTAGCATCCAATAAAGAAAGTGTTTTAGAAATAGAACAGTTTATAGATGCTTTTTGTGAAAAAAGAGAAATAACACAAGATTGTTATGGAAATATTTTAATAGCTCTTACAGAGGCTGTAAACAACGCCATCCAACATGGTAATGGGTATAAAGCAGATAAATTAGTTATAATTGAATATGAAGTGTCTGATGATGAAGTGTTATTTATTGTAAAAGATCAAGGAAATGGTTTTGATTACGAAAAGATACCAGATCCAACCTTACCGGAAAACATTTTAAATACAAACGGCAGAGGTGTTTTTTTAATGCAAAATTTAGCTGACAAATTTGCCTTTGAAAACAATGGTAGTATTGTAAAATTGACATTCTGTTTATCTTCAAATTAATATCCCTTGAGTGCTATAACTTTCCACACAGAAGACATTTCTTATACCGTTAAGAATAAAAATCACATCAAATCTGTAATTAAAACTGCTATTGCCGATGAAACTAAAAAACTCGGAGAAATGGCTTTTATATGCTGTTCTGACGACTATCTCCATAAAATTAACCAAGAATACCTAAAACATGATACGTTCACGGATATCATCACATTTGACTACTGTGAAAACGATGTGGTTTCTGGAGATATTTTTATAAGCATAGAAAGGGTTAAAGAAAACGCTATAAAATTTAATCAAAACATTGATAATGAATTATTTAGAATAATAATTCATGGTGTATTACATTTATTAGGCTATAAAGACAAATCTCCCAAGGATAAAAAAATAATGACAGAGAAGGAAGATTTTTACTTAACTTTGTACTCAAATAAGTGACAGTTAACTTTATAAATCCCACAAAAAATATTTTAAACTCAATAATGTTTCACGTGAAACATAATTAATTTATATGAACAATCAATATGATATAATAGTAGTTGGAGGCGGACATGCAGGTTGTGAAGCGGCAGCTGCAGCAGCAAACCTTGGTTCAAAAACGCTTTTGATTACCATGAATATGGATGCTATAGCCCAAATGTCATGCAATCCTGCAATGGGAGGTATAGCCAAAGGTCAAATAGTTAGAGAAATTGATGCTTTAGGAGGCTATTCTGGCTTAGTAAGCGACAAAAGTGCTATTCAGTTTAAAATGCTAAACAGATCTAAAGGACCAGCCGTTTGGAGTCCAAGAACACAAAACGACCGTATGCTCTTTTCAAAAGAGTGGAGATTAATGTTAGAAAATACTCCTAATGTTTTCTTTTGGCAAGACATGGTAAATGAATTAATTTTTGAAGATGGAAAATGTGTTGGTGTTAAAACTCAAATTGGAATTGAGTTTAAATCTAAAGCCGTAATTCTAACTAATGGAACTTTCTTAAATGGCTTAATTCATATCGGAGAAAAACAATTTGGAGGGGGAAGAGCAGGAGCAAGACCATCAAAAGGATTAACAGAACAATTGGTAAATTATGGTTTTGAATCGGGAAGAATGAAAACAGGAACCCCACCGCGAGTTGATGGAAGAAGCATTGATTACTCTAAAATGGAAGAACAACCTGGTGACAAAAATCCTAGTACTTTTTCTTATTTAGACACTACCACCAAACTTACCAAACAAAGAAGTTGTCATATTGCCTACACCAACCAAAATGTACACGATGTCTTACAAACAGGCTTTGAAAAATCACCTATGTTTTCAGGAAGAATTCAAGGTCTAGGCCCAAGATATTGCCCCTCTATTGAGGACAAAATTGTACGTTTTTCTGAAAGAGAAAGACACCAATTATTTGTTGAACCGGAAGGTTGGAATACTGTTGAAATTTATTTAAATGGATTTTCTACTTCATTGCCAGAAGATGTTCAATATAAAGCCATGCAATTAATTCCTGGTTTTGAAAAAGCGTTAATGTTTAGGCCGGGGTATGCCATAGAATATGACTTTTTTCAGCCTACACAACTTAAAAACACATTAGAAACTAAATTAGTTGAGAACTTATATTTTGCTGGACAAATAAACGGAACTACCGGTTACGAAGAAGCTGCAGGACAAGGTTTAATGGCTGGAATAAACGCTCATTTAAAAACAAACGAAAAAGAAGCTTTTATTTTAAATAGAGACGAAGCTTATATAGGTGTTTTAATAGATGATTTAATCAACAAAGGCACAAACGAGCCTTATAGGATGTTTACTTCAAGAGCAGAGTATAGAATACTTTTAAGACAAGATAATGCAGATGTTCGCCTGACCGAAAAAGGATATAAATTAGGCTTGGCTTCTGAGTTAAGAATGAAAAAAGTTGAAGAAAAGAAACAACATATTGAGAAAATTATCAAGCGATTTGAAGAAGTTTCTATCTTACCTAAAGAAGTAAATTCGTATTTAGAACAACAAAATTCTTCGCCTTTAAAACAAAAAGTAAAAGCCATTTCTGTTATAACAAGACCAAATATTGCTATAAAAGAATTGAGCTTATGCAATACCAGATTATCAGATGAAACTAATTTATATACAGAAGATGTATTAGAAAGTGCTGAAATTTTAATGAAGTACGAAGGCTATATAAAAAGAGAAAAAGAAGTAGCAGACAAAATATCCAGATTGGATGACATTAAAATTCATGATACCATTGACTACACTAAACTTGGATCTTTGTCTGCTGAAGCAGTAGATAAACTTACCAAAATAAAACCTTCAACTATCGGACAAGCATCAAGAATTAGTGGTGTTTCTCCATCAGATGTTTCTGTTTTGATGGTTTACATGGGAAGGTAAAATTTAAAACAAAATCATAAATTGTTTCACGTGAAACAAAAAAAGCAGGGCTAATTTTGGTTCTGCTTTTTTTATTCTATCCTGAGAAAATTAATTGTATTAAAACTAACCAATCATCTGTTTCAACGGTTCAACAAACAAAAAAACAACTTTTAAACAAAAAATTAGTGTCTTTTTTAAAATAAGCTAAAATTAGGCGATTTAAAACAAGCAAACCCTTTTGTAGGGTACTATCATTAATTTTTAGAAAAAACTCAGGAAATCAAATTTATTTCAAAACACTGAATATCAAGTATTTAGTGTTTATTTTTTGATTTTTAACTTATCGTTATTAATTTCTTCAGACAATTGACGGTTTTTAGCAATATCACACGCTAAATAAACAGCAGTTCTAAATGAACTTTCAGAAGCTAAATTTTTACCAGCTATTTCATAAGCCACTCCATGATCTGGAGAAGTTCTAATAATAGTTAATCCCGCAGTAAAATTAACTCCTTCACCAAAAGACAAGGTTTTAAATGGAATTAGCCCTTGATCGTGATACATTGCTAAGATAGCATCAAACTTTTTATAACTTCCTGAACCAAAAAATCCATCAGCAGGATAAGGTCCAAAAGCATTAATGCCTATACTTTTTGCATTATTAATAGCAGGAATTATAATTTGTTTTTCTTCACTTCCTATTAAACCATTATCTCCTGCATGCGGATTTAAGCCTAATACAGCAATTTTCGGGGAGGTTAATAGAAAATCCTGCACCAATGTCTTATTAAGTGTTTTAAGCTTAGAAAAAATAGCATCTGCACTTAATGATGAAGCAATACTTGAAACCGGAATATGATTCGTAGCAATTCCTACCTTCAAATTTTCGCTTGTAAGCAACATAATAGACTCTCCATTCGCTTTTGCTTCCAAGTACTCTGTATGTCCTTTAAAGTTAAAATCATCAGACTGAATAGTATCTTTATTGATAGGGGCAGTTACCAAAGCATCAATCTTTCCTTCAAGCAAATCATTTGTAGCAGCTTCAAGCGATAAAAATGCATATTTTCCAGCAAGCGTTGTTGGTTTACCAAACTCAATTTCTACATCATCTTTCCAACATTCTAACAAGTTTACTTTTTTAGGAGACGCTTCTTCTATCTTATTAATTTTATTAAAATTAAAATCTGTTGCTTCTAATGTCTTTCTATGTATAGAAGTTATTTTTGAAGAACCATAAACAACGGGCGTACAAAAATCAAGCATTCTGTTATCCGTAAATGTTTTAATGATAATCTCAATACCAATACCATTAATATCGCCAATGCTTATACCAATTCTTGTTTTTTCGTTTGTTTTTTGTGACATAGCCTATAAACTTTTAATAATTTTTAATAAAATCATATAACAATCTTACACCAACACCAGTACCACCTTGAGATAAATAATTAATTTGTTTTTTAATAAATGCTGGTCCCGCAATATCTAAGTGGATATAAGGAGCGTTAGTAAAATTCTCTAAAAATTTACCTGCTGTAATTGCTCCTCCTGCTCCATTACCTAAATTCGTAAGATCAGCTATAGAAGATTTTAATTGTTCATTATATTCATCCCAAAATGGAAACTCAACTATACGTTCATAAGTACTGTTGCCACTTTCTTTAAGCTTACTCATGGTTTCTTCAGGAGTATTTCCCATAGCAACCACACCATAATGCCCAATTGCACCTGCAGCAGCTCCAGTTAATGTGGCTGCATCAATTACTAATTCTGGTTGGTATTTATCAGCATAACTTAATGCGTCTGCTAAAATCATTCTTCCTTCAGCATCCGTATTTAATACCTCTACTGTTTTTCCGTTATACATTTTAATAACATCACCAGGAACATAAGCATTTCCTCCTGGTCTGTTATCTGTAGCCGGAACCAAAACAATTACATGGTATGGTAATTTGTTCTTAGCAATAGCAACCATGGCTCCAATAACAGCAGCAGCCCCGCCCATATCACACTTCATCATATCCATAGAATTAGGTGTAGGTTTTAAACTTAATCCTCCTGTGTCATAAACCACTCCTTTACCCACTAAAACTATAGGTTTTTTATTTTTTGCTTTAGCTGGTTTCCATTCTAAAATAGAAAATGTTGGCGGATCAATACTACCTCTATTTACAGCTAATAATCCACCCATTTTTAAGGCTTCAATTTTAGCTTTATTTAATACTTCCACTTTGAAACCATAAGCTTTTCCATATGACTTTATTTCTTTAGAAAGTTGTGTTGCTGTTAAATAAGACAAAGGTTCATTTACCAAATCTTTAGCGAAATTGGTAGCTTCAACTACAGCTTGAGTCTCTTTTATATTGTCAGTTTTGCTCTTTGTAAAATAGCTTAGTGTTTTAAAAGTGTTTACTTTTTTATCAGAATAATATTTTAAAAATTGATAATTAGCTAACCCTATTCCTTCAATAAAGGGAGTAATTTTAATATCATCACCTATTAATGTAGCTGATTGTATTTTCTTATTGTTTAATGTAGTTAACAAGTTACTTGCAGCAATTCTAATTTTCTCAGCAGCCTTATAGTCATTCTCTTTATCACATAAAACAACAAACACATAAGCGTTTAGCCTATTTATTTCAACTTGTTTTTGTTCATTTTTCAATTCCTTTTTTATAAAAGAAAGCTCTTCTTTTGTAAAAGATGTTGTTGGTAATTCTTTTTCATTTGTGATAAGAAAAATCAAGTTTTCTTTAGGGTCTAATTTGCTCGCTTTTTTAAATTCCATCGTATTTTTATCGTAATTTTGAAAAGCGAAATTAGGAATAATAAAACAAAATAATGCAAACAGCCCAACTCTTAGAAAAAGCCTTACGTTCTGAATTTTTAACAGCTGAAGAAGGTATTTTTCTTTTTAAAAATACCCCGACAGCAGAATTAATGTTAGTAGCCAACGAACTGCGTAAGGAAAAGAAAAATAACTCCAATAAGGTTACTTGGATAATTGATAGAAACTTAAATACTACCAATGTTTGTATCGCTAATTGTAAGTTTTGTAACTTTTACCGTATTCCTGGGCATGATGAAGCTTACATAACTTCTATGGAAGAATATAAAGTTAAAATTGAAGAAACCATACGTTATGGCGGAGAACAGTTGTTGTTGCAAGGAGGTCACCATCCAGACTTAGGATTAAAATTTTACTGTGATACTTTTAGAGGTATTAAAGAAATGTTTCCTAATATTAAATTACACGCTTTAGGTCCACCTGAAATTGCTCATATAAGCAAACTAGAAGGATTATCTCATACAGAAGTTTTAACAGCATTAAAAGAAGCTGGGTTAGACTCCTTACCAGGAGCTGGCGCAGAAATATTAAACGACAGGGTTAGGAGGTTAATTTCTAAAGGAAAATGTACAGGAAGAGAATGGTTAGATGTAATGCGTGCAGCTCATCAGTTAAACATTACCACATCTGCCACCATGATGTTTGGACATATAGAAACACTAGAAGAACGTTTTGAACATTTGGTTTGGCTAAGAGAAGTGCAAGCAGAAAAACCTACCGATGCTAAAGGGTTTATAGCTTTTATTCCGTGGCCTTTTATGGATGATGGAACTTTATTAAAAAGAGTAAAAGGTGTTTCTAATAACGTTACTGATGATGAGTATATTAGAATGATTGCCCTAAGTAGAATTATGTTGCCTAATATTGAAAATATACAAGCTTCTTGGTTAACGGTTGGAGAAAAAACAGCACAAATTTGTTTGCATGCTGGAGCTAATGATTTTGGTTCTATTATGATTGAAGAAAATGTAGTTTCAGCAGCTGGAGCTCCTCATAGGTTTACTGCTGATGGCATACAAAAAGCCATTAAAGAAGCTGGGTTTGAACCTCAACTGAGAACACAGCAATATGAAGAAAGAGCTTTACCTGAAAACATGGAACAGCAGGTGATTAATTATTAAAACAATTATAATTATTCATTTGTAATTTTAAAAAAGATAACGATTAAAGCTATAAATGAACTGGAATCCCACCATAAAAGGATTTAAAGCTTACCTTCAACTGGAAAAATCGTTGGCTAAAAATTCTGTAGATGCTTATATTGCGGATGTTGAAAAACTCTTTCAATTTCTAGACATGAATAACATCAAACTGTCTCCAGAAAAAGTTAAACAAAACCACATAGAATCTTTTCTAAAATGGGTAAGCGAAATTGGTTTAAATGCTAGAAGTCAATCTAGAATTATTTCGGGAATTAAAGCATTTTATAATTATTTATTACTGGAGGAAATGGTTACTGTTTCTCCTATAGAATTAATTGAAACACCAAAAATTGGCAGAAAGCTACCAGAAGTACTTACTATTGAAGAAATAGATAATATTATTGCTGCTATTGACCTCAGCACTCCTGAAGGATTAAGAAATAAAGCCATTTTAGAAACAATATACAGCTGTGGTTTACGGGTTTCTGAATTAATTGGACTAAAAATATCTCATTTGTTATTGGACGAAGGTTTTGTTAGAGTTATTGGCAAGGGTGATAAAGAAAGAATAACCCCTATAGGCGGAACCGCTGTAAAACACATTAACATTTATATAGAGCATGTTAGAAATCATCTTCCAAAAATAGATAAAGCTAGCGAAGATGTTCTCTTCTTAAACAGAAGGGGAAAACAACTTACTCGTGTAATGATATTTACCATCATAAAAAACTTAACTCAAAAAGCTGGCATTAATAAAGCGGTAAGTCCACATACTTTCCGACATTCTTTTGCCACACATTTAGTTGAAGGAGGCGCTGACTTACGAGCTATACAAGAAATGCTCGGACACGAATCAATAACAACTACAGAAATTTATACGCATTTAGATAATGCTTACCTGCGTCAAGCTATCTTAGATTTTCATCCTAGAGGAAAGTAATGAACCTTTTTAAATATTACTTTTGCTTCGTATTTTATAACCTATTTCTATGAAAAAAATTTTCCGTTGGTTAGGCAAGTTTATGCTTTGGTATTTTGCCATCACAATAGGAATGGTAATTATACTCCGTTGGGTGCCAGTTTATTTTACTCCGCTAATGGTTATTAGAGCTGTAGAGCAAAAAATGGAAGGTAAGCCCGTGAAAATGGAAAAAACCTGGAAGCCTTTATCGGAAATTTCTCCCGACTTGCAACTAGCAGTAGTTTGTACTGAAGATCAAAATTTTTTAAAGCACCATGGTTTTGATTTTGGAGCAATACAAAAAGCCATTAAACACAATGAAAAAAGTAAACGAAAAAGAGGAGCAAGCACCATTAGTCAACAAACTGCCAAAAATGTGTTTTTATGGCCCGGAAGAAGTTGGGTAAGAAAAGGTTTTGAAGTTTATTTTACTTTTTTAATAGAAACCATTTGGAGCAAAGAACGCATTATGGAAGTTTATTTGAATATTGCCGAAATGGGTAAAGGCATTTATGGAGCAGAAGCTGCCTCTAAAGCTTATTTCAACACCTCAGCGGCAAAAATAAACAAACGACAAGCAGCTACCTTGGCGGTTGTTTTACCTAGCCCTTTAAAATATAACGCAAAATATCCTAGCCCATATTTAAATGGAAGAATAAATTGGACCCTCCAGCAAATGCGTTTTTGGGGAGGAAAATTAGATTATGATAAAAAAGAAAAGGAATAAACTTTTATTTCTCTATTTCTTTTAAATCCATTTCACAAACAGGACAAATACCAGGTTCTTCATAAGTTTTCTCTCCTTCACACTTCATCGGGCACTGATAATGTGCATGTTCTGCATGCTCATCAGTCATTTCCATATTTTCATCATGACTCATTTCTTCATTATGTTTTGTTTCTGAGTTTCCACAAGCTGAAAACATAGTACTTCCTGCAATGAATAACATTGCTGTTCCGATAATTAAAATTGCTTTTTTCATGTTCTTTTGATTTTTATAATATATAAAATTAATTATTATTTAGCTTACTTTTTATGCTTTTTTCTTTAAAGTAATTTAACAACAATTATTGCCTGCTTGAATAGGTGGGCAATTAACGCTACCGTAACTACAATACACACAACAATCACCTTGTTTCGGCTTTATAACTGTTTTACATTTTTCACATTCATAAAAATATTGACAGGCATCTGTCGGCATTAGTTCCTCTTTCTTGTGTCTGCACTGCGGACAGGTAATGGTTGATTTTAATTCTACTTCTTTTCCTTCGTATGTTATACAAGTATTACAATTTCCATGAATTTTGTTCCTTCTATAGTTCCATATTGTTGCGGCTAATAGTCCAAACATTCCTGCATATAGGAAATATGACCAACAATCACTATCGTTGAAATGATAACCATAAAATATAAGAAGCCCACTTGGTATTGCAACAAGTAATGGATATAAACATTTGTGCTTGCAATACGAAATGTAAAGCCCGAAAATTGCGATAATAACCATCGCCTGAAAAATCCACATCGCCCACCCTCCAAAAAGCTCAAAACTTCCGAGACCTAAAGTCGATGCAGCAAAAGCAAATAAGGGAAAACAGCAAGGCGAAAAAATAGCCGTTAGGAAAAGTCCAACCGTGCCTAATTTATCTATATTTTTAGTTATCTTCATTCTGTTTGTGTTATATGACGAAAACCTTTCATTTCATTTTGACTTTTAAAAGTTGAGCATTTATTGCCACAACAATGGTACTTAAACTCATTAATACGGCCCCTACAGCCGGACTAAGCATGATGTTCCATTGATACAAAACACCTGCTGCCAAAGGAATTGCAAGAATGTTGTAACCAGCTGCCCACCATAAGTTTTGTATCATTTTATTATAAGTGGCTTTACCAAATAAAATCAGGTTGGCAATATCTTTTGGATCGGAGTTTACTAAAATAATGTCTGCTGTTTCTGCTGCCACATCTGTTCCTGAGCCTACCGCAATACCTACATCTGCTTGTGCCAATGCAGGAGCATCATTTACTCCATCTCCTGTCATTGCTACAAATTCACTTTTTTCTTGCAGCTTTTTTACTTTTTCTAATTTTTCATGCGGCAAAACATTGGCTAAAAAACCGTCCATTTTTAATTCATCGCTTACTTTTTGTGCTACTTTTTCGTTGTCGCCCGTAAGTAGTAAATTTTTTATTCCCGCTTCTTTAAGTATTTGAATAGCTTCAAAAGAACTCTCTCTTATTTGGTCGGAAAAAGTAAAATAACCTATTACTTCTTTTTCTATCAACATATAAACTACTGTTCCTGTAAATTCATCTTCATTATCAGTAATACTAATATTCTGTTCTTTCAGATAATTAGGCCCTACTACTTTTATATTTTTACCTTCTACAATCCCTTCTAAGCCTTTACCAGGGAGGTATTTGAATTTATCTGATGTCGGAATTTCGATGTTTAGCTCTTTCACTTTTCGCATCAAACCAGCTGCAATATAATGTTCGGAATGTTGTTCTATGCCAGCTGCCAAGCGTAGTAATTCATTTTCATCAAAATTTGAGTCCAATACTTTTACTTCTCGCAATTCGTGTGAGCCTTTTGTAAGTGTTCCGGTTTTATCAAAAATAATAGTTGTAATTAACCGTGCGTTTTCAAAAGCTGTTCGGTTACGAATAAGCAATCCTTTTTGAGCAGAAATAGAGGTAGAAATGGCTACCACTAAAGGCACAGCCAAACCCAAGGCATGAGGGCAGGAAATAACCATTACCGTAACCATTCTCTCTAATGCAAACACAAAAGGAAAACCCAATAACAACCAAACTACAAGCGTAATTATACCACCGCCCAACGCAACAAATGTCAATACCTTTGCTGCACGATCAGCAAAATTTTGTGTTTTAGATTTTACCTTTTGAGCTTCTTCTACCAATTTAATTACTTTATTGAGGTAATTATCCTTTCCAGTACTTTCTACTTTTATAGTAAGAGAACCGTTTCCATTAACTGCTCCACCTATCACTTTGCTATCTTTTTCTTTTTTAACAGGTTGGCTTTCGCCTGTAAGCATGCTCTCATCAAGGTAACTTTCTCCATCTGTAACAATACCATCTACCGGAACTTTTTCTCCCGGTTTAACTCGAATCATATCCCCAATTTTTAAATCTCCAACAGGCATTTCATGAATTTCTCCATCTACCAAATGATGTGCAGTTGAAGGCATCATCTTCACCAATAACTCTAATGATCGGGATGCTCCCATAACCGATTTCATTTCAAAGTAATGCCCGATGAGCATGATATCTATCAGGGTAGCCATTTCCCAATAAAAATCCATACCTTTTAACCCGAAAGTGATGGCAACACTATATGCCCAAGCTACAGAAATAGCCACACCGATTAAAGTCATCATACCAATTGCATTGTCTTTTATTTCATCATAAAGTCCTTTGAGGAAAGGGTAACCACCATAAATAAAAATGAAGGTTGAAAGAATAGCTAAGACATATTTATCTCCGGGAAAAGCCAATTCAAAACCTAGCCACTGCTGCAGCATTTGTGACAAAGCAAGCACTGGAATGGATATTATGGTGCAGATTACAAATCGCTTCCAAAAATCAGAAACATTATGTCCTGCATGTTTGTCGTGACTATCCGAATTTTTATGGTTTGAATGGTGATGATTGTGATGTTCCATATTTTTTATATTTTTTACTTGTGGTTATTTTGATCATTTCATGTTCTGTAATATAAAATCTACTCGTTCTTCTGGAGGAATTACAGGAACAAAAACTATCGGACATGGAAATGTTTTATACACTTCGATTATTAAGTTATGAATACGAATTTGTTCTTCTTCATCTTCTAATCTAGCATAATCATTAATTAAAGGAAGTCTGTCCAAAATAAATATCTTACTATAGCAATATTTGTTACACTGTTCAACTAATCGCTCATCATATTCAAGACCTAAAAATTGATAATATGCTAGTGCATCAGGCAAAGCTCTATCTAAAAAAACAATATCATCAGGGTTTAATGCTGCTTCTTGTTCAATTTGCATATCTAAAACTTCTCTTTGAAATTGTTGTTTATTTTCTTTTATTTCCTCAATAGTTTTACCTTTTATTTTTTGAGTATCAATATAGTGTCTAGCATGTTCAATAGTTGTTTTATAACCTCTTTTAGCTAAAAGGTCAACAACAGTTGTTTTGCCTGTACATGGTCCTCCTGTAATTACATTCCAGTTCGTTTTTATTTCTTTTTTCATGTTTTAATTATTAAACTGTAAATAAAAACGTATTTATTCTTTTCTATCATACTGGCAACAGCCTGGTAAAGCATTATAAACATCTTCCGAAGCTTTATTAAACTGTGTATCATGTCCTGCTGCTGCAATTTTTTCACTAACTGTATTAATGGAATAATTATGTTCACCAAAAGTGATATCGCTAAATTTTACCGATAATACTTTGGTTTCAACATCCCAATTTGCTTCTTTAACTCCATCCACACTGAGTGCTGCTTTTTCAATTCTTTTTTTACACATACCACAGTTTCCGTAAACAGTAAAGGTGGCATTCACTAATTCTTCTTTTTCTTCTTGAGTAATTTTGGTGTTAGTTTCTTGACCAATTACTGATTGAGCAGTTAACATACTGCATAGCATAACTGCTACTGTTCCGACTTTTAAAATTTGTTTTTTCATTGTTTTTGGTTTTAAATGATTAATAAAAAATTTATTTAATTTCTTTCGTTACTTCCCCACACTTAAGCATAGACTTTCCGAAATAGGGATTCTTAATTTCCTTCTCCGAACTTAACCAGTCGGCTCCTTTATCGTTGTCCGCCATAGGGCAATATTGAATGTAGAGTGTTTTATCAAAAGGATTAAAAGTGTTGGTCATTTCAATCATGATGATGGAAATTTGGCGAAACTTCTCCCTCACTTCTTCAATGCTTAATAAATGAGGTATATGTTGTAAGGTATTTTTTAAATTACTGCTGAATTTCATCCAAACAGTATGAGACTCTCCTGTAAATATACTCATATTAATTTTTGCGAGATTATCTTGCATCGACACGGCTACTTTTTTGGCATCTTCCACACTATCTGCTGTCAAAAAATCTTTAAGTTTAAGATAATCAGCATAAACAGGTTGAAGTGCTTTTTTTGCTTCCTTACTAATAGAGATGGGGTTATTTGTTTTTACATCTTTTTGCATAGCAGGAGTCTTAGTGTCTTCCATTTTCGTTTCTCCATGGTTGTGTCCTGTCATTGCAACGCCTCCTTCTGGATTCATCATGCTTGGTTTACCTGCTAATTGAGCTGCTGCATCTATGCTAAATGTTCCATTAACGGCAATTTCTTCGCCTTCTTCCAACCCTTCTTTAATAATATAACTGTCTCCCAATGCTGCCCCGAGTGTTACATCACGCATTATAAAACTTACCCCTTTAGCGTTTGTATTTTTAACATAAACCACCGAACGTTTGCCTGTCCACATCACCGCTGTCTTTGGTACCACCAGCGAATTCGACTTGTTGGTTAGTTTTGCTTCCACCACCCCTGAAACAAACATTTCCGGCTTTAACTTTTCAGTTGTATTGTTGTATTCAATTCGTGCTTTTGCAACTCTTGTTTTTGGGTCTATTACCGGGTCGAGGTAGGTAATGGAAGCTTCAAAACTTTCTCCGGGAAGCGAAGATATGGTAAACGTAATGTTATCTCCTTTTTTTATCCATGAAATATCAGATTCATATACATCAAACAACACCCATACTTTTGAGAGATTAGCGATTTCATATAATGTTTGTCCTTTACGAACATAATCGCCCAGATTGATTATTTTTTTGGTAACATAACCAGAAACATCTGCTTGTATTGGGAACTCTTCGAGTATTTTACCATTTTTTAATATTCCTTCAATTTTATTGTCTGAAAGTTTCCAATTTTTCAATTTTTCTTTAGCTGCATTAAAAAGTTGCGGCTGAGTTTCCATTATTTTTTGAGCTTCAAACAATTCTTCTTGAGCCATAACCAATTCAGGAGAATAAACACTTGCAATGGTTTGTCCCTTATTTACAAATTCACCTGTAAAATTTACCATCAACTTTTCTACCCTACCTGGAATATGTGATGATTGTGAGTAAACTAAACGCTCATCAACTTGTACTTTACCATTTAGCCGAACTTGTTTTACAGGTTTCATCTTTCCTACAAGAGCAGTACTCACATTAGCTAATTGCATAGCAGTTGGCGACATGGCGATTGCCATCGGGTCAATTTCGCTATTTTGGTCATTTTCGAGAGGAATTAAATCCATACCACAAATAGGACAATCGCCCGGTTCGTTTTTTCGAATTTGGGGATGCATGGAGCAGGTCCAAATGGTTTCTCCTGCTATTTGGGTAGTATGTTGATGTTCGTCTTTAGGAGTGTTTTTCTGTCCTCCAAAAATGAACCAACCTATTAACAGTCCTACTACCAAAGTAGCTGCGGCTATTACTACTGTTTTTTTATCTATTGTTCCCATTTTAATAAGTTTTTGACGTTATATAATTGATTTTTGCTACAGCAATTTGATATTGAGTCAAAGCTGTGGCTCTCATTTTCTGGTATTTCAATAATTGTTGCTGCATTCTCAATACTTCCTCAAACTCTTTCCCCGAATTTCCATAGGAAGTAAAAAGCAAGTTCAACGATTGTTGAGTGGTTTGTATTTGCTGTTCGTAGAGCGATAAAAGCTGCTCCTGTTGTTGAATTTCAAACCATGTCATTTCATAATTGGATAGTAACATATTCGTCATTTCTTCTTTTTGATACGTATAGCTTTCTTGCATCAATTGGGCTTCTTTTACCGAAGCGTTGTACTTCCCTCTAAAAATAGGAATAGTCATAGTAACCATTGGCATTATTACATCTTTACCATTATCAGACATGCTTACATCACTGCGTTTACCCACCATTACATAATCCAACCCAATTCCAAATTTTGGCAGACCTTGTTTTTGTGATACTAACTCTGTGGCTTTACTTGCTTCCAATTTTAAATCCAATGCTTTTAAAGTTGGATTGGTAGCAAGCAAAGAATCTTTACGGAAATTTTCCGGAAGATTTTCTGTTTTTAAAGAGTCCATTAATACTATTTGTTCATTTTCTGGTCGGTTAAGTAATTTATTGAAAATTGTTGTAAGCGGTTTTTCTTTCTCTTTCAAAATATTCAGATTGGTTTGTGCATCCTTCAGCATAATATCTACCCGTAATACATCTACCATAGATCCATTTCCATTTTCAAACTTTTTGGTTGTAATGGTTTTATATGACTCAAGAATACTGATGTTTTCTGCTTCAATTTTTATCCAATCATTTAATTCATACAAAGGATAGAAAGCAGCAGCTACCTTAAAATATAATTTATTCCGAGCATCCATAAAAAGTTGAAATTTTGCTTCAGCCATTAATGCAGCAGCATTACCTTGTGTTTTTAAAGCTCCAAACCAAGGAAACATTTGTGTAAGAGAGAATCTTGCCTGTTGTGGGCCAACACGTGTTTCTACCGGAGAAATAAAATATCCGAAAGAAAACGTAGGATCAGGCAGGCTGTTAGCTTGCGAAACTCTCTGCAAAGCTGCTTCAAATTCTTTGTGCTTGGCTTTAAGTTCAGGGTTGTTTTCTGATGCTATTTTAAAATAATCATCTAGGGTTTGTGCATGTAAGTTGGATGTTAGAAGATAAAAGATAGATGTTAGAATAACCATTCGAAACAGCTTCCAATTTCTAACATATAATCTCTGATTTCTAGCTTCTAAAAACCAATTTCTAATATTTAATTTACTTTTCATAATTATGTTTTTAAATATTTTTAATTCCAACCTCTAACTTCTAGCTTTTAGCTTCCTCTCTTCTCTAATAGCGTACAACACAGGCACAACAAAATAGGTTATTGCTGCAAAAGCCATCCCTCCAAAAGCAGGTATTGCCATAGGAATCATAATATCCGACCCACGACCTGATGAAGTAAGAATTGGTAACAACGCAATTATAGTTGTAGCAGATGTCATTATTGCTGGTTTAATTCTTCGTTGCCCGGCTTCTACAATCGCCATTCTTATTCCTTTGAGTGTATCTGTTTTATTTTTTTCAAAACTTTGATCTAAATAAGTAGCCATTAATACTCCATCATCGGTTGCTAGTCCAAAAAGAGCAATAAATCCCACCCAAACAGCCACACTTAAATTAATCGTGTGTACTTGAAACAAGTCTCTCATATTGGTTCCAAAAATGGTAACATCTATAAACCATGGCTGTCCGTAAAGCCACAACACAAAGAAACCTCCACTAAATGCCATTGCTATTCCGGTAAAAACCATTAATGATGTTGCAATTGATTTAAATTGAAAATAAAGAATGAGAAAGACTATCATCAAAACTAAAGGAACAATAATAGCAAGGCGCTTTTCAGCTCGCACCTGATTTTCATAACTTCCTGAGAATTTATAACTAATCCCCGCAGGAACTATCAATTCTCCTGCATCAATCTTATCTTGAATCATTTTTTGAGCATCATTAACTACTCCCACTTCCGAAAAGTTCTCTTTTTTATCAAATAATACATAGCCCACCAAAAAAGTTTCTTCACTTTTAATGGCTTGTGGACCACGCACATATTCAAAATCAATAAGTTGTGAAAGCGGGATTTGTGCTCCTGTAGGAGTTGACATTAAAATACTCCCCAATGATTCTGGATTATCACGAAGTTCTCTAGGATAACGAACTCTAACAGGAAAACGCTCTCGACCTTCAACCGTTGTTGTAATCTTCATTCCGCCAATAGCGGTTTCAATGGTTTGTTGAACATCTTCTATGCTCAATCCGTATCTGGCAATTTCTTCTCTGTCGATATTAAGGTGTAAATATGGTTTACCAACTATTCGGTCTGCAAATACCGCTTCAGATTTAACACTTGGCACTTTTTTCAAAATTTCTTCTAACTGCATTCCAAACGCTTCAATAGATTTTAAATCTGGTCCATATACTTTTATTCCCATAGGAGCTCGCATCCCTGTTTGGAGCATTACCAACCGTGTTTCTATAGGTTGTAATTTGGGTGCAGAAGTTAATCCCGGTATTTTGCTTACGTTAACTATTTCATCCCAAATATCATCTGGTGACTGTATATGTGATCGCCAATTACGAAAATAATTTCCGTTATCATCAGGTATTAAAACTTGGTTATTTACTCCTCGTAATAGTGCTTCTTCATTAGTAAGAGTGTCTCCATTATTAAGTATAAAACGATTGTTTTTATCCACTTTAAAACGAACTCGATGCCCTTTCTCATTAAGCATATATTCCGGATGATAATTAATGATATTTTCATACATAGAAATTGGAGCCGGATCCAATGCAGATTCTACTCTTCCCAACTTACCCACAGCCATATCAACTTCAGGAATATTAGTCAACAACATATCCAATTGAGCCAAGGTGTTTTTGTTGTATTCCATTCCGGAATGAGGCATAGAAGTAGGCATTAGCAAAAAACTGCCTTCATTGAGCGAAGGCATAAATTCTTTTCCCATTCCCGGAAAAGTTTTATCTAAACCTTGCCAAACACTTGTTGTTCTAATATCTACATGTATAACATCAAAACCTTTGGAAGCAAAACCAAAAACAGCATTAAACCCAAACCATATTACAACTCCAAGAAAAATTAAAAAAGAAGGAATAAAAAGAAAGGTTTTTTTATGGTCTAAACACCACTTTAAAATAGATTTATAATAATGTTCCAATAGCGAAAACAAACCTAAAATAGAGCCTACCAACAGGGCTACAAAAACCACATTTAACATAAGGCTTTTGCTTGCTCCTAAAGGAAGCCAATATTTGGCTAAAAGCCATATAACTCCTACAACTACAATAATTATTTCTGAATTACTTAATAACCAATTTGCTATTTTTTTAAGCTTGTTTTGTTGTTCATTATTATTTTCCGAATTAGTAGTTATTCTAGCTAACTTTTTGTCTCTAACTTCCTTTAAAATTCCTGTTATTCCGAAAGCAAATAAAATCATTCCTGCCCAAAACTGACCCAGAAAAAAACAAGCTATTGAAACAGGAATTAGCCCAATATTAATTCCCTTCTGAATCTTTTTACTTTTAATTTTTGCACCAAAAAACCAATGAGCTAACATAGGAAGGATAAATAAAGCAACAATAAGAGCTGCAATAAGGGCAAATGTTTTTGTAAAAGCTAAAGGGCCGAAGAGTTTTCCTTCTGCTGCCTGCATCGTAAACACCGGAATAAAACTCACAATGGTAGTAGAAACAGCCGTTAAAATAGCTGAACTAACCTCTGAAGCTCCATTATAGATGGTGTCCATTAATTTTTGTCCCACAGGAGCTTCGTCAATATGTTTAATAATGTTTTCCGAGAGAATTATTCCTAAATCTACCATAGTACCAATAGCAATAGCAATACCTGATAAAGCCACAATGTTGGCATCAACACCAAAATAACGCATGGCTATAAACACCATAAGTATTGCAATAGGCAATAAACTGGAAATTAGAAAAGAAGCTCGCAGGTTATATACCATTACGATAACAACCAAAATAACGATTAAAATTTGAAGCGACAATGCTTCCTCAAGTGTCCCTAATGTTTCATAAATTAAACCCGATCGATCATAAAATGGAACTATTGTCAACTGGCTTTCAATTCCATTCGCTAGTATCTTTTTGGGTAATCCGGGACTTATTTCTTTTATTTTATCTTTAACATTATTAATTACATGCAATGGATTAGCTCCATAACGAGCTACTACAACGCCTCCCACAACCTCTGTTCCGCCTTTGTCTAGTAATCCTCTTCGTGTAGCTGGGCCTAAACTAACAACACCTATGTCTTTTATCCTTATAGGTACATTTTCCTGAACAGCTACAACTGCTTTTTCTATGTCAGCAACTTTTTTTATGTAACCCAATCCTCGCACTAAATATTCTGCTTGGTTTATTTCAATGGTTTTTGCACCAACATCTCTATTAGATTTTTGAACGGCTTGCATTACTTTATGCAACGGTATATTATAAGCTTTTAGGGCGTCTGGGTTGACATCAATCTGGTATTCCTGTACAAACCCACCAATAGAAGCAACTTCAGAAACTCCTTCTGTAGCATTTAATCCGTATTTTACATAAAAATCCTGAACTGTTCGTATTTCATGTAAATCCCAACCTCCTGTTGGGTTTCCATCTTTATCTCTACCCTCAATGGTGTACCAATATACTTGACCTAAAGCGGTTGCATCAGGGCCAAGAGCCGGTTGAACACCTTCAGGGAGTAATCCAGAAGGTAATGAACTTAGTTTTTCAAGAATTCTTGAGCGAGACCAATAAAATTCTATGTCTTCAGAAAAAATGATGAAAATACTAGAAAACCCAAAAACAGAAGTGCTTCGAATGGATTTTACTCCTGGAATTCCTAACAAATAAGTCGTTAAAGGGTAGGAAATTTGATCTTCAATATCTTGTGGAGAGCGACCTTGCCATTGCGTGAAAACTATTTGTTGATTTTCACCAATATCAGGAATAGCATCCACAGGAACTGGGTCTGAAGGCAATGCTCCAACTTGCCAACCAAAAGGAGCAGTAATAACTCCCCATGTTATAAAAACCAGCAGAACAATAAGCGTAACTAACTTATTTTGAAGGAAATATTTTATTGCTTTATTTAACATAATCTTAATGAATTGATGTGCAAATAGGTAATTGTGCAAAAATATTTAACGCACAAAAAATGCTGTTGATACTAAAAAATATCACGCATCTTATTCCCGACAGTTATCGGGGACACAAAAATCAAATTAAGAAAGACTGAAAAAGCACGGGAATGTCTTTTTGTATGGGAGGTGGCAAATAAACATCATAAACCAAGTTTTTAAAACCAGTCTCCAAGTTTAAATCCATGGTTACAAAAAGAAGAAAAATGAAGCTTGTAGAAACATTTAGTTCAAACACTTGTTGCACATAATCTTCTATCATTAAAAAAGTTTGAAACTTATTTTGACAACAGTTAGAGTTAAACTGATTCTCATTAGAACAACTCATCTCTTTTTTAGCTTCTTCCATTCCGCAGGAAACATCTAATTTTCTAAAGCCAACAACCGTTTCTACTTTTTTACCTTTACATATATGTGAAGAAATAGTAAACCCTGATGTTGTAAAAATTACAACAAACACCAACAAAATAGATATTACCTTTCTAAGCATGTGCCTAAATTACAAATAATTAATCTTATAGAAACTGATTTTAATCATCTTTAACATTTATTAAAAAAAATAAACGATATTTGCCAACGTTTGGGGATGTAGCTCAGTTGGCTAGAGCGCTTGACTGGCAGTCAAGAGGTCGTGGGTTCGAATCCCATCTTCTCCACCAAAACATTCAATTGGTTTAAAATCAGACGAATGCTTTTTCTCTAAATTTTTTTATTTGAAGTCCCTACACAAATATTTGAGTTATATTGTTCGCTTTGTTGTTGAAGAAAGCTCTTCCCTGCATAACGACAAACTAATTGTTGCTATTCAGGATGGTAAATACGTATTAAACACCCAAAATGCGAATTATTCTTTTGGTAGTCTGCATAGCGTTTTTCAAAAAGCTTTTAAACTAATTAAACTAAAAGAAAGGAATTTTTCTTCTTGCCTAGTTTTAGGTGGTGGAGCTGGTAGTGTTCC
Organism: Flavobacteriales bacterium; assembly: GCA_026196775.1. Lineage (GTDB taxonomy): Bacteria > Bacteroidota > Bacteroidia > Flavobacteriales_E > Vicingaceae > BRH-c54. The sequence continues at coordinate 95,495 of JAPHUD010000033.1, forward strand.
TTCTATTTTATATAACGAGTTAGGCTTAAGTTTATCTACTACTGTTGTAGAAGTTGACAAAGAAGTGATTCGACTTGGCAAAAAGTATTTTAAGTTAGGAGATTATCCCAAGCTTACCATTATTAATGAGGATGCTTTTGTTTTTGTTTCTAACAATACTGAATCCTTTGATTTAATTGCCATAGATATTTTTAAAGATGTAGTGGTTCCCGAGCGTTTTATTTCTCCTGTATTTTTCGATAACATAAAAAAACGACTCAACCCCAATGGTGTAGTTATTTTTAATTTTGTGAGCTTCGATTTTGAAACCAAACAACAGGTTAAAAACATAGAGCAACTACTTACTACTGTTTTTAAAAATTATACCGTTACTACCCATAAAGTAGAAAGCTTAAATAGAGTTTTTATAGTTGAGAGAGTGAAGGAGGTTTAACGTTTAGTATATGGCAAGTAGGGCAGTGGAAAGCGATAAACTTTCAATTTTGCTCTTAGCCAAAGCGTTGTATTTTGTTTTTAATTTATTCATTCTTAAAAGCCAAATCAACGATTTGGCGGTGTTTGTAAATAGCACTGAACTTTCGTAAATCACCGAACGCCCTATTTGCTATATACAGTGTTGTAGCCAGTTATTTATTTTCTTTTTCGACATATTCATCAAATGATTTATAATCGCCCACAATTTTGCTTTTCTTATCTATTTCTAGATAATGTCCAACGCTATTTTCAAGTTTTGGTATGAGGTCAACATCAATTCTGTGTTGGTTTAATATTTCCGTTATGATCTCGCGGTCTTGACTTTTTACATTCATTTGGAGAGAAACTTCTCCATCATCATGACTACTTAAAACTAAATCTTTTTCAAGTTCAATATCACAATCATGAATGTAGTAATCTGTGTTCTTTTGAAAGAAAGAGTTGAATTCGCCTATAGTTCGAAAAGATTCAATTGTCTTGCTATCCAAATAATTATCATTGCTATCGTAAGAAACTATTTTGATGCTCTCTATTCTTCTTTCATTTTGTATTAAACATGTTGCTTGTAAAGTAGACATTTCAAGGAAATAAAATCTTTCCGTCTCTTGAGTCGGTTTATCATAACTCAAAAGTTGAATTCTTAAGCCTTCATGTTCTTGTACTTCATTCATTATTTTTCGAATTGGCTACAACAATTGGATAAACGTACTGGTACGTTTATCTGCACTGTATCTTTACCTCAAATATAGTAAATCTATTTAAATTAGCTTGTTCTTTTGCTAGTTATTAGTGCTTTATGCAAAACAGTCATATCCCGCTCTAAAAGGATTCTCTACTGTAAGAAATGTATCTAAAAAAGTGTTTAACTTATTCTCCATACAACTTCAACCCTTCTTCTAGCCATTCTTTAAAGGCATCAACATTACCATGGTTTTCGTAGTCGGCACTACCATTACCTACTTCATTACCGTTTTCATCTAATATTAAATAATAAGGTTGGGTGTTTACTTTATACTTTGATGATTGGTAATGACTCCATTTTTTACCTATAGTGGTAATTTTTACTGTTTTACCGTTTTCTTCTACTTCAAATTGTTCGTCTTCTGGCAAGTCTCTTTTATCATCCACATAAAGCGATACCAATACTACATCATTTTTAAGAATTTCTATAACGCCTGGTTCACCCCATACACGTTCTTCCATTCTTCGGCAATTAACACAGGCTTTTCCCGTAAAATCTAATAATACTGGTTTGCCCACTTTTTTAGCATACGCCAATCCATCTTCTATATCTAAGAATGCAGAAATATCTTTTGTAACTATCTTAGTACCTTCAATATAATCTACTGTTGAGGCGGTGTTTCCAAAACCTCTAGGAGATTCACTGTATTCCATTGGTGGTGGAAATCCGCTAATTAACTTTAATGGAGCTCCCCAAAGTCCGGGAATTAAGTAAATAACAAAAATTACCACTAAGGTTCCAAACAAGGTTCTTCCAACAGAAAGATGTTGAATAGGACTATCGTGTGGCAATTTTATAAATCCAAATAAATACATTGCTAATACTCCAAAAACACCTATCCAAATAGCTAAAAACACTTCTCTTTCTAACAAGTGCCAATCCATCACTAAATCGGCATTCGATAAGAATTTAAATGCTAAAGCTAATTCTAAAAATCCTAGTACTACTTTAACCGTATTTAACCATCCGCCCGATTTTGGTAAAGAATTCATCCAACCCGGAAATGCAGCAAATAAACCAAAAGGCAAGGCTAATGCTAATGAAAACCCAAACATACCTACAAAAGGAGCCATTCCACCAATAGATGCAGACTGAACCAACAAGGTTCCTACAATTGGTCCGGTGCATGAAAATGAAACTAATGCCAAGGTAAATGCCATAAAGAAAATGCCTATTAAACCGCCTCTGTTAGAAGCTGAATCGGCTTTATTTACCCAAGAGCTAGGCAATACAATTTCAAACGCACCCAAAAATGATATGGCAAAAATTATCAATAATAAAAAGAAAAAAATATTGAAATATACATTAGTTGACAAAGCGTTTAAAGCGTCTGAACCAAAAATTGCTGTAATAATTGTTCCTAATAAAACATAAATAATAATAATGGATAAACCGTAAATAACGGCATTTCTAATCCCAGCTGCGCGGGTTTTACTTTGTTTGGTAAAAAAGCTAACCGTCATAGGAATCATAGGGAAAACACAGGGTGTTAATAAAGCAGCAAAACCGCTTAAAAATGCTAAAAAGAAAATGGTTAACAACGATTTATCTGTTAGTTTATCCTCAGATTTTTTGGTAGTAGTTTGTTCTGTTTTATTTTTTGGAAACTCTATTGTTGCTTGTTCTTCTATTTTTTCAGTAGAATCGGTATTAACGGTTTCGTTTAAAACAAAACTCATTTCACTGTTGTTGCTTTCTTCATCTAATTTACAGCCTTTTACTTTTACTTCAAAAACATCATCATAAGGAGGTAGGCATTGTATATCATCGCAAGTTTGGAAAGAATAAGTTCCTTTTATTTTAAATTTTTTATTGGATAGAATTTTTATTTTTTGTTTAAACGCTATTGTTCCAGAATGAAGATAAAGATCTTCATTTAATATTTCATCATGAACTTTTTCGGGTTTTGGTTCTAATAATTTTCCGATTATTTCATACTTATCAGATTTTTCTAACTCCATTACTGTAGGTAATGCAAAACCGCCTTCGGGCAAATGAGCTGCATAAATATGCCATTTATCTACAATGGTTGCTTTACCTATAATATAAGCTTCGCAATTAGTTTGTTCAACACTAAATTCCCAACTAACTTTTTCTAATGGGTCTATTTGTGCAATAGAACTTTGATACGTAAAAAATAGTGATAATATAATTAAAGCGTTTTTTAAAGCTCGCATCTGCCTGATTTTAAAGATGAATGTCAAAACTAATTATTAATTGTAATTTATATTAATCTATTAACATATATATAAGTTAATAAAACTAAAAAAGCTCCCAAAATGAGGAGCTTTAGTAAAAAAATAAAAAACCAATTAACTAGAAAAATTTAATATCATGAATACTTCTAATAGGAATAATGGTTGTTCCTTTTAAAATAATATTTTGTTCTGTAATTCCCCAAATAGAGGTGTCAACTACTTTTTTTCCCTCAACATCCTGAAATATAATTTTCACTTTAATTTTATTATTTCCCAAATGCATTGCTCTTTCAATCTTTTTCAATCTTTCTTTTTTTTCTTCAGGAGTTAATAAAACGTCTTCTTTTGGGAAAAGTAACGTTGAAATATTTTCTTTATTTATTAATACCGCTTCAGCTTGTGGGGTAGAAATACTGTTGTTTATAGCATCCATAGTTTGTTAGTTTTAAAAGTTATTAAAAACGAAAGGCGACTTCTTTAACGTAAATATTTTTTAAAAAGTTTCTTTAAACCCTTAATTTTTAACACCTAACAACAAGCTATTTTATTTACTCTATTTTGATGGCGTCCTCCCTCAAAATCAGTTGCTAAGAAAACATCAACACATTTTATTGCTTCTTCATTATTAATAAACCGAGCAGGAAGTGCAATAATATTGGCATTATTATGTAAACGTGCTAATTCAGCAATTTCTGGTTTCCAACATAATGCAGAACGAATTTCTTGGTATTTATTAGCAGTCATATTAATTCCATTTCCACTACCACAAATTAAAACACCTAAAATAGTAGTGTCTTTTATTACATCTTTTGCTACAGGATGAGCAAAATCAGGGTAATCAACACTATCGGCAGATGATGGTCCAACATCTTTTACTTCTATTCCTTTAGTTAATAAATGTTTTTTTATAATCTCTTTTAATTCATATCCAGCATGATCACTACCTATTGAAATTTTTTTAATATCCATTTTTTTAATTTTTAATATATTAAATATTGTATGTTTAAACAATAAAATTAACCTTTTTATGTGATTTTTATACTTACTAACATCCTATTTTTTTAATTATTATAAGTATTTATATTTCAGTATTTTATATATAACAATTAATTTGTTAATAGTCTTAAAAAAAGTTAATAAAAATCAAAAACTATTTCTTGCTTTATTCAATTAAAATGCTAATCAAATTTATAAATGATATAAGCACTATTTTAATATGCCTATTTTTGGAAAACATACTAACAACATAAAAAAATTCTTGTTTATAATATTAAAGTTAACAATTGGTTAATAGCTCAAATTAACAAAAAGTTAATAGTTTAGTTATTCAAAAGATTATCAAACTTATATAAAATTAAAAATTGTTAATAGCAGTCAATAACTTTTTATATTTTAAAAAAACAAGAACTATAATTATTAATTTTAAACCTTCTTAACACCTTAATAGTAATAGTAGTTTTTTTTATATTTAATTAATAATAATATATATATAATAGTGTATTCATATCTTAATAAAATAAGTTTTTTAATACTGATGTTTCTTTTTTCAATGCCTTATTTTGCTCAAGAAAAATTAAAGGATGGACATAAAAAATTTTATTACGAAAATGGTGTTGTTTCAAGTGAAGGAGAAATTAAAAATGGAAAGCCAGAAGGTTATTGGGTTACATACCATCCTAATGGTTTAAAAAAATCTGAAGGAAATAGAAAAAATTATTTATTAGACAGTACCTGGGTTTTTTATAATGAAAGAGAAGATACCCTTCAAAAAATAGTTTATAAAAATGATAAAAAAAATGGCTTTAAAACTTATTTCAGCGATAAATGTAATATAATTTTAGAAGAAAATTATGTGGATGATATTAAACAAGGAGTTTCAATACATTATTATGATACGATTCTGTATGATTCTATTGCTAAAATAAAACACAAAGAAATTTTTTATGAAAATAATTTAGCTTCAGGAAATGCTTTTGAATATGGACTAGACGGAAGAATAATTTCTATTATTGTTTATAAAAAAGGAACTTTAATAGGTAAAGAAATTATTAATAGATATGACTTTAATAGCAAGAAAACAGGTATTTGGAAAAAGTTTTATGATAACGGAAAACTAAAAGAAGAAGCTACCTATAAAAATGGTTTACTAAACGGTTATTTAAAAGAATATGATTTAAAAGGCATGTTAACTAATGCTACACTTTATATAAATGGAGAACCTCAATTATTTGCTGAGGAACTCAGTAATTTAGATATTAAAAAAGAATTTTATACCGATGGAACAGTAAAAAAAGAAGGAACTTATGATGTTACAGGTAAAGAACACGGTAAATTTAAATATTACGATGAAGAAGGTAATTTAGAATTAACAGAACTTTATGAACATGGTATATTGTTAGCTAAAGGATTAGTTGATAAAGAAGATAGAAGACAAGGGTATTGGGAAGAATATTATATTACTGGAGAATTAAAATCTAAAGGACATTATAAAGATGGTGAAAAAATAGATGAATGGGAATATTTTTTTGTTGACAATCAATTACAGCAAAAAGGTAAATATATGGAAGGAGGAAAACCAATTGGAAAATGGGTTTGGTATTACCCTAATGGAAGTGTTTTAAGAGAAGAAAATTATAGAAAAGGGTTACGAGATGGTATGATGGAAGAATTTTTTGAAGATGGAACATTAATAACCAAAGGAGAATTTATTGATGGAAAAAAAGAAGATGAATGGTTTTATGAATTAGGAGATCACAAAGAAATTGGTAAATACATAGATGGAGAAAGACATGGTGTTTGGAAGTATTATTTTCCAAACGGAAAGCTACATTTTGAAGGTAAATTTATAGATGGTTTGCCTGATGGAAAACATAAATATTTTTATGAAAATGGAAAAATTAAAAGAGAAGAAAATTATGTTATGGGTGTTAAATCAGGGAATTGGAAAAGCTATAATGAATTAGGAGAAATTTCGCTTATAGTAGAATATAGAGATGGTGAAAACTATAAAATTAACGGATCTAAGATTAAATAAAAAGTGAATTATTCCAATAAAACAAAAGAGGAATTAATTAAAGAATTAGAAGTTCTTAAACAAAATCAAGAAAATATTTCTTTGGTATTAAACAATATTAAAGAAATGTTTTATCAGATTTCTTTTGATGAAAATGGTAATAAAAAATTTGAATATTTAAGTTCACAAATTGAAGAAGTTCTTGGTTTAAGTAAAAAAGAATACATTGAAAATCAGGATAAATTATTTGAATATTTTCATCCCAATGATATAGATGAACTTACTAAAATAGTAACCAATAGTAAAAAAGAAAAAACAAGCAAAACTATTCAGTATAGGTTTTTTAATAAAAAACTAAATAAATATGTTTGGATAGAAGAAAGTTTTACTCCCACTTATAACGAAAAAGGAAAATTAAAAAGCATTTTTGGTTCTGCAAAAAATATTACAGAAAAAATAGATGCTACTGCCCAAAAAGAATTTATTTTAGATAACATTGAGGAAGTAATATATAATGTAAAATTCAATCCTAAAAATAATACTAAAGAATTAGTTTTTATTAGTCCACAAATTAAACAACTAATAGGTTTAACAAAAGAAGAATTCTCTAAAGAAGGAATTTCTGGAGAACTACAAAAAAGAATACATCCAGATGATTTAAAAATTATTAGCAAAGCTATAAGAGATTTATATGATAATAAAAAAATAAGAACAAATACTCAATTTAGATTTCAACCAAAAGGCAAAGAAGAATACATTTGGCTTGATGAAACACTAAATGCTAAATATGATAAAGAAGAAAATTTAGTGGAAACCATTACTGTTCTTAGAGATATAACAGAAAGTAAAAAGTTAAACGATAAAATAAAAGTTTCTGAAAAAAGCTATAAAGACCTTTTAAACAATAGTCCAGATTTAATTTATATGATTAATGATGAAGGTGAATTTATAGATGTTAATGCTACTGTTTTAAATGTGTTAGGTTATAAAAAAGAAGAACTTATTGGTAAAACACCAGCTTTTTTTAGCAATAAAAAAAAGAATGATATAAATAAAATTCCAACATTAATAAAAAATGCTAAAAGAAAAACTCAATATTTTGATTGGTGGATAATTGATAAAGAAGGTAAAGAATCTTTACATGAAATTATCCTCAGAAAAGGAATGTATTTAGGAAGAGACGTTTTGGTGGCAACAGGAAGAGATATTACAGAAAGAGTTGAATATCAAAATAAACTAAAAAGTAATAAGGAAAAACTAAACTTAGTTTTAGAAAATATTAAAGAAGGAATTTATAGTATAGATTTTACAGATAATAAAAATAGAAGTTTTGATTATTCTAATTCTCAGTTAAAGAAAATTTTAGGTAAAAATTTAGATGATTTTGTAAAAATATCTTGGAAAGATAAAAAACAATTTTATCATCCTGATGATATTATTAAAATAGAAAAAGCAGCAAAAGAAATTTTTACTAATAAAGAAAAACCAGTTACAGTTGAATATAGGTTTAAAAAGAAAACAGATAAAGATTATAGTTGGTTAGAAGAAAAAATAGTTTCTAAATTTGATGAAAAAGGAAAGTTACTTACCAATTTCGGTGTTATTAGAGACATCTCTAAACAAAAAATAGCTGAACTTCATTTAAAAGAAAAAGAAGAATTATATAGAAATCTGTTTACCAAAAATTTGGCAGGTGTATTTATTACCGAAAATGATATTATAATAGAATGCAATAATTCTTTTGCCAAATATTTTGGTTATAAATCTAGAATAGAACTTATTGGAAAAAATGCAGAAATGCTCTATTTTGTTAAAGAAGATAGGGATAAATACATTAAGGATTTATATAAAAATGAGTACTTAACCAATTACAGATTAAGACAAAAAAGAAAAGATGGTTCAGAATTATGGGTATTAACCAATGTTAGTATAGTTAATAAACAATCTAAAAGAGTAGAGGGAACGCTTATAGAAATTACTGATCAACTAAAAAGAGAGCAATTAGAAAAAGAGAAACTTAGGCTACAACTTTTTGAAGAATCCAACAAATCACTACAAAAAGAAATTGCAGAAAGAAAAGTAATTGAACAACAGCTAATTCAAAATCAAAAATATACCAATAGTATAATTAACAGTTCATTAGATATTATCTGTGCTTCAGATAATACCGGAAAAATTATAGAATATAATAAAGCCGCTCAAAAAGCATTTGGTTATACCAAAAATGAAATAAAAAATAAAGATATTTCTAGCGTTTATGCCTATGAAAAAGATTATCAAAATGTTATTAATCAATTAAATAAAAAAGGAGTTTTTGTAGGAGAGATAACTAACATTAATAAAAAAGGAGAAACTTTTACTTCATTTCTTTCGGCATCGGTATTAAAAAATGAAAAAGGTGAGGTTATAGGAACAATGGGTGTTTCTAGAGATATTACCGAAATGAAAAAAGCCGAGCAACAACTTATTGAAAGTGAAGAAAAATATAGGGATTTATTTGAAAATGCCTCAGATTTAATACAGAGTATTGATAGTAATGGGAATATTATTTATGTAAACAATGCCTGGAAAAAAGCATTGGGATATTCTGCTAAAGAGCTAAAAAACAGAAATATTTTTGAATTTATTCATCAAGATGATAAACAACATTGTGAAGACTTTTTCACTAAAATGATGAATACTAAAAAACCAGCAAGAGACAGAATTACTTTTAGCTTAATTACTAAAAAAGGTAAAAAAATTATTGTTGATGGCGATATAAGTAGTAAAATAGAGGAAGGTAAAATGGTTTCTACAAGAGCTATTTTAAGAGATATTACCGCAGAAAGTTGGCAAAATAAACTACAACATGTTTATAACAACATTGCAAAAAACATAACCGAAAAAATTAACCCAATAGAAATTTATGAAGGTATTAGAAGTGAATTAGGTAAAATTATAGATACCAATATTTTTGGTATTTCTTACAAAAAAAGCGAAACAGGCATAGAGTTCCTCTATTTTTATGATTCTACCAGAAATGGACCGATAGAACTTGCCCCTAGAGAGAACAAGAAAGGAGTAAATGAATACCTTATTAAAAATCAAAAACCAGTAATTCTTTACAAAGAAGACTTGTTGAGGTTAAAAAAAGAAGGTAAAGTAGACATTTATGGTCCTTTATGTAAAGTTTTAGTTGGAATACCACTTAAAATCAAAAATAAAACCATAGGATTCATTACCTTACAATCTTATGATGATAAAAATGCTTTTGATGAAAAAACCATTGAGATATTAGAGTTTTTCTCTGGAAGTATTGCCCTTACCGTTCAGCGTAAATATGACGAAAGTAAAATTTATGAGCAATCAGCAAGGCTTAAATCTATTATTGAAATAGATAGCCATATGATTTGGACTTATGATATGAATAGAGGCATTACTTCTTTTAACAAAAAATTTGCGGAAGAAATTTATAAACTTTACGATTATAAACCACACAACGACATTCACAAACTTAAACTAAACTCTCTTCTTAAAAAAGAAAAAAACCAAGCATTTTGGGATAAAAAATATCAAGAAGTTTTTGAAGGAAAAACACAGCAGTTTACCTATGAACAAACACTTCCTACAGGAGAAAAATTATATAAAGAAGTTGTTTTAAATCCCATACTTAACGAAGATGAAACAGTTTCCGAAGTTTCAGGAATTTCTCACGATGTAACCGACAAAAAAATAGCCGAAGAACAAACCAAACAACAAACGGCAAAGTTGCAATCTATTATAGAAAACAGCTCACATTTATTCTGGACCTACCATAAAACATTAGGATTAACTTCTTACAACCAAAACTATTACAAATCTTTTATAGATTCTTATGGTAAAGAACCAACCATTAACAACTCTAATTTATTTGAAGCAAATAGTGAATTAGATGTTTTTTGGACAGAAAAATATAATGAAGTATTTAAAGGTAAAAAAATTGAGTTTATTACAGAAAGAAAAAACAAAAAAGGACAGCTTTCCATCAAAGAGGTTTTTTTAAGTCCAATTTTTAATGAAGACGGGTCTGTAACAGAAGTTTCAGGAATGGCTCATGATATTACCGAAAAAATGATAGCGGAAAAAGAACTTAAAAATTCATTAAAGGAAAAAGAAATTCTATTAAAAGAAGTTCATCACCGAGTAAAAAATAATTTACAGGTTATTTCCAGTATTTTAAACCTACAATCATCTTATATTCACGATGAAAAAATACTAACCATATTAAAGGAAAGCCAGAACAGGATTAAATCTATGGCATTTATACATGAAAGTTTATACCAAACAAATGACTTTTCGCAAATAAATTTCTCAGAATATGTTGTAAATTTGTCTAAAAATTTAGTACATTCATACCTCGTTAACAATGAATTAATAGAATTAAGGTTAGATATTAACAAAGTATCGTTAAACTTAGATTTATCAATACCTTGTGGGTTAATAATAAATGAATTAGTTTCGAATGCTTTAAAATATGCATTTCCAGAAAACAGAAAAAATGAAGGATACATATTAATAAGCTTAAAAACAGATAAAGAAAATGTTTATCTAAGTATAGCAGATAACGGAATAGGACTACCTAAAAACCTCGATTTTAGAAATACAGAATCATTGGGTTTGCAGTTAGTAACTACTTTGGTAGAACAGATAAACGGAACAATAACACAAAAAAAGACAAAAGGGACAACCTATAATATCATATTTAAACACACACAATAATGCAGAAAAACAATATATTAGTAGTTGAAGATGAAGCAATCGTTTCAAAAGATATTCAGCAAAGCCTTAAAAAATTAGGATATAATATTGTTGGAGCCTCCTCAACAGGCGAAAAAGCCATTGAATTAGCTGAAGAACATAAGCCTGACTTAGTATTAATGGATATTATGCTAAAAGGAGATATGAGTGGAATTGATGCTGCAGAAAAAATTAAGGCATCCCTTAATATTCCGGTAATCTATTTAACTGCTTATGCAGATGAAAATACTTTAAGTAAAGCCAAAGTAACGGAACCTTACGGATACATTATTAAACCGTTTAAAGAAATAGATTTACACACTTCTATAGAAATGGCATTGTATAAGCATTCTAAAGAAAGAGAAGTTATAAAAGAAAGAGACTTTTTATACTCATTAGTGGAGAATAAAGATGCCGCTGACGGAGTAATTTTTGTTAAATCTAACTCTAGGTTGGTAAAAGTAAAAACCTCTGCCATATTGTTTGTAGAAGCCCTTAAAGATTATGTGGTAATTAACATTGCTGATGCTAAATATACCATTCACTCTACTATGAAAGACATAGAGAAGAAACTACCTCAAAAAGAATTTCAGCGAGTACACCGCTCATTTATTGTTAGAATAGATAAGATTTTAGCTATAGAACAACCTAACATTGTTATAGAAGGAGGAAAAAAATTGATACCTATTGGCGGCTCTTATAAAGATGAGTTAATTAAGCGAATTAATTTGATTTAAAGACGCTGTTTTTCTGTTGTTACATACTTTCCTTCTAAATTTATTTTTGCAAAGAAGCACTAGCCAAAGAACATGCTAATTTAAATAGATTCACTACATTTGGGGTAAAGATACAGTGCGGATAAACGTACCGGTACGTTTATCTGGTTGTTGCCATTAATTTGAATGAACTACACGAACGAGAAAATAATTGAACGATTAGAATCAGGCGAAAACCTGAAATTCCTATTATTTTGGGGACACACGAAATCTGATTTAATAACTAAATCTTGTTTCAGTCAATGGTACGAATCCAAATTTGAGGTTAACGGAATTGAATATCAAACAGCCGAACATTTTATGATGGCTGAAAAAGCTTTATTGTTTAATGACAAAGACATTTACGAACAAATAATCAAAAGCTCAAAAGCTGGAAAAGTAAAAGAACTTGGTAGACAAGTAAAGAACTTTAACCAACGAATTTGGGAAGAAAATAGATTTGAAATAGTTGTAAGAGGTAATTTTCACAAGTTTAGTCAAAACCCAAAGCTATCGGAGTTTTTAAGAAATACAAACGGCCGAATTTTGGTTGAGGCAAGTCCTGTTGACAATATTTGGGGAATTGGACTCGCTCAAAATAATGAAGACGCTGAAAATCCATACTTTTGGAATGGACTGAATTTACTCGGATACGCTTTAATGGAAACAAGAGACATTCTGAATGAAGTTGGAGAATTTAAAACTCTCGAAAATCCGATTTTACCACCTTGGTTAGCTTATCCTGAAATTGACAAATATAGTATTGGTTGGAGAATGGGTTATGGAGAAACTCATATAATGGAATTGAGTAAATACTTAGACAGTTTAAGTGCATCTGAAAAGAGAATTTACGAACTGACTTATCCTGCAACTGGAGAATGGAAAGGTTGGTACAATGATGATTACGAATAAAAAACTAATGGCAACACGGTGTATAAAACATAGCTAATAAGTGCCAAATCGAAAGGTTTGTGTATATTTATGAAGTCCGCAAAATTTTTAATTTGGCTTTTTAAAAGTGAAAAATTAAAAACAAAATATAAAAATTCGGCTCTGTGTTAATCCGAAAAGCTAGTGTATTTTTACACGCTACGTTTCATACACTGGACCGTTAGCCTTCATCAAGTAAATAATAAATGAATATGAACAATAGAACTTTATCAATAATTACTGGAATAAGTTATTTGATTATATTTTTCGCTGCAATTTTTGCAAATTTCTTTGCACTTGAATCCATTATTCAAGCTCCAATTGAAACTGTAGAGAATAATGATTTAGTTGTAAGAATAGGGATAATAGCATTCCTCATTACTGTAGTATTTGATGTTGTGGTTGCTTGGGCCTTAAAGGAATTATTTAGAAATCATCCTTTGACTGTTTTAAGTACCTATTTTAGGATGATGCACGCTGCAATAATGGGAGTTGCTATTTTTGCCCTTCCACTTGCACTCAAAGAATCAACACAGGACGATATACTTCTACAAGTTGACACGTTCAATTACATATGGTTAATTGGGCTTTTCTTTTTTGGAATACACCTTATTTTGTTAAGTAAAATAGCTACTGTTCCAAAGTTTATCAAAGTTTTTCTTGCTGTTGCAGGAGTGATGTATGTTGTCGATACTGTGGCTCACTTTTCACTTTCAAATTATTCTGACTTTGCTTCAGTATTTTTAATGTTAGTTGCCATTCCAAGTATTTTTGGTGAAATGTCATTCGCTCTATGGCTTCTAATTAAAGGTGGAAAAACAAAGGATTAAAAACGAAAGGCTAACAATGTATATAAAAAATAGGCAAAACAGTAATAAATTCATGGCTTTGGGCTCTTATCAAACTTTGTGTTTAGCTGAAAGTTTCGTGCTTCGAAACCGCCACAAGCCATATGCAAACCGTTAGCAACCATTTTCATTATAACTGCGAAATATAGTAGAAACAAATTTAGTTTATAAAGTTTTCCAATTGTTCCTTCAAAAAGTACATGATAAGATTCTTTGAATGACCTGACATAAGTCATTTTTATTTTCATTCTACCAAAATACTTTTGTGAGGATTTAAGCTTATAAAACTATTTGAAATATACTGGGTTATATTATGAAAACAACTACACTAGTTACATTGATTGCCACAATACTTACAGTAGGGATAAACGCACAGACCTTAGAATGGGCAAAATCATTTGGCGGACAAAATTTTGATGCAGGTCGCTCAATTGCAATAGATAGCCTTGAAAATGTTTACATTACAGGTAGTTTTTCCGACACTGCTGATTTCGACCCTGGAATAGGCACATATAATCTTATTTCTAAAGGAAATCACGATATTTTTATAAGTAAATTAGATGCATCAGGTAATTTTGTATGGGCAAAGCAAATAGGTGGATTGAGTGGCGGTCAAAGTAATTCAATAATAATTGACGCTGCAGAAAATGTCTATACTACAGGATTTTTTGGTAGTACAGTTGATTTTGACCCAGGAAGTGGCACGTATAACTTGACTTCTGTCGGCACTACTGACATCTTCATTAGTAAATTAAATGCTTCTGGAGATTTTGTATGGGCAAAACATATGGGGGGTGTAGGAGTTAGTATAGGTAATAAGATTTCTTTAGATGTATCAGGTAATATTTATACAATAGGAAGTTTTCAAGATACTGTAGATTTTGATCCTAATTCAGGTATTTCCAATTTGATTGCAGCAGGTTCATGGGATGTTTTTGTGCAAAAAATGTCTCAGACTATTTCTGAAATAAGAGAGAACTTCAATGATTCGCAAATTAGGTTTTACCCCAACCCAACAAACGGTCTAATACATATTACTTTCGAATCCGAACCTAGCCAAGTACAAATTATTGTGCGAAATATAATGGGACAAGAACTATATCGAAAAAAACATTCTGCTACCAAACATATAGACTTGATTCTGGATGGCCCAGCAGGTGTTTATCTCATTGAGGTAAGCACCGTAAACAAGAGGGCTTTATTAAAAGTAATTAAGGAATAACGTTTGCTAACAAAACCTAAACGGCATTAAAACGCTGTTTAGGTAAACCGTTAAAACTTCAATAAATGAGCTTTAGATTTGTTTTTCCAACCAGCTTGCGATTCGTAATCTACATAATAGATTTTTAAATCAGCTTGCGATTCATAATCTACAAAATAAACTTTTTTATCAGCTTGACTTTCGTATTTAACAGCATACCACAAACCATCTTTACTAGCTTGGCTTTCGTATTTTACATGGTAAACTTTTAAATCACATTGCGATTCGTAATCCACCACATACACTTTTAAATCTGCCTGAGATTCGTATTTTACTTTAAATATTTTTTGTCCGAAAACAACATTACTGTTAAAAGCAAGTGCAAAGAACAAGACAAAAGGAAGGATGATTTTTTTACTCATGGTTTTACTTTTTTAATTAAATCGGTTAATGTTTACTTCTTCAGGAAGCGGCTCATCATGTAACAAATATCGTACAAATTTTTGAGCTAACCAAGGAGCCAACATTACCCCTTTAGTTCCTAATCCGTTAAAAATGAAAAAATTGTTGTGTTGATGATGTACTCCTAACAATGGTTTTCGGTCGCTAACAGTAGGTCTTACGCCAGCTTTGTGGGCTTTAACCTCTATGTTGCCATTTATAAATTTTTGAGCTTTGTTTAGCAGTTCTTTTTTAGCTTTTTCGGTGATGTTTTCATCAATATTATCCCAGTCATAAGTAGCACCGAGTTTATAAAAACCGTCATAAGGTAATACAAAAACACCTTTATTAATAGCAACATCTAAAGAGGCGTTTTCAAAATCAACACTTAGCACTTCGCCTTTGGTAAGTTTAAACGGTAAGTGTTTAAAATAAGGATTGTTGATGTTTTTATAGCCTTCGCAAAAGATAATGCCTTTAGCTTTAAAATGGTTCCAATAAACAGTGTTTTCTTCAATTTTTAGATCAGCATAATTAAATTTACTTTCAATAAAAGCATTGTTTTTAATAAGGTATTTTTGAAAAGCTTCTAACCATTTTTTTGTCCTTAAAAAACCAGATTGAAGTACTTTTGAAGTCCCAAAAGGTGTGGCAATAAAATTTTCGTCAAAAGGTTTTTCGTTTTTGTCACTTATCCAATCAAATAATTCGGGTTCATTGCTTTTTTGTTTCCAAAAAGAGCATTCTTTTTCATCTACAAAAAGTTTATAAATAGGCATTTCTTGGTAAAAATTACTGCCTAACAATTGTTCTTGATTTCGGTAAAAATTAACAGCCAGTGGTAAAGTACTCTCTACCATCCAACTTTTGGTAAGTCGTTTAAACACCACTGGATTACACAAGCCCGCAGCAACTTTTGAAGAAGTTTGAGGATGGTTTTCATCAACAACAACAATTTTTTTACCCTCTTCCATCAACTGAAAAGCCAATACAGAGCCTGCCAATCCTTGTCCAACTATGATGTAATCAATTTCGTTCATTAACAACAAAAGTAGTTTTTTAATTTGCGATTTTTTTTGCTTTTGTACAACTTTTACAATGGTAAACTATAGCGAGTCTTTTATTGGGCCAAGGACCTTTTAAACAACCCATACACTTTTTCTTTTTTGCATTTGGAAATGCATTATTTATACATGGATATCTTGGTTTTCCATAAACTGTCCCAACCAATGCTTTATTCATTTTTGTGTTATGAATTTCACAAACTCTTATTTCTTGATTTTTAGTAGAATTATGTAGCACACAAGAATTAAATAACAGGGTTATAAATATGATGAGAATATTTTTCAAAATGAATTATGTAAAGTAGTGAAGTAAAAGTAATTAAAAAATTCATAATTTTAAATCTCGAAACCACCTAACTAAAACTACATAAATGAGCACAATTTCAGTCAATTGGCAATCAGAAATAAACAAAATTATTTTACGTTACCATACCATTGCTTTATGGGTTGCTGTTATTTTTAACATGCTCTTTTTTGTTACCGATTATTTTAATATTTATGAATATTGGCAAGAGTTTTTAACTTTTAGGGTAGCTGTTTCTTTTGTTTGTTTAATTACAGTGTTGTTTCATAAAAAAATTAAAATTCCAATTGAAGTTTTAGGGTTTATTCCGGTTTTTTTAATTTCTATTCAAAACGCATATATGTGGAGCGTGATGGATTTAGAACACCTTCAAAAACATGCATTTGCTTACATCGCCTTGTTTATAGGTTCTGGTATGTTTATGTTTTACCATGTTTATTATTCTATAATAATTGTAGTTGCCAACATTATTGCCAACATTATTTTTTTTCACTATAATAGTTCGTTAAGTGTTGATGAAATCTTGGTAAGTGGAGGTTTGCTAACAGGTGCGGTAGCTGTTTTTTCTATTTTATTAATTAGAATGCGTTATCGACTAACCAAAAAAGAAATTGTTGCCCGTTTGATGTTGGAAAAATCTAAAAAGCAACTAGAAGAACAAAAAGCCATTACCGAAGAAAAAAACAAGGAAATTGTTGATAGTATTAACTACGCCAAACGAATTCAAGATGCTTTAATCACCCCTCCTTCGAAACTAAAAAAATTGTTGCCAGAATCATTTGTGGTTTTTTTACCAAAAGATATTGTTAGTGGCGATTTTTATTGGGCAACAGAAGTTACTACCACTAAAGCAAATGAACATAATGAAAAGTTGCTAGTTTTTGCTGTTGCTGATTGTACTGGTCATGGCGTTTCTGGAGCTTTTATGAGTATTATAGGCTTAAAAATTTTAAATCAATCTAAAATACAGCCTAATATTAACTCTCCTGCAGAGGCTTTAAATTACTTAAATGATGAGGTTTATAATACGATAAATATTCACACAGAAGATGAAAATGTGATAAGAGATGGAATGGATATTGCGCTTTGTAGTTTAAGGTTTCATTCCCAAGATTCAACGTTAGAAAAATCAGAAATAGCAGCCACATTGCAATATGCTGGAGCAAATAATCCGCTTTATATTGTTAGAAGTGGTTTACTTATAGAAACTAAAGCCGATAAGCAACCTATTGGTGCTTATGAAACAGAAAAGTCTTTTCAAAACCACGAAATTGAACTGCAAAAAGGTGATATGGTTTATATCTTTTCAGATGGATTTGCCGATCAGTTTGGTGGACCAAAAGGAAAGAAGTTTAATTATAAACAATTTAAACAACTGTTACAGGAAGTAGCACACTTACCTGTTGATGAACAACAAAAAGTATTGCTTAACAACCATATAGCGTGGAGAGATGACCAAGAACAATTGGATGATATTTGTATTATGGGCGTGAGAATTTAAGGTAAGGTCACCATAAACACACCTCTTAGACCTTTGTTAATTAAATCTTCTTTTAGGTTTTGAATCTCTGTAGCAGAAGAAGATTTTCCGTATCTAATCTTTGTTAAGCCACCAATATTTTCTTTAGTAATCAAGTTATAATCTAAACCATGTTGTTTACAAAAATTTCGTACACGTGTTTCCGAATATTCTGAAAGTGCTAAAATTTGAACGCCATATTGTTTTTTAGATGACGTGTTTGTTGGTGTTGGCTTAGGTTCAGGCTTTTTTTCCACTTTTTTTTGTGTGGGTTCTACAGTTTCTGTTATTTCTTCTTCTGGTTCTTCTGGTGTTTCTTCAACAACAGGAGTTGAGGTTTCTTTTTCTACCTCTTCCTCTTCTTCAGCCTCAATAGTTTCTGTTACCACTACTTCTTCTTCCTCAATCACTACCTTTTCCTCCTCTTCCGTTTCAGTAGTTGTAGGAGTTGAAGCTAATGTCGATGAGCCTTCATCAGTATTAATGGTAAGTGGAGCAAGTGCTACCTTATCTTTTACTTCGTTTCGTGAATATTGAATGGCTGCAGGAATATCTAAAGATTGACCATTATTAACAAGTATTATAAACTCAATATTAATGGCTCCTGATGCAGGAACAGCCATTAAATAAAACTTTAACTGATTATTTTTTCTATCGGTAAAAAAAGAATTGTTAGGAGAAGCTTTGTATGTGTGTTCATCTGCAATATCGTATTCAATACGAGCAATATCAACGTTTTCTAGACCAGTAATAGCAGTTTTCACCAAAAACTCATTAGGCTGTCCAGTTGCTTCAACAACATGTGAAGAAGTTACTGTTTGTGCAAATATATTAGTTGAGGTTATTACAACAACAAATAAAAAAAGCAATGTGTTTTTTGTCATAATTCAGGGTTTAATTAACCTAAAAGGCGATTAAAATTATGGTAAATATATAAAAAAATCCCGTGAAAAAAGTAATTTTAAAATGATACAGTTCTAAAATCATGAACTTTAAATACGAAACATCAAACTCCTTCCAGTCCTTTTTTATAAGTTGCAATAGCTCTTTCTCGGGCAAATTTATGTTCAACCATAGGAGAGGGATAACTTAATTCATGGAGGTCTTTTACCCATCTTGAGATGTATTTAAGCTTGGGGTCAAATTTTTTAACTTGCTCGTAAGGGTTAAACACCCTAAAATAAGGTGCGGCATCGCAGCCTGTTCCTGCAGCCCATTGCCAGTTGCCATTGTTGGCTGATAAGTCGTAATCCAATAATTTTTTAGCAAAATATGCTTCACCCCAACGCCAGTCTACTAGTAAGTGTTTGCACAAAAATGAAGCGACAACCATTCTAACCCTGTTGTGCATGTATCCAGTTTCGTTGAGTTGCCGCATGCCAGCATCTACAATGGGGTAGCCTGTTTTACCTTCGCACCAAAGAACAAATTCTTTTTCGTTGTTTCTCCAATTTATTTGGTCATATTTTACTTTAAAATTCTGATTAACAACGTGTGGGAAGTGAAATAAAATTTGCATAAAAAACTCTCTCCAAATCAATTCATTTAAAAAGATTTCACTTTGGTGTTTAGTGTTATTAATTACCTCTCGGGTGCTAATGTTGCCAAATCTTAGGTGTGGACTTAAATAACTAGTACTGTCTATTGCTGGGAAGTTTCTTTCTGCTTCGTAACTCTCTAGGTTTGCTAATGAGTATGGTTTAACCTTGATAGAAGACAGATTAAAATTTAGAGATGTTATACTTGGGAAAGAAAATTGAGTTTTGGCTAAATTAGTAAGGTGGTTTTCACTTTTTTTAGCTTCACACAAAGTAGAAGAAAAAGCTTTTAACCATTTGTTTTTGTAAGGAGTATAAATGGTGTAGGGAGTTTCATCATCTTTCAACACATCATTTTCTTCAAAAATAACTTGATCTTTATAACTGAAAACAGCAATGTTATTGTTTTTTGCTAGAGTACTAATTTCGGTATCTCTTTTAATGGCATAAGGTTCATAATCTTTATTGAAATAGATGTTTTTAACCTCATATTCCGATATGATTTTTTGCCAAACCTCTTTAGGGCTTCCCTTTAAAACTAACATGCTACTTCTTATTTTTTTTAGTTCTTCATTAATAGATTGAAGTTGTTTGTAAATAAATGAAATGCGAGCATCATTTTTAGGGAGTTCTTCAATAATGTTACTATCAAAAATAAAAAGAGGAATAACTTGTTGGTTTTCGCTTAATGCATGAAAAAGAGCTGTATTATCTGATAAACGCAAATCTCTTCTGAACCAAAAAAAAGTAGTTTTCATAAAAGATTATTTGGCTTTTTTAAGGGTAAACGAAAAAGTAGATCCAACGCCTACTGTGCTTCTTACGTTTATGGTTTGTTTGTGGGCTTCAACAATGTGTTTTACAATAGAAAGTCCTAGTCCAGAACCACCATTTTCTCTTGCTCTACCTTTATCTGTTCTGTAAAATCTTTCAAACAGACGGGGCAAGTGCTGGGCTTCAATTCCTTCACCATCATCAGCCACTTCAACCAAAATATTATCATGCATATCAAAAAACTTAATTCTTATAGTGCCATTTGGTTTACCGTATTTAATAGCGTTGATTATAAGGTTAACCAATACTTGAGTTATTTTTCTAGCATCTGCCATTATCCAGATTGGTTTTTCTTGATTTTGAATTTTTACTGTAACTCCAGCTTTATTTATTCTTTCTTCAAGAGAGTCTACCACTTCCTTAACAACTTCAACGATATCAGTTTTTTCAATTTTCATAGAAAGCCTGCCACTTTCTAACTTTGTAATTTCATCTAAATCTTCAATTATATCTATCATTCTCTCCACACTATTGTTGGCTTTAACCAAATAATCTTTATTAATATTGGGGTCGTCCATTCCGCCTTCTATAAGTGTAAGTAGATAACCTTGAATATTAAAAATAGGTGTTTTTAGTTCGTGAGAAACATTACCAACAAATTCTCTTCTAAAGTTTTCTGAGGTTTTTAAACGGGTAATTTCTTGCTGATTGGTTTTTGCCCAATCTAGAACGTCTTGCTGAACTTTTTGAATAATATTATCACTAAAGTCAAGGTCTTCTATTTCACCATCTTTCTTTAATTTTTGATTGTGAATGGTTCTATAAATGAGTTTAATTTTTCTGTAAATAAATTTTTCTAGAGCAAATAAAAACCCAAAATAGCTTGTTAATAAAGTAATGATAAAAAGTAGTAAAAATAGATAAAAAGGAAGGTTGCAATCAAAAAAAAGCAAGCCTATAAATAGAGAAACAACCACGGTGGTAGCAATTAAAAAAGCTACTCTAATGGCAATACCTTTTGGGGTTAATTCTTTCATTAATAACAAAAGTAAGTATAAAATAAATTGAAAAAGAAGCTTTTAATCGACTAACTTCAGCTTATAACCAACCCCTTTTATGGTTTCTATATATTTATCGCCAAGTTTTTCTCTAAGTTTCCTAATATGCACATCAATGGTTCTGTCGCCAACCACTACATCTGTTCCCCAAATAGTTTCTAGTATAACTTCTCTGGTAAATACTTTTCCGGGTTTTGACATTAATAACGCCAATAATTCAAATTCTTTTTTAGGAAGTGCAAAAGAATTCTCATCTTGATAAACCAAATACTTTTCACGATCTATCTTAATGTTGCCTACTTCAATTTCAAGTTCTCCAACGGGCTCAGAAACATTATTTTTTCTTCTAAGAATAGCTTTTATTTTGCTAACCAACAATCTTGGTTTTATAGGCTTAGCAATGTAATCATCGGCACCAGCATCAAAACCTGCAACTTGTGAGTAATCTTCGGCACGAGCACTTAAAAAAGTAATCAATGTATCTTTTAATTCATCTATAGCTCTTAATTCGTGACAGGTTTCTATACCATCCATTTCGGGCATCATTACATCAATAACAATTAAATCAGGTTTTTCTTTTTGTGCAATTTGTATGGCTTCTTTTCCCGACAAAGCTGTTAGTACCTCAAAACCTTCTTTTTTTAAATTATAGCTAATAAAGGTAAGGATGTCTTGTTCATCATCAACTAATAATATCTTTTCGTTTGTCATAATAGTAGCAACTAATTATTTTCAACAAAGTTACCCCTCTTCTTTTGTTAATTGTGTTAATTTAATATTAATAATGCTTCTGTTAGCCTTTACATAAGGTTTGAGTAATAAACTTAGCACTAAAAACAACCCAATAAGTTTTTCAGGTAATATTTCCTTAACATCATCATAAGAGTATTATAAAACAGAGGATACAGAGAAGTAATAATGTGCTCGTTATTTTGCCATCGAAAAGTTAATTATAAATTTTAAAAATGAAAAAAATGAAAACAAAAAACTTACTTCTTATTGCTACTTTATGTGTAGGAATAGCTGGTGGCTTTATATCTTGTTCTAAAGATGATAAAAAAACTCCAGACCCAGTTAACCCAACTCCAACCCCAACACCTAGTAATGTAGTTACTGTTACTGACAACGGTTCTGGAACAGGAACAACAACTTGGACAAATGACAAGGTATATTTATTAGATGGTTTTGTATTTGTAAATTCAGGACAAGAATTAACCATACAAGCAGGAACAGTTATTAAAGGAAAGCCAGGAACAGGATCAAATGCTTCTGCTCTAATTGTTGCAAAAGGTGGAAAAATTAATGCTGTTGGAACACCAACACAACCGATCATCTTCACTTTTGAAGCGGATCCGTTAAATGGTTCTGTGCCATTATCTACTTCAGGACAATGGGGTGGTGTAATGATATTAGGAAACGCTACGTTAAACTCTACTCCTGGAACTTCTGCTATTGAAGGAATACCTACTACAGAAACTAGAGGAATTTATGGAGGTACTAATGATGCTGATAATTCAGGAGTATTCAAATATGTTTCTATCAGACATGGTGGTACTGATATTGGTGCAGGAAATGAAATTAACGGATTAACAATGGGTGGTGTTGGTTCAGGAACTACCATAGAATATGTTGAAGTTGTTGGAAATGCTGACGATGGTTTTGAATGGTTTGGTGGAACAGTAAACACTAAATACTTAGTTGCTTCAAATGGTGATGATGATTCTTTTGATTATGATGAAGGATTTAGAGGAAAAGGTCAGTTTTGGTTAGCCATACAAAATACTGATGCAGATAGAGGTGGTGAGCACGATGGTGGCACTACTCCTGAAGATGGAATGCCTTATGCTACACCAAAAGTTTTTAATGCTACTTATATCGGTAACGGAACTTCTAGATTATTAACTTTTAGAGATAATGCAGGAGGAGAATACCACAATTCTATCTTCCATAACTTCGGTAAAGGAATTGATATTGAAGACTTAGCTTCTGGTGAAGATTCTAAAAACAGGTTAGACAACGGACAACTTAAATTTGATGGTATTGTGTTATCAAATATTGGTTCAGACTTAATTGTTTCTGCTGTTGAAAATGCAGGTGCTGATTTATCAACTCATGCAAGTGTAACTAACTTAACAGTTCAAAATGTATCTATTTCAGCAGCTAATCCTATTCCATCAGGTTTAGCAGCTGGAAATGCTCCAACAGATCCTTGGTACACTAATGTAACTTATAAAGGTGCTTTTGAACCAGGAGGAGTTAACTGGGCTCAAGGTTGGACAATGACTTTTCCATAACAAACTCTTTTAATGGATAGTTTTTAAGTAGTCGATACAGATTAATAATAAAATAAAGTTATAAATTAAAGCAAAGCAACCCCACGGTTGTTTTGCTTTTTTGATTAATACGAGTTTCTTTTTATGGTATTTTGTTTATCGGTTTGATTAGGAGTTATCATATAATTAAATGGGTACTTAAATTATAGGAATAACCGTATAAATACAGACATTACAAATTTAACTTATGTTTATAGATTAGTTGTTTTTGTAAAAGGTTGAAAATGAGTTTTTGATGTGTAGTAAGTTATTTTATATATATTTGGAGAAAAATAACTTAGTTAAAACTAGACTTCAATAAGTGGATATTAATAAACAATTCGAATAAAATGAGAAAGTTACAACTTACAATAATATCTTTATTCGTCTTTTCTTTCTCTTATGGTTTGAATGTAACTATTATTGAGAGTCAATCATTTAATGTTGGACATGATATGGATACAGAATGGAGTTCCGTCCTAAATGGAATGGGACACACACCCACTATATCACCACAGTCAACATTAGATAACACTTCTTTTTTTTCAAGTACAGATATTTTGATAATTTCTTCTGGAGTGATATACTTACCTTCTAATAGAATAAATACTATTCTGCAGTTTGTTCAGAGCGGAAAACCAGTATATATTCAATCTGAGTATTTATCTACTTATTCTACAAATATTGCTTTTGCATCTATTATAAACTCCCTTGGAGGCTCTTTTGTATGGAACAATGCATTTTCAGGAACCCTACAGCCAATGAATGTAATAGGAACTTTTAGTACTACTAATAACACTGTTGCGTCATTAAGTTATTACTGGTATTCCTTTTCTGGAGCAGGCGATTGTAATACAATTAATTTCTTAGAATATGGTGGTGAATATCACGGTTTTCAATACGTCTCTCCTTCCCCTACCTTTGGCTCAATTATAACTACTACAGACCAAGATTGGGTTAGAGCTACTACGAGTATTCCATTAATGGAAAATATAATTACCCATCTTATTTCTCCTCCTTCTTCCAACACAACTAATTTAAATTTAGGTAATGACACCACTTTATGCCAAGGTGATACATTAATATTAGATGCCACCACGCCAAATGCTACCTACTTATGGCAAGACAATACTACAAACCCAACTTTTAGTGTTACTCAACAAGGTTCTTATTGGGTTCAAGTTACTGTGAATAATTGTACTACAACAGACGTTATTAATATAACCTATAATCCATCCCCAAGCATTAACTTGGGTAACGATACCACTTTATGCCAAGGTGAAATATTACTATTGGATGCTACATTACCAAATGCTACCTATTTATGGCAAGACAATACAACAAACCCAACTTTTAATGTTACACAACAAGGAGTTTATTGGGTTCAAGTAACAAATAGCTGTGGAAGTTCG
>JAPHUD010000023.1 GCA_026196775.1 Flavobacteriales bacterium
AACAAATGAGACTATTTCTTTAGCTGGATTTGATAAAGGAGTTTACTTCTTAACTATTGATAACAATAAAGAAAAACAAACTGTTAAATTAATTGTTGAGTAATCAACCTTAATTAATAAAAATTAAAAACCTCTATGAATTAATTCATAGAGGTTTTTTTATGTCCAAAAATTTATAATAGTTATTTTCTTAAAACTGCTATTTCTCCATTAACACCTAATTGTATAAGTGCAGAAGGTTGGTGAGTTCCATTATCTAAAGCAGGATCAACAATATAATCTACATTAGAAGTGATTTCTTTGGTAATATCATTATACTTAAGTGGAGTTGCTGTTCCACTTATGTTTGCAGAGGTTGAAATTAATGGTTTTCTGAATTTTTGCATTAATTGATGACAAAAACCTTCTTTTATCATTCTTATAGCTATACTACCATCTGTTGCAATTACATTTTTTGCTAGATTTTTGGCATTAGGAAAAATAATAGTTGTAGGAGAAGTAGTTAAATCAATTAAATCCCAAGCTAAATCTGAAACTTCTGTTACGTGTTTTTGCAACATAGCATCATTATTCACTAAAATTATTAAGCTTTTAGATTCACTTCTTTGCTTTAAGGTGTAAATCTTTTTAACAGCAGTTTCATTGGTGGCATCGCACCCTAATCCCCAAACAGTATCTGTAGGATAAAGAATAATTCCACCAGCGTTTAATACCTCAATACATTTATTAATTTCGTTGGTCAAGGCGTATTAAATTAAAAAATTATGATTTTCTTGAAATAGCTTTTTCGGCTGCTTTAACTATAGCGTCAGCACTTAAACCATACTTTTCCATTAGTTGAGCTGGTGTGCCACTTTCTCCAAAAGTATCATTTACACCAACATATTCTATAGGCATAGGATTGTTTCTGCTTATCACTTGTGCAATACTATCTCCTAATCCACCATTTATCATATGTTCTTCAGCAGTAACAATGCATTTGGTTTTGTTGGCAGAAGCTAGAATGGCCTTTTCATCTAAAGGTTTTATGGTATGGATATTAATGATTTCAGCATTAATTCCTTTTTGTTCTAATATTTCACAAGCTTGAATAGCTTCCCAAACCAAATGACCTGTAGCAAAAATACTTACATCGGTTCCTTCATTTAAAGTAATAGCTTTACCTATTATAAAATCTTCATTCATAAAGAC
The DNA here is from genome assembly GCA_026196775.1 of Flavobacteriales bacterium. Taxonomy (GTDB): domain Bacteria; phylum Bacteroidota; class Bacteroidia; order Flavobacteriales_E; family Vicingaceae; genus BRH-c54. The sequence goes on from JAPHUD010000023.1 coordinate 1,192, forward strand.
TGGAACAGCAGGTCTTCCAAATCTTAAATATACAGGACCTTTGTGATTGGCTATGGCTTTTGTAGCTTGTTTGGTTTGGTTGTAATCGCAAGGATTAATAACAGTCATTCCGGGTAACATTTTCATTAGCCCAATATCTTCTAAAATTTGGTGTGTAGCTCCGTCTTCTCCTAATGTTAGTCCAGCATGTGAGGCACAAATCTTTACATTCTTATCGGAATAGGCTACAGATTGACGAATTTGATCATAAACTCTACCTGTAGAAAAATTGGCAAAAGTTCCTGTAAAAGGAATTTTACCGCCTATAGTCATTCCTGCTGCAATACCTATCATATTGGCTTCTGCAATACCTACTTGAAAAAACCTATCAGGATTTTCTTTTTCAAATTGATTCATTTTTAATGAACCTGTTAAATCTGCACAAAGAGCTACAACATTAGGGTTTTCTCTACCTAATTCTGTTAAGCCATCACCAAAACCTGATCGAGTATCTTTTTTTTCTGTGTAAGTATATTTTTTCATATTATGTAGGTATTTATTTTTATAATCTCACTTGAGTAGAAGTTCCAGAAGTTATTTTAAATGATTTTTCTTTAGTATAAATTACGTTTTTAATGTTCTTACCTCTATAAACTATCCTGTAATTTCCAGGTTGAAGTACAATTGTTTCTCTGTCGGTATTTAGGGACAAATTATATATCCATTCTAGTTTATTCTCTTTTTCTAATAAAATACTAGCAATACCAGAACTAGGTAAGAAGAATATTCCTAAACCTGGTTCAGGAATAAATACTTTTGTTGTATGGCTTTGTTTGATATTAATGTTGTTTACTATGGTTTTTGGAAGTGTAAGTATTTCTAAATCATAATCTCCAATAATGTATTTTGTTATTTTTGAGAAATCTTGAACATGAAATGTTTTATCATCATCTTTTTTTCTAACTATACATTTTAAATCTTTGTATTCATTAAAACCATTCATTTCCATTTCTAAATAACCTTGTGGAGCATCTAAAGCAATAATATTATGAATGCCAGGAGTTATGGTAATGTTCTTTTTAGAAACAGGAGGTAAAGTGTGAACCACTAAATCATATTCTTTAGCATGGTTTAATGGAATAGTATCTGGGTTTCCTCTGTGATTAATAGTATGGATGAAGTTATACTCTATTTGTTTGGTGTAGCTGTTATAAAAAGTCATATTTACATCTGTTTCAGTAGGTAGCCCATTTTGGTCTAATAAATTTACCTGAACAGTTGTGTTATTCATAATTTGTTTAATAATAATTCCTAATACATTTTCGAAAGAAGTAGCATCATCCGCACCATAATAGTTGCCTACACATTTAAAAGCATCAGCAATTTCAACATCTAAACCCATACCAATTACAAAAGGCTTTAGTGTAACACCATTTTTCTTTAAGGCTAAAGCAACAGCACAAGGGTCGCCACCACATTCTTCTTTTCCGTCAGTAATTAAGATGATAATATTTTTACAATTATCGCAAGGAGGAAAATCGTTTTTGGTTTGTTCTAAAGAATAAGCAATAGGAGTAGTGCCAATAGGGTAAATGTTGGAAAGTTTAGCTTTAATAATATTGTAATTGTTTGGTTTAAAAGGAACTTCCAATTTAGAATCTTGGCAACTTCTATTTCCTTGTGCAACAGAAAATTGATGTCCGTAAATTCTTAAACCGACTTCCATGTTTTTAATAGGTTTTAGGCTATCCATAAGGTTACTTAATAGACGTGTAGCAACTTTAATTTTTTGTTCTCCTTCCCATTGTCCTAGCATACTTTGGGAAGCATCAAACAAAAATAAAATTCTGGTTTTTGGTTGTTGAGTTTGAGAAATAACATGAACTGCCATAAACAAACTAAAAGTAAGTAGAATTGGTTTGATATGTTTATTTAACAGCTTCATTTATTGATATTGTGCAAAAGGTTTGTTGGGTTTTGTCGAATAATTAATAATCACCAATTGTTTCTTCTAGTTGAGCTAAAGCGGAAGCTAATTGTTCATCATTTGGAGCTACACCGTGCCATTTATGACTTCCCATCATAAAATCTACACCTTGCCCCATTTCTGTTTTCATAATTATCATAATTGGGTTTCCTTTTCCGGTAAGATTTTTTGCAGTTTCCATAGTAGAAAGAATTTCTTCCATTTTGTTACCGTTCATTTCTAATACTTGCCAACCAAAAGCTTGCCATTTATCTTTAAGGTTTCCTAAGTCTAATACATCTTGGATGCTTCCATCAATTTGCTGTTGATTGTAATCAATACAAGAAATTAGGTTGTCAATTTTATTATGGGCAGCATACATTGCAGCTTCCCAAATTTGTCCTTCCTGTAATTCTCCATCGCCATGTAAGGAGTAAATCAAACTGTTGTCATTATTTAGTTTTTTAGTTTGAGCAGCACCAATAGCTACAGATAGCCCTTGTCCTAAAGAACCACTTGACATTCTTATACCTTCCAGTCCTTCGTGAGTAGTTGGGTGTCCTTGTAAACGAGAATTTAGTTTTCTAAATGTTTTTAATTCTTCTACATTAAAATAACCAGAACGAGCTAATACACTATAAAAAACAGGAGATATATGTCCATTAGATAAAAAGAATAAATCCTGATTTTTGCCATCCATGTCAAATGGTTTAGCAGTATGATTCATAACTTTAAAATACAAAGCAACTAAATAGTCTGTACAACCAAGCGAACCTCCTGGGTGGCCTGAGTTTACAGCATGAACCATTCTTACAATGTCTCTTCTAATTTGTGATGCAATTTTTTCTAATTCAATAGTGGTAGGCATAATTTTAATGGTTTAAAAATTCGTTTCAAAATTAGTTGAATATTAAAAAATACCCTCCCTTTGTTAATAACTTATAATAAGTAAAGAAACATACTAGTTACTTCATTTTGTCTACTAATTTTGAGTAGGATGCCAACTTACTGTAATTTTATTTTAGTTGAAAAGTTATAATATTTCAAATTATTTTATAAATTTAACCTTTCTAAACTTTAATCGTAATCAAATTTTAAACATATGAAACAATTTTACGCTATTAAAAACATTATGCTTGTAGTTATAATGTTATCGTTTTTTAGTTCTTTTTCACAAGAAACAAAAACAATATATTTTAAATCCGGGAATTTTACACCTGAAAAAACTGATTACTCAGAAAGTACTTTTTTTGCAAATGAATTAGTTGGTGATAATTATTATAGAATTATTCAATTCTCAGAGATTCCTACTCAAGATCAAAAAGAAACTTTAGCTTCGAACGGAATAATATTATTAGATTATTTACCTGATTTTTCTTTTTATGCAACGATAAATAAAACTACAGATTTAAATATTTTAAGTTCTTATAAAGTAGTTAGTATATTAACTATTTCGAATAAATTTAAACTTACTCGTTTATTAAATGAGAAAAATTATCCTGAATGGACCTTGTTTGGAACGAATCAAATTGAATTAAATACGATGTATTTTTCAACTATTGATAAAACAATTGCTGAAAATAAATTAAAAAGTTTAGGAGCAGAAATTACCATGAGTAATGATGCCAATACAATAAGATTTAGAATGCCTTTAAGTAAAATAGAACTTGTATACTCTCAACCAGAGTTCTATTATTTTGAACAATTAGACGAACCTCAAGAGCCTGAAAATTTTAGAGCTAGGACTAGTCATAGAAGTAATACTATAGCAACCAATTATGCAGGAGGATTAAATTATGATGGATCGGGAATGACTGTGATGATGCAAGATGATGGAATTATTGGTCCACACATTGATTATACAGGTAGAATAGATTTAAGAACTACTACTGATGGTGGAAATCATGGAGATCATGTTTCAGGAACTATAATGGGGGCAGGAAATCTTGACCCAAAAGGAAAAGGAATGGCATTTGGAGCTGATTTGTTAGTTTATGGTTCTTCTAATAACAATTACAATGATGTTCCTACATTGTATAATAATGAGGATGTAGTACTTACTTCAAAAAGTTATAGTAATGGCTGTAATGCTGGCTATACTACTTTAGCAAGACAGTTAGATCAACAATGTAGAACTTTACCAGCATTAATTCATGTGTTTTCAGCAGGAAATAGTGGTACTTCGGATTGTAGTTATGGAGCTGGAGCAGGTTGGGGAAATATTACTGGAGGACATAAAGCTGGAAAAAATGTTGTTGCTGTTGGTAATTTAAGTTATACTGATGGATTAGCTAGTTCAAGTAGTAGAGGCCCTGCAGAAGACGGTAGAATTAAACCAGACGTATGTGCCGTTGGTACAAGTGTTTTTTCAACTATGGACGTAAACTCTTATCAAACTATAAGTGGAACTTCAATGGCTTGCCCAGGGGTTGCAGGGGTGTTTACTCAGTTATATCATGCTTATAAAACCATGAATAGCGGTAATAATCCTGATAATGCTTTAATGAAAGCAGCAGTTTTAAATACAGCAGATGATTTAGGCAATGTAGGTCCTGATTTTAAACATGGTTGGGGAAGAATTAATGCAAGAAGAGCTTATGAACTTTTGAGTAACAATAACTATTTATCTTCTACAATTGCTCAAGGTGGAAATAATTCACATCAAATTACTGTTCCAGCTAATACGGCTCAAGTTAGAATTATGATTCTTTGGACGGATTATGAAGGTTCTACAACAGCGACAAAAGCCTTAGTAAATGATATTAATATGCAAGTAGTTGACCCTTCAACAACGACATACAATCCTTGGGTTTTAGATCCAACACCAACTGTATCAAGTTTAAATGCTGTTGCAACAAGAGGAATAGACGATTTAAATAATATGGAACAAGTTACTATTGATAACCCTGCTGCAGGAACTTATAACATAAATGTTAGTGGTTTTGCTATTCCTCAAGGACCACAAGAATATTATATTGTTTATGAATTTGTTACTAATGAGGTAGTAGTTACCCATCCAATAGGAGGAGAAGGTTTCGCACCAGGTACAACAGAAACAATCCGTTGGGATGCTTTTGGAAATAATGGAAACTTTGCTATTGAATACTCTACTAATAATGGTGTAAGTTGGTCTCCAATTAACATGAACTACTCAAGCACTTTAAGGTATTATAATTGGGTAGTGCCGAATACACTTTCAGGGTTAGCTAAAGTTAGGGTTACAAGGGGAGCTAATAGCGATGAGTCTGACCAAGTATTTTCAATCATTGGAACACCAAATAACTTAAATGTTGGTTGGGCTTGTCCAGATTCTTTAAACTTTACATGGAATGCAGTTTCTGGAGCTACAGGTTATGAAGTTCATATGCTTGGAAATAAATATATGGACTCAGTAGGCGTAAGCACAACAACTAATATAGTGTTAGCTGTTCAATCTACCGATACAGTTTGGTTAAGTGTTAGAGCCTTAGGTCCTGATGATGCACGTGGCGAAAGGGCTGTAGCTATTCAAAAACTACCAGGAACATTTGCTTGTCCAATTCCTGTAGATGTTAATATTTCTAACCCAACGCCACAAGATAATCAGTCGATACTAGCTTGTATGACATCTTCTTTTGCAATAGAGGTTGATGTTAAAAATGAAGGTTTAAATTCATTATCAAATATACCTGTTCATTATAAATTAAATGGTGGAACAACAGTTTCAGAAAGTATTGTTGGACCAGTTGCTCCAGGATCAACAGTTAGTTATATTTTTACTGCATCTCCTACTCCAATTTCAGGAAATAATAGCTTATTAATATGGTCGGATATGACAGGTGATGGAAATAGTTTAAATGATTCTGTAAACATACAGTTTAATTATAATACAGCGGCTCCAAAAGCCTTGCCTTGGAGTGAAGATTTTGAAACATTTACCCTTTGTTCAACTGCTTCTGATTGCGAAGTTGAAGTTTGTAATACTAATAACGATTTTATAAATCTGACAAATGGTATTGAAGATGACATTGACTGGAGAACCAATAGAGGAGCAACTCCATCAAACGGAACAGGGCCATCAATGGATTATAATCCAGGGACATCATTAGGTAAATACATGTATTTAGAAGCTTCAGGTTCTCCGATATGTTCTAATAAATCTGCTAATTTGGTTACTCCATGTATAGATTTAACAAACGCTAACAATCCGTCTTTATCATTCGCTTATAATATGAATGGGGTTTCTATGGGAGCTTTAATGATTGACGTTTATTCAAACGGAACATGGACAACAAATGTGGCGTCTCCTATAGTAGGAAACCAAGGAAGCAGTTGGTTAGTTCAAACAGTTTCTTTAAATGCTTTTGTAGGGGATGTAATTAATGTGAGGTTTAGAGGGGTTACAGGGAATAATTGGGAAAGTGACTTAGCGATAGATGATATTTCTATTACTCAAACTGTAGGTATTAATGAAAATGTATTTGGAAATATTAGTGTTTATCCAAATCCTGCTCAAGATAACCTTATAATTGATGGTATTATTAAAAATGAAGGAATTGATTTGTCTATTACGGACATTACAGGTAAAGCTATTGTAAACTATAGCAGTACTTCAAATAATAACCAAAAAATAATTAACATTAGTGAATTATCTTCAGGAGTTTACTTTATTAAACTAACTAAAGAAGGAGCCACACAAACACTTAAGTTTGTTAAGCAATAGTTAAACAATACTATAAAAAAAGCTCGAACTATGTACATAGTTCGAGCTTTTTTATTCGTAGCGAGAGAGAGATTTGAACTCTCGACCTCCGGGTTATGAATCCGGCGCTCTAACCAACTGAGCTACCTCGCCAAAATGTGGCTGCAAATATAATGGTTTTGTTTTTTTAGCAGCAATTAAAATCTTTTTTTTTCAAAAATATTTTAATAATTAAAAATAAAATTTTTCTTATATTGCGAGTTGGTTTAAAATCAATAAGAAATGAGTGAAAAAGTAAAGTTTGAACAGGAATTTATTATAAAAGTATCTCCAAAAATGCTTTATAATTATATTTCAACACCAAGTGCTTTGGCAGAATGGTTTGCTGAAGACGTTAACCTTAAAGATGGAATTTTTACTTTTTCTTGGGATGGCTCTGAAGAACAAGCAAAAGTAATTTCTAAAGTTAAAGGCAAATGTATTAGATTTAGATGGTTGGAGGAAGAAGATGATGAAGCTTTTTTTGAATTAAAAATAGAAATTGATGAACTTACAAAAGAAGTAGCACTTATTGTTATTGATTTTGCTTATGAAGATGAAATAGAGGAGGCTAAAATGCTGTGGGAAAGTCAAATTAATGACTTACATAATATAATTGGAGTTTAAATAATTTATTCTCCAGCTTCAATACTTTGTACAATTCGTTCAATCATTTCATCTTCCTCGTTGTTTTTAGGGTCGTACCTTGATTTTAAATCTCCTGAATATAACTTTGCTACTCCTTGGTAAATAAAGGCTTTAAAACCCCCTCGCATTTCTTTAATAATATCGTATGTAGATTCTCCAGTTCCTCTATCAATTAATTTTACTAATATTCTACCTTGAGTAACCGATAATTTCTTAATTACTTCTGTAAACTCATCTTTTAGCTCTTGCTCCCTTTGTTTTAATAATTTTCTCTTTTTACTTTTTGATTTTACATTTTCTATTTCTACACTATATTGATTGAACTTATCAACCGCTATTTTAGCATAAGGATAAACTTTGGTTACATGATATTTTAATCTTCTTAGCTGCTTATCCTTTTCAACATCTCCGTAAGAGCTTAGTTCTACAACTTGAAAATCTGCCAAAGTATATAAATATATAGTGTCTCCTTCAGAAACTATCATTTGCACGACATTCCCGTTAGGAGCAACTGTTTCAAAAACTTTAAAGCTAGTATCTTCTTGGGTATTATAACTATCTTTATTTTTTAAATAAAGCATCATCGAATCATTATGAATTAATTCAATTAAAGAGTCTTTAGCTAGTTTTTTTTCCGTTTTAGTTTGAGAAAATACACTACCACATAAGCTAATGCTTAATAGAAATAATAGTATGTTTACAATTCGAATCATTTTTAAAATAAAAAACTAAAAGTAGTAAAATAAGCGAAAATAGCACTAAATGAATCAGGAAATTTACAATTTATTAGAAGAAAAGTATTATCAGTTCAATCAATTAGAATTTATAGCATCAGACCCAATATCTATACCACATTTGTTTGATAATAAAGAAGACATTGAAATTGCTGCGTTTTTGGTGGCAACAATTGCTTGGGGACAAAGAAAAAGTATTATTAATAACGGTAAAAAAATGGTCGAGTTAATGGATTTAGCTCCTTATGATTTTATAATGAATCATTCTGAAAATGATTTAAAGAGACTAAATAAATTTGTCCATAGAACTTTTAATTCAACTGATTTAACATTTTTCATACAATCGTTGCATCATATTTATACTAAACATGGTGGATTGGAAAATGTTTTTGCTTTGTATCCTACCGATATGAAAAAATCGATACATCATTTTAAACAGGTGTTTTTTGAAATAGAACATCTTAAAAGAACGGAAAAACATATTGCAGATCCCTTAAAAAAATCTTCTGCTAAAAGAATAAATATGTTTTTAAGGTGGATGTGTAGAAAGGATAAAAGAGGGGTTGATTTTGGAATTTGGAGTGCCATTGAACCAAAAAGCTTAATGTGTCCGCTAGATGTTCATTCGGGAAATGTTGCCAGAAAATTAGGGCTGCTAAATAGAAAACAAAACGATTGGCAAGCGGTTGAAGAGCTTACCAACCAGTTAAGAGTTTTTGATAAGAATGACCCCGTAAAATATGATTTTAGCTTGTTTGGCTTAGGTGTTTTTGAAGGGTTTTAATCAACAATAACTACCAAATATTTAGAAGCCGACCAAAAAGCTTCAGGATCTTTAATAATAATTCTATCAGCAGTTTTTTCGCCTTTAATTTCGTAAGAGCTAGAAGGGTGGTTAGTAACCACTTTGGCCTTAGTTGCAGCTAAATTAATCTCATTGGTTGTAGTAATATCAACTTGGGTAAAGTATTTTTTATTAAATTCATCAGCCAATTTTTGTGTTTTTCCAATACCAATAAAACCGCCTTCTTTGGTAATTACTCCATTTGCCAATAATTCTTTAGAAGTTCCAAAACAGTAATAAGCAGTATTTAACAAATCTTCTTGTTCTCCAAGCTCTTCTAATCTTAAGTTATATTCTTCAAAAAGTACTTTTATCTGTTCATTTGCCTGAGCTAGTTTTGTTTGTAAATCAGCAATTTGAGCATCTTTTTCTTGTACTTGAACAGCTAACATTTCAATCATTTTTTCTAACTCAGCAATTTTTAAGTTAGATTTTTTTAATCTGTTTGATAAGGCTGCCATTTTATCTTTATTTTCTTGTAACAAACCATTAATAAGGTTGATGTCTTCAAGAATTTGCTCTTTCATATTAGGTGTAACTTCATTTCCCTTATCAAAACGAGTAGTCATTAATTTTTCTCTCTTTTTTATTTCCACCAAATTTTCTTGAATTTCGTTTAATGAAGAAATGTAAGTAAGAATTTCTTCTTCTTTACCATTCAACTCACTCATGGCACTTAAACTATCTTGTTGAAGATCGTTAATACGATTTTCTAGTTCGTCATTATTACATGAAAAAAACAAAGTAGTTACTATAAGTAGTATTAATAAATTCAATTTGTTATACATAATCTGTTAGTTTTATTGATTTGTTTCTGTAATTACAAAATAAAGAAATATTTTTCCTGAATTTTGAATTGTTTAAAATTAATAATTTAAAAAAACTTAATGAACAGAAATGGAAGATTTAATTGCTATTTATCATAAAGTAAATCAATTTGGAAGAGATAATGGAATGAAATTAACCATTAAAAGTCCGGGAAATATACTGTATGAAATGGAAGTGTTGGAGAAGCATTTAGCCACAAAAACTACTATTCATGGCGGTATGATAGCTGCCATGATGGATGGAGTGCTTGGAGTTGCCGCATTAACAGCAGTTGTTAAAGATAAAAGATTGGTTTCAACAGTGGAGTTTAAAATTAATTATTACCAACCCGCTTTTCTTGGAGATGTGTTAAAAGGTATTGGTAGAGTTGATTTTCAAGGGAAAAGAATTTTATCTGCTTCGGGGGAAATTTATAATCAAAATGATGAGTTGGTAGCAAAAGCTTTAGGGACATTTAATGCTTACCCTGCCGAAAAAAGTGATATTTTTGAATTTCTATCTTCTAAAAACATATAAGCATGCAAAATAAATTTAAAACCTTATTAATTACTGTAATAACATTGTTTTCAATTAATGTTATTGCTCAAAAAAATACTTCAGCTGAATTAAAACCTGCACTGTTTGATGCTTTTAAGTTCAGAAATGTAGGTCCGGCTCTTACTTCAGGTAGAATTGCTGATATTGCTGTTAATCCAAACAATTTTTCTCAATACTATGTTGCAGTAGCTTCCGGTGGAGTATGGAAAACGGATAATGCAGGAACTACTTTTACCCCCATTTTTGATAGCCAAGGTGCTTATTCTATAGCATGCGTAACCATAGATCCGAATAATGAAAACGCTATTTGGGTGGGTACAGGCGAAAATAATAACCAAAGAAGTGTTGCTTATGGCAATGGTGTTTATTTTTCTGCCGATGGGGGTAAATCATGGAAAAATATGGGGCTAAAAACTTCTGAACATATCGGAAATATTATTGTTCATCCTAAAAATTCTAAGATAGTTTATGTTGCAGCCTATGGTCCTTTATGGAAAGAAGGGGGAGAAAGAGGTGTTTATAAAACAACTGATGGCGGTAAAACTTGGGAAAGAGTTTTGTTTATTAGTGATGATACAGGAATTTCTGAAATAGTGATGGACCCAAGAAATCCTGATGTGCTTTATGCAGCAGCTCACCAACGCAGAAGACATGTTTTTACTTATGTTGGTGGTGGTCCAGAATCAGGAATTCATAAAACAACTGATGGCGGTAAAACTTGGGAAAAAGTGAATAAAGGATTGCCTAAAGAAGATATTGGAAGAATTGGTTTGGCAATTTCTCCTGCTAATCCGGAATTTATATATGCTATTGTAGAAGCTGCCAACGATAAAAATGGTGGTTTTTACAGAAGCAACAATAGAGGTGCTTCATGGGAAAAAAGAGGTGATTACTCCACTAGCGGAAATTATTATCAAGAAATAATTTGCGATCCAAAAAATCCTGAAAAAGTTTATGCAATGGATACTTGGTTACATCACACAGAAGATGGTGGAAAAACTTTTAAAAAAACGGGAGAAAAACATAAACATGTGGACAACCATTGTATTTGGATAAACCCTAATAACACTAATCATTTTTTAATAGGAACAGATGGTGGTATTTATGAAACTTGGGATGGAGGGACAACTTATCAATATAAAACGAATTTACCTGTAACTCAATTTTACAAGGTTACTGTAGATAATACCTTACCTTTTTATTACATCTATGGAGGAACGCAGGACAATAACAGTATTGGCGGACCATCAAACACAACAAATCATGCAGGAATTGTAAATTCAGATTGGTTTATTACTAATGGTGGTGATGGCTTTGAATCTCAGGTTGATCCAGTTGATCCCAACATTGTTTATTCTCAAGCTCAATATGGCTGGTTGGTAAGATATGAAAAAAATAGTGGAGAAAAAGTGCCAATTCAACCATTTCCAAAGCAAGGACAACCAGCTTATAGATGGAATTGGGATGCTCCATTATTGATTAGTCCCCATGAGCACAAGAGATTGTATTTTGCTGCCAATAAACTCTTTAAAAGTAATGATAGAGGAAATAGTTGGGAGGAAGTAAGTGGTGATTTGACGCGTCAACTTGATAGAAATAAAATGAAGGTAATGGGTAAAGTTTGGAGTATGGATGCGGTAATGAAAAATAAATCTACTACTATTTACGGAAACATTGTTGCTTTAGATGAATCTCCATTAAAAGAAGGATTACTCTATGTTGGAACAGATGATGGTTTAATTCAGGTGAGTGAAAATGGCGGTAATTCTTGGGAGAAATACGAGAAATTTGCAGATGTACCAGAAATGACTTATGTGAATATGCTAAAAGCATCGAAACATAATCAAAAAACGGTTTATGCAGTTTTCAATAATCATAAAAGAGGGGATTTTACTCCTTATTTATTAAAAAGTGAAGATGCAGGAAAAAGTTGGAAATCTATCACAGGAAATTTACCTAAAAGCGGAGCGGTATATTCACTTGCAGAAGATCATAAAAATCCAGATTTATTATTTGCAGGGACAGAGTTTGGCGTTTTTGTAACGCTTAATGGAGGAGAAAAATGGTTTCAATTAAAATCTGGAGTACCTACTATCGCTATTAGGGATATGGAAATTCAAGAAAGAGAGAATGATTTAGTGTTGGGATCTTTTGGCAGAGGATTTTTTGTATTAGATAATTATGCCCCTTTAAGAGAATTGGCTGACAAAGAATTATTGAAGAAAAAAGCACATTTGTTCGACATAAAAAAAGGATTAATGTACATTCCCTCTCAACCTTTGGGTGGAAGAGATAAAGCATCTCAAGGTGAGAGTTATTTTACTGCCGAAAATAAACCTTTAGGAGCTGTAATTACCTATTATTTTAGTGATACCTTAAAAACGGCTAAAGAAAAAAGGAAAGCCTTAGAAAAGAAAAATACAGATGATTATTATCCTTCTTTTGATGAAATAAGAAAAGAAGCTACAGAAGAAAAACCTTATTTCTTGTTTGTAATAAAAGATGCAACGGGTAATGAAGTCCAAAAAATTACTTCTGAAGCTAAGGCTGGAATTAATAAAGTAGTATGGAATTATAGATATACTACGACAACCCCTATAAAGCTTAAAGAAAATAAACCGGGTAGATATGGCTCTTTTGATGTGGGACAGCTAGCTTTACCGGGAACTTATTCGGTAACCATGTATTTAGATGATAACGGAAAAGTAACTCAGTTGGCAGAGCCTAAATCTTTTGAAATTGATTTGTTGAATAACAATAGTTTAGCAGCAGTAGATAAAAAAGCATTGTTGGTGTTTCAAAAAGAAGTAGCAGAATTAAGACGTTCTGTACAAGGAACAGGTAAGCTGATGGAAGAAGTTAAGGATAGATTAGCTCATATCAAAAAAGCCATTCAAACTTTTCCGTCTGTAGATGTTAGTTTGTTGGAAGAAGTACAAAAAATACAAGCTGAATTAGAAAAAGTAAGTATTATGCTTCATGGAGATAACGCTATTGCGAAGTATGAGTTTGAAACTTATCCGAGTATTATGGATAGAATAGAAACGGTAGTTTATGGCTTATGGAATTCTACATCTGCTCCAACAACCACTTCAAAAGATAATATTGCTATTGCTAAAAATGAGTATGAACCTGCATTAACTATGGTACAGCAAAGTGTTAAAAAAGTAGAAGCATTGGAGAAAAAATTAGCGATAACACCAAGTCCTTATACACCGGGAAGAAATAGTGAATGGAAAGAGGAGTGATGATAGGAAATGAGAGACTAGAATAGAAATTGATGATTAACAAATAACGATTAATGAAGTATAGAAAAGTAGCTAATGATGAGTTAAACAGGTTGAGTGAGGATGATTTTAAGCAAGAACAAAAACAGCCAATAATTATCGTATTAGATAATATTAGAAGTTTAAACAATATAGGTTCGGTGTTCAGAACAGCGGATGCTTTTTTAATTAAAGCAATTTATTTATGTGGTATTACCGCTCAACCACCTCACAGAGAGATACAAAAAACTGCTTTAGGAGCAACAGAAACCGTTGAATGGAAATATTTTAGTTCAACCATTGAAGCCGTTAATGAGTTAAAAAGTTTGAACCATAAACTTATTGCTATTGAGCAGACAGAAAATAGCACCATGCTGAATGATTTTAAATGTAGCAAAGATGAACCATTGGCATTAATATTCGGAAATGAAGTACTTGGTGTAGAGCAAGAAGTAATTAATGAAGTAGATGAAGTAGTTGAAATTCCCCAATATGGCACCAAACATTCTTTAAATATTTCGGTAAGTGTTGGCGTAGTGGTTTGGGATGTGTTTAATAAAATGCAACAATAAACTACTGTACAATTAATTTTCCTGTAACTTGTTTTCCATCAGTTAACAACTGATAAAAGTACATGCCTTTTGGATGTGATAACAAATTCAATTGGGTATTGTTTTGAGTGATTTTTTGTTCGACAATTACTTTCCCCGTTATATCAAAAATAGTGAGTTTAGTCTCTTGAAAAGGAGCGTTAATACCAAATTTAAATGAGCCATTGCTTGGATTAGGATAAACGATTACTTGTTCTTGCAGCTTACTTTTTTCATCAATGCTTGTTATTATTTCCTCACAATCATTTACCAATTGGTAATTTAGTAAACTGTCGTTATAACAACGAAACGGACCAGGAGAAGGATCTACTGTGGCAAAAATGGGTAATAAATAATTATCACTACCAATGTCTTTTATTATTTTAGAACCAAAATACCACGAGGGTTCTAAGCTTGTAATGTATTGTACTTTTTTTGAAACCCCACCTATTATTTCATTTTTTGTAGAATCCACTAAAATAGGAATTAAAGTATCTAAATTATTGCCAGAATAATATGGTTCAACTACAAAAATAGTATCGCCCTGATTAGCATTAAAATCATACAACAAATGAAATTGATTATATACAAATAAGTAAACTTTGTTGGAGTCTGAAAAAATAACTTCACCTTGTAAGCTCGTTGGAGAAGATGCAGGTGGAAAGTGAGTGGCATTTAGTTTTTTTGCATTTTTACTAAGTACTGTTGTGTCTTTCACTGACTCTATCAATATATAACCTTGGCTTGGAGAACTAAATTCAGGAAAACTATAATGCCACTTTGCTCCAACAGGTGCAAAATCTTGCCCATAATTAGTAACAGTAATAAATAAGAAAATAAATATGAATAAAAGATATCTAAGCATGTTAACAAACATAAAACAATTTTAGATTTTTACCAAATTTATTTTTAGTTTACTTCATTAATAAAGAACAGGTTAAAGATAAATGCATTGAGTATTTTTAATTTTAAAAAAGATAGTGCAGTTTCATATATTACTCAACAACTTCAATAGCTTCAGTAAGTTTTGGAGTGGAGTAGGAGCTTAAGGAGCCTTCTTCATTGGTATAAATAAGCAAAGCCTCTAATGTCGGGTTGGTTTTTAATATTTCTTTGCTTTTTTCTAGTCCAACAACCATAAAAGCAGTGGCGTAAGCATCTGCTAAAGCACAGTTATTAGTAACAACAGTAGCACTTAATAAAGTATGTCTCACAGGGTAACCAGTAACAGGGTTAATGGTATGAGAATATTTTATCCCATCTTTTTCATAAAACTTTCTGTAATTGCCAGATGTTGCTAACGCAGCATTTTCTAATTTAATAACAGCTTCTAATATTCTTTCTTCCTGATTTTCTATAGGTTTATCTATGCCTATTCGCCAAGATTTCTTTGCTGCATTTTTTCCTTTGGCAATAATTTCTCCGCCAACTTCTATCATGTAATTTTTTACATTTTTTTTATCAAAAAAATCAGCAATAACGTCAACAGTATAGCCTTGAGCTATAGCATTAAAATCTAACATCATATTTTTATTTTGCTTAATGGCGATATTGTCTTTAATCGTAATCAAATCAAAATTGGTAAATTGTAATAAGCTATCAATAGTAGCACTATCTGTTTTTTCGGTGTTTTTAAAGCCAAATCCCCAAGCATTTACTAAATGCGTAACAGTAGGGTTAAAAGCACCTCCTGTTGTTGTGTAAACCTCTTTAGCCATGTTAAAAACATCAATAAAATAAGCATCAACTTCCAATACACTATCTGCTTGATTAAAATTAGTGATGATAGAACGTTTGTTGTAGGTAGATAGTGAATTATCTATGGCAATTAAAATAGAATCTACCGAGCGTTGAAAATTTCTGTCATCTATATATAAAATTTGGTAGGTTGTACCTTGGGCATATCCTTTTACCTCGTTGGGAGCCTTTTTTTTGGAACTTGTATTACATGCAATAAAAGATAAAAAAGTAAGCGTAAATAATAGATATCTCATTTTGTTATGAAAGGTTAAAAATTGATGATAAAATAATCGTTGACAAAGAAACAAAAAAATATTGCTAATTTTGTTTTATGATATTACCAATTGTAGCTTACGGAGATCCGGTTTTGAGAAAGGAAACCGAAGAGATAGATGCTAACTATCCTGATTTAAAACAACTTATTGCTGATATGTTTGAAACTATGTATCACTCAAAAGGTGTTGGGTTGGCAGCTCCACAAATAGGATTACCTATACGTTTGTTTATTGTTGATGCAGCAGGCTTTAATGAAGATGGAGAAGCTCCTGAATTAGAAGGTTTTAAGCGCGTATTCATCAATCCTATTATTATTGAAGAAAAAGGTAAGGAATGGAAATTTGAAGAAGGTTGTTTAAGTATTCCCGGAATCAGAGAAGAAGTTTCCAGAAAACCTGAACTGACTATTGAATATTACAATGAAAACTTTGAATTGGTGGAAGAAAAGTTAGATGGATTAGGAGCAAGAGTTGTACAGCATGAGTATGACCATATTGAAGGTGTATTGTTTATCGATAAAATTAATCCGCTAAAAAAACAATTAATTAAAAGCCGACTAAATGCTATCACTAAAGGTGAAATTAAAGTTGGCTACAGAATGAAATTTCCATTATTAAAAAATAAATCATTATGATAAAAAAAGCATTAATTTTTATGAGTG
This sequence comes from Flavobacteriales bacterium, assembly GCA_026196775.1. Lineage (GTDB taxonomy): Bacteria > Bacteroidota > Bacteroidia > Flavobacteriales_E > Vicingaceae > BRH-c54. The sequence goes on from JAPHUD010000023.1 coordinate 17,981, forward strand.
TTGCCTTATTGGGTGTTTTTGTAGCTTGTTCAGGTTCTTCAGATCAAGATATAGTTGTTGAAAAAAATGAAGAAGTAAAAGATACTATAGTAGATACTCTTGAAGAAAGAATTGCTTTAATAGATAATTATTCGTTGATTTTAGCTAATGACACTACTGGGGTTCATAGAGAAGTTGCAGAAAAATTATTATTAGCTTACGAAGATTTTTTAAAACACCATAGTTTTGAAAGCATCTCTAAAGAATATCAATTTAGAGCAGGAGAATTAGCAAAAGCAATAAACAAACCTCATTTGGCTATAAAACATCTTAATGGGTTGTTAGAAAGAGACCCTGACCATGAAAGAGCTCCTTTAGCATTGTTTTATAAAGCTACTATTGTTGGAGATATGCTTAATGAAGATGAAAATGCTAAAATGCTTTATCAAGAATTTATAGATAAATATCCCGATCATCCTTTAGCAGAAAGTGCTAAAGAGTCTATTAAATTGCAAGGAAAATCTCTTGATGAAATTGTAAAAGAGTTTGAAAAGAAAAACAAGTCTTAAAGCACATTTACTTCTCTTTCTAGTTCAATACCGAATTTAGTGTTTACGGCATTAATAATCTCAGAGGACAAATCGTAAATTTCTTGTCCTTTAGCGTTGCTATAGTTTACTAATACTAACGCTTGTTTTTTGTGTACGCCATAATTTCCAAAAGTTTTTCCTTTATAACCACATTGCTCTATCAACCAGCCTGCGGCAATTTTAGTAGTTCCGTTATTTTGTGGGTAGTTGGGTATTTCAGGAAATGCTGCTTTTAATTGATCAGCTTTCTCATTACTTACAGAAGGATTTTTAAAAAAACTTCCCGCATTACCAATTTCTTTAGGGTCGGGCAATTTACTTTGTCGGATGTTGATTACCGCTTTGCTTACATCTTTTATGGTTGGGTTGCTAATTCCCATTGCTTCCAACTCTGACTGGATAGCTCCGTAACTAGTATTTATGTTAGGTTGTTTATTTAATCTAAACGTTACAGCAGTAATAAAATAATTGCCTTTTTCTTTGGTTTTAAAAATGCTGCTTCGGTAATCAAACTCACAATCGTTAGTAGAAAAATGAGTGATTTTTAATGATTTTAAATGTAATGCTTCCACTTCGGTGATGAAACCTTTTACTTCCACTCCGTAAGCACCAATATTTTGCATAGGAGATGCTCCAACACTTCCTGGAATTAAAGATAGATTTTCAATTCCACAGTAGTTGTTTTCAATACAATAGCAAACAAACTCATGCCATACTTCGCCTGAAGCTACTTTTAAATAAACTTCATTTTCATTTTCATTTATAAGTTGTATGCCTTTAAGTTCGTTTTTTAAGATTAGACCATCAAAGTCTTTAGTAAAGAGAATATTGCTTCCACCACCAAGAATATAGATAGGAGAAAGGTTGTTGGATAAAATGTTTTTTAGTTCATCAACGTTTTTAATAGTAGCTAGTTTTTTTGTTTTTACATCTATACCAAAAGTATTGTGAGGACGTAATGAAATATTTTCTTGTAAAGACATCAACGATTATGATTTTTGAATAAGCACAACAGCATACGCAGAGACACCTTCTTCCCTGCCTTCAAAGCCTAGTTTTTCTGTAGTGGTTGCTTTTATGGATAAATCTTCATTATCTATTTCAAGAATAGGGCAAAGGGTAGTTTTAATTTGTGGAATAAAAGGGTTGATTTTAGGCTGTTGTAAAGCAATAGTAGCATCAATATTACCAATAGAAAATCCTTTGTCGGTAATTAATTTTACTACATCTTTTAATAAGATTTTGCTGTCAATGCCTTTGTATTTATTATCTGTTGGAGGAAAATGAAAGCCAATATCTCTTAAGTTAGCAGCACCTAAAAGAGCATCGCAAATAGTGTGAATTAGTACATCAGCATCAGAATGACCAACAGCTCCTTTGGTATGAGGAATTTTTATACCTCCAAGCCAAAAATCTTTTCCTTCTTCTAATTGATGAACATCAAAACCAAATCCTACTCGTATTTTCATAATAATTAATTAGTAGTAGATTCATTTTGAGATTTAAAATCATCAAAATCAAAACGTAGTGTAAAACGAATAGTATTGGCAAGAGGGTTTCTAGCAACTGTAGAAAATAAATAAGAGAAGTCAATACTAAAAACGCTTAATTTAAGTCCAGCTCCTGCTGTAAAGAATTTTCTATTTCCTTTAGTGGAGTGTTCATGAAAATAACCAAAACGAGCAGCAAATTGCTTGTTGTACCAATATTCTAAACCTGCAGAAATATTAATTTCTCTCATTTCTTCACCAAATCCTCCTGGAGCATCATTAAACGATTGGAAAATTCCTGTAACTACTGGTACATCTGGATTTTTACCCGATTCAATTTCTTGTTCTCCCGTAGCAGGGTCTATAATTGGTTTGCCAGAATCATCTGTTGCATATTCTGGTGGAGTAGGAACTAAAAGCTTATTAACATCAGTTAAAATGGTTATAGAATTATAGTCATCCATTACAAAAGTTAATGATTGCCCTAGTCTCATATTAATTGGAATAAAATCTTTGATGGCATCGTCTGTATAAGAAATTTTAGCTCCAATATTAGAAATGTTTAATCCAACATTAAAAATAACATCTTGATCAAATAAGACAGCATCCGGGTTGGTATAAAATGCAGAAACATCTGCAGCAAATGAAGTCCCTGCTTTTGTGTTAGATCCTGCAACATCAATACCTCCAGTAAGGTTGGAGTAAATATATCTTGCAGCAATACCTGCAGAAAATCTATCACTTAGTTTTCTACTATAACCCACATCCCAAGCCCACTCATTAGGTGTGAAATCACCAATAGGGTTTCCTCTTTCGTCAGTAAATTTAATATCTCCTAAAGAGAAAAACCTTAATGACGAACCAATAGCATGGTCTCCATCTCCAATTTTTTTGTAAATACTTACGTAAGATAAATTGATATCTGGAACTAAGTCTCTTAGCCAAGGGGTGTAAGAAATAGAGACGCCCATTTCTTTTTCAATAAAAGCCATTTTAGAGCCATTCCAATGCATAGAGTTTGCATCAGGAGAGGAAGCTACACCCGCATCACCAAGAGCTCCATGTCTTGAATCTGGTGCAATTAATAAAAAAGGCACTGCTGTTGTAATTGTATTTAATTGGAGAATACTTTTTTTCTCTTGTGCTTTAATTGCAGAGCAAAATGATACAACTAATAGACTTAAAATAATTCGTTTCATTTAATTTTTTAAAAAATAGGATGGCAAATATAACGATATAAGTAGTTAAATTTTAATATTTGACTACACTAAACGAATAAAATTTAAAGTTATTGTGAAAGGAAATTACCTTAGAATTACCAGTTTTTGAATTTTTTCTGCAACGGACATATTTTCTGCTCTAACCCTAAGTTTATACACATAAACACCTCTCCCTATTTGGTCGCCAAAAGCATCTAAACCATCCCATGTTATAGAAGAAGAGCGAAATCCTTCATTTAAAATATTTTGTTCTAATGTTTGAATTAATTTTCCAGTAATTGTAAATATTTGTACTTGCGCATACATAGGTTTTCCTGGTTGATTGTGTTCAAACCAAAATTCAGTGTAAGTAGTAAAAGGGTTAGGATAATTATATACTTTATCTAATACTAAGTCTTTAGATTTTACAACAACAAACTCTATGATAGCTTCTGAAGAGTTGTTATAAACATCCCAAATTTTTAGTGATAGTTTATGTCTTCCTTCCGCTAAATCTTTAAAAGGAAAACGAATAGTACCTTTTTGATAGCTGTTTAAGTCTGCTTCATAAAAATCATTAAGAATAAAAGGTTGGTCAGTTTTGTCATCTAAAACAGCAACAATATCATGTCCAATTCCATTACCAACCATATTTATACCATGTATGTCCTCAACAAAGGCTAGTAAACTTGGATTTTCATCTGTCATTCCGCCACTAATAAAATTGTCATCATTCATGTATAATTTTAAATCAGGACCTTGATTGTCGGCAGCAATGCTATCAGCAATTCCTCCAATGTAGAAACCATCAAAATATCCGTGACCATCTTCTGAACTGTTTTCAGTATAATAGCTTACTTTACCGATACCATAAGTATAGGAAATGTCTTTAGGGACAACGAAACTAAAAGAGAAATCGCCATTAGTTACACTTACTTTTCCTTTAAATAACTTACTAGTTTGTTGGCTGAATTGAAAAGCACTTCCTCCATCATTTTGTAAAGTGGTAATGGTTTTTGACTTATCGAAGACAGTTGGTTTAATAATGCCATTAAAGTTAGTTAGTTTTTGTCCACTTCTATTTTGCACGTAACCTTCAATGGTTACTTTCTGCAAGGCTTTAATGGTATCAATACTACTAACATTAATGTTGTTTAGTTTAGTGGTAATTACCTCATGGTTTGGATAGGCTAATTTAAGAGCAGGGTCTCCTAATAAAGTAAAGTTTCTATTGTTGGTGCCAGCGTTGGTAAGGTTTTTTGTTTCCGTAAAAATTTCACCAAGTGTTTTGTCTTCAATGTTGTTTTTAGTGAAAATAATATCGAATAAAGTTTTGTTTAAGGCAAAGTTGGGTCCAGAAAATACAGTTCTTACAGTAGTAAGTAGAGCAATTCCTCCCTTCTTATTTAATAAAATCAACTCTCCCGCAGAAGTTCTAGAAGGATCATCGAATCTGCTAAATTCGCATGTAGCAGTTATAAATAAAGGAAGACCTCTTTGATTTTCCCAACTGTTTATCATTGGTACAGATAAAATTCTTTCGTGAGCCCAACCAACCTCGCCACCATGTCCCGTATAGTTAATAATTAAAGAACCATTATTTACAGCTTTGTCGAGTTCATCATTTACTTCAGGGTATCTATTTCCACCAGGAGTAGCCATTTGTTGGTATGCATCTATAAATAATTTGTTTACGTTATAAGATTTGTGATGCGTTATTAGAGTGTCAGCAATTTTATTTGCATCCCTCATGTGTAAATTACCATCTTCATCATCACCAACAAAAACAACTTCATTTCGCCAATCATCAAGGGTTAATGAGGTGTTATAGTTTATTATTTTATTTACTACATTGTTGGCTTCTTGTTGAGATTTCACAGGAAGCCTTCCAATAGCAATGTCCATAATTTCTGGGCTACTCCATACACCTTCTGTAGGGTCTAGCATACCATAAAAGTCATCAGAAACATAAGATGAAGTTCCTAAAGGATTTGTTGAGTTAACGGATTGAAAGGTGGGGATAAAATTAGTGTTGCTGGTTAATCTATTTTTATTATCATAAGAACCATCACCAAACAGCAATAGATATTTTGGTAAGTCGTTAGGAATTGAAGCTCTATTGTAGAGCATGCGAATAAAATCTCTAATAGCAACAATATCTTGGCTCCCAGAAGAAAACTCATTATAAATTTGTTGAGGAGTAACGATAATAACATTTAATCCTTCATCGCTGTGAAAATCTGCTACTTGCCCTGCCTGAGATAAAAACATGGGATGACTAACAATTACCATATCTGCTTGCGTTATACCATGTAAATTTTGATTTTCAATTTTTCCTAATGGAGTAACTTGTGTTTCGTAGTTATTGGTTAAAGCAATAAATTGTCTTAGAGTGTCGGTGGCAGCACCAAACGAAGCTGTTCCTCCAGAAAGATTGAAATTAATTTCTTTAATGTTAAAAGGATCACTTACATCCCAAATTTTAGAAATAGTACCTGCGTTAGTTATATTAAATGAAGTAATGTTACCAACACCAATAGAGTTGATATCTCTAAAAAATAGTTGATTTCCACTCATACTGAGGTTTCTTCTGTAATTAAGTTCGATTTTATTTAACCAACCAGTTGACAAAGAGTTTGGACGATTGTAAGTTATACTTATATTAATTATGTCGTTTGTGGCTGAAAAAGAAGTTGAATTGGAGTTTGTAGATGCAAAAGTAGATGTATAATTGTTGATATCAACACCACTACAAGGAATGTTAAAAGAGTTAGAGTTAGTATTTACTGTAAAAGTGTTGACATTATTGGAGCGTCCAGCAACAGAAACTTTTATATGAACTGGAGTATTTATATCAAGATTTGGAGCATTAAAACTAAAATTATAATTGGTTCTTACGTCAAAAACTTCTCCATACCATTCTTGACCTGATTTTATGAGGTTTACTAAGTCTTTTTCATGATAAGTATAATCATTAAAAGTGGTAACATTAATAGTTGCCCCGCTTAAAGATGGTTGAGAGGTAATTCTTTTTGATGGTTGACCAGTATTACTAGTTGTTATATAATAAAAAGAAGTATCACTAAATAAGTTGTTTTTATGATTAAATTGGTTACTAATAGTGTTTAATTCCCATGTGTTTGGAGACTGACCGTAAAATAATACATAATCTCCTTTATCAAAAACTCCATCATTTTCGCCAACAACATTTATAGCATTCTGTTGAAGATCGTCAGCTCTGTAATCGCTGTTTAATAATGGAAGCATTTTTCCACCATTGCCATAAATTTTAATATTAGCAGGGTTTATATTGTCAACATCGAGTCCTAAATCTTTAAGAAAATCATAGGTTAGTTTAAAAACACCATCTTTAGTGACACCTATTTTATACCAATCACCAGTTTCTAGTACAGAATTTAAGGTTAAGTTTTTATTTCTAGTGCTTGCTGTAGGTTTTTCAGTAATTAACTCAAACTTATAACTTACCACTTTTTTATAGGTACCACTATTTTTATCATATACAATAGGAATAAAATTATAATAACCATAATTAATCTTTTTTTCTATTCCATTAAAAAAGTTTAATTCTATATTGTTGGGCAAATAGTCAAAACCATACATGTTTTGTATTTCTTCGTAAGAAATGTTTTCGTAGCTAATACTTAGTATATTTATACCAATAAGTTTTTCCTGATTAAGAAGAATTCTGTCAAAATAGATGGCTAAATAATCTTTTTCTGCAATAAAATCAATATTCTTAAAAGAAGGAAACCACTTATTATTATTTTTTTGAGAAGAAAATTCAGTGTTTTTTTGAACTATGGAATCCCACAAAATGGTTTTCTCAACAACAACATTTCCAGCTATAAAACCTAAGGGAATAAGTAGTGATAGGATAGCGAAAAGTATTTTTAATTTAAACATTTAATTTTTTTTATAAAATTAAGACTAATAATATTAGTTTTACAAATTAATTTTGAAGCTAAACGAAATTAAAAAATCTTTATTGTTTTTTTTAGGTTTGTAAAAAAAATAGCTACATTTGGAACTTGATTTTTAAATTATACGTTTAAAAACTACATGATAAAAGGTAACATAATAATAAAAAGTAGCTTTAAATTAGGGTTAATAGCTTTATTGACAGTTGTTTTCACAGGTAAATTGTTTGCGCAAGACCCTGAGTTTACACAGTTTTATGCTAATCAACTATATTTAAATCCTGCATTTGCGGGGGCATCTTACTGTCCAAAACTATCATTGAACCATAGAAATCAATGGCCAGGCATTAGTGGTTCATTTGTAACCAATAGTGCTTCTTACGATCAGCATGTAGATGCACTTTCTGGAGGAGTAGGTTTATTAGTGCTTAGTGATAGAGCTGGAGAGGGAACTTTAAATACAATCAATGTTAGTGGTATTTACTCTTATGAATTACAAGTTACAAGGAAATTTACTCTTAGAGCGGGTGTTCAAGGAACATGGGCTCAAAAAAGGGTTGATTGGGATAAATTAACTTTTGGAGATCAGATTGATCCAAGAAGAGGATTTATTTTTAATACTAATGAAGTGCAAAGGGATGAACCAAGAAGTTTTGTTGATTTTTCTGCTGGTTTGTTAGGTTATACTGAAAATATATTTGTTGGTTTTGCTGTTCATCATTTAACTCAACCCAACGAATCAGTAATTGAGGGGATTAGTCCATTACCAAGAAAATATACATTTCATGCAGGAGTTCAAATTCCTATAGATAGTAAAGGAGAGCCAGCAACATTGTCTCCAAACGTTTTAGTTCAGTTACAAGAAAACTTTTTACAAATAAACTTTGGTATGTATTACAATAAAGGACCGATTTATGGTGGTTTATGGTACAGAAATCAAGATTCTTTTATCGCTTCTATTGGTTTTGAAGCAGGAATACTTAAATTTGGATACAGTTATGATATTACAGTGTCTAAATTAACCAATCAAACTGCAGGTTCTCATGAGTTTTCTACTGGAATGCAGTTCGATTGTAAACCTAAAAAACCTAGATTTAGAACAATAAGTTGTCCTTCTTTTTAGTTAATCTTAAAAATAGTTTTAAAAATAAATAGTTATGAAACTGCAAAAAATAAATTTAATTTTCGTCTCATTGATTGTTACTTCATTGTTTTTTACTTCTTGTAAACATGAACAATCTAGTACAACTGGATGGAATTATAATGACCCAAGAAATGGAGGTTTTCAAAAAGTACCTTATTTGGAACAAGAAACAGGGCCAGGTTTGGTTTTAATTGAAGGTGGTAGATTTACAATGGGTAGAGTAGAACAAGAAGTAAATTACGATTGGAACAATATTCCAAGAACAGTGTCTATTTCTTCATTTTATATGGATGAGACGGAAGTTTCTAATTTTGCTTATTTAGAATATCTTTATTGGTTAGATAGAGTTTTTTCTCTTGATTATCCAGAGGTATATAAAAAAGCTGTGCCTGATACATTGGTATGGAGAAGTAAATTAGCATATAATGAACCTTATGTTGAGTATTATTTAAGACATCCTTCTTACAGAGATTATCCTGTTGTGGGAGTAAATTGGCTGCAAGCTAATGATTTTTGTGCTTGGAGAACAGATAGAGTGAATGAAATCATTTTGATTAGAGAAGGATTGTTTGAGCATTATCCAAATCAAATTAATGAAGATAACTTTAATACTGAAGCTTATATGTTAGGTCAGTACGAAAGTGGAAAAAGAGTAGATGGTATTCCAGATTTAGACCCTAACAAAGAGTTTAGAAATGTTAAAATGGAAGATGGTATTTTATTACCAAAGTATAGATTGCCTACTGAAGCAGAATGGGAGTATGCAGCTTACGGATTAATAGGAAATACGATAGATGAATTAATTCCAGACAGAAAATTATATCCTTGGAATGGACATGCTGTTAGAAATTCTAATGAAAAGTATATTGGTCAGATATTAGCTAACTTTAAAAGAGGTAGAGGTGATAATATGGGAGTTGCTGGTAAGTTAAATGATAATGCAGATGTAACAGCTCCAGTTTACGCTTATTGGCCAAACGATTATGGCTTGTATAATATGGCAGGTAATGTTAGCGAATGGGTAATGGATGTTTATAGACCTTTATCATTAGAAGATAATGATGATTTCAGACCATTTAGAGGTAATGTTTATCAAACTAAAGAGTTAGATGAAGATGGTTACATTGCTGAAAAAGATAGTTTAGGTAGAATTAAATATAGAGATGTTGATACTGAAAAAGATAATTTAACTGATAGAAGAAATTATAAAACAGCTGATAACATTGATTATCTTGATGGACATTGGGAGTCTAGTGTATATTATGGACAAGTTGGAGCAGGTACTGTAGATTCTGATTTTGATGAACAAGATAGAACTAAACAAATGTATGAATTTGGAGGGACTTCTTTAGTTAATGATAGAGCTAGAGTTTATAAAGGTGCTTCATGGAAAGATAGAGCTTATTGGATGGTTCCTGGAACAAGAAGATATTTAACTGAAGAACAATCGACTTCTTATATCGGATTTAGATGTGCTATGACAAGAGTTGGTAGTCCGGTTGGTTTAGGATATTAACATTGTTTAGCTTATAAAAATTTAAAACCTCTTATGAATTTCATAAGAGGTTTTTTTATGTTTGTTTACATGGAAATTCAGGAATTGTATCATCTTTTTTTAGAAAAAGAAAATGTTTCTACGGATACTAGAAATATTATTAAAGACAGTATTTTTTTTGCATTAAAAGGAGAAAATTTTGATGCTAATCAATTTGCTGAACAAGCATTAGATAATGGAGCATCTTATGTAGTTGTTGATGACAAAAATGTTGTTAAATCTAGTAAATTTATTTTAGTTGATGATGTTTTAACCACTTTACAAAATTTAGCTAATCATCATAGAAAACAATTTAAAATACCTGTAATTGGCATTACAGGTAGTAATGGAAAAACAACTACAAAGGAATTAATTTACGTAGTTTTATCTAAGAAGTATAATACGCTAGCTACTCAAGGAAATTTAAATAACCATATAGGAGTTCCGTTAACTTTATTATCTTTAAAAAAGGATATAGAAATAGCAATAATAGAAATGGGGGCCAACCATATTGGAGAAATTGAGTTTTTGAGTAAAATAGCTGAACCTAATTTTGGGATTATAACAAATATTGGTAAGGCTCATATTGAAGGTTTCGGAAGTTATCAAGGTGTTATTCAAACAAAATCAGAATTGTATAAATTCATTAAGCAATCACAAGGGGTTTTGTTTGTTAATGAAGATGATGAATTGTTAATGGACTTGTCTTCTGAAATAAATAGAATTGGCTATGGAGAAAATGCAAAAAGTCATGATTTTAAATTAATAGAAAGTTCTCCTAATTTAAAAATTGAATGGAACAACATGGTAATCACAACCAATTTATACGGAAAGTATAATTTCCCAAATATAATGGCTGCAATTTGTATAGGAAATTACTTTAATGTTGATGAACATGATATTATTGATGCAATATCAAATTATGTGTCCACAAATAATCGCTCTCAATTTGCCAAAATAGCTGGAAATACCTATTATTTGGATGCTTATAATGCTAATCCGACTAGTATGAATGCAGCAATTGAAACATTTATTGAAGGACAATTTTCAAATAAGTTAATGATTTTAGGCGATATGCTTGAGTTAGGTAGTGTAAGTGATGAAGAACATCGTACGATTATAGATAAAGCTGTGAACAATCATTTAGCAACCATTTTTGTAGGTAATAATTTTTTCTCATTATCAGATAAGTATAAAGATAATGAGTTGCTCCATTTTTTTAAAAATTATGAAGAAGTAATTAAATGGTTCATTGATAATAAACCTAAAAATAGAAATATTTTAGTAAAAGGGTCTAGGGGAATTAAGTTGGAAAAAATTGTTGAAGCCCAAAAATAGAATAGCTTTAGTTACAAAACTTACAATAGTTAGAGCTTGAATTATGAGTGAAAGGAATTTCTTTATTTATCATTTCTTCACAAATTGTTTTAATTTTATTTTCAAAATTAATTAGTAATTCTACTGTTATTTTTGCTTCCCCATCAAGATTGAACTTCATAAAATCGTTGGTAAGTTTTCTAAATGAAATAATACCGGCATTACATTCTGTTGTGTCGCTTAAAAATGTTGAATTGTTTTTGTGGTAAAGTAAAGCGTAAAATAAGATTTGAAAAGCTTTGTTTTTCTTGTTGGATAATAAGAGCTCATCAAATTCTTTAATTTTTAGTTCAGCAGGCTCTACACTACCAGTTTTATAATCAATAATTCTATTTAACCTACCTATTGAGTCAACTCTATCAATAGTTCCGATAAGTTTAACAGTATTTCCTTCAAATCCATAATTGGTTGTATAATCTAATTTTTGTTCTAGCGATTTTACCACTAAAGTTTGCTGACTTTTTTTAACCAAGTTCAATTCTTTTTTAAGAAAATTGTTGATGTAAGTTTGAGCAACAGAATAAATTAAAAGATTTTTACCGCTTTTTAATTCGGTATCATTAAAGTTTTTGGAAAAAACCTCATGAGTAACTTTATTTGCTTTTTTCAACATCAACTTAATATGTTCTTCTTTCAGTTCTATGTTGATATACTCTTTATATAATAGCTCGAATATTTCATGTATAAAACTTCCAAAGGTGTTATGTTCTATAGTTTCTTCAACATCTTCCTCTTCTTTTATTTTTAAAATATATTTATAATAAAAATCTAACGGACAATTGATGTAAGTAATAATTGCAGTAGGAGAGAGCTGATTGCTCATAATTTCTTTTATACGTTCAATAACTGCATCGTCTTTTTCTATTGTAATGTTCGATTGTTCAAATTTAGATGTAGGGTAATTGATAAGTTTTTTAGAGATATTAATATTTGGTTTTTTAGAGCTGTTTAATTCATGTTCTACTTGAGTAATAAACCTACTTTGTTCTCCACTTCCAAATTCGTTTGTTTCTGTATTGTGTGTTATGTAAATATTTTCGGCATTTTGTATTAATCTGTAAAAATGGTAGGCATAAACAGCATCTTTTTCGTAATGTGTTGGTAATTGGTAAGCGCTTTTTAAATCATAAGGAATAAATGAATTAAATGTTTTGCCCTTAGGTAAAACACCTTCATTAGCACCAATAATAATTACATTTTTAAAATCAATATTTCTTGTTTCAAGCATTCCCATTATTTGTAAACCTTGTAGTGGCTCTCCGTAAAGTTCAATAGAAAAAGAGCTTAATAGTTGCCTGAAAATACTGTAAAATCCTTTAAAACTTGTTATAGCATCTTGCTGAGTAAGTAACAAATCCAACTGATTAAAAAGTTTAGAAAAATGAAATAAATATTCTAGCTCTAAATGAAAACTATTTGATGTACTTTTTTTAATGAGTTGTTGGTAGTGTTCTTTTCCAATAGAAATAATGGTTTTAGAAATATTTATTAAATCTAAGATAGTGGCTCTCACAGGTAGCTTAAAGGGGAGAGCATCATTTATATATTGCAGTTTCTCGTTATTAATGAATACCCAATTTTGCTGAGTTATTTTTGAGCTAAGCTTCTCTATCGTTTTATTTCCAATAATTACATTGCTGAAAGAAAGTCTAAATAGGTTTATTAAATCTTTGTAATGATAAGTTAGTGTTTCTTTTGATCCAAATTTTTCAGCATTCATAAAAAGCTGAAAAATGGTTTCGAAAAATATGGTAAGACTAGTGTTTTTTAAAGGATATCCCATAGTAACGTTTATATTACTAATTTCATCGGGAATAGACTGCATAACTGGTATAAGCATGTTTTCGTCAGCCAAAACAATTGCGGTATCTTTATAATTATCAGTAGCATCAATTTTACTTAATATGCTCGATAAATATTTGGCTTGTCCTATTTGTTGAGGAACACCAATAATTTCGATATTTTTACGAGTTTGGTTAAATTTATCATTTATCCAATTAAAAGGAGAGAAAATCTCTTTTTTAATATATTTTCTTAAAAAGAAACCACTTTCTTGCAGGTCATCTTCCAAGTAATATTTATCAGCGTCCCAAAGAATTTCAGCTTTATTTTGTTTAATAAGCGAACTAATAATGGTTTCTTCGGCTTGGTTTAATGCATTAAACCCAACAAAAATTATTTTTTGCCATTGGGCAATTTTATTTTCGATAAAAAACTCAGGATTTTCAGCAATTTCTTCTGCTACCTTTCTAAAAGCCATGCCTTGGTAAGCCATGTTTTTGCTTTCTAAAGTAGTTTTATAAGCAGTATATAGGTGACTAAGTTCATTCCAAAATTTAAGGTATTGTTTCTGAAAGTCAGATAAATCTTTATCTCCTAAATTCCAAACTTCTATAGCTCTAATATCGTTTATTTCTTTAAAAAATTTTTCGGGAGGAATTAAATACCTGTCAATTTCATTAAAATCGTGTAATAAAATTTGCCCCCATTTAGAAAAGTCTTCAAAAGATTCAGCTTCGGAAGAGATATTTTTATAACACTCGTACAATTCAAATAATTGGGTGAGGTTGTCTATAATTTCGGCTTCAGAGGTTTTTTCAATAAAATCTTCTGTACCAATAATTTCGGGAATCCAAATAGGATTTTTAATTAATTTACTTAGTTCTTGTTTTAAAAATAACCCTGCACGTTTGTTGGGTAATACAATAAGCAGATGCTCTAGATTTTCGTTGTATTTTGATATTAGATGACTGGCAGTTTTATTTAAAAAAGTATTCAATGAGGTAGCATTTAATTATTGATTACATAACGACTAAATTCATCATAACAAATATGAATTTCTTTGTGAAGATCAAATTCGGATGCATTTAAAATAAAATAGTTTGAAAAATCGCAATAGCTAAGAAAATATTCAGCAGTTTCAACATCATTAATAGGGGTAATTCTCATTAATAGAATGGGATTTAATTTTTCATCAATAGCAGCCTGTTTTTTATCTTGCTCCAATAATTTTAAATAGTTTTTTTTATCCTGAACATATTTATTAAAAGCTCCTAGTATGGCAGAAATTCCTCCAGAAATAATTATTCCACCATTAGCTTCTTGATAAGCAGCCAAAAGCTCGTCTTTAGGTACATATATACTTTTATTAATTGAATTAGGAGCTTCCTGTATTCTTAATTGTGTAAAGGCATCTTTAAATTCTTCATAATCTTTGTAAGGAAGCACAGTAAAGTTTTCTAGATTATAAGTTCTTCGATGTAAATAAACTTTAAAGTAAGAATTATTAATAACATGATTATAGTTTGAAAATCCCATGTGGGAAATAATTAAAGTATCATTTGGATTTGCCATAATAGAAAAGCTACCATTAGCTTTTGAAACTACACCAACATTAGTAGATTTATTTATGATATGAACGCCTTCTAAAGCAATAGAATCGCTAGCATTTAATATTGTACCAACAAAAACACTTTCTTGAGCTTTAATTTGCGAAACACAAAAAAGCAATAAAACTGCTAGTATGCTAATGGGGGTTAATCTCATTTTTTAGTTGTTCTTTTTTTGAAAATAATTTCAAAATAGGTGCCATCTTTATCCATTCGTTCTATTTCGCCATCAACCTGACTAACAAATACTTTTATTAGCTCCATCCCTAATGTTTCATCATCTTTTTGTAACATATCTTTTGGCATGCCAATACCATTATCTCCAACAATTAATTTAAAAGTTGAATTTTTTAATTCTGATAAATGAATGGTAATGCTTCCTTTATCTTTTGTTTTAAAAGCATATTTTAATGAGTTTGAAATTATTTCATTTAATAATAGACCAATAGGAATTAAAGTGTCAATTTCAAACTTTAAAGCATCTATTTTTAAATCTAAATGTATATTACAGTTAATAGAGTAAGAACTAACTAAATCATCAATTAAAGAAACAATATAGTCTTGAACATCTATTTTAGAAAGATCTCCAGATTGGTACATTTTTTCATGAATTAAAGCCATAGATCGAATTCTATTTTGAGCTTCACCAAATAGTGCTAAAGCTTTTTCATCTTTAGTATAATTAGACTGAATGCTTAAAAGACTATTAATTACTTGCATATTGTTTTTCACTCGATGATGAATTTCTTTTAAAAGAATTTCCTTCTCATCACGTTGCTTCTCAATAAGTACAGTTCTTTCCTTAACTTTCTCTTCAAGTTCTTTACTTATTTGTAATTGTCTTTTTTCTTTATAAGTAGCAATTCTAAAAACCAAATAAAAAGTTCCCAAGCCAACAATTAAATAAAACCACCACGATTGCCAAAATGGAGCTTTAATAGTAAATGAAAATGAAACAGGTTGTTGATTCCAGACTCCATCGTTATTTCTAGATTTTACTTTGAAAGTATAATTTCCAGGAGGTAAATTGGAGTAGGTTGCTACATCTTTTGTGGTTGCAGGAAACCAGTCATCATCAAAACCTTCTAATTTAAAGCTATATAATACTGCTTCAGGGTGAGATAGATTGATGGAGTTAAACTCAAAAGTTAAGTGGTTTTGGTTGTATTTAAGCTCAATGTTTTCTGGTAAGTTGTACCATTTCGATAAATTCTTAGAATGTTTTAACCAATCAATATTATCGAAAAATAGTTTAACGCTGGTTATGTGTGTTTTAGATTCAAATACATTTTCTCTATCTTCAGAAGGGGTGTATTTTATTAGACCTTTTACTGTTCCGATCCAAAGATTATTTTTATCATCTTCATAGATAGCTCTACTATTACATTCTACACCTCTAAATCCATCACTTAAACCATAGTTTTTTATTTCATCAACTTGCCCGTAACTATTAAATGTAAACTTATCTAACCCGTTATTGGTGCCAATCCACAAATGACCTCTTTTGTGGAAATGAACTAAATAAATTACATCTGATGATAATCCGTTTTTTGTAGTAAAAGAAGTAAAGTCAATTCCATCATATTTGGTTAAACAACGGTCAGAACCAAACCAAATATTCCCAAAAGCATCTTCAGTAATGCTACTAATGTAAGAGTTACAAATTTTTGAAACTGGAAAACTTGTTATTACTTCTTTACTCATTCGGTTTATTCCATTTCCAGTACCTATCCATAAATTATTTTTATTATCTAAAAATAATGAATGAATGTAATTGTGAGAAAGCCCATTATCTGTTGTATAAGTAGAAAATGTATTAAAGTCATATTTACACAAACCACCGCCATTAGTTCCTATCCAGAGAAAGCCTCTTTTGTCGTAAAGTAAACTTTTTATTTCATCGGAAGGCAATCCATCTTTTGTAGTATAATTTTTAAATATACCATTACTGAATTTACTTAATCCATTTTTTGTGGCAAACCATAAATTACCGTCATTATCTTTTGCAATTGCTCTTACTGTATTACTGCCTAATCCGTTTTGCTCTGTAAATTGAACTGAGGAATTACCATTATATTTATAAACACCACTACTTGCCGTTGCAACCCAAATGTTATCACTATTATCTTGGATAATTCCAAAAATATCATTTTGATTTAAACCAACTATTTCATTAAAATAGGTAAATGCAGTATTGTTTACCCTAACAATACCTGATCCATTTGTTCCTATCCAAATATTGCCAATTCTATCTTTATATAAGTTGTTTATATTACTGGTTTCAAGGCCATTCTCTTTACCAATATGTTTAATTTCATCAGTACTTATATTTACATGATAAATACCATTGTTAAAAGTTGAGTACCAAATATTTTTGTCATTATCTTCTAAAATAGAAGATACCTTATGTGATGAGTTAATTGTTTCTACTTCTAATTTTGCATCTTTATCAATACTTCCTGTAAGAATTTTGTGTATTCCTGCATCTTTAAAACCTATTAAATAGTTGCCTTCATCGTTTTGGATTAGAGAAGTTATGTTGTTGGAGGGTAAGTTGTTTTCAGTATTAAAGAATAAGGTGTCCTTACCATTTATTTTTACTAAACCATTAGTTGTCCCAACCCAAATATTGTTTTTTCTATCAGTTGTTATGAAGTTGATATAAGTGTTTAAAAAACTTTTGTTTAATGTGTGAAAAAAACCATTTTCATAATAACATAAGCCAGAACTACTTCCTATCCATATTCTATCTTTTTCATCAATAAAAATACAATTGTTAGCATTATTTTGAAGTCCTTCATTTGATGTTAATACAACCATATTTCGCCCATTATACTTGGAAAGACCACCCCAGGTAGAGGTGAACCACATGTTACCCTCTTTGTCTTCAGCAATTCCAGTTACAATATTCCCAGCTAACCCATCTTTTTCGTTATATTTTTTAAAAACTTCACCATCAAATTGAGCAACACCTCCGCCAGAAGTTGCTACCCATAAATAACCTCTTGAATCGTTATAAATAGCATTTACAGAAGATTGAGGCAATCCTTCTGGCACATTAAAAGAACTAAAGTTGTAAGTTTGACCCGATACGCTTAGGTTAAATGAAAAAACACTAGCAATAAGTAGTGTAAGCGTTAAAAAGTGATATGTAAGTTGTCTGTAGTTCAATTAGGATACTTTAATATACAATAATAAACAATAATGCTGTAAATTCATTAAGAGCATTAAGTTTTTTATCCTCCTACTTTTTTTGTTTGTTTATAACCCATTTTTAAAAGGATATCAAAAATTTTATCTTTATGTTCTCCTTGAATTAATATTTCTCCTTCTTTTGCACTACCTCCAACGCCACATTTTTGCTTAAGGGTTTTTCCCAACGTTTGTAAATCCGCATCAGTACCAACAAAACCGGTAATTAAAGTTACTGATTTACCTTTGCGTTGTTTACGGTCAATCATTACCTTTAGTTTTTGTTCATCAGGAGAAAGGGTCTCCATTTCTTCATCAAAATCGTCTTCGTATTCAAAATTTTTGTTGGTTGAATAGACTATGTTTTTCTTACTCATGGCACAATTATTTTTAATGATAAGGGTTGAATGGATAATTTAATTTCACCTTCTGATAAAGCTGGTTCTCCATCAATATGTAACTCTTTTTTTGGTGGAAAAATGGTGATATTTTTACCTTCCAATTCTTTAATGTACTTAAATGTGTTAATTTTTTTATTAAATAATTTATAAGCAAAATTAAGGGAATAAAGTAAAGGGAATTTTTTCAGTATTATAATTCTTATTAAACCATCATCGAGCTTTGAGTTTGGAGAAATATATGCATTGTTGCCATACTGGTTAGAGTTGGCAAAAGTGATGAGTAAGGCTTTAGTCTTAATTTTTTCATCATCAAAAGCAATGTTATAAACTCCTTCATTATAATTGAAATATTCTTTTACCGTAATTTTAAAATAAGTCCAAAAACCTCTTTTTTTTGCTTGAGAAAACAACCAGCCAATACGAGCGTCAAAACCTGTCCCGGCTGTTCCTAAAAAATAACCATCGTTAATTTTAACTACATCAATAGTAGTTTTTTTTAGATTATTGATGGTCTCGATTGCATTTTTAATGGTTAATGGTATTTTTAAATGTCTTGCTAAACCATTTCCAGAGCCAACTGGAATTATTGCTAAAGTAGTATTACTACCAATAAGCTGACTACCAACTTCGTTTACAGAACCATCTCCTCCAACAGCAGTAATAATATCATACTTGTTTTTAGCTTCTTTTGCAATTTCAATGGCATGTTTAGCTCTTTCGGTGTAAGTTATATCGTATTTAATGTGTTGAGTATCTATATGTTTCTCAAGTAGTTTTTCCACTATTTTTTGCCTTCCTGTTCCGGAAATAGGGTTAATAATGAAAAGCACTTTGGTTTTAGACATAACTTATCAAAATAAATTATTTGCTAATAGATAATTGATTGTTAATTAATCGGTTATTGTATTGTTGGACAATAGCTTTCATAAAAACTTCCATATCTGTTTTTTTAATTAATTCATCTTCATTAAGTTGAGTTTTTAGGAGGTTGTTCATTAGTAATTCATCATTTGAAATATTATAAAAGGCTATTGTTTTTTTACCATCAAAAAACAGTACATAATTATCTTGATAGAGCTGATAAACTCCATTTATAAAATTAACTACAAACGGTTTCTTAGGATTTTTGTCAAAAATATTTCTTCCAAAAGCAATTGATTTTGTAGGAATTCCTAACCAACCTAATAAGGATGGAGCAATATCTATTTGCTGAAAAAGAGCATCATACTCGCCTTTAAGTTCTTTGCTCGGATCAAAAATTAAAGTAGGTATGGCAAATCGGCCTATTGGGGTGTTGTATTTTGCTTGTTCAGAATGTGTGGAATGATCTGCTGTAATCACAAACAAGGTGTTGTTGTACCAAGACATATTTTTAGCGGTTTCAAAGAATTTTTTTAGTGCATAATCGGTGTAGCCAACTACTTCGTGCATAGGTAATGTTCCTTTAGGAAATTTGCCTAAATGTTCAGCAGGAATAGTATAAGGATGATGCGATGAAATAGTGAAAATAGTACTAAAAAATGGGGTTTCTTTTTTATTCAATTCGTTGGCAAAATATTGTAGATAAGGCTCATCAAAAATCCCCCATTTACCATCATAATGTTTATCTTTTTCAGGGTATTCATCTAAACCAAAATAACTTTCAGTTCCTGCCATACTCGAAAAAGCATCAAAGCCCATAGTGCCATTGCTTCCTGAATGATAAAATGAAGTGTTGTAGCCATGCATCTTCAAGATTTTAGGTAAGCCATCAATAGCATTACTACCATAGTTAGAAACTACTAATGGCGTATTCATTAATTGAGGTAAACTTGCTAAAATGGATGGTAAAGATTCAATAGATTTTTGTCCATTAGCATAAGCGTTTGTAAACACATAGCTTTCTGTCATTAAAGAATCTAAGAATGGCGTATATCCTTTAGTGTTGTGGTAACCAACGTATTCTTTAGCAAGACTTTCAATAATAATAAAAACAATATTTTTTTTGTTGGGTGGATTTTTTGCTTCAACAGTCAGAGTTGGAGAATAGAGACTTTCAAGTTCATCATCAGTATAAAAATTGATGGGGTTAGCTTTTTCTTTAGTAAGTGATTTTAAAACGGTAAAAGGTGTATTTAAAACAAGTGCAACATTTTGAGCGTGTGTATATTGTCCAGCACTAACGCTATTTAGTGGTCTTAGTTGAAAACCTCCTCGCATAGCCAAAATGGTAAACAACATTACTACAACAAAAATAGAAGATTGAATAATGTAATTTTTCTTTACATAGGGATAAAACATGCCTTTAAAACGACAATATTTTTTATAAACATACCACGAAAACCAAATTAAAAAAGCCAGTAAAATGTAATCGTACCAAAAATCAATAATATAAAGCGGTAATAAGGTCATAAAATCCTCTCCACCACCAGCACCAATCATGCTGAATAAATCTGTGGTGGTTCTTTTCATGGTAAAATCGAAGTAAGCAACATCTACTAGATTTAAAATGATAGCAATGGTATTAGGAATATAGAATAGGATAGCTAAAGTTCGCTGATACTTTCTAAAACTTCTAAATGAAAAAGGAAGTGCCGACATTAATATAAAAGGGAAATACAAATAAGCAATAGCAACGGCATCAAAACGAATTCCATAAACAAAATCCATGAAAACAACATTTTGAAAATGAGATTGATTAACAATGTAAAAGAAAATTCTACAAAGCGTAAAAACCAAAAAAGCTAAACCAATTCTTTTGGCAAAAGGAATGAGGTGAGATAAATAATTGGGGATGATCATTTTTTCGGATTAACTGAAATAAAATGGATAGTTGATAAAAATAAATTTTTAAATTATTGTAATTCAATTAATTGTTTGTAAAAAGATGTCTATCACAAAACTAATAAATAAATTTAAAAGAATAATACAAGGTTAATGAGATGCTTTATCATCTTTCTTTGGCATTGGTCCTCGCAAATGAATAATTAATCCGTTTAAGAAATTACGTAAAATTTGGTCGCCACATTCCATATATTTCGGGTGACTTTCATTTCTGAAAAAAGCACCTAATTCGCTTTTGGTAATTTTAAAATCTACCAATGCACAAATGTTTACTATATCTTCATCTCTGAGTTTGTGAGCAACTCTTAATTTTTTAAATATATCGTTATTAGTCAATCCCATGTTTTAGTCTTTAATAATATTTTTAACTCTTCCTACAGTTCCCGATTCGAGCATAACTTTAATGCCATGAGGATGAGTTTTAGAGTTGGTTAAAATTCTTTTTACAATTCCTTGTGTAAGCTCTCCAGAAGATTGATGATGTTTTTGAACCACTTTCACTTCGTCACCAACACTAATGCTTGCTCGGTTTTTTCCTTCAGACATGCTTATTTATTTTAATCCACAATTATCACAATCGTGTTTTTTTCTTTTAATAATGTATTTGTAAACTAAGAAAATTACAGCTCCTAAAATCCATATTCCGGCAATTATTTCCTGAATATTCATTTTTATATTTTTATATTAATAAAGTACGAAGTTAGGTAAAATCGGTTAAATTTGGCACTTCAAAATATACAACTTATGGCGTTGACATTTAACAGAAGAAAATATACAGATGAAGAGCTTGTTAAGCTTTATAAAAATTTATTAAAACCACGGTTGATTGAAGAGAAAATGTTGATTTTGCTTCGTCAGGGAAGAGTATCAAAGTGGTTTTCAGGAATAGGTCAGGAGGCTATTTCGGTGGGAGCAGCCTTAGCATTAGAAAAAGACGAATATATTTTGCCTATGCACAGAAACTTAGGTGTTTTTACCAGCAGAGAAATTCCTTTACATCGCTTGTTTTCACAATTTCAAGGAAAAATGAATGGTTTTACTAAAGGTAGAGACCGTTCTTTTCATTTCGGAACACAAGAGCATAAAATTGTGGGTATGATTTCTCATTTAGGACCTCAAATGGGGGTGGCTGATGGAATTGCTTTAGGCAAAAAATTGAATGATGAAGGAAAAGCTACTTTAGTTTTTACCGGAGATGGTGGTGCTAGCGAAGGAGATTTTCATGAAGCTATTAATACTGCTGCTGTTTGGCAATTGCCAGTAATTATTTTAGTAGAAAATAATGGTTATGGACTTTCAACTCCTTCTAGCGAACAATTTATTTGCAAAAATTTTGTGGATAAAGGAATCGGTTATGGCATTGAAACAGAATTAATTGATGGAAATAATATTTTAGATGTTTACCATAAAATTAGTCAGATAGCAGAATCTATTCGTAAAAAACCACGACCTGTTTTGGTAGAAGCACTTACATTTAGAATGCGTGGACATGAAGAAGCTTCAGGCACAAAGTATGTTCCTCAGGAGTTGATGGATGAATGGCAGCAAAAAGATCCTGTGGTAAATTATGAGAATTATTTGTTAGCTGAAAAAGTATTAGATGATGCTAAAATTGAAGCAATTAAAGCTGAAATTAAAGAAGAAATAAATACAGATTGGGAAAAGGCTTATAATGAGCCAAAAATTGTAGCTGACACACAAACTGAACTAAATGATGTTTATGCACCATTTTCTTTTTCAGAAACAAGACCTGCAACTGAAAAAAAATCGGAAAAAAGATTGATTGATGCTATTTCTGATGGGTTAAGACAAAGCATGGAGAAACATCCAAACTTGGTATTGATGGGGCAAGATATAGCAGATTATGGAGGTGTTTTTAAAATTACGGATGGCTTTGTAGCTCAATTTGGTAAAGAAAGAGTTAGAAATACACCGCTTTGCGAATCTGCTATTTTAGGTGCAGGATTAGGACTTTCTATTAATGGACAAAAAGCCATGGTAGAAATGCAGTTTGCCGACTTTGTAAGTGAAGGCATTACTCAAATTTGTAATAATTTAGCCAAAAGTCATTACCGTTGGCAACAAAATGCCGATGTGGTAGTAAGAATGCCAACAGGTGGAGGTATGGCAGCAGGTCCATTTCACTCTCAGAGTAATGAAGCTTGGTTTACCCAAGTTCCGGGATTAAAAATTGTTTATCCTGCTTTTCCTTATGATGCTAAAGGCTTGTTGAATACTGCTTTTGAAGATCCAAATCCGGTAATGTATTTTGAACATAAAGGCTTGTATAGAAGTATAACACAAGAAGTTCCTGATGATTATTATACCTTGCCTTTTGGTAAAGCAAGTTTGGTAAGAGAAGGGGAGCAAGTAACTATTGTAACTTATGGAATGGGCGTACATTGGGCATTAGAAACCTTAGATGCAAACCCAGAAATTTCAGCAGACTTAATAGATTTAAGAACTTTAGTACCTTTGGATACGGAAACCATTTTTAATTCTGTAAAGAAAACCAACAGAGTAATTATTTTACATGAAGCCACTATGTTTAATGGAATAGGAGGAGAGTTAAGTGCTTTAATTACCGAAAATTGCTTTGAATATTTAGATGCACCAATAAAACGTGTAGCGAGTTTAGATACGCCTGTACCATTTATTGGAGAATTAGAGCAAAATTTTATGCCTAAAGAACGCTTTATAACAGCATTGAAAGCATTGGTAGATTTTTAATTTATTAAAAAATAAAGATGCGAATAACATTTTTAGGAACAGGAACATCTCAAGGAGTGCCAGTTATAGCTTGTAACTGTGAGGTGTGTATGTCTGATAATCCTAAAGATAATCGCTTGCGTACTTCAATTTTAGTCCAGAAAGAAAATACTACCATTGTTATAGATACAGGACCTGATTTTAGACAACAAATGTTAAGAGCAAATGTGCAACACCTAGATGCTGTAGTGTTTACTCATGAACATAAAGATCATATTGCCGGTTTAGATGATGTAAGGGCGTTTAATTTTAAACAAAAAAGTGTATTGCCAATTTATGCTACTTCAGAAGTTCAGTCGGCATTAATAAGAGAATTTCATTATGCTTTTTCCGAATATAAATATCCCGGAGTACCTGAATTAAAGCTACATACCATTGATGATACACCTTTTACTATTGGCGACATCAATTTAATTCCTATAAGTGTTTGGCACTATAAAATGCCTGTAAAAGCGTTTAGAATAGACAATTTTGCCTACATTACAGATGCTAATAAAATTGATGCCTTAGAGCTTGAAAAAATAAAAGGAGCAGAAATTATTGTTTTAGATGCACTCAGAAAAGAAAAACATATTTCTCATTATAACTTGGAGGAAGCAGTTGAATTATTAAAAATATTAAAACCTAAAAAAGCATATTTAATTCACATTAGTCACTTAATGGGGAAGCATGAAGATGTTCAGAAAGACTTGCCTAATTTTATTAAGTTGGCTTATGATGGATTGGTGTTAGATACTCTTAGTTTTTAAATGAATTAATTTCTCTAAAATTAGTTTATTAACTTCTTGTTGTTTTTCGAGTAATTTAATAAGAACCTCAATTTCTTTTTGAGATATAGAACCTGTAGTAGTGGGTGTTTTTGATGATTTAGTTTCATAAACAGGAAGAAAGTCTTCTACTAAATCCATGTCTATTGCTGCATTTAGATGGTTAATGTTTATACCTAATAAATTACAAACCTTTGTAAGAAAATCATAATTTGTTTTGGTAATACCACGTTCAAATCTAGAATAAGTAGGAACTGATATCGTCAGCTTTTCAGCCATATCTTTTTGAGAATAATTTTTATTTACCCTAGCAAGTTTGATTTTTTTTAAAATATTGTTGACAGACATCGAATTTATTTTTTATTTATTAAGTAAAAATACTTAGTGTATTTAGAAAAAGTCTCTTTTTTACAACTTTTTTGTAAAAAAAACGATTCATTTCTTTTCTTTTAATGAAATTTTATTACATTTATTGAAAATTTGTTGCGTTTTATTTTTTTTAAAAATTTAAAACTACTAAAATAAAAAAATTATGACACCATTTATTGTTTGGCTCGAAAAAAATGAAATTGATGAATTAATAACTATCATGGCAAAGTCATCTAAAGCTAAAAAAATAAACAACGAAATTTATTCAACAGATGAGTTAATAAATTTAACTGAGAATTTGCTACAACAGAATGATAAATTAATTGAGATATTAAAGAAAATAACCCCAATTAAAAGTTATAAAGATACAATAAACGATACAATTATAGCTACTCGAAAACAAAAATCTTTTATGACAGAAATTATATCTGAGAAACTTAATAAAAAAACCTAAAAACGTTGGGTTAAAGAAATTCTTTATTTTCTATTGCATAATGTGGGTTTAATAGTTTCAAAAGGCATAAATTTGTTCTTTTTTTAAAATTTAATGACTATGGAATTATCACCACTTACTGCTGTTTCCCCACTCGATGGAAGGTATAGAAATGCTGGAGAAAAATTAGCCCCTTTTTTTTCTGAAGCGGCATTAATCAATTATAGAGTAAAAGTTGAAATTGAATATTTTATTGCTCTATGCGAATTGCCATTACCACAGTTAAGTGGAATAGATAAAAATTTATTTGAGCCTTTACGAGCTATCTACAAACAGTTTTCTTTGGCTGATGCTCAAAAAATAAAAGACACAGAAAAAATTACCAATCATGATGTAAAAGCAGTAGAGTATTTTATTAAAGAAAAATTTGATGAAATTGGTGTTCCTGCTGAATATAAAGAATTTGTCCATTTTGGACTAACTTCTCAGGATATTAACAACACTTCGGTGCCAATGTCAATTAAAGAAGCACTTCATGAAGTGTATCTTCCATTGTTGAATTCAACCATTGATATACTAAAAGAAAGTGCTAACGATTGGAAAAATGTTCCTATGTTGGCAAGAACGCACGGACAACCAGCTTCTCCAACAAAATTAGGTAAAGAAATAGCCGTTTTTATTGAACGTTTAGAAGTTCAGTTAGCACAATTAAAAGCCATTCCTTTTGCAGCAAAATTTGGTGGGGCAACAGGTAATTTTAATGCACATCATGTTGCTTACCCACAAATAAACTGGATTAAATTTGCTAATGATTTTGCTAAAGATAAACTAGGTTTACAACGTTCTCAAATTACTACACAAATTGAACATTACGATAATCTAGCAGCTTTATTCGATGCTCAAAAACGTATCAATACCATTTTAGTAGATTTAAGTAGAGATATTTGGACCTATGTTTCTATGGATTATTTTAAACAAAAAATTAAAGCAGGAGAAATAGGCTCTTCGGCTATGCCACACAAGGTAAACCCAATAGATTTTGAAAATGCCGAAGGAAATTTAGGTATTGCCAATGCACTTTTTGAGCATTTAGCAGCAAAATTGCCTATCTCTCGTTTACAAAGAGATTTAACAGATTCAACAGTATTAAGAAATGTTGGAATGCCAATAGGACATACTGTTTTAGCACTTCAGTCGCTACAAAAAGGCTGGAAAAAATTATTAATAAATGAAGCTAAAATTGCTGAAGATTTAGAAAATAATTGGGCGGTAGTTGCTGAGGCCATTCAAACAGTATTGAGAAGAGAAGGTTACCCAAAACCTTACGAAGCCTTAAAGGAACTTACAAGAACCAATACAAAAATTACAGCTACTTCCATAGCGGATTTTATCGAGACCTTAAATGTGAATAATCAAATTAAGGCAGAATTGAAAAAAATATCGCCATCAACCTTTACCGGTGTTGATTTGTTTTAAGTAATAATAAAAATATTTTTTAAAATTATAAAACACTGAGTTATCTCGGTGTTTTATTTTTCATTAACTTTATGAAAAATAAGGGAGTTAATAAATTTAGGATTTCTTAACAACTCCTAATGCAACCTTTTTCAATAAACAAACATCTTCTGTAAAAAATGAAATGGAGTGAAGAGCAATTAGTGGTAGAGTGCTTGAAGAATAATTCATCAGCACAAAAGCATTTGTTCGAGTATTACTCTAAAAGAATGATGGGAGTTTGCCTTAGATATACCAAAGACCATGATGAAGCCCAAGATGTTTTACAAATGGGTTTTATAAAGGTTTTTGAAAAATTAGATACCTATAATGGTGAAGGCTCTTTGGAAGGATGGATTAGAAGGGTAGTGGTCAACACTGCTTTAGACAATATCAGAAAAAACAAGAAAAACAACGAGAATATTGATATAGAAAAAGTAGATTTTTTACTAGCTAATAATGAAGCCAATGCATTGGATGATTTAAAAGCAG
This sequence comes from Flavobacteriales bacterium, assembly GCA_026196775.1. Lineage (GTDB taxonomy): Bacteria > Bacteroidota > Bacteroidia > Flavobacteriales_E > Vicingaceae > BRH-c54. The sequence continues at coordinate 45,361 of JAPHUD010000023.1, forward strand.
AAGATTTACTAAAAATTATTCAGCAAATGCCAACCGGGTTTAGAACAGTTTTTAATATGTATGCTATAGAAGGCTATTCGCATAAAGAAATTGCAGAACAATTAGGCATTACAGTAAATACTTCTAAGTCTCAATATTCTAGAGCTAGAGTTTGTTTGCAAAATTTATTAATGAAAGAAGCGATTACGAGATAAATTATCTCACACAAAAATTAAGATGAAAAAAGAATTTGAAAATATAGAACAACTTTTTAAAGATACCTTTGAAAATTACGAAGCCAATGTTGATGCTTCTGTATGGAATAATATACAGCAATCTATCAACTCACCTGCTTCATCCGCAGCTTCATCTTCATCTGCAGGAAATGCAGGAGGTTTTGCTGCTAAAAGTGCTTTCTTTAAAATTGCCGCAGCTACTATCACCTCTGTAGTTGTAGTTACCTCTTCGGTGTTAATTTACAATGCATTTAAAGATGAACCAGCTAACAATAATGAAATTGCTGAAAACCAATTGACAACTGAAAGCTTAGCTCCAAAAAATATTGAAGAGACAGCAACTGAAACACCATTAACAACAGAAAACAACACTACTGAAAATGGAAGTAATGTGGTAACTCCTCAACAAAATGAAGTGGAGGATAAAGACCTTACTTCTAACGAAAAAAATAATTCTAGCAATACTGTAAACAACAATAATACAACTGAAACTACTACAACACCTAGCAATACTGTTGTTGAAAATAATAAAGAAACACAAACACAACAAAGTCCGGTGGTAACAAATACCAATACATCACCAACTGAACCGTCAACAACCAATACGCCAAAAGTAGATGTATTGGCAAATGTTAAATTAAAAGCAAGTACCAAAAAAGGTGATGCTCCGCTTTATGTTGAGTTCAACGTTGTTGGAGAAGCTATCGATTATCAATGGAATATTGATGGTGTAACTAAGTCGGGTGAAAATGTATATCATACATTTGATAATCCAGGTAAATATGAAGTATTGCTTATTGTAAAGGATAAGCAAGGGAAAACTAAAACCATTACCGAAAACATTGAAGTTTTATCGCTTGTAAAATCTTCTATTTCAGATATTCAAAATATTTTCACTCCAAATGGTGATGGTAAGAATGATATTTTACTAATAGAAGGAGAAAATATTAAAGAGTTTAAAGCGGTTGTTTACAACCAAAATGGAACTGTTATTTTTGAATGGAATACTATTTCAGGATTTTGGGATGGTAAAGACATGAATAACCAGATTGTTCCTGATGGAATCTACTTTTTGGTTGTTAATGCATTAGGAGAGGACAACAAACCTTATGAAATTAAAAAATCTATTACTCTAAGAAAGTAACACTTATTAACAACTATTAGTAATTTCTTTCTGAAAAAACGTTGTAGGTAAAATTAAAAAAGGCGTAATTTCGTAAGTAGATTTTTAAGAACGGATTATACATGGCAGATTACCAAACAGGAAAGCTCCTTGAGCAAATCATTTGTCCCCAAGATTTAAGAGAGAAAATAACAGAGGATGACCTGCCTCAACTTTGTAACGAACTCAGAGATTTTATTGTAGATGTGGTTTCCCAAAAAGGAGGACATTTTGGAGCTAGTTTAGGCGTAGTAGAGCTAACGGTTGCTTTGCATTATGTTTTTGATACTCCCAACGATAAAATTGTATGGGATGTTGGTCATCAAGCCTACGGACATAAAATCCTTACCGGAAGAAGAGAAGTTTTTCATACCAACAGAATTTACAAAGGAATTAGCGGTTTTCCTAAACCATCTGAAAGTGAGTACGATACTTTTGCTGTAGGACATTCGTCTACTTCTATTTCTGCTGCTTTAGGTATGGCAGTAGCATCTCGTTATAAAAAAGAAAATAAACAACATATTGCTGTTATTGGTGATGGCTCAATGACTGCAGGATTGGCTTTTGAAGGACTAAATCATGGAGGAAGTGAGGATACTAACTTATTAGTTATTCTTAACGATAATTGCATGTCTATCGACCCCAATGTTGGAGCATTAAAAGAATATTTAACAGATATAACCACTTCACATACTTATAATAAAGTAAAAGATGAAGTATGGAATTTACTAGGATTAATTAGTAAATTCGGTCCAAATGCTCAAGCCATTGCTCAAAAAATTGAGAATGGAATAAAATCTACCTTGTTAAAACAAAGTAATTTATTTGAATCATTAAACTTTAGGTATTTCGGACCTGTTGATGGACATGATGTAAATTACTTAGCCAAAGTATTAGCAGATTTAAAAGATATTCCAGGACCAAAAATTTTACATTGTATTACTGAAAAAGGCAAAGGTTATGAACCTGCGGAATTAGGCGATACCACTCAATGGCATGCTCCGGGTATTTTTAATAAAGAAACAGGAGAAATTATAAAAATAGCTCCTAAAAGTCCACAGCCACCCAAGTTTCAGGATGTTTTTGGGCATACCATAGTAGAACTTGCCGAACAAAATGATAAAATTGTTGGAGTAACGCCTGCTATGCCTTCGGGATGTTCATTAAATATAATGATGAAAGCCATGCCCGACAGAGCTTTTGATGTAGGTATTGCAGAACAACATGCAGTTACTTTTTCTGCAGGAATGGCTAGTCAGGGATTGGTGCCATTTTGCAACATTTACTCCTCATTTATGCAGCGAGCTTACGACCAAGTGATACACGATGTAGCGTTACAAAACTTACATGTTGTATTTTGTTTAGATAGAGGTGGAGTAGTGGGAGCTGATGGAGCAACGCACCACGGAGCTTATGATTTGGCGTACTTTAGATGTATTCCTAACATGATAGTGGCTTCACCAATTAATGAAGAAGATTTAAGAAACTTGATGTTTACAGCACAAGCAGATAATAACGGTCCTTTTTCTATTCGTTACCCAAGAGGAAACGGTTCTATGGTAAATTGGAAAACACCTTTTAAGAAAATAAAAATAGGAACAGGTCAGCGTTTGAAAAATGGTGAAGACATTGCTATTTTATCTATTGGACCAATTGGGTTGGAAGCTAAAAAAGCCATTGAAAAACTAGAAGAAACAGCCAACATTAGCATCGCTCACTACGATATGCGTTTTGTAAAACCCATTGATGAAATTTTATTGCACGAAGTATTCACTAAATTCAACAAAGTAATTACCTTAGAAGATGGTTGTATAATGGGTGGTTTAGGTAGTGCGGTTTTAGAATTTATGGCTGACAATAATTACCAAGCACAAATAAAAAGATTAGGCATACCCGATAAGTTTGTTGACCATGGTACACAAGAAGAACTTTATGCCGAGTGTTTTTATGATGCCAATGCGGTAATCACAACAGTAAAATCCTTGATGGAAACAGCTGAAAATAAAGCCTCGGCTTAGTTTAGTGTAATATTTTATTCATTTATATGATTACAATTTTAGTTGTTAATGCTATATTTGTAAGGTATCTTTCTATTAAAATTTTTCTCCATGCAATACCAATGGCAAATAAAACCTACTTCCAACGCTAAAGCAATAGAAAAACTTTCTGAACAATTAAATAACTTAGATCCAACACTTACTAACATTCTACTTCAAAGAGGGATAGATACCTTTGAGAAAGCTAAAGATTTTTTTCGCCCTGATTTGAATAATATTCATGATACTTTTTTGATGAAAGACATGGATAAAGCGGTGGAGCGTTTGCAAAAAGCCATTGCCAATAATGAGAAAATACTGATTTACGGAGATTATGATGTGGATGGAACAACGTCAGTAGCGTTAGTGTATGCCTATCTGAAAAATTATTACGATAAGTTAGCTTATTACATTCCGGATAGATATGCAGAGGGTTATGGCATTTCTTACCAAGGAATTGATTTTGCCAAAGAGAATGATTTTAAACTCATCATAGCCTTAGATTGTGGTATAAAAGCTATAGATAAAATCGCTTATGCCAAAGAGAAAGGAGTGGATTTTATTATTTGCGACCATCACCGTCCGGGAGATGAAATTCCTGATGCAGTTGCGGTGTTAGATCCTAAAAGAAAAGATTGTAATTATCCATATAAAGAATTATCGGGTTGTGGAGTAGGCTTTAAATTGATGCAAGCATGGACGCAAAAGAATAATTATGATGAAGAATTGTTGTTCTCGTATTTGGATTTATTAGCCATTAGTATTTGTGCAGATATTGTTCCGATAACAGCCGAAAATAGAATTTTTGTTTACTATGGATTAAAAGTACTTAATCAACTAAATCGACCGGGAATAAAAGCATTGGTGAATTTAACCAATAATAAAAAAGAATTTACCGTTTCGGATGTAGTTTTTTCTATTGCTCCAAGAATAAATGCAGCAGGAAGATTGAAAAGCGGGAACAAAGCCGTGGAATTATTGGTGGCAGATAACGATGAAGATGCCATAGATTTCGGCAATGGAATCAATGAATTAAACACCGACAGAAAAGATATCGATACATCTATCACGCAACAAGCATTAGAAATTATTGAAAGCGACCAACGTTTTACTACCAGAAAAACTACGGTTGTTTATAAAAAAGATTGGCATAAAGGTGTGGTGGGCATTGTGGCATCTCGATTAATAGAAACACATTACAAACCGACTATTGTGTTGACTCATTCTGATGGAAAAGTTACCGGATCGGCAAGGTCGGTAAGAGATTTTGATGTGTACAATGCCATTGATGCTTGTAGTGATTTGTTGGAGCAATATGGTGGACACATGTATGCTGCCGGACTAACACTTTTACCTGAAAATGTACCTGCTTTTATTGATAAGTTTGAAGACATTGTTAGTAGTACCATTGAAGACCACATGCTTATTCCTAAATTAGAAATTGACGCCAAGTTGGAGTTAACTCAAATTACGCCTCGTTTTTATAGTGTGCTAAAACAATTTGCTCCTTGTGGTCCGGAAAATATGCAACCTGTATTCATAAGTGAAAATTTACTGACTATCGATAACATTAGAATTGTTGGCGAAAATCATTTAAAATTAGATATTTATTCACCTGAAAACCCTGATTTAATTATACCTTGTATCGCTTTTAGACTAGGACATTTTATTAATGATTTACAGCCTGGAGTGCTATTCAGCATAGTTTATACTATAGAAGAAAACGAATGGAATAATGCTAAAACTTTACAATTAAATGTGAAGGATATTAGGTTGATGTGAGGATAGTTTTTTTAATAAAAGACTAAAAAATATTGATTTACAATGAGGTACATTTTTAAAATGAGTTTTTCACAACCTCTCCATCAAATACGCGTACATCTCTACCATAGCTTTGATGTCTTTCTTGTGCACTTTTTCATCAGGAGAATGAACATTATCCTCAGGAGCTCCTATAAAACACCAGTCGAATGGGTAGGGGGAGCGTTGAAGTGCGTTGCCGTCACTTCCTCCGGCACTTTCCACTTCTAGCTGAAAAGGAATTTTACTTTTTGTTGCTAAATCAACAATTTTATTAATGTAGCTTTTTCTTGGTATTCCGGAATCTCGCATAGAAATAGCAACTCCCTTTCCATGTTTTACACCTTCTGTTACCCAAGTTATATCTGAAATTAATGCTTGTTTTACACCAAAACCTTCGTATAAAAATTTGGCTAAATAACCAACACTTCCACCACCATGTTCTTCCCATGCCGAGAAAACAATAGCTCCATTTTCTAATGTTTTAGCAACTTCTAGAGCACTCCAAATACCTAAACGATTATCCATGTAACAACACTGAACATAGTTGTTATCTTCTCTAAAGTTAGGCTGATAAGTAAGTGTTGTTCCTCTGTCTATTGTTCTTTTATATGTTGCCGAAAAGGTTAGAAATTCGTGTTCATCTTCAACAGCTTCAAGCGTACAAGTTATTTTTCCTTGACTATCTTTTCCAACTAATTTGACTCCTTTTTTAGCTGAGGGGCCTCCAATTTTAATTAAATTATTGTCATATCCAACTGTGTAACCAACAGAATCCATGTGAGCGAAAATAGCTGTTCTTGGCTCACCAAAAATCAGTATAATACAATTTTGAAAGTCTTCTCCTATCAAAATTTCAGGTTGAACTTTCCAGTTTTTTTGATCTTTTTTGATGTGTTTTAAAAGAAACTTAGTCATAGTTTCTTCGCTACCAGAAGGGGCATGTACTTTGCAAAGTTGTTGAAGCAAATCAAAATTCATGATGATGAAGAGTTATGCTTTCTTAGTTGTTTAACATTACAGGCATCACCAACATCAATACTTCTTCGTTGTCGTCTTCTTTTTCTACAGGAGTTAAAATTCCTGCTCTGTTTGGAGCAGACATCGCAATACTAACATTGTCTGATGTTAAGTTGGTTAACATTTCCAATAAAAATGCTGCATTAAACCCTATTTCCATGTCCTCACCTTCAAACTGACAAGTAAGTCTTTCAACAGCTTCGTTAGAGAAATCTAAATCTTCAGCAGAAATTTGTAATTCGCTGCCCGACATTTTAAGTTTTATCTGGTGAGTTGTTTTGTTAGAGAATATCGCTACTCTTTTTAAGGCAGTTAAAAATTTACTTCTTTCAACAGTAAGTACATTAGGGTTTTCTGTTGGAATTACAGCATTGTAGTTTGGATATTTACCATCAATTAATCTAGAAATTAGTTTAGTAGATTCAAATTCAAAAGCTGCATTTGTTTCGTTGTAGTTTATCGTTACATCATCATTTACGCTACTCAAAATATTTTTAAGCAAGGTTAATGGTTTTTTAGGGAAGATAAATGAAGAGCCTGTTTTGGCTCCTAAATCCGTTCTTCTATATTTTACCAATTTGTGGGCATCAGTAGCTACAAAAGTGATGTCATCATTATTTAATTCAAAAAATACTCCTGACATAACAGGTCTTAACTCATCATTACCTGTAGCAAATAATGTTTTGTTGATAGCATTTTCAATAATGTCGGCATTAATTTTTATGGTTGATGGCTTTTCAATTTCAGGAGTTTTGGGAAACTCTTCACCATTTAAACCACTCAATTTATATTTTCCTTCATCAGATGTGATTTCAATCCCAAAATCTTTGCTGTCTATAGTAAAAGTAAGCGGTTGAGTAGGAAAAGTTTTTAAGGTATCTAACAATAACTTGGCAGGTATAGCAATAATTCCATCTTCTTTAGATTCAATATTAAGTTTTGTAGTAATAGTTGTTTCTAAATCTGAAGCCGTTATAGAAAGTTCACTATCTTTAATTTCAAATAAAAAATTATCTAAAATTGGTAAAGTATTGTTTGTACTTAATACGCCACTAATTTGTTGTAGTTTTTTTAATAATGCTGTACTTGTTACTATAAATTTCATATGTATGTAAATTATTTAATTGTCTTTATTTATAAGTGTAACAAAAGTAATTTTTTATGTGTGCTTAGTGCTAATTAATTATTAATAATTATCAACATTGTTGATAAAATTAAAACACTGATTATTAGTTTCTTAATTGTTGTTTTTCAGTAATATTAATAGCGTTTTTTACTTTTTGTTTGGTAAGTGCGTAATCAATTACTTCGGTCATATTTTCAACATAGTGAAATTTAAGACCTGTTAAATAGGGTTCTTTTATCTCTTTAATGTCTTTTTCATTGTCTTTAGAGAGAATGATTTCCTTGATTTCAGCACGTTTTGCCGCTAAAATTTTTTCTTTAATTCCGCCAACAGGTAAAACTCTTCCTCTTAATGTGATTTCACCTGTCATAGCTAAATTAGCTTTTACTTTACGTTGAGTAAATGCAGATGCCAAAGCTGTAAGCATTGTAATTCCTGCCGAAGGGCCATCTTTTGGCGTTGCTCCTTCAGGAACATGGATGTGAATATCCCATTTGTCAAAAGTTTCTGGGCTAATATCAAGAATGTTAGCGTGAGCTTTAAGGTAGGCTAGTGCAATTATAGCTGATTCTTTCATCACATCTCCTAAATTTCCTGTAAGTGTAAGTTTCCCTTTTCCTTTGCTTAAACTAGTTTCTATAAACAAAATATCGCCTCCAACAGAAGTCCAAGCTAAACCTGTAACAACACCAGCAACATCATTTCCTTGATATTTATCTTTTGAGTGACCAGGGCCTAATAAATCAACAAGATTTTCCATAACTATTTTTGGATTGTAATCACCATCTTCCATAGCAATTTGTTTAGCTTTTTGACGAATTACTTTTGCTAATTTTTTCTCTAGATTTCTAACTCCTGATTCTCTTGTGTATTCACTTGCAATTTTTTCAATTACTTTTTTAGGAATTTGTAATTGGTTTTTTACTAATCCGTGACTTTTTACCAATTTAGGAATTAAGTGTCTTGTGGCAATTTCTACTTTTTCTTCAACGGTGTAACCATTCATCTCAATAATTTCCATTCTGTCTCTAAGTGCAGGCTGTATAGTTGATAATGAATTTGCAGTAGCAATAAATAAGATTTTGGATAAATCATAATCTAATTCTAAAAAGTTGTCATAAAAGTTTTCATTTTGTTCTGGGTCTAAAACTTCTAGTAAAGCTGATGAAGGGTCACCTTGATGACTTGCTCCAACTTTATCTATTTCGTCTAAAACAAAAACAGGATTAGAAGACTCTACTTTTTTTAAGCTTTGAATAATTCTTCCTGGCATTGCCCCAATGTAGGTTTTTCTGTGACCTCTAATCTCTGCTTCATCTCGTAAACCACCTAAGGACATTCGTACGTATTTTCTACCTAATGCTTCTGCAACAGATTTTCCAAGAGAGGTTTTTCCAACTCCAGGTGGGCCGTAAAGACAAAGAATAGGAGATTTTAAATCACCTTTAAGTTTTAATACAGCTAAGTGTTCAATTATTCTTTCTTTAACTTTTTCTAAACCAAAATGGTCTCTATCTAAAATACGCTGAGCTCTTTTTAAATCAAAATTATCTTTAGAATATTTTTCCCAAGGAAGCTCTAAAAGTGTTTCAATATAATTAGATTGAACCGAGTATTCTGCTGCTTGTGGGTTTAACCTTTCAAGTTTACTCAGTTCTTTCTCAAAACGTTCTTTAACTGTTTTGTTCCATTTTTTTGTTTTGGCTTGTTTTCTAAATTCAGCAATTTCTTGTTGTTGTGGGTCTCCGCCTAGTTCTTCTTGTATTTGCTTAATTTGTTGATTAAGGAAATAATCTCTTTGTTGTTTGTCTAAATCTGTTCTAACTTTAGATTGAATATCATTTTTAAGTTCTAATAACTGAAGCTCTTTGGTTAGGTGTTGTAACAATAAATTGGCTCTTTCTTGTAACTCAGGAATTTCTAACAATATTTGTTTTTCCTTAACTCCTGCATTCATGTTAGATGCGATAAAGTTGATTAAAAAAGTAGGGCTTTCAATATTTTTAACAGCAAAAGTGGCTTCTGTAGGGATGCTTGGAGATTGTTGTATAATTTGAGTGGCTAAATCTTTAATAGAACTTACTAAAGCATTAAACTTTCTACCTGTAGGTTTTTCTAATTGATTGTATTCTTTAACCCTAGCTTTTAAATAAGGTGTTGTTTGGGTAAACGTTTCAATTTTAAATCTTTTTTTACCTTGAATGATAACAGTAGTATTCCCATCAGGCATACGTAGCATTTTAAGAATGTGTGCAACTGTTCCTATTTCATTTAAATCTTTTGGATCAGGATCTTCAATAGCATCATTTTTTTGAGCTACAACCCCTAATGTTTTATCGCCATTATAAGCTTCTTTAATTAGTTTAATGGATTTATCTCTACCAACGGTTATAGGAATAATTACACCTGGAAATAAAACAGTGTTTCTTAATGGGAGTAGGGGTAATTCTTTAGGTGTTTCTTCCGAATTCATTTGATCTTCATCATCAGAAGATAAAAGAGGGATAAACTCTGTATCATCATCAATTATATTTGAAATAGTAAGGTTGTCGAAATTAAATGTGTCTTTCATTGTAATAAAAAATTAATAAGTCAATTTGACATTGTAAAAAATAAAATAGTACTGAAAATTCAGTAATGTCAATTGTTCAAGGGTTGTGCCAATTAATGGAAATCGGAATTTTTGGCGGTTTTTATTTTCTGTATTCCGAAGTTTGTTGATGTATGTCAGCAAAAATAGCTTTATCTTCTTTGGTAAGTAGTATACCTCTTCTTTCCATAACTTTTTCAGCAGTTTCAATGGCTTTTTCTAATTGGTAGGTTGTAGTTTTTCCATTTCCTCCCCAAGAAAATGATGGAATAAATTTATCTTGAAATCCACCACCATAAATATTAGCCGAAAAACCTGCTACAGTTCCAGTATTGAACATAGTGTTTATGCCGCATTTTGTATGATCCCCCATAATTAGTCCACAAAATTGTAAGCGTGTATTTTCTAATTTCTTAGAAGTGTAGTTCCATAGTTTTACTTCACCATAGTTGTTTTTTAAGTTAGAATTATTAGTGTCGGCACCTAAATTACACCATTCTCCTATAACAGAATTTCCCAAAAAGCCATCGTGTCCCTTATTGGAATAACCTTGAATTACAGAGTTGTTAACTTCTCCACCAACTTTAGAGTGAGGACCAATGGTAGTAGCTCCATAAATTTTTGCTCCCATTTTTAAGGTAGCATTTTCGCAAAGAGCAAAAGGACCACGAATTAAGCTGCCTTCCATAATTTCGGCATTTTTGCCAATGTAGATGGCTCCAAAATCGCTATTTAGTATGGCTCCATTTATAGTAGCTCCATCCTCAATAAAAACCTTGTCTCCAATAATAGTGTTAGTTTTATTGGCTTTTGCTGATTTTTTGTTTTTAGTAAGTCTTTCAAAATCTTGTTCAATAGCTTCATGATTTGTTGTGAAGATATCAGTAACAGTGTTAATTGAAGTTAAATAGAAATCGGTTATATCAATTAGATTTTCAAAAGATTCGGAATTAAAAATTTCTAAGTTTGTTTTTGCTACTACAATTTCATCATTACAAATAAGGGCTTCGTTTAATTGAAGTTCATTTTTTATAAAAGCAACAAGTTCTGATGTTGGTAAAAAACTACCATTGATAAATAAATTCTCCTTAGCAGTATTCAGTTTAAATTTTTTTGAAAGATAAGTTACTGTTAGGTAAGAAATTTTATTTTCTGGAATTGAGAGTAAGTCTATCCATTTTTCTTCAATGGTGGTGATACCAACTCTAAGTTTGGCAATAGGTTTAGCAAAAACTAAAGGAAGTAAGCTTTCTCTGTTGGTTTCAAAAAAAATGACGTTCATCTGTAGTGTTGTTTTGTTTTCGAAAGTACAAAAAAAAAGTCCTTCCGCAATAACGAAAGGACTTAAAATCTGTTAAGATTAATTTATTTAGAATGCTTTCCGTATCTGTTTTTAAATTTGTCAATACGTCCTGCAGTATCCACCAATTGGATTTTTCCTGTGTAAAATGGGTGAGATTTATGAGAAATCTCTAATTTAACCAAAGGATATTCATTACCATCTTCCCAAACAATAGTTTCTTTTGTATTAGTAGCAGATCTACTTAAAAAAGAGTATTCATTAGACATATCTTTAAATACTACTAATCTGTAATTTTCTGGATGTATTTCTTTTTTCATTTTTCTTAAATTTAAATCTTGTATTTTTTAAGGGGACGCAAATTTAGTAATATTTTTTTAATATGTATAATATTTATTTGAAACTTTAAAAGAAATCAAAATATGAGTTGGAGCTATCTTCTTCTCTTGCTCTTTTGTGTCCTATTATTTCAATAGATTTTACTTTTTCTTTTATAAAATCATCTATGTCTTTGTCTTTGGCAATTTTGTTATTTTTTTCTTTTACTAAATCTTCTTCGTGAATTAAGTTATTTTGGTTTTGATGAATACCGATATAATCTAAGCTCCAATTATCATCTTTTGGTTTTTTGCTCTTGAAAAAATATACATGACTCACTTTGTTTTGAATGGTAATCTCTTTTGCAGTTATAAATTCTAAGGTGTCTTTACTAAAATTAAAACTACTAGAGTATAACATAGACTTTGCTATATTTTGCTTTAAATTTTCATCTTCAGGAAATAATTCTAGACGATTAATTTTGGCTAATTCTTGGTATAAATAAGAATAATTAATTACATCGTTAGCGAGATAACTCCATACAGACTTGTTTACAGCAATGTTGTTGGTAATCATGTTACAATAAACATCGGTTAATAATTTATAATCTTGAACAGAAAGTAGTTTGTTGAAGTAGGGTTTAACTTCTTTTTTGTCGTAAAAAGGTAGTAAAAGTTTGGTGTATGTAATTAAAAAGTCATTGCCTTTATTTTTATAACTTGAATAGTAATAGGTTTTGTCTTTTTCCTTAGCCCCTTCGGATTGCTCGTAGCTTATCTGGCTTTTAAGTTCTATCTTAGCTTCTCTTACAATTTGTTTGTAAAACTTAGCATATTGTTTTGGTTTTATGTAGTTACTATCAATTAGTTGAGCCAGCAATTCGTAAATGGGTTTTTTATAATCTGCAACAAAAGTAAAGTCTAACACTCTAGGAAAAATTGTACTAGCAAGTTCTAAGCTGTCTTCAAATGCTCTGAATAGATATTTAATATCATCTTTATTACTTCCCAACGGAATATCATAATCTAACAATTTAACAAACTTATTTAAAGCTTCTTTGTCTTTCTGACGGATAAATGCCCTTAGAATTGCAATTTGATACATGGCAGTATCTTCTACTGTTGGGTATAAGTTTTCTAAAAAAGGAACAATTCTGTCATCTTCAATTCTACCTAAATCCATAATAAGTTGCTCTTTAGCTGCAATGTAGTCACTTCCGAATGGATAGTTGCTTATGGTTTGTATTAATTGGTCAACATATTTACCATCATCTTTAGTAAATATTACTCTTTTTTTGGCTGACTCTAAGGCTCTTTCTTTTTCAATACTATCGTTTCCATTTATGGCATTAAAAAACATTTCAGATTTATCAGCCAAAACAGAACTTCCAATCAAAGTATCAAAAGGTATAAATGTTTCATAAAATTGAGAAATGAATTTACTAGGTTTGCTGATGGTGTCTCCAGTAGTTTTTAATACATAAATAGAAGCGTGTTTAACAATAATTTTAGCAATTATGGTTCTAGTACTATTGGTATCGCTAAAAATGATATTTAATGAATGTACATCACCTTTCTTTGTTGAAGAAGAGTCTAATATTACTAAGTGATTAGTGTTTTTAATGTACTTGATTTCACTACTCCAAAGAGAATCTATGTTTTTATATTGTTTATATTGATGTTCTTTAATAAATTCTAAATCAATACGTTCAAAGTTCTCTGAGTAGAAAGAACGGTTTTTAATTTTATACTCATAGGAGTTGTCTTTAGTCTTCTTTTTTGCTGCTTTTTTATCGCTAGCAATATCATAAACTTGTTCGTAATCATCTGGTAATAGATGATTAGATGTAACGGTAAAAAACATAGAGGAGTCTGATTTTTCTTTAAACTCAAAAGTATAAGAAAAGTCTTTTAGGGTGAAAGATTCAAAAAATGGGTTGGTATTTTTTTGTGTAGGAGAAACATTAGCTAATAAGTAGTAATAAGCTCCTTTAATTACAATTTTCAGGGAGATATATCCACTACTGTCTGGAAGAGTAGAATAGGCTATTAGTTCAGGATATTGACTTTTTAAGTTGATGTTTTTAGAGGAAGAATCAATTTTTAATTCTTTTAAAAACATGTCAGCAATTCTATTTAATTCAAAACTATCTTGTTCAATAAATTTAGTATCAAATAAAGAGGCTCTTTTTAAGTAATAATAATTATTGTCATTGGCATCATAAGCTTCCAATTCAGTATGGTCGTACAAGGAAGACATTTTAGTATTGTTTTTAAAATGGTAATAATTAGGCACTTTTACTTCAAAATCAGACTTTAAAGGTTGTACTTTTTTCCAATCTTTAGCTATTGGAGTTAAAGTAATGGTGTTAAAAAAATTGTCGCTTTCGTTTTTCACAAACTCATCTTTCCCACCCATTTTAAAAATTAAAATATTTAATGGGGTAAAAATAAATTGGTATCGTTGGTAATTTCCTGATTTAGTTTTGTTTAACACGTTTAAACCTTTAAAGCCATTTTTTTCAAATTCTTTTTTAGAAATTATTTTTCCTGGTACATTTTCAAAAAGTAAACTATCTATTTTTGCTTGGTAATCCCCATTATTATAACTTTTAAAATAGTGGTAAGTACTAATTTGATTGACTAAAAAGAAACTTCCATTAGTAAGTTCTGGAGAGAAAAATAACCTTTGGTAAGTAAAAGAAGGTGTCTCGTACATTTTTCCAGGCACTTTTAGTGAGAAAAAATCTGATTGAAAATGGGTGTTATAAGGCAATAACCTTTTCTTTTTATGATTTTCTTCAATCTGACTTTTAGATTTTTTTGAAATGGTAACAGGCAAAGCTTCTACGGTATACCCCTTGGCTCTTAATAAAGCAATTACACCATTCTTTTTAGGTAAGTGAGCAGCGCCAATACCACTAAAAAGACTGATGTTTTGTTTGATAATAGAATCGATTTGGTTTGCCATTATAATATTTCGTTCATACAACATATATTTTAAATAGTTGTCTGAAGAAAGTGCAGCTTGTAAAGAGTCTATCATATCTAAATCCTGACTTCTGTAAGCGTCCATTAAAATTTCGAAAGCAGATTTATCTTTGGTAAGTTTTTTTACCCATTCAGGGGTTTCTTTGTTTTCCATATCTGGAATGCTAGCTAACTTAACCAATTTGGAGTTATGTTTAAAATCTTCTAAACTGTAAATAGGTTTATTGTTTTTGCTAGCTACTTGATAGATAAACATATCTAAAAATGTTTCTTCTTCAAAATCTGAATTAGCTTTGTTTTCTCTATATAATAACCAGTTAGCCATGTAATGATCGGTAGAGATTTCATTTCCTAACACATTATTATCTACTTTTTTAAGTTTAAAAGCTTCTTGATAAAAACCATTGTAGGTTTGGTTGTTTATAGCATAACTCCCTAAATAATCACTTCCATATTCAGAATCTAAAATTTCATCGAGCCACATAATGGGGTTTGATTCTAATGCAATAGCATCAGCTTCATTTATAGCATCGAAAAATTCCTCGCCCAGATGGAATGCAATTCTGCCACTAACGTGCATATTTCCGTACAAATATGAGTTTTTTTCTAATCCATTTCCTGATATTTTCCAAAGCAGCCCTTGGTATTTTTCTTGGCTATAAACCGATGTTATGGTGAAAATAGAGATTAGAATAGATAGTAATTTCATATGTATATTTTAAGTGTTGTTAAGTTATAAACTGAACAATTGATTTTTTATTTTAAATGGTTTTTACATTAAATAATTTACATAACCAGCTTAAATGACCTGCATGAGCACATTCGTGGCGAACAGCATGTTTAATAATTGCTCTTACGCTATCTTCACCACCAAAATCAATTCCATTAGCAGTTGGCTTAGACAAGTCTTCATCTGTTAGTTTGCTAATATGATTTATAGCGGTTTGATGTACCTCTTTAAAATATTTCAAGATCTCTTCAAAAGGAGGAGCGTCTTCTTTTTTAGGAGGAATAGAGCCTAAACCGTATTGTCTTGCCCATGGAATTTTAACATGTTCGCCTCCGGTACAAACCAAAAGTAACCAATTTTCTGAAATAGTAATATGAGCAATTAACCAACTAATACTATTAAATTGTTTGCCATCAATTTCAAAAATTTTATGTTCGTCTTTGCCTTTTAATTTAGAGAGGTAAAACTTGGTTAAATCTCTCGATAATTCAAGCATTTCAACTAGTGTTTGTGTTTCTGATTTTGGCATACTATATTTTTTTAATTAAGAAGCGAAGCCTTTTGGAGGCTCCGCTTCTTTAATGAATGTATAAAAATAATGAAAATAAAATTACATTACTTCTATTTTTAAAATTTTATCTCCTTGTCTAATATCGTCAACAATGTCAACACCTTCTACCACTTTACCGAAGCAAGTATGATTTCTGTCTAAATGAGCGGTATTGTTTCTACTGTGACAAATAAAAAATTGAGAGCCACCTGTGTTTCTTCCGGCATGAGCCATAGATAAAACACCTCTATCGTGATATTGGTTTTCACCATCTAATTCACAATCGATAGAATAGCCTGGACCACCAGCACCTGTTCCGTCAGGGCATCCACCTTGAATCACAAAATCAGGAATTACTCTGTGAAATGTCAATCCATCATAAAATCCTTTTTTTGCTAAGGTAGTAAAGTTTTCTACTGTTTTAGGAGCATCTTTTTCGTAAAAATCTACCGTCATGTCTCCTTTTTCTGTTTTGATAATTGCTTTCATGCTTAAGTTAGTTTATGAGTTTATAAGTTTAGTTTGAAGTTAATTGTTATTTGTTAAAAGTTAATGGTTAGTAGTTCACAGTTGTCGGTTATTCGGTATCCACACATTAATCAATCCACCCTTCCTGCTAACAAATAAAGCACAGCCATCCGTATAGCCACACCGTTTTCTACCTGATTTAAAATAATGGATTGATTGCTGTCTGCTACATCAGAAGTTATCTCAACACCTCTGTTAATTGGTCCCGGGTGCATGATGGTTATTTTTTTTGAAAGCGAATCTAACAATTCTTTATTTAAACCATATTGTTGCGTGTATTCTCTTATAGATGGGAAGAATTTGGTGTCTTGTCTTTCTAGCTGTATTCTAAGCATCATAGCAATATCGCACCATTCTAAGGCTTCTTTTAAGTTGGAAATAACCTCTACACCAAGTGAGTTAATGTATTTTGGAATTAGTGTAAGTGGTCCGCAAACTTTTACATTAGCTCCCATTTTTTGTAAGCAAAAGATGTTAGATAATGCCACTCTGGAGTGGGTAATATCTCCAACTATTATAATGTTTTTACCTGTTAAATCTTTGTATTTCTCTCTCATGGAATATCCATCAAGCAGTGCCTGTGTAGGATGTTCGTGAGCACCATCACCTGCATTTATAATTTTTGCATCTACATGTTGAGATAGAAAATAAGCTGCTCCCGGATTAGGATGCCTCATTACTACCATGTCCACTTTCATAGAGAGGATGTTGTTTACAGTATCTATTAAAGTTTCTCCTTTTGTAACAGACGAACTCGATGATGCAAAGTTGATAACATCTGCAGAAAGTCTTTTTTCAGCTAGTTCAAAAGAAAGCTTGGTTCTAGTAGAGTTCTCGAAAAATAAATTAGCAATGGTAATGTCTCTTAAAGAAGGAACTTTTTTTATCGGACGATTAATTACTTGTTTAAAATGATCGGCAGTTTCAAAAATTAGGTTAACATCTTCTTTCTGAAGGTATTTTATTCCTAATAAATGTTTGGTGCTTAGCTTACTCATTTTAATAGTTAATGGTTATTTGTTAATGGTTATTTTAATCTCAAATCTCAAATTTCTAATCTCCAATCACTTTATTCCGGTGTATATAAAATTACTTTATCTTCTTTATCAATATTTTTCCAGTTTACTTTAACTCTTTCTGAAACGATTGAATGTACATTTTTCCCGATATAATCTGCTTGTATAGGCAAATCTCTTTTATATCTTCGGTTTATTAAGACCAGTAACTCAACCGTTTTTGGTCTACCAAAAGCCAACATAGCGTCTAGCCCTGAGCGTATGGTTCTGCCGGTAAAAAGTACATCATCTATCAGAATAACTTTTTTGTCTTCAATTATAAAATTAATTTCGGTTTTGTTCGGAATAATAGGGGTGTCTTGTCTTCTAAAATCATCTCTATAGAAAGTAACATCGAGCGAACCGAGTTTAATATCAAGTTGAGTATCAATTTTTATTAACTCTTGATGAATTCTTTCTGCTAAAAAATAACCTCTGGGTTGAAGCCCTATAATAACAGTGTCTTTAAAGTCACCATAATTTTCAATAAGCTGGTGAGATAATCTTTTGATTGTTAGTTCAAATTGTTTAGGGTCTAATATGATTCTATCCGAACTCTGCATGTATTTGCAAATATAGCTACTAAAGTTGTTTGTAGTTGCAATTTATGTTGTATTTTTTTGATTTATTCAAAAAAAAACTGCCTTGACATTCATCAAGGCAGTTTTTGCTATTGTTTTAAAAAAGAAAAATTATTTTTTCTCTTCTTTTTCTAAGTCAGTTTTTAATTTAGAAAGTGCATCTAAATCACCTAAAGTGGTTTTTTCGATGTTGTCATTTACTTTCTTTACTGCATTGTTAGAAGAAGGTTTTGCTTTTCCTTTAGCTTTTGGTTTAACTTCATCCTCAGTTTCTTTGAAAGTTTGAGTATGAGATAAAACAATTTTCTTAGCTCCTTTGTTGAATTCAACAATTACAAATGATGCTTTTTCATCAGCTGCTAAGAAAGAACCGTCTTCTTTTTCGGCATTTTTCTTAGTAACGATTCCTTCAACACCATATTGAAGAGAAACAATGTATAAACCTTTAGGAGTAATTTCTGTAACAGTTCCTTCGTGAGTTGAACCTTCAGTAAATACAGTTTCGAATACATCCCATGGATTTTCTTCTAATTGTTTGTGTCCTAAGCTTAATCTTCTGTTTTCTCTGTCAATTTCTAAGATAACTACTTCAATTTCGTCACCTAATTTTGTTATTTCAGAAGGATGGTTAATTTTCTTAGACCAAGATAAGTCTGAGATATGGATTAATCCATCAACACCAGATTCTAACTCAACAAAAACACCAAAGTCAGAAATATTTGAAACTTTTCCTTTGTGTTTAGATTCTACACTGTATTTAGTTTCGATATCTTCCCAAGGGTCTGAAGTTAATTGTTTAACACCTAGAGACATTTTTCTTTCTTCTCTGTCTAATGTTAATACTTGTGCTTCTACTTCTTGACCAACTTTAAAGAATTCTTGAGCTGGTTTTAAGTGGTTGCTCCAAGTAATTTCTGAAACGTGAATTAAACCTTCAACACCAGGAATTACTTCAATAAAAGCACCGTAATCGGCAACAACAACAACTTTTCCTTTAACAGTGTCACCAACAGATAGGTTAGCATCTAACTTATCCCATGGGTGTTCGTGTAATTGTTTTACACCAAGAGCGATACGTTTTTTGTCATCATCAAAATCAAGGATAACAACATTTATTTTTTGATCTAGTTCAAGTATTTCTTCTGGGTGGTTAATTCTTCCCCAAGATAGGTCAGTAATGTGGATTAATCCATCAACACCACCTAAATCAACGAATACACCGTAAGAAGTAATGTTTTTAACAACACCTTCTAATACTTGTCCTTTCTCTAATTTAGAAATAATTTGAACTTTTTGTTGTTCTAATTCAGCTTCAATTAAAGCTTTGTGAGAAACTACAATGTTTTTAAATTCTTTGTTGATTTTAACAACTTTGAATTCCATGATTTTATCAACGTAAATATCGTAATCTCTAACTGGTTTAACATCAATTTGAGAGCCTGGTAAGAATGCTTCAATACCAAATACATCAACGATAAGACCACCTTTAGTTCTGCATTTAACATAACCTTTCACGATTTCTTGAGTTTCAAGCACTTCGTTAACTCTATCCCAAGCTTTAAGCGCTCTAGCTCTGCTATGAGAAAGAATAAGTTGTCCGTTTCTGTCTTCTTGATTAACAACGAATACTTCAACTTTGTCGCCTTCTTTCAAATCAGGGTTGTATCTAAATTCAGAAATAGAAATAACTCCTTCAGATTTAAAACCAATGTTTACAACAACATCTCTGTTTGTTTTAGCAACGATAGTACCTTCAATAACTTCTTCGTTTCCGATAGTTTTTAAAGTTTCATCATACAAAGCTTCTAACTCTTCTTTTTCTTTTTTAGAGTAAGTTTCTTCGTATTTACCAATTCTGTCCCAATCGAAATCAGCCAAGGGCTTAACTTCTTCTTTTTTCTTAGCAACAGGAGTGGCTTTTTTTACTGGTTCTTTTGCAGGAGTTTCTGCTTTTTCTTCAACTGCTTTTTCGGCTTTAGCTTCCGTTTTTTCTTTGGTTTCAGCAGTTTTTTTTGTAGTAGTTTTTTTAGCAACTACTTTTTTTTCTTTGCCTTCTTCGGCAGACTTCTTTTTATCAGTCATTTTATTTAATTTGTATCTCATTCTTCACAGCACCAATGAGAGAGGGTTTGTTTAAGACCATGTGCTGAAAATGGCCGTCCTTTTTTTAAAGGACGGCAAAAGTAGGTTTTATTCTTTAAACATCAAAATACTGTAAATACTTTTTTAATAATCAAAAGTTTACACTAGGCTTTACTTATTGCAAAATAGATATTGACTTAAAGAGTATTTAAATAACTAGGGTTAGTTGCCTCATTTTAGTAAGTTATATTACTTTATGATTAAAGTAATAATTTAACTATGAAAGAAAAACATAAAAGCATATCCAGCCACATATCCAATTAAGGCTAGCCAAGCAATGTTTTTTAAGTACCAAAAGAATGAGATTTTCTCCATGCCCATAGCTACAACACCAGCTGCCGATCCTATAATTAACATACTTCCTCCTGTTCCTGCTGCATAAGCTATAAAATGCCAAACATGGTCATCTATTGGGAAAACACTCATGTCATACATACCCATACTTGCTGCAACTAGTGGGACATTGTCTATAACTGCAGAACCTGCTCCTAGTAATAAAATGAATAATTCATTAGACATTACTTGTTGTACTTCTTGACCGAAGCTGAAGATTAACCCTAAAGATTCTAACGCTGCAACTGTCATTAAAATACCTAAAAAGAATAGGATAGAAGGCATTTCAATTTTTGATAGTGCTCTAAATGTAGGGCTATTATGGTGTCCTGCATCTTCTCCATGCTGCATTTGGTTTAAGCTGAATTTTTTGTTGGTGATAAATTCGGCTACTAATGCTACTATTGAAAGGGAAAACATCATACCAACATAAGGAGGTAAGTGGGTTACTGTTTTAAAGATAGGAACGAAAACAATTAATGCTAAGCCTAAATACAGCATCAGTTTTCCTGTTTTTGTTGCTTTTTCGGTATCATCACTACTTTCAAACGTTCCTTTAAATGCAGGTAAAAAGCTACCTATTAATACAGGAATTACCATACATATTAATGAAGGAATAATTAAATACTCTACCAATTTTTCAGCGGTTACTTTTTTACCCATCCATAGCATAGTAGTGGTAACATCTCCAATTGGAGACCATGCTCCACCAGCATTGGCAGCTATAATAATTAATCCGGCATACCAAACTCTGTCTTTTGCATCAGGTAATAATTTTCTTAAAATGGTAATTAAAACTATGGTGGCAGTAAGGTTGTCAATAATTGCTGATAAAACAAATCCTAAAATAGCGACTATCCAAAGTAAGGTTCTTTTTTTGTTGGTTTTAATAAAACCTTTTATAGTGGCAAAGCCATTAAAATGGTCAATGATTTCAACAATAGTCATTGCTCCAATTAGGAAAATTAATATCTCACAAGTTTTTCCAAAATGGTGGAGCAGTGTAGCTTCTAATAAGTGGTGTTTTTCCTCTGGTAAAAAATCGGCAAAACCTTCTATTAACTTACTTGCATGAGAATCGAACCAACCTGTAAAATCTTGCAATCCGAATGCAACCCCTGTCCATGCAAGTGCCATCATGGCAAGGGCAGGGACTAATTTATCAATTTTCAAGCTATGTTCAAGCGTAATTGCTAAATAACCTAAAACGAAAACTACTACTATAAAAACTTCCATTGTTTATGTTTTTAGAAAAATTTGGAGACAAATCTACAATAATATTATTTGCAAACAATAATTTTTAAACTAATTGTTTTAAGGCTAAACCAAAGGCGGTTTTAGCAATTTTAGTTTTAGATTTATTCTCAGTGGCAGTGTTTTCAATAGCCTTTCTTATTGTTTCTGAAGTGTCTAAGAAAATAGCTTCGTCTTCCAATTGGTCTAAATCGTTGCTCATTAAGTAAGCAAAAACTCTTGCCATCCCACAGTTAGCAATAAAATCTGGAATTATACTAATATGATTATCTGCATAATCTGCAATGGAACCAAAAAATATTTCAGGGTCTGCAAAAGGAACATTAGCACCACAAGAAACTACTTCCATTCCTTTGGATATCATTCGTTCAACTTGGTTTTGGGTAATTAATCTTGATGCAGCACAAGGCAAAAATACTTCAGCATCTAAATCCCAAATTTTATCATTTACTTCATCAAAAGAAAGCATGTTGGGAGCATTTAATTTATTACCCAATTTGGTTAAGAATAATTCTTTAATTTCGGCTAAAGAAAATCCTTCAGCGTTGATTAGTCCTCCAACACTATCAATAATTCCAACAATTTTAGCCCCTTCTTGGGCTAAATAATACGCTCCTGCTGAACCTACATTTCCCCATCCTTGAACGATTACCCTTTTATCTTTTAAGTTGCCTCCATAAATACTATAAAAATGTTTTACAGATTCTGCCACACCATAACCGGTAATCATATCTGCTATTACGTATTTTCTTTCAACACTTGGTGTATATTTAGGATCTTCAATAACTTTTAAAACGCCTTGTCTTAACTGACCAATTCTATTTATTTTTTGTGCTTCACGAGGTTGGAAATGTCCGTTAAAAACACCTTCTTGCGGATGCCAAACGCCACAGTCTTCAGTAATTGGGATAACTTCATGAATTTCGTCTACATTTAAATCGCCACCAGTACCATAATAATGCTTTAGTAATGGAGTTACCGCTGCATACCACCTTCTTAAAACACCCTCTTTTCTTGGGTCGTTAGGATCGAAATTAATTCCTGATTTTGCTCCACCAATCGGAGGCCCTGCAACAGTAAATTTTACTTCCATGGTTTTAGCTAAAGAAGTTACTTCATGTTTGTCTAAGCCTACTCTCATTCTTGTTCCGCCACCGGCAGCACCACCCCTAAGAGAATTGATTACTACCCAACCTTGTGCTTCGGTCTCAGCATCGTTCCATTCAAAAACTATTTCTGGTTGTTTATTTTCGAATTTGTTAAGTAACTCCTTCATTTGTTCAGCTTCTATTATTGTTGCACTCATAGTATTAGTATTTATATTTTTTTAATTTTATTATGTCTGTTTTTAAAATAGGCTGCTATTGCTGTAGTTACAACAATTACAATTAAATATTTAAGTGAAGTTGGGAAAGGCATACTGTCTCCCGCAGCGTAAGAGTGTAAGCCTGATAAATAATAATTTACCCCAAAATAAGTCATTATTACTACTCCAATTCCTAATACTGCGAGTAAATTAAATAAATATTTTCCATTTGCTCCGGGAATAAGTCGTAAATGTAGTAACATGGCATAATACATTACAATTACCAACGCCCATGTTTCTTTAGGGTCCCATCCCCAATATCTTCCCCAGCTCTCATTTGCCCAAATTCCACCTAAGAAAGTTCCTATGGCAGCCATAAAAACACCTACGATTAAGGTCATTTCTATGGTATAGGTAATTTGTTTGATGGTGTTATCAATTCTATTTTTGTTGTTATTGGTTTTAAATATCATCAACAATAAGTTAAGGAAGCCAAGCAATGCTCCTAAGGCTAAAAATCCGTAGCTGCCCGTCATTATAGCAACGTGAATCATTAACCAATACGATTTTAAAACAGGAACTAAAGGTGTGATTTCCGGGTCGAGCCAGTTGAGGTTGGCAACAAATAAGATGACAAATGCTAATACTGCTGTTGATGCCAAAGACATTTTATTGGCTTTTGAGAAAATAAATCCTGCTAATAGTGTTGCCCAAGCTATAAAAATCATAGACTCATAGCCGTTACTCCAAGGAGCATGTCCAGAAATATACCAACGAGCAGCCAATCCGCCTGTATGAGCTATAAAGTGAACGAACAGAATAATACTTAGTGCATTTATGGCTGTAGTTTTCCATTTTTTAGGATTAAAAATATCCATAAAAAGGAAGATGAGCATTAAAATGCCAATGATAGCGTAATGTTTAAATAATAGGTTAAATATATTGATTTTGTTGTAAGCTACTTCTACATTTATTTCTGTTTCACTTGGGTAAACAGAAGCTCCAAATTTCTTTTGATAATCATCCAAATATTTTAAAGTGCTATCGGCAATTTGCCAATCGTTTTCATCTAAAGATTGATGAATAGCATTAAAATAAAGAGGTAAAAACGATTTTACAAAAATAG
Source organism: Flavobacteriales bacterium (assembly GCA_026196775.1). Taxonomy (GTDB): domain Bacteria; phylum Bacteroidota; class Bacteroidia; order Flavobacteriales_E; family Vicingaceae; genus BRH-c54. The sequence goes on from JAPHUD010000023.1 coordinate 69,523, forward strand.
AATCGTGTGTTTCAAATTTTTTGTAATCTAAAAAGCTATACCAAGTGTCGTTAGGATCTTTGTGTTTAGGGAAAAGTCGTAACAAACTTCCCTCATAAACCATGTAGCAAATGTTTATTCTTTCATCTACTTTAATTACCTCATCGTCATATTTAGAACGTTCACCCGGTTTTTTTCTGGTAGCTTCTTTTACTTGTTCGCTTAATACATAATTAAAATCATGGTCAAAAAAATCGAAGAAAGTAGCGTAGTTGTTTTTGGCATTTAACTCTTTTTGGAGTTGCTCTATGTTTCTGTTGATGTAAATCATAGGTTGCTCTTGCCAATGTCTCGGATTATAAAGCATTCCTAAAAGCACTTGTTCGGGAGTTTGTCCGTTAAGTTTATCTTTACGAGCAACTTTTCTTAATACTTCAGAAGCCCAAGTATTAATTGGTTTTAGCCTTCCATCAGGAGATTGAATGATGATTTTTCCGAATTTTTTGGCATGTGAAGCGTCCATTACTGTTTCTTCGCTATGTTGGTGACTGTCGTGGTTGTGTTGTGCTTTAAGTGCTGTGTTTGGAATAGATAAAAATGCTGCAATTAATAATAGGTTAGCAACTCGTTGTTTTTTCAGTTTATCAATGCTTTTTCTTAAGGTTAAGAATCTTGATTTTTTGCTGAATAAGGTTAAAATCATTCCTAAAAATAAAAAGAAGTAACCAATATAAGTAACTGTTGTTCCCCAAAAATCATGGTTGACAGAAAGTACCGTTCCTAACTCATCATTATCATAAGAAGATTGGAAAAAACGATAACCATCATAATCTAATACATTGTTCATGTAAATTCGTTGGGTATGCTCAAAACCTTCATTACGTTCATCATAAAGTGTTACGTTACTTTCGTAAGAAGAAGGGCTGTTAGAGCCAGGATATCTTTCTAAGGTAAAGTCGTTTAATTTAATTTTAAATGGCGTATAAAAATGCTTGGAACCATAAGCAAGTGAAAAATTTAAGCCATTTAGTTGGAAAATAGTTTTTGGAGAAACATAACCTCTACCACCAAAAAGTGTAACTTCTCTTGAGTTGTTACCGGAAATTACATCAACAACTAAAGCGTCTTCTCCATTTTTATTGTTTTTATCAGTACTAATTTTTTCAATTTTACTGTTTTGATGTGTTTCTTTAAAAACTAGCTGAACATTGTTAACAGTATATAATTTTCGTTGAGTGAAAAAGTGTGTTTCATTAGCGTCTAACATTCCTGTAGTTTGGTCATCCATGCTTAAGTAGGTAATATCGTAAGGAGATTTAATGGTTATTCCACTATCGGTATCATTAATCTGAATGGTTTCATCAAATTTATTATGATTGTAGGAAACAGGTATTCCACCAAAATAAACAATTTTTCCATTTTCTACATATTGCGAAACTCTTCCACTCTGTCCTGTGGTAACTATCTCCAATATGGTTTTGCCATTTTCGGTAGGAATAACCGTATCAATAGAATTGGGGATATAATCTTTGTATTTTACTTCTATTTCTTTTCCTTCAAAGGTAAAACTGTGCGAAAACTTTTCATTGTACCTGGGGTTTAAGAAAAGTAATTTATCAAAAGTATATTGCATTTTTTCGTCATCTACTTTAAATTGAAAATAAGTATCTGCTGAAACTATTTTGTCGCTCATTTCACCTTCTCTAATGTGCATGCTTCCTTCATAACTAATGTAGCGAGTAATTCCTGCTCCAATAATTACAATAATAAAAGCCAAGTGAAACATTAAAATGGCTAATTTTTCCTTTCTATAAAGTTTGTATTTAAAAATGTTGCCTGAGAAGTTAATGGCCATTAAAACCATTAATATCTCAAACCATTTAGTATTAAAAATAATGGCTTTTGATGCGGGGGTGCCGTAATCATTTTCTATAAAGGTGGCTAATCCAATGGCAAAGGCGAAAATAAATAAAAGAACAGCAGTAAGTTTTGTTGAGAAAAGTATGTTTTTTATTTGTTCAAACATTTTGAATTTTTAGTGTATTTTATGTAAAGAAGTTGTTTAAAAATACAAGTTAAATAATGCCCCAAAATTAGTTAATTTTACTTGCTGAAAAGTTAAAAAAAAGAAATATTGAAACCAATTAAAAGAATAAGCATAATAGGATCTGGAAATGTTGCAATATCTGTTTCTAAAGCGATTGTAAACAAGGGGCTTACGTTGGTTCAGGTGGTTGGCAGAAAAATAGAAAATGTGCAAGCGTTACTTGCAAAGTTAAATTCTGAGCAGCTTATAGAGGCGGTAACTGATTTTAATAGGTTAAATAAAGAGGTAGATTGTTTTATTGTTTGTGTTAATGATGATGCTATAGTAAGTGTTTTAAAGGATTTTCCCTTTAAAGATAAATTGGTTGTCCATACTTCTGGAAGTGTAGGTTTGAGTGTTTTTAGTGGATTTGAAAAGTATGGTGTTTTTTATCCTTTGCAAACATTTTCTAAAGAAAACCCTATAGCTTTTGATGAGGTACCTTTATGTATTGAAGGTAGTTCAAAAGAGGTTTTTGATGAATTGATTGAGCTGGGAAAAACATTGTCGAATAAAGTAGTGGAACTTAATTCGCAACAACGAGAGGTGTTACATTTGGCAGCCGTTTTTGCGTGTAATTTTTCTAATTATATGTATCAGGTTGCAGATGAATTGACGACAAAAAACAAGATAGATTTTTCTATTTTATTGCCATTGATAAATGAAACGGCTAATAAAATTAATAAGCAATCTCCTAAAGAAGCTCAGACAGGTCCGGCAAAAAGAAACGACCAACAAACAATAGATAAACATTTAGCGATGTTGGAAGATAATACAAATAAAGAGTTGTATAAGTTAATTACGAAGTTGATACAGCAATAAATGTTGTGTTGAAAGCTTACGATTAATAGTATTTACTCTTTTGTTCATCATTCCTGTGAATGCAGGAGTCTTTTTAGTAACGAACGTGTTGCAAATGTATCTGAGGAAATGGAGATTCCCGATAATTTTTTCGTTACACTTAAAAATTTCGAGAATGACGTTTAACAATTAGTTTACTTACTATAATTGTACTTATCATGAAAAGCTTCCCAATTGAAAACGAAATTAGCGGTAGCTTCATCCAATCTTTTTAATAACATCGGATTCGGACTTTTCATGTTTTTAAAGTAGTCATCTTGGAAATCGTATAGGTTGTATTTTCCAAAAATAGCTTTAGAAATAGCGTAAACTTTGTTTTTAGATGGAAAGTTTATTTTAGATAAATAGCTTTGATAATTGTTGATGGCTTTAGTAAATTCTTCAACGCTTACGTCAAAAATTTCGCTTGTTTTTTCTAAAATTATTGCTTTTAGGCTGTCGCTTTCATAAGCATCAAAGTAATCATCAATTAAATCTAAGTTGACTGCAAAAACAATTAGTGTGAACTGATCATCATTAGCAACGGATAGTTGAGGAGATTTTACAAATTCGGGAGCATCATTTAAAATGCCAACAATTTCAGGGAATCCACTATCTATTGTGTTGAGAATCGAATTAATAAATATGTTGGCAGCAACATCTTCTTTAATTTTTTTCTTTTTGAATAGTGTGAACATAACTGTTGTTTAATTAATTAACACAAAACTAAAAGATGTTTAAGGTGTATTTAATGTTAAGGGAATGTGTTTTTCAACAAAGTTATTCACAAAAAGTACGAAATTGTTAATAACGTATTGATTGGTTTTGAGAGGTTAAATACTTATAATCTTTGTTCGTATGGTAAACTCAGGTAAGTAGTGTTCCAAGCGAATGCTTAATCTAAGGAATCACTCTTTTTACCAAATTAAAATGCTTAGTCGCCATTGCTTACGTCCTTGCTTCAGATTAAGCACAGTGGAAGCGTTATTTTTTACTACCTTCAAGAACCATTTGCAATTCAGAGTCAATTTTTTGTGGAATAATGTCTTCTATTATTCCAGTTTCGTAGTTATACTTTTTAATGATTGTCGGTTCATTATATTCATTAAATTGTCCATCTTTGTTTTTGTCGATTCCATATTGTAAGATTAAATTTTTACTTCCATTTAGGAAATGATAATCAAACAAATCAATGTTTCCATTTGAAATTTCTCGTAATCGTTTTTCTTTAAGAGAATATATGTATAATTTTTTCAAATCCAACAGATTAATCACTCCATCTTTATGGGAGTCTTTTACAGCAACTTTAAGAACTATAAGGATATCATCTGTAAAATGCTCAACTTTTATAGCGTTAAAATTTACTCTTTTGTCAAAAAGTTTCTTAATTGAATCCGTGTTATTGTCATATATAATTAAATTATTATAGAAACCATAAATTCCATTAGAATATCTATTATCGATTGGTTCTCCCTCTGATGAAGAATATATATTCAGCAGTCCTTTGATATCTTCTGCTTCATTAAGAGTCCTGTGAGAAACAGGGATAATGTAAATAGAATTAATTGTATCAATTAGTTTTGGGGCATCATAAGATATTACTTGTTCACGTTTATTTTCTTTTTGCAATTTCTCAATTTTTTCATCTGATAAAATTCCTGTTTCAACATCATCATAGCTCATATATTTATACTCGTTTACCATTACTCCTATAAACGAAACAAGACCTACTAAAGCAAACAAGATTATTATTGTGCCTAAAACTGCAATAAGTTTTTGATTATAATTTTTAATTTTTTCTATGTTCATTTGGATTAATTTTTTAATTATTTGAACTGAGAATAATGAAACACAACTTATATATTTTGTCCCACATATTCTCTCCCAAATATATAAAAAAATCCCGATTTACAAATAGTTGTAAGTCGGGATGTTAATTTGTGTTGGCAATTATGTAATAAAATAAAACTAGCTAACCTTAGCCAAACATTGTTTGATAATTTGGTAAGTACGTTCAGCATTGTTGTCTAATCCTATAGAAACTCTTACCAATCCTTCTGTTAAGCCTATTTGTTTTCTTTCTTCTTCAGGAATTTCTGATGAAGTACTGCCACCCGGAGCACTAAATAAGGTTTTGTACGAACCTAAACTTACTGCTAAATAACCCACATTGTTATTTTGCATTTCTTCCATTAAAATATTGGCTCTTTCTTTGGTTTTCATGTCAATTACAAACAGACCGCCAAAGCCAAATTCTTCATTGTACATGGTTTTCATTAACTCATGTTGAGGATGATTGCTTAATCCTGGATAAGTTATTTTAAACCCGTCTTTATCTAATTTAGTGGCAATGTGCAAGGCGTTAGCACTGTGTTGTTTCATTCTAATATGTAGCGTTCTTAAGTTTTTAAGAATACTTGCCGCACGGAAACTATCTAAAACAGGGCCTAATAACATACTTGCTCCGTTGTTTACATCAGAAAGAGAATCAATAAATTCCTTAGTTCCACAAATACAGCCGGCAACACAATCGCTCATTCCATTAATGAATTTAGTCATACTGTGTACAACAATGTCAGCTCCCATTTCGGCAGGAGAGAATATCATTGGCGAAAAAGTATTATCCACTACTAATTTGCAGTTATGCTCTTTAGCCAATTTGGAAAGTGCAGCTACATTAGAGATTTCTAACATAGGATTGCTCATAGTTTCGCAATAAATTATTTTGGTGTTAGGAGTTATTGCTTTTTTTACCAAATCAATATTGGTAGTATCAACAAAGTTGGTCGTAATATTGAATCTTGGTAAAAAGTTCTTCATAAAAGCATAAGTACCACCATAAATGGTTCTACTCGAAACGATTTCGTCACCAGCATTACAAATTTGTAAAAGTACATTGGTAATAGCTGCCATTCCAGAACCTGTAACAGATGCACTTTCTGTACCTTCTAATTGAGCTAAGGCTTGAGAGAGGTATTTGTTCATTGGATTCCAATGTCTAGAATACAAGTAACATCCTTCAATTTCGTGTTCAAAGATTTCTTCCATTTTTCCGGCTTTTAAAAAAGTAAAAGTGGAAGAATCTGTTATGGATGGATTTACTCCTCCAAATTCTCCAAAATATTGTAAATCTTGAATGTTATCTGCTGGTTGTAATTTCTTGCTCATAGTTTTAAAATTTTATTTGGCAAATATAATGATTATAGTATGTTTTATTTTGCATAAAATGCAAAATATAATTTTGAATTTTAACAAAATAGTATTTGAAAGCGTATTTTATTTGTTGGTGGTTTATGGAGAATGATTTTGTTACTTGTTAGTCAGTGAAATATAAAAAACAACTTATTAAAGCATAAAAAAACCAACTATGTGTTAGTTGGTTTTTTCATTTTTTGAAAAAGACACTTATCCTAAAAACGGATACCTGTAATCCTTAGCCGGAACAAAAGTTTCTTTAATTGTTCTAGGGCTAGTCCATCTGATAAGGTTAAGGTAAGAACCTGCTTTATCATTCGTTCCTGAGGCTCTTGCTCCACCAAATGGTTGTTGTCCTACAACAGCTCCGGTTGGTTTGTCGTTAATGTAGAAGTTTCCTGCGGCATTTTCTAACACTTTAGTAGCTAGGTTAATGGCTGGTCTTTCTTTAGCGAAAATAGCTCCTGTTAAGGCATATTCAGAAGTAGCATCTAATAATTGTAAAGCTTCTTCATATCCATCGGCATCATATACATAAATGGTCATGAATGGGCCAAAAATTTCTTCACACATGGTTCTGAAATGTGGGTTGGTAGTAAGTACAACAGTTGGCTCTACAAAGTAACCTACAGATTTGTCGTATTTTCCACCGCAAATAATTTTTGCGTCATCTTTGGTTTTAGTGTATTCAATAAAAGAAGCAATTTTATCAAAGCTTTTTTCATCAATTACAGCGTTAATAAAGTTGCTGAAATCTTCGGGTGAACCCATTTTGAAAGAAGCTAAATTCTCTTTTACATATTTTATTACTTCATCAGCAATGTTAGAAGGTATATAAGCTCTAGAAGCAGCAGAACATTTTTGTCCTTGAAATTCAAAAGCACCTCTTGAAATAGCGGTTGCTACTTCTTTAGCATCGGCAGATTTGTGAGCGATAATAAAATCTTTACCTCCTGTTTCTCCAACAATTCTTGGATAAGATTTATAAAGGTCTATGTTATTACCAATGGTTTTCCATAAGTTTTTGAAAACTCCTGTAGAACCTGTAAAGTGTAATCCTGAAAAATCAGGATGTTTAAAAACGGCTTCTCCAAACTCTGGGCCGCTAGCATAAACAATATTAATAACGCCATCAGGCAAACCAGCTTCTTTAAACAATTCCATAATTACATGTGCAGAGTAAATTTGTGTGTTGGCAGGTTTCCAAACTACTACATTCCCCATTAATGCAGGAGCAGCACATAAATTAGCACAAATAGAAGTAAAATTAAAAGGCGTAATGGCTAATACAAAACCTTCAAGTGGACGATATTCCATTCTGTTCCATACTCCGGGAAGTGATTCAGGTTGTTCTTTATAGATGTCAATCATATATTGAACATTGAATTTGAAAAAATCTATCATTTCGCAAGCAGCATCAATTTCTGCTTGAAAAGCATTTTTACTTTGACAAAGCATGGTGGCGGCATTCATTCTAGCTCTATATGGTCCGGCTAATAAATCAGCAGCTTTTAAGAAAATAGCTGCTCTATCTTGCCAAGGTGTATTTGCCCATGTTTTTCTTGCTTCTAATGCAGCTTCAATAGCTTGGTGAACATATTGCGTATTTCCTTTGTGGTAAAACCCTAACTCGTGTTTGTGGTCGTGTGGAGGATGTATGCTTACTTGAGCATCAGAAGTAACAGCTTTGCCGCCAATTACCATAGGAATTTCAATTTTTTTGTTTTTTAATTCCTTGTAAGTGGCTAACAATTCTTCTTTTTCTTTAGAGCCTGGAGCATATCCTTTTACAGGTTCATTTGTTGCTATTGGTACATTAAAATATGCATTTGCCATAGTATTTTATTTTTATGAGTTTATAAATTTTTTCGCTGACCAAAATTACCAACTCTAAGAGAGTCTGCCAACAAAATTGCTTACTAATCTAATTAGAGAATCTCATCACTATCATTTTGGAATTTAAAACCAAGTCGTTTACCAGTTTTAAGTTTAATGATAGAGGTAACTTCGTTTATTTCTTGAACACTTACAGTGCTCATGGTTTCATATCGTGGAGTTAGTAAATCAAAATCCATAGAATACAAAATGGATGATTCAATGATGTTTTTTATTTTAATGGTGTTGATGGTTTCATTAATAAAATCGTTATAAAGAATACCCAGTTGTCTTTTTCCTTCTACAAAATAATGCTTGTCTTTATTAATAAAACAGCGAGCTACCAAATAACCTATATCGTCCACTCTATTGTATTTAAAGGAATCTGCTAAAAAATTGTAGATGTTTATCATGCCGCAATAAGTTCTTAGTCTGTCTTCTTTAACATAGGAAGAGTTCCAAATGTTGTGAGATTTATCGAAATCAAAAACATTGGTGTGCATAAAAAATACTAATACATCACCTCCAAATTTTATCTGGAATTCAAAATCAGATTTGTCAACATATTCAAAAGTTACATCTTTATCAATATCGCACATTTCACTGCCTAATTCACCAATTAGTTTATTGGCTTCAACTTTAAACTCTTGAAAAGCAGCATATGTTTCCTTGTAAACATGTTGTTTTAAACAAGCTTTTTCTTTTAGGGTGTCTAAAATAAGTTCGTGGGCAGTTGGTTTTTTCATTTTTTTGGAGTTAAAATTTCTAATCTATAATTTCCAACCTTAATATGCTTTTGCAAAAACTACTCGTTGAGAGGATGGTTTGCCTGTAAGAATACATTTGCCTTCTTCTTGTTTATTGTTTATAGGGATGCATCTAATAGTAGCTTTAGTTTGTTGCTTAATTTCTTCTTCGGTTTCAGGAGTGCCATCCCAATGAGCTAAAACAAAACCACCTTTTTCAATAAGCTTGTTAAATTCATCCCAATTATCTGCTTTGTTAGTCATTTCTTCTCTGTAATCTATTGCTTTTTGGTATAAGTTTCGTTGAATTTTTTCTAACAGATTTTCTATTTTGTGAGCTAAGTCTTTTTGTTGCAGAATTTCTTTTTCTTTGGTGTCTCTACGAGCAACTTCTACCGTTCCGTTTTCTAAATCTCTTGGTCCAATAGCAATTCTTACAGGAACACCTTTAAATTCATATTCAGCAAATTTCCAGCCTGGTTTGTGTGTATCTCTGTCATCGTATTTTACACGAATATTTTTTTCTTCTAATTCTTTTTTAAGTTGTAATGCTCTTTCAGAAATTTGATTGAGTTGTTCTTCACCTTTATAAATAGGAACAATAACTACGTGGATAGGTGCAATTTTAGGAGGTAATACCAATCCTTCATCATCAGAATGTGTCATGATTAAGGCTCCCATCAATCTAGTAGAAACTCCCCAAGACGTAGCCCAAACATATTCTTGTTTACCCTCTTTTGAAGTGAATTTCACATCGAAAGCTTTAGCAAAATTTTGACCTAAAAAGTGAGAAGTTCCAGCTTGTAAGGCTTTTCCATCTTGCATTAATGCTTCGATACAGTATGTTTCTTCGGCTCCGGCAAATCTTTCGTTTGGAGTTTTTAAGCCTTTTAAAACCGGAATAGCCATCCATTCTTCAGCAAAAGTAGCATATACTTCCAACATTTTCTCAGCCTCTTCAATAGCTTCGTCTTTAGTAGCGTGGGCAGTATGTCCTTCTTGCCATAAAAATTCGGCAGTTCTTAAAAATAAACGCGTTCTCATTTCCCAACGTACCACATTTGCCCATTGGTTAATTAATAATGGTAAATCTCTGTAAGATTGAATCCATCCTTTATAGGTGTTCCAAATAATAGCTTCAGAAGTTGGTCTAACAATTAGCTCTTCATCTAATTTTGCATTAGGGTCAACAATTAATTTTGATGGATTTTCAGGGTCAGTTTTTAATCTATAATGAGTAACAACGGCACATTCTTTAGCAAAACCCTCTGCATTTTTCTCTTCGGCTTCAAATAAGCTTTTTGGTACAAATAATGGGAAGTAGGCATTTTCATGACCAGTTTCTTTAAACATTTTGTCTAATTGAGCTTGAATTTTTTCCCAGATAGCATAACCATAAGGTTTAATAACCATACAACCTCTTACAGCAGAGTGTTCTGCCAAATCTGCTTTAACAACTATTTCGTTGTACCATTGAGAATAATCTTCTTTTCGAGTAGTAAAATCTTTTGCCATTTATTTAGGTATATTTTTTGATAGTGTGCGAACTAATTAATTACTTTTATAAGTGTCAAAATTAGTTTAAAATTTTATTAAATCTATTATGAAACGACCTTGATAATATTTTTATCGTACAACAATAATTATCAAAGGAGTTCCGTATGACTGATTTTATGTAATAAATATCTACATATGAAAACGACTCATCTTTTAATCCTTTTACTAAGTATCTTTTTAATTTCTACCTCTGCCTTTGCTCAGGATGATTTTTATAGTGAAAAGCAAAGTAAAAAAACAGTTTCTCAAGCCAATGATTCAGATACGTTAGAGGTATCAATTTTTGATGAAGAAAATTATATGTCTGAAGAAGATTACTATGAGACATACTATAATGATGAATACAATAGTGGTGAAGTACATAGTTCTGAAAATGAAATGGTAATAGAAGAAGAGCAACGTAAAGCAAGAAACAGAAGAGTAGCGGGAGAAATTGTTGGAGAAATTATTTACAATGTTGTTTTTAGTATAGCTGTAATATTAACATGGTAGAATTGATTATTGGCACAGAGTTTGCTTTTTCGTAGGTGTTAACATTTCATTAACATTTTTTGAAAAAGTAAAGAATATTAAAATATATAGATATGAAAGCATTTAGAACCATAGCCTTAATAACATTAGCCACTTTTTTAGGAGCAAATGTTTATGCACAAGATGATTTTTATCCTTCATCAAAGAAAAAATCTAAAAAAAGTGATGAAGCTAATTATCTTGAGCAAGAGCAAGAAGAAATAAATGATGCAGATTATTCAACTGCTACAGATTATTATTATGACCAAAGAGAAAGAGAAGCTCAAGAAGAATATAATCGTCAACTTGGAATTACTGATTCTACCACTTATTATGAAGATGAGAATGGTAATGTAAGAATTACCAATAATTATTATAATGGTGATAATTATGATTTCGACAATGAATATTATGATTATGAATATACCTCAAGAATTAGACGATTCCACAGACCAGCAGGAAGGTATGGCTATTATGATGATTATTACACTAATTATTACTATTATAATTACGATCCGTATTTTTATGGAACGAGTATTTATGTGAGTTATGGATGGTGGTACCCAAGTCCGTGGAGATGGAATGTAGGTTGGGGCTGGGGAGGCGGTTACTATGGTGGCGGCTGGAACTATGGCTGGGGCATGGGCTGGGGTAGTCCATGGCACTGGGGTTACGGTGGTGGCTGGGGATGGTATGGTTCTTCATATTGGTCTGGTTATAATCACGGTTACATGAATGGTTATCATGATGGATTATATGCTTCTGGAAACTACTATAACAGTTATGATAGAAATAGCCATTATTATGGGAAAAGAGGAAATACAGGAGGTTCTAATGGTTACGGAGGAACAAGAGCTACTACTGTAAATTCAGGTGGAAAATCACTAAGTTTTGGAGAGAAATATGAACAAGCGGTTAAAAGTAATCCGGATTTGAATACAGTTCCCAAAAGTGGTATAAGCAGTTCTCCAAAGAACAATGCGAACACTCCTACTAAAGGGAATGTAACCACTCCAGTGAAGCAAAATACTTATGGAACAGCTCCAAAAACTAATCCTACACCTGCGGGGACTAATCCGAAGCCTTATACACCACCAACTAAGACACAAGGAGGTAATAATCCTAAACCATATATGGCTCCTACAAAACCATATACACCTAAAACAAACCCTTATACTCCTCCTACGAGAAATAATGTGCCTAAGACTAATCCGAAGCCAAATTATACGCCACAACCTAAAAATAATACGAGACCGAGTTATACTAAGCCTTCGTCTAAGCAGAATTATAATCCACCAAAGTCTAATTCTAGACCTAGTTATTCACCTCCTTCAAGAAGTGGTGGAAGTTATAACAAAGGAGGAGGAAGTAGTGGTGGTTCTAGAAGTGGAGGTTCTTATGGAGGAAGTAGAAAGTCGCCTCGTTAATTAAGTCGTTAATTGAATTTAAATAAAAAATTATGTTAGTATCTAAATATAAATTAGTTCAGATAGCATTAGTTGGAGGGTTGTTCTTTGGGTTTGCTACTAATGGTAAAGCTCAAAATGAATTTGACGTACTACGTTATTCTAATATAGAACATTATGGAGATGCACGATTTAATGCAATGGGAGGTTCTTTTGGAGCTTTAGGAGCAAACATGTCTTCGTTAAGTATAAATCCAGGAGGGTTAGGGGTTTTTAAAAGTTCTGATTTTTCTTTTACTCCTTCATTTCATTATAATTATTCAGAAAGTGTAGCTGATAACACTTTGGGAACAGACGGAAAACTAAACTTCCATTTTAGCAACATTGGTATCGTTGGTACTTTTGAAGCTAGCAATGGCTGGAGGTCTTTTAATATGAGTGTTGGATATAACAGATTGGCAAATTACAATAGAAGTGTAACCATTAACAGTACTACAGATAGTTCGTTTTTATCAACTTATACAGATGAATTAAATAGCTTTGATTTCTCTCAAGGTGGAGATATTGCAGAAATGTTTCCTTTTACCGCCAACTTAGGGTATCAAACATACTTGGTAAACCCAATGGCAGCTGATTCAACTAAGTTTGATCATGTTTTTAAAGATTCTAAAAATATAAAACAACAAACTAATATAGAAACCAAAGGTGGTTCGGGAGAGACTTATTTTGCAATGGGAGGGAATTATGGTGATAAACTATTTATTGGTGGGTTAATAGGCATACCTTCTGTACGATATGAATACAATAGGTTTTACAGAGAAACTTCTGAGGAAGGAGATACCTTAACAGAGTTCTCAGCTTTTTCGGTAAATGAAAACATTAAAACATCCGGAGCAGGGGTTAATTTTAAATTAGGTATGATTTATAGTTTTTCAGATTGGTTTAGGTTTGGTATTGCTTTTCATACACCAACAGTTTATGGTTTGTCTGATAGTTGGGAAACAACTGTGGTTTCAGAAAATAAAAATGGAGAAAAACTTACAGAAAAATCTCCTTACGGTACTTTTGATTATATCGTAACGACTCCTTATCGTTTTATTACAAGTGGTGCATTTGTTTTCAGTCGGTATGGAGTGTTAAATGTAGATTATGAATATGTAGATTATTCTACAGCAAGAATAAAACAAGATAACTCTTTTGGAGTTGGAGCAGATTTCTCTCTGGAAAACCAAGCTATTAGAAGTAATTTTGAAAGTACACATAACATTAGAGTTGGTACAGAATGGAGGTTAGATCCATTTAGATTTAGAGCTGGATATCGCTTTCAGGGAAATCCTATAGATAGTAAGTTTAATGCAGATTACGGTTCTAATTTATATTCTGCGGGTATTGGGATTAAACAAGACGAATATTATTTTGATGTGGCATATGCTATGAGAAAATATAATTCGGTAACTTCAATTATTGCACAACATGGTGATTATGCCATAGTAGATTTGACTGACCATTATCTTTCGTTTACGTTAGGATTTAGGTTTTAAACAATTTTATTAATCATTAAAAAAGCTCTAAGTATTTTAATACTTGGAGCTTTTTGTTTTTATGAAGTTGAAAAGTGGTTAATAAATCATCTGTTTAGAATGATTTTATTAGTAGGAAATAATGAAGTCGTATTGCTACTTTTCTTACATTTGCATGCCTTTTTTATTCACTTAATTTATTAACTATTTATGGCAGCAAATAAATTTTCAGACAGACATATCGGTCCTCGTGAGGAAGATAAAAAATCAATGTTGTCTTCAATTGGACTCAACTCAATAGAAGAATTAATCAGTCAAACTATCCCTGCAAAAATCAGGTTGAAAAAAGAGTTGGAGTTAGATGCTCCTCTTACAGAGTTTGAATACCTTAATCACATTACTGAGTTAGGTGAAAAAAATAAAGTATATCAATCTTACATTGGATTAGGTTATCATAGTACAATTACCCCATCAGTAATAAAAAGAAATATCTTCGAAAATCCAGGATGGTACACTGCCTACACACCTTATCAGGCAGAGATATCTCAAGGAAGATTAGAAGCGTTGTTGAACTATCAAACAGCAGTAATAGATTTAACGGGAATGGAGTTGGCAAATGCCTCTTTATTAGATGAAGGAACTGCAGCTGCAGAAGCAATGATTTTAGCCTATAATAGCCGAAGCAAATCCTTGAAGCAAAGTGATGCGAACCAGTTTTTTGTTTCAGCAGATTGTTTGCCGCAAACCATAGATATTTTAAAAACAAGATCAACTCCATTAGGTATTGAACTAACTATTGGAGATGAAAACTCATTTGAATTTAATGATAAAGTTTTTGGCTGTATTTTACAATATCCAACTGTTAAGGGTCAGATATATGATTATAAGAATTTCACTGCTAAAGCTCATGCAAACGAAAGCATGGTAGTGGTTGCCGCAGATTTATTAAGTTTATCATTGTTAACACCTCCGGGAGAATGGGGGGCAGATGTTGTTGTTGGAAGTTCTCAACGCTTTGGAGTGCCAATGGGGTATGGAGGACCACATGCTGCATTTTTTGCTACTAAAGAAGCTTTTAAAAGAGCAATTCCGGGTAGAATTATTGGTGTTTCTGTTGATGCACAAGGCAACAGAGCATTAAGAATGGCATTACAAACCAGAGAACAACATATTAAAAGAGATAAAGCTACTTCTAACATTTGTACAGCACAAGTATTGCTTTCTGTAATGGCAGGAATGTATGCTGTTTATCATGGTGCAGAAGGCATCAAGAATATAGCAACAACCATAAATAAATTAACAGCTCAATTAGCTGCCGGAATTGATGGCTTAGGTTTAAAAAGAGTTAATCATACTTTTTTTGATACCTTGACTTATGAAGTTAGCAATGAACAAAAAGTTGTTATCAATAAAATTGCGTTGGAAAATAAAATCAACCTTAATTTTTATGCTGAAGGCTATGTTTCTATGAGTGTTGGAGAAACAGAAAATGAAGCTACTATAAAAGCGTTAATAGCTGTTTTTGAAAAAGCATTAGGAAAACAGGCTGGAAGTAATTCAGGTGTGCAAGGAATACCAGCCGATTTAGTAAGAACATCTGCTTACTTAACGCACGAAATTTTCAATAAATATCGTTCTGAGTCAGATATGATGAGGTACATTAAAAGATTGGAAAATAAAGATTTGTCATTAACTCATTCTATGATTTCTTTGGGCTCTTGTACCATGAAATTAAATGCAGCATCAGAGTTAATTCCTTTAGGCTGGTCAGATTGGGCAAATATTCACCCATTTGTGCCATTAGATCAAGCTCAGGGTTATCAAGAGATGTTGAAAAAATTAGAAGATGATTTAGCTGAGATTACAGGTTTCGATGCAGTTTCTTTGCAGCCAAACTCAGGAGCTCAAGGTGAATATGCAGGTTTAATGGTTATTAGAGCTTATCACGAAAGTAGGGGAGATACGCATAGAAATATTGCATTAATTCCTTCATCAGCTCATGGAACTAATCCGGCAAGTGCTGTAATGGCAGGAATGAAAGTAATTGTAACCAAATGTGATGATAACGGAAATATTGATGTAGCAGATTTAAAAGCTAAAGCTGAAGAACATGCTGACAACCTATCTTGTATTATGGTTACTTATCCATCTACACATGGTGTTTATGAAGAAAGTATCATGGAGATTACTGAAATTGTACATCAAAATGGTGGACAAGTTTATATGGATGGTGCTAATATGAATGCACAAGTGGCACTTACAAACCCTGCTAATATTGGAGCAGATGTTTGTCATTTAAATTTACATAAAACCTTTGCTATCCCTCATGGTGGTGGTGGTCCTGGAGTTGGTCCTATTGGAGTAGCTAAACATTTAACGCCATTTTTACCATCTAATGTAATTGTAAAAACCGGTGGTGATAAAGCTATAACAGCTATTTCTGCGGCTCCTTGGGGAAGTGCTTATGTTTGCTTAATTTCTTATGGATATATTAAGATGTTAGGAACAGCAGGCTTAAAACTTTCTACAGAAGCTGCTATTTTAAATGCTAACTACTTAAAATCAAAATTAGAGCAGCATTACAAAATATTATATACTAATGATAAAGGTAGAGTGGCTCATGAAATGATTTTAGAATGTAGAGATTTTAAAGCTGCATCGGGTGTTGAGGTAAGTGATATTGCTAAACGTTTAATGGATTATGGTTTTCATGCTCCGACAGTTTCTTTCCCTGTTGCAGGAACATTAATGGTAGAACCTACAGAAAGCGAAAGTAAAGAAGAGCTGGATAGATTTGTTGAAACCATGATAGCTATTAAAGAAGAAGTAAACGATATTATTGAAGGCAAAGCCGATAAAACCAATAATGTGTTGAAAAACGCTCCGCATACTTCTAAAGTTTTGTTAGCTGATAATTGGGATAAACCTTACTCAAGACAACAAGCTGCATTTCCATTAAAATGGGTAGAAGATGCTAAATATTGGACAACTGTTGGTAGAGTAGATGATGCTTATGGCGACAGAAACTTGGTTTGCAGTTGTAACCCAATTGAAGATTACGCTGAAATCTAAATCCCAAAAATAGAACAAAATAAAAAGCCCTGAAGTTTTAACTTTCAGGGCTTTTTTGTTAGTAAACTACTTGCTTGGCTTTGCCGAGTGAGCGATTTCAATTTTACTAATTCAACCATGTTTTTTCCAGTAACTTTTTCCGTAACTGCAAAACAATTCTTCATTGGCTTTAATGTTTCTAGTTGCCTGGATGCATACCTTGTCATTATCATCTAAAGTAATTTTTGCATTATTTTTAAAGTTTGAATTGGCAAAACCGCTGGCATCGTTGGCATATTTAGCAAAGCATGTTACATTCATGGAGTCCATGATGCTTCCATTCAGTAAATTAATGAAGTACTTATCATTTCCTTCTGATGCTCGCTTTTCAGCTTGTATATCGGTTAATAACTCTCCTTTGAAAACAGCTATGGTTTCATCTTTATAAATAGCTATTGCAGTAAATAATCCATTACCGGCATTAGGCAGTTGAGATAATTTTGTGTATAAATAATCTGCTTCAAGAGCTTCAATGGTATTGCAGTTTGGAGTTTTCAAGGTTGGTGGTTTTTTCATTTGGTTTCTATTTTTTCTTAAAGGCTACAAAATCTCTCGCAAAGACGCAAGGACGCAATTTTTTTCTAATTTAAAATCTCCGATTTCTAATTTTCTAATCTCTTATAATAATAAAGCTGATGTTCAATTTTTGTTGGATGAAAAATAGTTATTAAATCTTTTAAAATAATATGAGGATTTACTACTCCCGATTCCCAATAATCGTTGCCCATAGCAGCATTTACTTTTAGGTTGTTGTTATAAACTTGTTGGTTTTTAACAGCTGCAAAATTGGCTAACACAGCATCCTGAGCAATAATTTCTGCTAAACTGTTAAACGCATTTACATTGAGCCAAAAATCTGCATCTAAGGCTTCATCAATAATAATTTCTTTGCTTTTTACGATGCTTCTTTCTTCATCATTATCGCTCCAAATATAATTTGCTCCGGCATCTTTTAAAAACTGAGCTTGAAAAGAAGCTCCTCCTGGAACATGCCAAGCACCATTCCAAGGCATTCCTGTAAAAACAGTTGGTTGGTCTTTTAAATCTACCACCGTTTTTTTTACGCTTAAGTATTCTGTTTCTATATGTTTAAAAATAGAATCGGCTAGTTGTTCCTTATTATAAAAAGCAGCTGCAAATTTTATCCATTCTGCCATGCCTAAAGGGTGTAGCTCCATATATTCTGCATTTAGAACAGTTGTTAAACCTAATGAAGCAAATTTATTGAGTTTGGCAGTTGAAGATTGATCTATGCCATATGCCATAACTATATCAGGAGCAATATTCACTAATATTTCGTAGTTAAATACCTCGTGCTGACCAACTTCTTGGATGATGTTCGCTTTAATTTTTTCTTTAATAGCTTCGCTGCTAACATAATTGCAGCCCGCAATTCCCTTAATAGAGTTAACTTCATTTAGTTTTTCAATAAAAGCTAAATGTGTTAGACTTAAACAAACAATAGATTTTATGGGTGTTTTAATGAAAATTCCTTCAATATTTTCCGGTTTTTCATTATCATACAACACATAGTTTATGGATTTGTTTTCTCCTTTCCATGGTTGGAGGACTTTAACTATTTTATAATTTTCATGATACTCAATATTAAATCCTTTTGCATAACGAATATGTTCTGATGTATTTTCAGAAGTAGATGCTTCTTTTTTTGTCTCTCTACAAGAAAATAAGGTTATTAATGAGAAGAAAATTAAAAGATATCGCATTGAATTAATAAGGAATTAAAATAGAAAATGAAGTGCCTTTTTTTAGAACACTCTCCATCACTAAAGTTCCTGCAAAAGATTCTACTCTACTTTTAATATTTTGAATTCCATGTCCATTATTAACGGATAAATCGGCAATTTCAAAACCTATTCCATTGTCTTTTAATTCAATTAAAATATTTTCTTCCACTACAGAAATATTTATGTTTATGAGAGATGCTTTTCCGTGTTTAACTGTATTAGAAACGAACTCTTGAATTATTCTAAATATAGCAGTATTAAGGTGTTTGTTTAATTCAGGTAGATGGTCATCACACTTTAGATTGATATCTAACTGAGTAGAGATATTTTTAGAAATTAAATCTTGAACAGCTTTTTTTAGTCCATGATCATAAAGTACCAAAGGTAAAGTATCATAGCAAATAGTTCTTAAATCCTGAATAGTATCTTTTAGAATTTTTGAAATGGTGTTGAGCTCTTCGGTATGCGGGGATTCGTATCTAATGTTTTCAATATGAAGTTTTATAGCAGCCAACGATTGTCCTAAGCCATCATGTAAATCTCTAGAAATTCTTTCTCTTTCTTTTTCTTGAGTTTTTATAATGGTTTTTAATAAAAGTTGATTAACCCTATGATGCTCAGTATAATCTTTAATAATTACTTGGAAAATTACAGGATTGCCATAACAATCGTTAATAGAATTTACAGAAATAAGACAATTTCTAACATCATTATTTTTTAAAACTAATTTATACTCAGAATCTTTAATGTAGCCATCTTCATTAATCTTGTTAACAACTTTAGCGATGTCGGATTTGTTTTTAAAGAAAGAAGAAAAGGTTTTTAGGTTTAAATTATCTTCAGGAGTTGATTTAATAAAATCAACAGCAGATTTGTTATAATCAATAATTCTACCTTTTAAATCGAAGAGGATAATTGGGTCGGTTGCTTGGGTAAAAACTTTGTGGTATTTAGCATTAAGCTTATTGTGTTGTTCTTTTAATAAATATAATTGATAAGCATTTTCTATAGTAAGTTTAAGGTCGAAATCATTCCATGGTTTAGTAACGTATCTATAAACTTGACCTTTGTTTATGGCATCAATAACAGCATTAATATCACTGTAAGCAGTTAATAATATCCTTATTGGGTGAGGGTAGGTTTCTAAAATAGATTGAAAAAAATCAACACCTGTTTTTCCTGGCATACGTTGGTCGGCAATTATTACTTCTATAGTAAATCTTTTAAGTGCTTCATAACCTTCTTCTGCAGAAAGAGCAGTATGAACGTTGAATATTCTTCTGTAAGCAGCTTTAAAAGCTTTTAGATTGGTAGCTTCATCATCGAGATATAAAACATTTATTCTTTCCATGTTGGTAAAGTTAAGGGTAAAAATATTTTTATTTCGGTTCCTTTATTAATTTCTGATTCAATTTCAATTTTTGCTTGGTGCATTTCAAGAATTCCATGAGCGATAGACATACCTAATCCGGTTCCTTCACCAACATCTTTAGTGGTAAAAAAAGGTTCAAAAATTTTATTTTTAGTGGTTTCGTCCATACCAATACCGTTGTCTTTTATTGTAATCACAATATGGTTATTTTCCAATGCTGTTTTAACTGTAATTTCACTTTTATGATTAGGTGTTTTTACTGCATTAACAGCATATATAGCATTGTCAATGGTGTTTAAAAAGAATTGATTGAGTTTTCCAGGGTAGCAGTCAATAGCAGGAATATCTCCAAGTTCTGTTTTTACGGTTACATCTGCTAATTTAGTTTGGATGATTTTTAAAGTAGTATTAATGCAATCGTTAACATTAGCACTTTGGAATTCGCTTTCATCTAATCTGGAAAAGTTTCTTAGTCCACTAACAATTTCGGCAGTTCTTTTTGCTCCATCTTCTATACCATGAATAATTGTATCGAGTTCTTCTAATAACACTTCGTAATCTAGTTCCTCTTTAAGTTGATTTATTTCGTTTAGTTTACTTTTTAAATCAGCACTTTCAGTAATTTCTGCATATTTGTTTAAGATGCTTCTTAAATCTTCGATGTCTTGTTTTAGTGGAAATACATTTGAAGAAACAAAATTGATAGGGTTATTAATTTCATGGGCAATTCCGGCAGTAAGCTGACCAAGAGAGGCCATTTTTTCAGATTCTACCAATTGCGATTGAGCCTGTTTTAAATCTTCGATAGCTTTGTTTAATTCGGCAGTTCGTTCTTTTACTTTTTGCTCTAAGATTACATTTTGTTCTTTTATGAGGCGTTCGTTTTCCTTTCGAATGATACTTATTCTGTTTGCCAGAGCAAAAGAAAGAAGTATAGTTTCAATTGCAGAACCAATTTGCATAGTGTATCTGGTTAGGTTATTAAAAGGAAGAGCTTCCATGTCTTTTAATACAAATACAAAAACACCAAGAAGGAAAACACTCCAAGCAGCAATAAAATATTTTGCAGGTTTATAACCTTTTCTATATATGATAATAGGGGTAATTAGCATATATAAAGATATAATTGTGGAGTTAAGTTGAATAACTGCTTGACTTATTCCCAATTCTCCCATAAAGGCAATTACATAAGCAATTAGATAAGGCACAACAAAAATAAAAGCGATGTTATAAAGTCTTTTTGAAAATTCTTTTGTTTGAAGAAAGACGTTCATGAAAAACATGCCAGTAATTCCTGATAAAGATGGTAGAAATATTAAGCTGAATTTTGTAATTAAAGGACTGTTTGGCCATAGGTATTGAAAAGTATATCCTTGTAAACTTGTTTGAGTTAGTAAAATGCAAACAATATAAACTACATAATAAAGATAGCTTTTATCTCTTACAGAAAAGTAAATAAATAAATTATAGAGAATCATTACTAACATAATCCCAAAATACATTCCAGATAAAAGATCTCTATTTTTTATTTGGTCATAAACATTTATAGTTGTTCCAATTTTTAGTGGAAGTTGTAAGGCTTCATTACTTTTAACATTTAAATAATAAGTTTTGGTTTCGTCTTTAGGGATATTTAAATCAAATAAATAATGAGGGTCTTTATATTCTCTCTTATTAAAAGGATAGGCATCTCCAGTTTTTATTGTTTTTATTTGATTATCATCATAATAATATAATTCTACATGATCTATAATTGCTAATGATAATTCAAGAATAAGATGTTCATTTTCTGTTTTGTTGGTAATGGGTATTTTAATCCAAAAGTTAGATTTTGAAATCCCTAAGTTTGGGACAGGTGATTTAGATGGAGTAAATTCTTTTGAGATAACTTCTTCAAAAGATAAGTTATTTGTTTTGTCTTCATATATTTGAACATCACCACCAATATTGATTAAATCGTTTTCTTTATTGATGATTATATTTTCAGCTCTTAGATTAAAAAACGAGGAAAGAAAAGTTAAAATATAAAATAGAAAGAAGCGATTTTTTTGATTGCTTAATAACATGGCTATTTATTTTATAGTTTCTAGTCTTTTGGTATAAAGTACTTTAACAACTTTTGGATATTTTAAATTATACTCGATATCTACTTTTATCTTTGTGTCGGATTCAATTCTTTTTTGATGTACTTTATTTCTTAGTGATTGCATTATTTTTTTGTCATACTCTATAGCATTGTCAAGTGTTACAGCATTTAATATCCCAACAGCATGAGCAACTAGATCTTCTTTTGGGTAATAAAATTGACCATTACTTCCTAATCCTTTTTCAATTGTAAAACCTACATTATTAAACATTTTTAATGTAACATCTCCACAAATCCCAATCATTGTTCTAAAATTCAGTTGGTTAGAAGATGAGATGGCAGCTCTTACCATATACCAGCCTATAGCCATTCCTTTTAGTCTATTATCTACCCATAAACCTGATAATTCACCTATGCCACCTTCTAGTGCATGTTTTTCTACTAGATCATAAATTTTATCATCCATATGTCCAATTGCCTTTTCAATAGGTAATGGGTTTATTCCATCAGCTAATTGAATTCTAATACCTGCCATTAATTCATTTGATTCAGAGTGTAATCCTAAACAATAAATATTTGGATTGGTTATCCATAAATTATTATTTGATGTAATATTTGATATGCCATAATCTGTTAACACTTTAACATGACCTTTAATATATTGTGAACATAATTCTGGTTCATCAACAGCTCTAAAAGCACTTACTCTAAATTTATGTTGCACTTCTTCCATTCTTCTTTTGTTCGGTTTTTAAATTAACTATTTCTTCTTTTTTGAGAAATATAATCTTCTATATCATTATTTATTTGGTCTTCAATATCTACAAAATAGCGTCCTGATTTTGAAAATTGATTTAATAAAATTCTTCTGCAAACATCTGTACATATTCCGCCACCGAAAATCACTCCAGAAGCTAACTGAGGCCAAGTAGTAATTGTTTTTCCTATTTCTGGCATTGACGCTTGCAGTCGTTTAGATAATGTGTCAACACCTAGCATTGGTAATAAATAAATTGCTTTTTCTTTAGTTGTTTTAGCCTCTTTTAGTTTACTTAAATCTAGATGTTCTATTAATCCATGAAGAATTGGCAAGTTAGCATCTAAATCAAACCTTTCAATATCTGTTGTACCTCTATCACTTGAGTTCATTACTACAGGAATTCCTAGTGCTTTAGCTTTTTGGCGAGTAAGAATTTTAATTTCAAGACCATCGCATACTTCTATACACACATCTAGTTTTTTGTCTTTTGTAAAAAAGTCGTTAATGTTTGCTTCTGTTAAGCCTTCATTGTAACAAGTTACTTTTAGGTAAGGGTCAATCTCTGCAATCTCTCGTGCTACAACAACTGTTTTTTTTGTGTTAAAATGATGCACTCCAGTCTGTATTCTATTTAAGTTAGAGAGTTCAATAACATCAAAATCTGCTAACACAATATCTCCACAAATACGCTCCATGGCTATGGTTAGGGCAATTGCTTTCCCAACGGATAAGCCAATAATGCCAATTTTTTTAGTGGCTAAAACTTCTTCTTCCTCGGGAGTAATTTTGTATTGATTTCTGTTAGTTCTAACTTCTACAAACTCTTTTTCATCTAATAAGTGAACTAAAGTATTTCGCCAAGGATAATATACCCAAACGCCATAATTATCTAATTTAGTTTCTCCTAAATGAGTTTCAATTTTTTGAGATAATTTTTCTTCAGTTAATTTTTCTTGTGGATGTCTTAATTTTATCAATTCCTCTAATTGACTTATAATTTCATCGACAATAACAATTTGAGGATTGTTATTTATTAATTGATGAAAGTCGTTATTATCACTGCTTTCTTCTAGTTTGAAAAATACAGGATACAAAACTTCATTGTCGCTTTTTGAGTAAAATTGTTCATAATACTGATTTTTAATGGAGTTATTCATGTCTGAAAACTTTGTTTTAGTAGGCTGTTTGAAAACACTATATTACAAAAAAAAAGGCTACCTTTACTACGTAAAAATACGTACTAATTGTTTGAGTATTTTAGGTGTAATAAATTAAATTATTTATTATAATTTTAGAAAAAACTTTTTATGATATGGCCGAAGCTACAAAAGAACAAGACAACAAAGCTGTGATCCTTTACTTAGATGATGAACAAGAAAACTTAAATTCGTTTAAAGCAGCATTTAGAAGAGATTTTAAAATTTATACAGCTATTAATGCGGAAGAAGCTGAAAAAATTTTAGAAAAAGAAGCAGGTACAATTAGTATAATTCTTTCAGATCAGCGAATGCCAAAAGTTACAGGAATAGAGTTTTTTGAAAAGATAAAAGAAAAATATCCTGAAATGATTAGAATATTGGTTACAGGATATAGCGATATCAATGTGGTTATTGATGCTATTAATAAAAGTCAGGTATATAAATATATACAGAAACCATGGGATGTTGATTACATGAGAAAGTTGATAGAACAGGCTTTTGAGGTATTTACTTTAAGGAGAGAAAACAAAAAACTTACGGAAGATTTACTTACAGTTAATGCACAATTGGAGTTTATGTTCCGACAAAAATTACTGAGTTTGTCATCTGAAGATGATTCAAAACTTGATGAATAATTATTTTAATTTAATTTCTAATATTTTTTTATTAGGAATGGTATTCGTAAGAAAGCTAATACTACACTTATCTTCTACATTTCCAATTTCTTTTACTTTTTTGAGGGTTAAATACCTTATTTCATAAGTAGGAATTTCCTCTTTTGGAAAAATTACTTCAAATGCATCACAATTGCAATTAGCTTCAAATATTTTTAACGGAGCCTCACCATTATTAATAATTTTAATTTGTTGTTCTGTAGTAGAAATGTCGAACTCTATAGTACTGTCTTTAAAAGTAAGTAAGGGCAATTTTTCTAATTCAGAACCATCCATAGCTACTTGAGCAGTATCTCCTTGTGAAATGGCTATAATTTCAATTTTTCTTTCTAATGCGGCTGCAGGACTATATACCGAGTTTCTTTTGTCTTCTAAATCATCACTAATTTCATTAGATTGATATTCGCCAAAAGGTACTTTAACAAAGGATAATTTGGCTTCATTTTCAGCACTTCCATTAATGTAAGGGGCTAAAATGCCATTTTCGTATTCTTTTAAATAATTAACTAAACTGGCAATTCTCCTAAGTGTAAGGTTTACATTGTAATCGGTTTTAGAAAGTGGACTGGCATAACCTTTTATGGTTAACGTTATGGATTTGCCATCTTCTAATTCTTTTAATAAGAGAGGAGTAAACATTTTTAAATCTTTAATTCCTTTGTCGATATAATTTGAAAAAAGTTCATCAATTTCTACTTCGGCATTGGTTTTTTCTTCGTTTTTTAAACCTTCACTGTATTCTCTTCGGTATTTGTTATACAAATGTGTGTAGTCTTTGTAAGTCTGCTCGTAGGTTTGCAAAGTGGTAGTATCTCGTGTTCTTGGGTCGGGAAAGTCATTGTGAAAATATAGCTTTACAGGCAAATACCTGTTTAATTCTTCCAGTGTGGTATAAACTGGTTCAATCGTATCAGGAATTTCATAAAAATAAATATCGTTGCAACAAGTCTCTCCTTTTTTAGCCAAAGAGCCTTTTCGGTTAGAAGTTAGTAACACCATATTATTATGTTCGTAATAATAAAAATCGTTTACACTTGTATTGATAGGAAATCCTAAATTTTCAGGGGTTTGAAAGCTGATTAAGTCGGTTTTGCTTTTAAAAATATCAAACCCTCCTAAACCGTAATGCCAATTAGAGCTAAAATATAAGGAACTGTCTTTGTGGTTATAAAAAGGCGTAATTTCATCTTCAATACTGTTAACATTTATACCGGGATTTACAGGAGAAGAAAACTCGCTTCCATTTTTTTGTGCGTACCAAATATCCATCATTCCAAAACCACCAGGTCGGTTTGATGAGAAAAACAAGACTTCTTTGTTATTAATTTTTGTAATAAAAGGTTGGGAAGAAGTGAAGCCTTCCATATTAATGTTTTTCACTTCATAAACGGGTGATTTCCATTCGCCATTTTCTATAGCAACGGCATAAATTTTACAAGTTAAATTCCTATCACATTGATTAAAATAAAAGGTTTTTTCATCAGGACTTAAACATCCGTTGGCAATATGGTAATTGGGAATATTAATGCTTTCAGGGAGCTTTTTTCCTTGGTTCCAATCGCTATTATTTTTGGATGAAGTAAATAATCGTGTTAGGTAAAGCGAAGTATCTGTAACTTGATTGTCTTCTTTCATTTTTTCATCTCGCAAAGAAGTATAAATGATTAAACTATCATTCATAAAGTTAGCTCCTAACTCACTATTGTAGGTGTTTATCCCTGTTCCAATATTTTTCACATCAACTAAAAGAGTATCTTTCATAATTTCAATGGCTTTTTCACAAGATTCAATTTCTTGCATTACTTTTTGGTAATAAAAGCCTTTTCTATCGTTAGTAAAATGTCTTTTTATTCTTTTAAAAGATTTTTTGGCTTCTAAATAATTACCGTTGTATTTCAACATCATAGAATACCAAAATGGGGCTAATGGATAAACTCTACCTCTATCATCCTTATAAACAGAAAAATATTGCCATTCGGCTTTTGCATAATCGTTATACATTCTTAGCGATTCTGCATACTTGAATTTTAATTCCAATAATGTGGAATCAATATCTAACGCTTGTTTGTACCACAGCGATGCTGCATAATAATCTTTTTCATTAAAAAGTTGGTCACCTACTTTTATCAATTGCGACTGACTTTGGGCATTTATTTTTATTAAACTGCCGACTAAAAATAATAATATGCAAATTTTTATTTTCATATATAATTCGGACAAGCTTTATATCGCTTAATAACCGGTCTGTATTTTTCAAAAATATAGATTAAAGCAAATTCAAATCCGCCACGGTTGTTGCTGGCTACTTCGAGGGATGAAACATTAATATCATAACTGATTTTAAAATGAAAATTATGATAATCTATTCCTGCAGTTAAATAGGCAGCATCCGAATTTCTGTAGTAGATTCCTCCGTAAAGATTTCTGTAGTTTCCGTTATTGAGGTGATATCTAAGCGACCCGCCCATTATTATTTCTTTATAATTATGTTGATAGCCTAACATCACTCTCGGAAGAACATCAAAATCTTTGTGAATCTTTAAATCTGTTCCTGCATGAAAAGTATAGCGGTGTTTTAAAGGAATGCTTTCGCCACTAAAAAAACTTTGTTCCGGTTGGGTTAAATTATGCACAGCAAAACCTGCATTTACCGATTTTCGTTGTGCAAATAAATAATTCCAACTGATACCGGCATGCAAGTTAAAATAGTTGCGTCCGTTAGTTCCAAACGTTTCACCGTTTCCTAAAGCCGAATTATAAACTGTTCCATCATATTGATTATCAAATCTCAGGTCGTCATAATTAATACTTCTTTGTACAAAAGATGGCTGCATACCAAATTGAACCGTTTGTGAAGAGTCACTGATATATAACGTATAGCTTAAAGGAACACCAATTTGTAAGGTTGAAAATTGGGAATCACCTGCTTTATCATGAAAAATAGAAAGTCCTGCATTTAAAGAAGTATTGTAAATATTTCTGTATTCCCCCGAAAGAGCAAAAGTTACGTAAGGTGTAGTAACCGAACTCCATTGGGTTCTTTGGTTGGCAACTAAACGAATATCTCCAATAAAGTTACCTGTTAATGCAGGATTGAGGTTTAAAGGAGAATTAAAAAATTGGGAAAAATGAATATCTTGTCCCACTAGTTTATTAATGAAAATAAACATGGGTAACAATGTTATTACCCAAATTTTAATCCAACTAATATGTGATTTTTTATTTCCCAACTTACCTTATAACTGTTACATTTCCTTTTTTGAAAAATTCTTGACCATCAATACACCAAACTTGTAGATGATACACAAAAACATTTGGCTGTACTAATTCTTCTTTGTATTTTCCATCCCAACCAATTTGCTGATTATCGGTTTCAAAAACCAATTCACCCCAACGGTTGTATATTTTGAGATTCATTTTTTCTATCATTTTACCTCTCACAAACAGCACATCATTTTCTCCATCTCCGTTAGGTGTAAATGCATTGGGAATAAAAATGTCGGGTTCATCACAAACAATTTCTTTTACCTCTATGGTTACAGAAGCTGTTCGTTCGCAGTTTGTTCCAGAAATGGTAACCGTATAAGTAGTGGTTTGTGTTGGTGATGCATTTGGATGTTGACTGTTCGGGTTGTCTAACCCAGTTGCAGGAGACCAAGTGTAGTTATAACCATTGGGTGATGCATGTAATTGGGTGGTTTCTCCCGGATAAATAGTGGGGTTGTCAACAGTTGCTCCAGCAGGAATACTACCTAACATATCAACGTAAACTGTAGCAGAATCCCAAATTAAACAACCCGCACTATTTTCTGAAACCACATAAAATGTAGTGGTAGTTGTTGGTGAAACAATAATGGTATTAGTACTATCTCCCGAAATAATTTGAGCATCTGGTTGCCAATCATGAAAAAGTGAATCATTTGGATTAAGGTTGACTATGGTTAAAGCTGTTGTATCACCATAACAGATATAAGCATCAGCTATAGAAGTTACATTATTGGCTATAAAAACAGTAACACTATCGGTTCGAGAACACCCAGCTGCACTTACCATAACATAATAAGTTGTAGTAGTTGTTGGACTAACATTAATACTGTCAGTGCCATTATTTAAGGTGTCAGAATACATTGCATTTGACGACCAAAAAATGTTTGTTCCACTTGTTGCAGAAGTTGCTAATAAAGTAACAGCAGAATCGCCAACACAAAGCGTAGTGTCATTGCTAACACTCATTTGAACTGTTGTAACTACTACCTGTTGCGTAAGTGTATCTATACAAACATCATTAGTAGCAATTACAGTAAATGTGGTAGTGGTTGTCGGACTAACATCTACACTTGTTGTGCCTTGTCCATTAATAATCTGACCAGAGGGAGACCAAGTATAGTTTGTGCTATCTCCCGGATTAGTATTACTGTAAGTAATGCTAACCGTATCTCCAAAACAAATGGAGTCTGCTCCAATAATAGAGCTTTGCCCGATAGCTTTTACTGCCACACTATCGGATAATTTGCAACCATTGTTATTAATTTGAATGTAATACGTTCCTGAAGTGTTGATAGGTGGAGAATACGAATTGTTGGTAATAGGAGAATTCAATGTATCTGTAAAATTGCTATTAGAAGACCAAACATATGTATTACTTGTTCCAGAAGAGTTGGCGGAAAGAGAAATGCTTTCGTTGTAACAAAGCGTAGTATCATTGGTAACAGAAAGTAAAGGAGTATTCACAACAATAGGGTAAGTAATAGTATCTACACAAACGCTATCAGAAATGTACAATTGGTAATTGGTGGAGCTAGTTGGACTAGCAAAAGGATTGGAAATAGTAGAATCACTTAATCCCGCTGTTGGCGACCAATTGTAACTTATATTGGGATCGGGATTAGGTGTTGTCCCTATTTGTACACTTTCTCCGGGACAAATATGAATGGTAGAATCGATGGTGTTGTTATTCCCTAAAATTAATATGGTTTTTACTGCAGTATCCGCTAAATTACAGGTGGTAGTATCATTTAAAATTAATGTGATAGTATAAGTCCCGGGAGTATTGTAGGTATGTGTTGGAGAAAATTGCGTACTTCCGTTACTATCTCCAAAATCCCAAATAAAATTGGTATTGGATTGCGTTAAACTGGTATTGTTAAAGGTAACTGTAAAAGGTGCACAACCAACAGGTGGTACTTCAAAGTCGGCAACCACTACAGGCAAATCAAAATCCATTTTAAAAACACCTAAGTTGCAACTGTGGTTGTTTTGGTTCATCGGATTGGTAGGCGGATAAATGGGTAAATCAGAATTTCCACCACAACCGGCACAAATTGCTTGATAAACTTTACCTTTTCTGTCAAATCTGCTTGTACCTCCATCTACATGTTCGGAACTTAAGGGACCACCGAAAAATGAACCATAATTAATATTGGAAGCATCATCTTCCATTACCATTACATAAAAGTCGCTACCATCAGTAGTGTTTTGAAAAGCATTGGATGTAATGGGCATTCCTGTAGTGTATCCGGCATTATTCGTGGAAGATTGATTGACAGAACCTCCCCAACCTGCTAAGTAAATTTTATTACATAAATCCACTAAAAAGGCTGTCGGTGAAATATTAATTCCGTTTCCTGAACCAAAAACAGTAGAATAAATTAACGAATCTAAAGTAGGAGTAAGTTTACTGATAAACTGACCACTTCCGGGGTTCGACCATAACACATTGTGAATAAAAGTATTATTGGTAATTTCTGTTTGTCCTAATAAATAGACATTATCATTTTTATCTAATTCAATAAAATAATTTTGATCGTAAGTGGTTGATCCAAAAAATGTTGAATTGAGTATTTGACTGCCATTTTTAGCAACACGAGTAACAAAACCATCAGACCTTCCTCCAACAAATGTGTTTTGATAAGCATTAACAGATGAAGGGAAATTAGTAGAATTAGTTCCTCCTGTTAAATACAAATCTTCATTGCTATCTATTGCCAAAGAGTAAGCAGCATCATGATTGTTTCCACCCAAAAAGCTGCTCCATATAATATTTTGAAGGTTATTATCCATTTTGATGATACAAGCATCAATATCTCCACCTCCGTAAGTTGGTTGAAAAACATTTCCGACAATAGGAAAATCGGGGCTTCGGGTGCAACTAACGATGTAAATGTTGTTGTTTTTGTCAATATCAATTTCACCACGAACTTCATCGGCATAATTGTATTTAAGTGTGTTAGCTCCTGTTGAATTTAGTCCATCATTTTGTGAGCCTCCCAAATAAGTAGAGGCAATAAGGTTAGTTCCGTTAGTACTTAATCTAGAAACAATAATGTCGGAGCCATTGGTGTAATTTACTCCCAATCCGTTTGATAAGTTGTTCATAGTTCCGCCATTAAAAGTATTGTCGTAAGCATTTGCAGTTGTAGGATAATCAAATGAACTGGTAGTTCCCAAAATAAACAACTCATCAAAACTATTTACAATTAAACTGTGCGGCAGTTCAACATTACTTCCTCCAATGTAAGTAGAGTAAATCAGAAAAGTTCCCGAAGTATCGAATTTTGATATAGCAATATCATCTCCACCACCATTAAAAGTAGTGCTATAAGCTCCAGCAGTAAATGGATAACCTGTTCCAAAAGCAGAACTTCCAGCATATAAAAACCCTTTTGAATCAAAAGTAGCGGTATAACCGAAATTATTAGCTGTAGAACCCGAAAGTGAGGAAAACATTAAAGTTGGATCTATGATTAAATCGTAGTTTTTATCATATCCATTAGGGAGTTCAAAACCCAATTCGTTGTTGGTGAGTACATAATTACAATTTACTTGTCTTTTTTCGCCATTAATGAGTTGATAAGCATAAGGTTTGTCTTCAATAATAGTATTTACAGAGGTAGTAACGTGTAGCTGTCCTTTTTTGAGTTGTAACTTATTTTGTCCATTATAAACTAACTTAATCTGGCTAGGGTTGGCTTGAGCTTTCACAATGAAGTCGTATTTTAAATTATCAGTAGAATATATCTGAAAATCTATGCCTGTATAGACTTCTTGATACGTCACTTTTTTATATCCTTTAACATTAGAAGCCCATTTTTTGGGATTATTGCCTAAAAAGTAATTAAAATAGGCAAATACTTTTTCGGATTTTATAATGGTAGGGTTGGGATTACCATCTTTAAAATTTACGTTGTAAGCGTGCCAATTTAGTTTATTGGGAATTTCATTAAGTTGGTAATGATTGTGGTGATGAGCATATTTTTCTATCATGGCAACATCATACAAATCGAAAGTTAGTCGGTTTTTTTCTAAATAAACAAAACCACTATTTAGTTCAGATTTAAGCAAAACGTTGTTATGCCATTGACCTTTGTTTTCAATAAAAGTAAGTTCTCCTGAAGCGAGAACGTTGCTACTAAGCGATAAAAAACAAATTACTAAAAAAATCAACCATTTTTTCATAAAGTAAATTTAACTATAAATTTCGTTCGCCCAAAATATTACAATATTTATTCATTTTTTTTTAGTGGAAGTGGTTTTTTGTCTTTATTTTTGCTCTTTATTTAGACTTAATCTAAATAAAGAAATTCATGATAGATATTTTAATAGCACATAACAATCCTATAGTTGCCGAAGGTTTAAAAACTATTGTGCAAAGTAAGATGCGTAATAGGGTGTTGGGAGTTGTTAATTCTATAGAACATTTGAGTGAATGCTCTAAAAGATATTTCCCAGATATTGTTGTTATTGATTATTCTACAGGGCAGTTTGGATTAGATGCGGTTAAAAAAATTAAAGAGATTTATAAAAGTGCTAAGATCTTAGCCATAACGCCATCTTTGGCAAAGCAAATTATTCATAAATCGTTGAGCTATGGAGTGGATAGTTATTTGTTAGATGATTGTGATAAGCAAGAAATTTTGGAAGCCGTAGAAGATACTTATAATGGTAAGCAGTTTTATTGTGGGATGGTTATTAATATTTTATCAGAAAAGAATGAAGATAGTAACTTAGATTGTGAAGGTATTTCTCTATCGGAAAGAGAAATTGAAATTATTAAACTCATTTCTGACGGACTAACCAACAAAGAAATTGCCGACAAGTTGTACTTAAGCACGCATACCGTAAATACTCACCGCAAAAACATCATGCACAAGCTGAATATTAAAAATACAGCAGGAATCGTCATTTATGCGGTTAAAGAAAATATTATTAATACCTAAATATATCTTTTAGGTTTTCATTTGCTTTACAAACTCTTCACCCAACAACGTTTTCTTTTGTGTTGCGTGTTTTCATAGTTTTTCCAGTTTTGAATGGCTTTTTGGTTGGTTTCAAAAATTCCGGTAGTTTCTACTTCGGTAACACCATGTTTTTCCATTACGGCTTGCAATTCATTAATTAAAATGGCAGCAACGCCTTTCCCTTGGTATTCGGGCATAATGCCGGTAAGCATTAAATCTACAACTTTTGGTTTTTTTAATGCTTTTTGGATGTGGTACCAACCAAATGGGAAAATTCTTCCATTGGCTTTTTGTAGGCCTTCTGATAAGGATGGTAAACCAATGATGAAAGCAACTAATTGATTATCTTTATCGAAAATCAATTTTACAAACTGAGGATTAAGCATCATTAAATAACGCTTAACATAATAATCTATCATTTCTCTATCGAGATGTACCACGCTGAATAAATCCTTAAATGCTTCATTTAAAATTTCAAAAAGTTTTACTGCAAAAGGTTGTAATTCAGCTGTTTTTTTAAAACTTTTAACGGTAAGTTGGTTTCTGGTTTTTATCACTTCGGCTACTCTTTTTGCCTTGTCAGGAATACCTTCTAAAAATAAACGGAATTCTATCCAATCAATTTCTTTTTGGTAGCCCAATTTTTCCATATAATCCTTATAATAAGGCAAATGGTATTCTGATGCTGCTGATGGTAAATGGTCGAAACCTTCTACTAACATTCCTTGGTGATCGAGATTGGTAAATCCTAATGGACCTAAAACTTTAGTCATTCCTTCAGATTTAAGCCATTCTTCAGCTGTTTGAAGTAAGTTTTTAACTACCTCTTCATCATCAAAAAATTCTAATCGAGTAAAGCGCCCTGCCTTTTCACCGGTTTTTTCGTTGTACTGTTCATTAATGATAGCACCAATTCTTCCAACACATTTGTTGTCTTTATAAGCCACCCAAAACTTAGCTTTACAAAACCTAAAAGCAGGGTTATAAGAACTTTGAATAGCTTTTATTTCATCTTTTTTGATAGGTGGAACCCAAAAGTTGTTGCCTTTGTAAATTTCAAACTGAACATTTACAAAGTCTTTAAAGTGTTTATTATCGGTAACCTCTATAATTTTAACAGCCATGGTTTTGATTTTGAATAGTAATTATTTATTCCTCCACTTTTATTAATTCATCATCTATCACATGATGGTCTATCAGTTTTTCTAGATTTCTAAGTGTTTTTGGACCTTCATATCTGTCTAGAATTTTTTTCTTTTTACCATCCAAATTTACAGAAATTATACAAGATGGAATATCAGTAACTTGTGCATCGTATTTATCTTCAAGATTAAAGAAGTCAATTTCTTTAATCATATTGGTAATTTCATTCATTGCATCTTTAGAAAGTGTTTTGGTATGTTTGCCTTCTTTTTTTGCAAAAGTTCTACCTTCATATTCTACTCTTCCGGTATTGTATATCCATATAACATAAGATGGACACATGCCTAAGCAAGGTGTTCTTTCCATAGTAATAAATAAACTTTCTTTTACAGGAGTAGGGTCAGTTTGCTGAGTGGTTTCTGTTTCTTTAGGTACTGTTGTGTCTTCTTTTACAGCTGTATCTTGTGTTTTTTCTTGGGTTTTACAAGCACTTACACTAAAAAGTATAAGTAATAGTATGTAGAGGGTTGATTTCATAGTTTTATGTTTATTTTTTCTTTTTGCGTTGCTCTTGTAATTTTTGAGCTTCTTTCATTCTGGCTTCTAATTTAGCTGCAAAGCCCGATTTCTTTTTCACTTTGGTTTTATTGGCTTGGATTTTAGCTAGCAACTTATCTTCATCAATAAACCATTTTTTAATAGCATACTGTTGTCCGATTGTCATCATGTTGGCAACTAAATAGTAATAACTTAAACCAGATGCATAACTGTTGAAGAAAAACAACATCATTACGGGCATTAAGTACATCATAATTTTCATTTGAGCTGCCATAGCTCCTTCCATTCCTGCTCCTGAAGTCATTTGGCTATTAGCTTTCGTATAGAAAATCATAGAAATAGCCATTAATAAAGTAAATAAACTTACGTGAGCTCCGTAGAAAGGAATATCAAAAGGCAATTCAAAAATGGAATCGTAAGTAGATAAATCTTCTGCCCAAAGGAAACTTTTCTGACGTAAATCGAAAGTTGCCGGAAAAAAGCGGAACAATGCAAATAAAATTGGCATTTGTATTAACATAGGAATACATCCTGCCAACGGATTTACACCTGTTTGTCTGTACAATGCCATAGTAGCTTGTTGCTTTTTCATGGCATCACCTTTATATTTTTCGGTAAGCTCAGTAATTTCAGGTTTTAATACTTTCATTTTGGCACTACTCAGGTAAGTTTTCCAGGTAATAGGGAAAAGCAAGGTTTTAATAATAATGGTAAGTAGCAGAATTACGATGCCGATAGACATATCAAAACCTATTAGGAAATTAAATACCGGACGAATAATTAAGTGGTTTACCCAGCCAAAAATTCCCCAGCCATAGTCAATAGCTTCATCTAACCCAACACCTACAGCTTTTAAATCATCTAATCGGTTAGGACCGAAATAATATTGCATGGCAAAAGTTTCGTTGTTTTTAAACTCGTAAGGAAGTGTAATTCCTGCACTCATTTCTTTTACATGCGTATTTTTTAAGTCTTCAGGGACTTGTTTTGTTTCAACAAAAGAATTGGCATTTTCGAAAGGTTTGTCTTTAGCTATTAATGTAGCATTGAAATATTGTTGTTTAAACATAATCCAATCCATTGACGAAAGCATCTCTTCTTTTTCGTAAGCACCGGTTCCAATGTAATCAACTTCATTGTTATTGTATTTGTAGTAAGTTGTACTCGCCATTTCTTGACTTTGTATCGTCTTTTCCTGACTAGGAGTTACCATTTGCCATTGAATAATAGGCTCTTCAGTTAAAATTTCATTCATTCCTGAAGTGATAAAATCGAAATCTACCAAATAAGCACCTCCTGAAAGGGTATATTTATATTCGATAAAGCTGTTTTTATCGGTAGTATATAATTTAAGAGAAAAGCTTTTACTATCTCCATTTCCAACCTCAAAAGAAGTGTTTTCTGTATCAAAGTACAGGTTTTCGGTATTGATAATTCGTAAAGAATTTTTACCTGTAACACCAGGGATAGAAAGTTCTGCATTGAATCTAGAAAGGTTTTCTTTGAATAAGATAAGTGGTAAAGAATCGTAAGTAACATATTCTTTTAACTCAACAGAAGTTATTCTACCACCTTTGTTAGAAACAGTAACTTTTATTTTTTCATTTTCTAGGGTAAATGTTTTTTCTTCGCCATGGGCAGCATTGGCAAATGGACCATATTCCAATTGATATTGAAGATTAGATAATGAATCTGTACCAGTAGTTAATGTGGTAGAATCAAGAGGAAGAATAGTGTTTTCAGCAGTTGTATCTTC
Source organism: Flavobacteriales bacterium (assembly GCA_026196775.1). Classification (GTDB taxonomy): domain Bacteria; phylum Bacteroidota; class Bacteroidia; order Flavobacteriales_E; family Vicingaceae; genus BRH-c54. Next base: position 105,878 of record JAPHUD010000023.1, read on the forward strand.
TTTGTTTTCGGCAGGAGAAATTACTTCTTCAGCATTAGGTTTATCTATTTGTTCGGTTTGTTTAGCTGATTTGTCTTTTTTGGCTTTGGCTGCTAATTCTTCTTCTGTTGGTTGTGTTAAGTAACTAAAAATTAATAGGATTGCTCCAATTAATACCAATCCAATTATGCCATTTTTATCTAGTCCTTTACTCATTTATGTGGTTTTATTGAAAAATATTTTTTAAAATTATTTGTTGTGATGATCGGCTGCCGCTTTAATAAATGCAGAAAATAATGGGTGAGGGTTAATTACCGTACTTTTATATTCCGGGTGAAATTGAACAGCTATAAACCAAGGATGATTAGTAATTTCAACTATTTCAACCAGATTGTTTTCAGGGTTTAAACCTGTAGCAATCATGCCTTGTTTTTCGTAGTCTCCTAAGTATTTGTTATTAAATTCATAACGATGTCTGTGACGCTCCTGAATTTTGTCGCTGTTATAAGCAGTAAAAGCATTGGAGTTTTCTTTCACATTGCAAGAGTAGGCTCCTAAACGCATTGTTCCACCTTTATCGCTAATGTTTTTCTGACTTTCCATTAAATAAATTACCGGAAATGGCGTTTCAGGATACATTTCTGTGGAATGTGCATCTGTTAACCCTAATACATTTCTACCAAATTCAATTACAGCACACTGCATTCCCAAGCAAATTCCGAAAAATGGTATTTTATTTTCTCTGGCATATTTTATTGCGGCAATTTTTCCTTCAATACCTCTTTCTCCAAAACCAGGTGCTACTAACACACCGTTTAAGTTTTCAAGTAATTGTTTGGCATTCTTTTCATTGATGTCTTCGGAGTGTATCCAGTCAACTTCAACTTTAGTTTCTATGTGTGCTCCGGCATGTATGATGGCTTCAGAAATAGATTTGTAAGCATCTTGAAGCTCTGTATATTTTCCTACCAAACCAATTTTTATGGTTTGTTTCGGGTTTTTTAGTTTGGTTAAAAATTGTTTCCAAGCAACTAGTTGAGGTTCTTCGCCATAAGATAATCCCAGTTTATCTAATACCACCTTATCTAACTCTTCTTCTTGCATTAACAAAGGTACATCATAAATAGTATCAGCGTCCATTGCTTCTATAACTGCTTTTGGAGAAATGTTGCAAAACAACGCTACTTTTTCTTTTACGCCTTCAGAAAGCTTGTGTTCTGTTCTTAAGGCTAAAATATCCGGTTGAACTCCTGATTCGAGTAGTTGTTTAACAGAGTGTTGGGTAGGTTTTGTTTTTAATTCTCCGGAAGCTGCCAAAAATGGAACAAAAGTTAAATGTAAGACAATACAATCAAAATCGGGCTCCCACTTTAGCTGACGAACAGCTTCTATATAGGGTAAGGATTCTATGTCTCCAACAGTTCCTCCAATTTCAGTAATTACAATATCATATTCTCCCGTATTTCCTAAAAGTTTAATTCTTCTTTTAATTTCATCGGTAATATGAGGAATTACCTGAACGGTTTTTCCTAAATATGCACCTGCACGTTCCTGGTTAATAACATATTGGTAAATTCTACCAGTAGTTACATTATTGGCTTGTGAAGTAGGTACATTTAAATACCTTTCGTAATGTCCTAAATCTAGGTCAGTTTCAGCACCATCATCTGTAACAAAACACTCTCCGTGTTCATAAGGATTTAATGTTCCCGGATCTATGTTAATGTAAGGATCTAGCTTTTGAATAGTGGTTGAATAACCTCTAGCTTGTAAAAGTTTAGCCAATGAAGCTGCAATTATTCCCTTTCCCAATGAAGATGCTACTCCTCCTGTTACAAAAATGTATTTAGTTGATGATGCCATTTTAAGGTTTGATACGATAAAAATTAAAGCGGCAAATTTAATAATCAATATGCAATTTTCAAGTATCTAAGCAGATTAAAAAGCAAACAATTATTTTATTTTATTCACAAAATAAATACCTACTAAAATTATAAAAATACTAACGATTTGAATGAAGTTAATTTCCTCACCATCAATAACTCCCCAAAAGATGGCAAAAATGGGTATGAGGTAAGTAACTGTTGAAGCAAATACTGCCGAAGTATATTTTATCAGTTGATTGAAAATAATAATGGATAATGCCGTGCCAACTACAGCTAAAATAGCAACATAACCTAAAGCTGTAGCAGCTTCCGGATTAGTTTGTGTAGTAGCAACAAAATCAGTGAAGAATAGATAGATTATTGCAGGAATTCCAATTATTAAAAAGGATAGTGCTGTTATGGCTATGGAATTTATTTCGCCTAAATATTTTTTTATAGTGTTTACACTTATTGCATAACATAAAGTGGCAACCACTACTAAAAGAGCATAAACAAATGGAGTGTTTTCAATATCAAAACCATTAGACATTATAAGACCAAAAGCACCAATTAGTCCAATAAAAACACCTAAGAATTTACCTTTAACCGCAGGAACCTTAAAAATGATAACGCCTAAAATTAATGTAAAGAATGGTGTTAATGAGTTTAGCATTCCTGCTAAGGAACTGGTAATACCGGTTTCTGCTAAAGTGAATAAAAAAGCAGGAATACCACTACCAAAAACACCTACTATGGCTAAATATTTCCATCTATCCTTTTTTACTTTATGAATGTATTTGAATAAAAAAGGCAGTAAAAACAAAAATGAAATAACTATTCTTAGTGCAGCAACTTCGTCATGCGAATAAACTTTCATGCCTCTTTTCATTAAAATAAAAGAGCTTCCCCAAATAAAGGCAAGGAAAAATAAAAGGAGGTATTGCCAAATTTTCTTTTCTAAATTCATCTGAAATAAAAATGATGGCGAAATTCAGCAAATAAGTTTAGTTGACAAGTAATTTTATTTTTTAGTTGGAAAGTTGAGGTTGATGATAAAAAAAACCACAAGCTATAAGCTTGCGGGAGCGGAGGGAGGCTTGTTTGCTGTTATAGCCATTTATCTTGAAAAAATATTAACTGAATCAATTTTGTTATATGTAATCATTCTTTGCTCGTCCCACTTTGTAGATTTAGTAATCACAATTGTGTCCTGAATAATAAAACTGCTATCTCTTTCTTGTAATATCCCATTTTCATAGTATTTGGCGTAATACTTTATAAATTCTCCGTATTGCTCACGTATCCAATACCTTTTTCCATTTTCATAAAATCTAATTATTTTGGATTTATTTTGATAACTATAATTATAAGAAATTGTGTCACCAGTTTTAGTGTTTAGGCTCGTATATGAAATATCTCTTCCTCCTTTATATTCTTTTATTCCGTATTTATTCCAACCAGTCCTCTTAATGCTTGTACCTGTAAATGGTTCTTTTTTGTAATGAGTAATTGTTGAATCATACCATCCTCCACTTCCTTTCCAACGTCCAAATAAAAAACTACCTTTTGGATTGTAGTGATACCCATAATTGATTTCTTTTAGACTCTTTTCTCGAACGTAATTATTATTTTTTCGGTAAGAGTATGCACAGCTTTGCACTATTAAAAACAGTATAATAAGAACCAAATAATACCTTAATAGTTTAATATTTCGATGGGTTATATTCATTGGCTATAACTTATGTATATGGGGTAGATAGGTTTAATTTTCATCAAACTTTCCTCAAAAATAAAAAAAATAGCTTAAAAACATTGAAGCTTAGTAACGATTTTTGATGTCTTTCAGGAGGGCCTATCTTGTATGTTAGTTCAACATAACAATTTGAGTTATCTTAAATTTTATAGTTTTCCATTAGCTGGTTGTTTCCTGCATGACAAAAAGAAAAATGGGTTTGGGGTAAAAAAAAATCCCCGTTTTTAAACGGGGGATTTAGGTTTTTTATTTTTTAAAAATGTATCGGGTAATAAAGATGCCATTACCATCTTCTTTTCCTGCATCAGCTTCTACACCACTAACAACAGTTACTAACTCCCAGCCATTAGCAGCCATTTCATTTAATTTTGAAGTAATCATCGCATCGTTTGAAGCAACATTTTGGAAGTTTAATCCAACACCACTATAAAAGTTAAGCATTTTTGTTTCTGCTAATTCATCAACTTTAGCATCACTTCTTTTTATTTTACCTTGTTCACTGTCTTTACCATCAGTTCTTCCGGTAGTAAAATGATGATGATTTACCTCTGTAAGGTTTTCAATAATTCTAGAACGACCAATACCCATTGGAACAATAGATTCGATACTGGTAATAATTTTAAATTGTGTTCCTGTTGCTTCTTCTTGAGCTTTTGGAGTGAAACTAAATAAACCTGCGGTAACAAATGCACCAACTAAACTAGCAATGATTAAATTTTTTTTCATGATTTTTATTTTTAAGTTAATAAATTGAAGTTGTTTAAAATCCCCTCTATAAATTAAAAAAAATGTTTCTTTTTTTACACTACTTCGTTATTTTCTTTAACCATAACCTACGGCTATGCTTCTCAAAAATGCCTTGTATTGCAAAAAAATAATTCATTTTCATTGTTATATTTTGACTTTAAACAACTTCATAAATTTGATTAAAGTTTTTTTTGAGTAGCAATTTTTATTCCACTCCACAAATTAAAGAAATATTTTGGAGCGTACTGTAAACGAGAGCCATACCACGAAAACATTTCGCCATCCACTAACATGATTTTACTGGTAGGACATAAGTTTTTTAACTCAGCAATATGTTTTTCTTTAAAAGGATAAGGTTCTGATGAAAGTAAAATAAATTCAGGTTGTAGTTGTTGTATTTCTATTTCAGTAATTTCAGGGTAGCGCGTTTTGTTGCTTAACACATTATTAAAACCACAATAATCCATTAAATGATGAATAATAGTGTCATTTCCTACACTCATATAGGGTTTTTTCCAAATTAAGTACAAAGCAGTATGGCGTTTAGTAAAATTGGATTGGTATTTTTCAAATTCTTGTTCGATAGTGTTAATTAGCCTGTTGGCATTTTCATTTTTCTTAGTGATTTTACCAATGGTTTTAATCATGTTCAGGCTGTCTTGAAGTGTAGAAATGTCGCTTGTCCAAACAGGAAAAAGTTGTTGAAGAGCTTTAATTTCTGCTTCGGTATTTTCTTCTTTGTTGGCAATAATTAAATCTGGGTTAAGGGCTTTTATTTTCTCAATGTTCAGGTTTTTGGTTCCACCAATTCTTGTTTTGTTTCTAAACCATTTTTCGGGGTGAACACAAAATTTAGTAATGCCAATTACTTCTTTTTCTAACCCTAAATCATAAAGCAATTCTGTTTGTGAAGGTACCACACTAATAATTCTTTTGGGAGTGTTGGGGATTTTAATGGTATGGTTAATTTGATCGGTAAAAAGCATGATTAATAGGTTTCTAAAAGCAAAATTGTTTTGGTGGTTGAATTAACTTTAAAGTTATTGTCTGTTCTGGAATTTACTACCCAAATAATGTTGTCATTTTTGTCGGTTAATAGCCAAGTTGTTTCTTTTTCAGGTATAGAAAATTTCTTATCAATAAAATAATCGCTCAATTTCTTTTTGCTTTTCATGCCAAATGGAGTAAAGCGGTCTCCTTCTTTCCATTTTCTAAAACACAAAGGAAAATCAATTTTATCGGCATCTAAATAAGCAATGTTTTTGGCTGTTTTAAAGGTGGGAGCTTTATTTTCAATTAACTCAAACGTAATATTTATAGGACTTTTGGAAAAATCATTGATGGTATGAATAATAATTGGTTCGGATTGATTTTCTGTTTTTGGAGAAAGCAATAAAAATGCTCTGTCTTTAATAAGTTGATGAGTGGTGGAGAAAAATTGCTTGCCGGAATTTCCATTTAACGATAGGGCAATTTGTTCGCAATCATCAAAATTAAAATGATAAGGCGATAGAAAATAATACAAGTAAGTAGTTAATGGATGTAGTTGTTGCAAGTGTTCAATATTAATTTTAATCAGCTCTTTTTCAGTGGTAAAACAACGCTTTTTTTCTGCTTCAATTTTTTGCATTAAAATATTTTCTGTAGCCGAAAAATGTCTTGCAGTTTCATTAAGCGTTTCAATAATATTGGGATTAATTTCTGCAAGTTTGGGCAATACTTCATGTCTTATTTTATTGCGGACATATTTTACAGAAGCATTGCTTTGGTCTTCTCTGTAGCTTATTTGGTGTTTGGAAATGTATTGCTGAATTTCATCAGAAGTAAAGCAAAGTAAAGGACGAATTACATTATTGTTTTTAGCTTTTATGCCATGAAGTCCGCTTAATCCGGTGCCTTTGGTTAAGTTAATTAACATGGTTTCAGCTACATCATTTTGATGGTGTGCGGTTGCAATAGAATGGTAATGATGGGTTGTTTTTATTTCTTCAAACCAATTGTAACGCAATTCTCGGGCAGCCATTTGGGTAGAAATTTTATGTTTTTCGGCATATTCGGCTGTGTCAAACCTAATAGAATGGAAAGGAATATTGAGTTGTTGGCAAGTTTGCTGAACAAAATTTTCGTCTTCGTTAGCAGCTTTACCTCTCAATTGAAAATTGCAATGAGCCACACCAATATTAAATTTAGCAGCTACAAATAAATGTAACATTGCCATAGAATCTTTTCCGCCACTAACTGCCAATAAAATTTTGTCTGTTGGTTGAAACAGTTGATGACTCTTGATATGATTATGAAATGCGCTTAACATACAGTAATGTAAAATTAGATTTTTCCGATTAAGAAAAAAATAATCTATTATTTTAATATTTTAAAAAAGAGGCAATTAAATTATTGGGATGAGTGGTTGGCATAATTTCAAAATCAAACCATTCTTGTAAAGGAACGTCAAAGCCAAGTCCGTTTAAATAATTTTGTAAAGCAAGATTTAAACCATCACTATATTGTTTATGATTGGCTCCAAGAGGGTCTTCGTGATACAAATCATTTTGTGCAAAACCTTTAAATTTAGGACCAACTATTTTAATTTGATAATTCTCAGGGTTTTTGCCAATAGGACTGTGAGCAGTGGTGGTAAACAAGTGCCAAAATGCTGATTGAATACAGTTGTTTTCAAATAATTGTCTCACCACTTCAAGTGAATCTATGGTTTCTTGATCTGTTTCTGTAGGAAATCCATACATTAAATAGGCATGCACCATAATGTTGTTTTCTGCAAATGAATTGGTAACTCTTGCCACTTGAGCAATATCAACACCTTTTTTCATTTTCTCTAATAATCTGTCAGAGGCTACTTCTAAACCACCTGTTACAGCTATGCATCCAGATTTTGCTAACAGCGCACATAATTCAGGAGTAAATGTTTTTTCAAAACGAATATTAGTCCACCAAGTAATATATACTTTTCTTTTTAGTAATTCTTCGGCTAAAGCTCTAAGCATTTTGGGTGGAGCAGCCTCATCCACAAAATGAAAACCATAAGTACCCGTTTCTGCAATTATCTTTTCAATTTTATCAACCAAATCTTCAGCGGTAGTATTTTGGTAGTTCGCAATGTAATCTAAATTAACATCGCAAAAAGTACATTGTTTCCAATAACAACCATGAGCAACGGTTAATTTATTCCACTTTCCATCTGTCCACAATCGGTGCATGGGATTCATCACATCTAAAAATGACAAATAACTATGAAGTGGTAAATCGGTATAACTTGGTGCGGGTAAATTGCTGTGATGAAAAATAGTATTAGGCGTCTTATTTTGATAGACTACTTTTTCATTTTCAAGGATGTAGGTTCTTTCTAATTCTTCTTTAGCTATTATTTTATCAAGGTATTCGCAAAGTTTTAATAGCGGTCCTTCACCATCATTTAAGGTAATGAAATCTACATAATTAAAAATTCTGGTATCGGTTAAGGATAGTAATTCGGTATTGCAATAACCACCACCAAAGGCAATTTTTGTTTTTTTAGCATGTTTTTTTATAAATTGAGCACAACGCAGTGCAGCAAATAAGTTTCCTGGAAAAGGAATGGTAAAACAAACTAAATCCGGTTGGTATTCTTCTAATTTACCAGCCATAAGTAATAGCAATTGATCTTCTATAATGGTGGTTTCAAAAGAAAGGTATTCATCAATTTCGTCAAAACTACTTGCCGCTGTAGCTATTTGTTCGGCATAGCGTGTGAAAGAAAAAAACTCATCTACATTTGCTTTAATAAAATCGCCTAATTCTTCAATGAAAAGTGTGGCCAAATGCTTGGCTTTATCTATGATGCCTAAATTTCCGAAACCATATTCAAATTCTTCTTCGTTTAAATTGGTGCTTCGGTGAGCTTTAGGTAAAAAATTACTTTGTAACATTTGGTAAGCAGCAGTAACCTCATGTTGTTGTAAAAAATGGATAACTCGATCTACTTTTTGTATGTAATCTTCTCGTTGGTTATACACTAATGGAAATGCTATTTCTTCATTGCTTTTTTCAACTTCTTTAAAGAGATGAGCAATAAAGTCTTTTGTAAAAATTTTGGTAAACAGTTCTATGCTTAAGTCACACTGATTAGTATGTACTCCTTTGCTATCTAAAAAACCTTTTAAGTAAGTGGTAGCCGGATAACTGGTATTGAGTTGCGTAAATGGTGGTGTAACTAATAAAACTTTTGTTTTCATGCGATAAAATTAGATTTTTCCGACTAAGAAAAAAACTATCTTTGATTTTCTATTCAGCCAAAATTTATTTTCAAAATCAATTGACTAATTTTATCCTTTAAAACACATAAAAAAATATCATGAAAATATATCCATTAAACACAGGGAATTTTAAGTTAGATGGCGGTGCTATGTTTGGAGTGGTGCCAAAATCGTTGTGGCAAAGAACGAATCCAGCAGACGAAAATAATATGTGTAGCTGGAGCATGCGTTGTATGTTGATAGAAGATGGCGATAGACTAATGATTATTGATAACGGTATGGGCAATAAGCAAGATGAAAAGTTTTTCGGACATTATTACTTGCATGGAAATGATTCGTTGGAAGGAAATCTCAAAAAATTAGGTTTTCATCCTGATGATGTTACAGATGTTTTTCTTACACATTTGCATTTCGATCATTGCGGTGGTGGAGTAAAATGGAATGCTGATAGAACCAAATACGAGGCTACTTTTAAAAATGCTACTTATTGGAGCAATAGTCGTCATTGGGAGTGGGCTACCGTTCCTAATCAGCGTGAAAAAGCTTCTTTTTTGAAAGAAAATATTATTCCTATGATGGAATTTGGTCAACTGAAGTTTATTGATAAAGAAGGTTTTGATTATTTTGACATTTTATTAGCAGACGGACATACTGATGCTCAAATGATTCCGCATATTAATTATCAAGGAAAAAAAGTAGTTTTTATGGCGGATTTATTACCTTCTGTAGGACATATTCCTTTGCCTTATGTAATGGGTTACGATACTCGTCCGTTATTGACCTTAGATGAAAAAGCTAAGTTTTTAAAAGAAGCTGCTGACAAAGAATACATCTTATTTTTAGAGCACGATTCAGTAAATGAATGTTGCACCGTTCAGCATACCGAAAAAGGTGTGCGTTTAAAAGAAACTTTCAGATTTGATGAGCTTTTTAGCTAGAAATATAGCAACAATTTTTGTTGGTCTTTGTAAGGGAACTCCCAAATACTTCGTTACTCTCATTTTTGATTCAGTCATTTACTATAGTAAACTCCTTAGAATCAAAAATATCGAAAGCCTCGTCTTTGGAAGTTTCTTGTCAAAGACATTAAAAAAAGCAATTTTTTTGCAGGTTATAATTAGTATGTTGTGCTGTCAATTGTTTTCGCAAGAAGCAACAGCTTTTATAGAAGCAGAAGAGCAAGTGTTGTTTCAATTGTCAGTAAATGAAAAAAAACAAACTGAAGACTATGTTTCAAAAGTTCAGATAGTTGGATTGGTTAAGCAACAGAACTACAAGCTTACCTTTAATTTTAAAGATGACACCCTTCAACATACGACTACCATTTATGTTTTGGAAGGTGGTGTTTCTCAGCATTATCTATTAAAAAATAATAAATTGGAGTTGTTAAAAGTGTTGTTTCCTCCACATCAACAGCAAGTGGATAGTTCGGTTTTTACCATTCAACTAAAAGAAAAAATAGTAGCAACAATTCCTGAAATAAAAGATACTTTATCAATTGAAGAAGATACTTTAGCACAAAAAGTTCCTTTTGATGACTATTATCGAATGCCTGATTATGAAGGAGAAATTGGTTGTCCGTGGCCGCTTAAAGATGAAGAGTTAAATGAGGTGAAATTAAAAATTAACAACCTAAGCATTGACGATAGAAAAATAGATGTTTATAATGACTTTAGACAATCTAAACTAGATTTTTGTATAACTGTAGAACAGCTTAGGAGCATAGTGATTTTGTTTGAGTACGATGAGTTTAAAATGGAAATTGTAAAAAATTCATCCCCATTTATTTATGATAAAGATAATATATTACTTTTGGAAAAAGATTTTAGTTATCAAAATTCCTTTGAGGAACTAAAAAAACAACTTGGCATTTAACTTGTTAAGAGCGAACACAGTATTAATTTAAAAAAAGAAAAAAGATGAAAAAATTTTTATTATTTATAGCTATTATATTAGGCACATATCTAGCTCAAGCACAAAATTGCAATGCCGTATTTTTTAATCAAGATGGTTCAAGATTTCAAGTAGTGTTGAATGGAGTATTACAAAACATAAATTTTGAAACTAATGTGAAGGTAACCGATTTAAAATTCGAAGGAAGTTATAAAGTAACCGTTATTTTTGAGAACAATCAGTTTGCTTCTGTTACCAAATCTATTTATATGATGGATAACAATACAGAGTATTCATTTGAGATTAAGAAAAATAAAAAAGGAGAATATGTAATGCGTCCGAGCGGAATGGTTGCCATAACTCAAGCTCCTGTTGCTCCACAACAATCTGTAGTTTCGTATTCAACAACACCACCTACTGCTCCGGCAGCAACAACCACTACTACTGTTCAGCCACAGGCAACAACTGATGTTGTAGTAACAGAAACCGTAACGACCACAACAACTGTTGATCCTGCTAATCAAGAAAATGTATCAGTAGGAATGAATGTTGGTGGGGTAGGAATGAATGTAAATGTAAGTGTAAATGATGGTGGAATGAATACAGGAACAAATGTACAAACAACATCGTCTCAAACCGTTACTACCACTACGGTAACATCAAGCTCAACCAGTTCAGGAAATTATAATGATGGAATGACAACCAATCCTGTTCATGAGCCAGTTCCTGTTGAAGCCACTCCAACAGGTTGTCACCAAGCTATTCCTTCATCAGATTTTAGTGCAGGAAAAGCTTCAGTAGAAAAACAATCTTTTGCAGATACTAAATTGAAAGTTGCCAAAACATTTACCAAAAACAACTGTCTTTCTGTAAAACAGATAAAAGAAATAATGGGTTTATTTAGTTTTGAAGAAACAAAATTTGAATACGCTAAATTTGCTTACGACTTTTGTGCTGATAAAAAGAACTACTACCAATTAAGTGATGATTTTACTTTTGCTACCACTGTAGATGAATTCAACGAATTTTTAGAAAGTAAGTAATTAGCGTTTATAACGAATTAATCAATTTATTAAACCTCCAAGACTTCAAAAACCTTGGAGGTTTTTGTTTAAAAAGGGTATAGTTATGCAAGTGTTGCTTGAGAAATAAAAAACTTAAATAACAAATTAAAAAAGCTAATCCTAATCATAAATTCAATTAATTTCGCACTTTAACTTTGAAGATACTTTTTAGCGTAAGATGGATTTTAATAATACAGAAATAGCATTTGCCGGAAAATCAAATGCAGACTTAAAAAGAAGTTATTGGTTGTTTAAAATCATAGCTTGGAATTGGTTGATAAAAATTGGTCCTACGATGCTTAAAATTTTTATGCCCTTATATTTTCCAATCCCTATTATTAGAGCTACCATTTTTAAACACTTTTGTGGAGGAGAAAGTATTGAAGAAACCGTTTCAACTACTCAGGAGTTGGCTAAGTTAAATGTAAAAACCATTTTAGATTATTCTGTTGAGGGAGAACAACTCGATAGCGTTTTTGATGCTAATATTTTAGAAACATTAACAAGCATTGAGAAAGCATCCATGAACAAAAACATTCCTTTTGCGGTTTTTAAACCTACAGGTTTCGGGAGGTTTGAGTTGTTGGAAAAAGTAAATGCTAAAAAACAACTGACTGTTCAGGAAAAAGATGAATTTGAAAGATTTAAAAACAGAGTAGATACGCTTTGTCAGGCCGCTTTTAATGCTAATGTGCCTGTTTTTATAGATGCAGAAGAAACCTGGATTCAAAACCCTGTGGATGAGTTGGCTTTGGAAATGATGCGTAAGTACAATAAAGAAAAAGCCATTGTTTATAATACTACTCAGCTTTACAGATGGGATAGAATTGCTTATATTAAGGAATTGATAGCTATTGCTAAAAATGAGGGTTTTATTATTGGGTTAAAGTTAGTGAGAGGAGCATACATTGAAAAAGAAAGAGAAAGAGCTACTGCAATGAATTACGAAGATCCTATGCAAAAAACCAAAGAAGATACTGATAGAGATTATGACCTTGCTCAAAAAATTTGTATAGAAAATATTGATGTGATTTCTTTTTGCAGCGGTACACACAATGAAAAAAGTGCCTTGTATTTATTGGACTTAATGAAGGAACACAACATTGCTAAAGATGATGAACGTATTTATTTCGCTCAATTATTAGGAATGAGTAATCACATCAGCAATAATTTAGCGAAAGCATCCTATAATGTTGCTAAATATGTACCTTATGGCCCTGTAAAAGATGTGACGCCCTACCTTATCCGAAGAGCAGAAGAAAACACTTCTATTGCCGGACAAACAGGAAGAGAGCTGCAGCTTATCCAAAAAGAATTGGAGAGGAGAAGAAGGGAGGTTTAAAGTTTCAATATTTTTACTACCAAGCTCCAACGGAGCATAATTTTCTTAAATCAGACTGATAGGTCTGATTATTAAGTTCGAGGGATTAGAGTATTTAATCAACAAACAATTTCTCATAAATCAATTTAAATAATCAATTTTTTATGAGATAGAATAGTATCTTTGTTACATCTTTTTTTTAAGGATAAAAGAGACAATATGTTCAATTTGCTGACAATATGCAATGAACTTTTAAATATAACGTAACAAATTAATATATATGGGGTGTAGTGGATGTAGCACAGGAAGAGGTTGTGGAACTTCTTCATCTGGCTGTAGCAGTAAGTCGGGAGGTTGTAATAAATTAAATGTAACCAATTGGCTTAACGACATAGAATTACCTTTCGGACAAGAACCATTTGACTGTGTTGAAGTTCGATTTAAAAATAACCGTAAAGAATTTTTTAGAAATACTGACAAACTGAGTTTAAATGTTGGTGATGTGGTTGCTGTTGAAGCAGCTTCTGGTCATGATATTGGAACGGTTTCATTAGCCGGAGAATTGGTAAAAAAACAAATGCGTAAGCACAAAGTAGATTTAGATTCTAAAGAAATTCTTAAAATTTACCGTTTGGCAAATGATGGGGATGTTAAAAAATGGATGACTGCTCAAAAAAGAGAAGAAGATACCATGTTTAAAGCCAGAACTATTGCTATTGCTTATGGTTTGCAGATGAAAATTAGCGATGTAGAATATCAAGGAGATAATTCAAAAGCTATTTTTTATTATACAGCAGAAACAAGAGTTGATTTTAGAGAACTAATTAAAAAATTAGCTGAAGAGTTTAAAATCCGTATTGAAATGAAGCAAATTGGTGTTCGTCAGGAAGCCAGTAGGTTAGGAGGGATTGGCTCTTGTGGAAGAGAATTATGTTGTTCTACTTGGTTAACAGATTTTAGGTCTGTTTCTACTTCTGCAGCACGTTATCAGCAACTTTCATTAAATCCTGAAAAATTGGCAGGACAATGTGGTAAGCTTAAATGTTGCTTAAATTATGAGTTGGATGCTTATACCGATGCGCTAAAATCATTTCCGGATACTAGCATAAACTTAAAGACTAAAAAAGGTGAAGCTTTTTATAGAAAGATGGACATTTTTAGCAATACACTTTGGTATTCTTACAAAGATGATCCTGTTCGTTTTATTGAGATGAAACTTGATAGAGTAAACGAAATTATTGCGATGAACAAAAAAAATGAGTTTCCTGAGGATTTATCTATGTATATGGAAATTAAAGAGGAAGTTAAAAAGCCCGATTACGAGAACGTTGTCGGACAAGATTCATTAACTCGTTTTGATAAACCAAAAGGCAATAATAACAGGAATAAAAATAAAAGAAGAAAAAAAGGCGGGAAGCCCAACAATCAACAACGTCCTAACAATAAGAAAGAGTAACAATTATTCATGCCACAATTATTAAAAATAACCAGTATTATTAGTTTAATTTTTTTAATGGCTTCGTGTACCGATAATACGGTGTATGATGAGTATATTGCTATAGATAATGCTAATTGGAAAAAAGAGAATGTTGCTACTTTTGAGTTTGAAGCTAAAGACACATTACATCCTCATAATATTTATATAAACATCAGGAATAAAGGTGATTATGCGTATAGCAATTTGTATTTGTTTGTTACTATAAATGGACCAAGTGGAGATTTTTCTAAAGATACCGTAAATTGTGTTATTGCTGATAACAGAGGGAAATGGAAAGGTAAAGGTATTGGTGATTTGTGGGATTATCAGCAGCCTTATTTAGGAAATGTAAAGTTTGCTAAAAAAGGAATTTATACGGTTTATCTTGAACAAGCTATGCGTGTTGAGGATGGATTAAATGGAATATCAGATATTGGTTTGAAAATTGAAAAAATAACAACCGATAAATAGGTGTTTTGTATGTCCATGAGCGTTTTTTTTAAACATATTTTCATTATTGTTTCCTTGTTGTCTTTATCGACTGAGTTAGTCGCTCAAAAAAAGCAAAAAGAAACCGTATATAAATCAGAATATGAGGATGTTACTAGGAATGTTTATAACAAAAAATTACTTTCACTTTCTGAAATACAACCTCCTAAACATATTGATTATAAAGGTCCTGAAATAACAACCGGATCAACCTTTTTGTTTGGAGCTATACCTTTAGAAAGAGCTTTCCCAACAGCTTATCCTGAAAATCATTATTTGCCTTATTATTTCTCATCAAAAGCGTATAAATGTCCAACAGCGTTGAGTTTGCTAAAATATTATCAACCCATAATTAATAAGGAATTAGAAAGACATCAATTGCCAAAAGAACTAAATTTAGTGCCTTTGGTTTGTTCGGCTTTTAATCCAACTTCAAAAAATGGTATTGGTGGAGAAGGTTTTTGGCATTTAACTTATCCTCAGGCAGTAAAATACGGTTTGCGTGTAGATGAATTTGTTGACGAAAGACGAGATATGGAAAAATCCACTTTTGCTGCATTAAGCAATATTAATCAGTTGCATGAATTGTATCAAAATTGGGAGCTTGCTTTGGCAGCTTATTCTTGTGGAGTGGTAAATGTAAATAAGGCAATCTTACGTTCGGGAAAGAAAGATTATAAATCGCTTTATGAGTTGTTACCTACTGAAACCAACGAGTTTGTTAATGCTTTTACAGCCATGGTTTATATCGTTAATTATGATGATTATGAAGTTGTGAAGTTGAAGCCAAAGTTTGATAAAGACACTTTGACTTTAGAAAGAAAACTTCAGGCTAAAGCATTGGAAGATGTTATAGGTTTTGATAAAAATAAGTTTGAATTTTTAAATCCGGTTTTAAATTTTGATAAAGCCATTTTACCTGCAAATTATCCCTTATATTTTGATAAAGCAGATAGGAAAAAAATAATTGAAATGAAGGATAGTATTTATTTTTATCAGGATTCGATATTGAATAAACCAAAGGAAATAGAACCTAAAGATGATTTAGAAAATATTCCGGATTTTGATGGAGAACCTGTTGTTTATACTGTAAAATCGGGGGATGTGTTAGGCATCATCGCAGAGAGATATAAAGTTTCTGTTGCTGAATTACAAAGCTGGAATAACCTTAGAGGAACAAGAATAGATATCGGACAAAAATTAAGTATTTACGGGGAACGACAAGCTGCTCCGGAACCTGTGGCTGAAGAAAAGCAGGAATTAAAGCGAGAAACACCTAAAAACACTAATTTTTCAAGTGGAGATTATAGCATATATACTGTAAAATCAGGCGATAATTTATGGCTAATTGCTAAAAACTATCCGGGAATTTCTGCTGATGACATTATGAAATTCAATAATATTGATGCAAATTTAAACATTGGTCAACAATTAAAGATTCCGAAGAAATAACACATCAAGAAACAGTACCTAAAGCTAAAATTGTTTCTCCACTAATAACGTTTGTAACGTTGGTAGCAGTATTTCTTTTGCTTTTTTTTGTCATGTTTGTTTTTCCTGCTGATGGAATTAAAGTAGGAAAATATGAATTGCAATTTCCTACTCCCAACGAGTTTTTTGGTATTGAAAATAAGTCTGATAGTATAGAAAGTTATGAAAAAGATTTAGCCATATTGTTTGATGATTCTACCATGGTGAAAGAAAAAATATCGCAAATAGATTCTACCATTATCAAACAAAAATTAGATTCATTAGCAGCATATAGAAAAAAGCTACAAGTTACTGATAAGTCTATACCTGCTTTGCATCGTTTTTTTGAAGCCTTAGAAAATGCTCAGAAAAAGAAAGTCCGCATCATGCATTATGGCGATTCTCAAATTGAAGTAGATAGAATAACCTCTTACATCAGAAATGAATTACAAACTAAATTTGGTGGTATTGGAGTGGGGCTTTTTCCTGTGGTTGATATCGCACCAAAAATGAGTGTAAACATTAGCTATTCAGAAAATTGGCAGCGTTATGCCGGTTATGGAGCAAAAGATTCTACTATAACACATCAGCGATACGGACCACTAATTAGTTTTAGTAGGTTTGCTCCAATTCCTCAGACCACTTTTTTAGACGAACTTCCTGATAATGAAGCATGGATTAAGATTAATAAACCCAAAGCATCTTACGGAAAAACAAAACAATATACCCAACTAAAAATAATGCTCAGCAATATGGTAACGTATGTAGATTACGAAATTATTGTTGATGGAACAGTAGCAAAAGAAGGAAAATTATCTCCCAATTCACCTTTTGAGGTTATTACTGCTAATTTTAATACTACTCCCGAAGAAATTTTAATCAATTTTAAAGGTAAAGATAGCCCGGATGTATATGCACTTTCGTTAGAAGGAAATACTGGAGTGGTAATGGATAATATTCCGCTAAGAGGTTCGTCAGGAACAATTTTTACTAAGCTCGATAAAACCTTAATGGCAAATGCTTTTGCACACCTTTCACCAGATTTAATTATTTTGCAATTTGGAGGAAATGTAATGCCTTATATCAAATCAGAAAAAGAGTGTGAAGATTACGGGAATTGGTTTAAATCTCAAATAAATTTTATTAAAAGAAACAATCCAAAAGCAGCCATAATGGTTATTGGTCCGAGTGATATGTCTATTAAGGAAAAAACAACTTATGTTACTTATCCTATGTTAGAGGGAGTGAGAGACGCGTTAAAAGATGCTGCGCTTTCAACAGATTGTATTTTTTGGGATATGTATGAAGTAATGGGAGGTAAAAACTCTATGCCCGATTGGGTAAATGCAGAACCACCGTTGGCAGCTTCCGATTATACACACTTTACGCCTAAAGGAGCAAAAAAGATTGCTGAGGAGTTTTATAACAAACTTACCGAAATGTATGTAGATTATAAGCTAGACGAGCCTCTTAATCCGTAACTTTGTTTTTATGAACAACAATCGACTTACAGATACAATTTGTGCTATTTCTACGCCTCCCGGTGTTGGAGCCATAGCTATTATACGACTTTCCGGGCCGGATGCCATTAATATAGCGAATACTGTTTTTCATGGGAAAGATTTACTAAAAGTACCATCTCATACCATACATTTTGGAACGATAAGAGAAAACGATAAAATTATTGATGAGGTATTGGTAAGTATTTTTAAAGATAAAAAATCCTTTACAGGCGAAAATGCTGTGGAAATATCAACTCATGGCTCACCTTATATTCAGCAACAAGTATTACAATTATTATTGAAAAAAGGAGCTAAACATGCTCAACATGGTGAGTTTACCATGCGCGCTTTTCTTAATGGTAAAATGGATTTATCTCAAGCGGAAGCGGTTGCTGATGTTATTGCTGCAAACTCTGAAACTGCACATCAATTGGCAATGGAGCAAATGCGTGGGGGTTTTAGTAATGAAATTAAAAAATTGAGAGAAGAGTTGATACATTTTGCATCTTTAATTGAGTTGGAACTCGATTTTAGTGAGGAAGATGTGGAGTTTGCCAACAGACAGCAACTGAAAGATTTAGTAACTAAATTGCACGAAACACTTCATCAACTAATACAATCGTTTAATGTTGGTAATGTTATAAAAACAGGTGTTCCCGTAGCCATTGTTGGTGAGCCGAATGTAGGAAAATCTACTTTACTAAATGCGTTGCTGAATGAAGAAAGAGCCATAGTTTCTGATATTGCAGGAACTACAAGAGATGTAATTGAAGATGAGTTGAATATTAAAGGCATTAATTTTAGGTTTGTAGATACGGCAGGAATTAGAGAAACTACCGACCAAATTGAGTCGCTGGGAATAAAAAAATCGTATGAAAAAATTGATCAAGCATTAGTGGTATTGTTGATGGTTGATGCCGTAACTATTTCGAAAGAAAAATTGCAAAGTGATGTAGCAAAAATTAGAGAACGCATTAGCAATAAGCAGAAAAAAATGTTTGTTATTGCCAATAAAATAGACAAAGGTAACGAGCAAGAAGTGTTACAAAAATTTGAAGGGATAGATGATGTGGTTTTTATTGCAGCTAAAGACAATAAAAATGTAGAAGAAATTACCAATAAATTATATACAAGTGTTGCTGAAGGCTTAGTAAATACTAATGATACGGTAGTTACGAATGCGCGTCATCATGAAGCGTTATCTCAAGCAAATGACTACTTGTTAAGAGTGTTGGAAGGCTTAGACCAACAAATTACAGGAGATTTCTTGGCTATGGATATTCGTCAGGCACTTTATCATTTAGGACAAATTACAGGAGAAATATCTACCGATGACCTGCTAGATAACATTTTTAGTAAGTTTTGTATCGGAAAGTAATCTCCCCATTTAAGAAAACTAATCCCTATTTGGATACGGATCTTCTATAGCATCTCCTTTACCACTAATTACTTTCCAATCGCCATGTTTACATTTCGGACATGGAGGTAAAGAAGTAACCGAAGGTACTTTAATTTGGTTTTTGCAATTATTACATTCATAAGTTCCGGCAGAAACATCGCTCCCGGCAGGTACATGGTCTTTTTTCATGATTTTTTAGGTTTATTTTTGAAATTTAAATTTTTAAGGTAACAGGTGAACATTTACCAACTCACCTTTTTTTATAATTGTTGCATCAGTAGGAGTGAGTAATAATGCATTCGCATAAGCAAAAGATTGTAAAGCATCAGAGTTTTGTACTTCCAAAGGAGTAACTGTTTTAAAATCGGTAGTTGCTTTTAAAAAAGTAGCTCTACCCGGTTTTTGTTTAATGTCTTTACTAATAGGAAGCTGTAGTTGATTTAGAAAAGCTTGTTTCAATCCAAAAGATAGATTGATGTAAGGATAAATATATTCGTAAAAGCAAGTAAGGGCCGCAGCAGGATTTCCCGGTAAACCAAATACTGCTTTGTTTTCTTTTTTGCCAAAAAATAGTGGTTTCCCTGGTTTTTGAGCCACTTTATAAAAGAGTTGGCTTACTCCATTTTCTAAAATTCCTTGCTGAACAAAATCGTAATCGCCAACAGAAATTCCCCCCGATAAAACTACTATGTCTGAATTATTAAGCGCATTGGTTATGGCGTTGGTAGTAGCTTCTTGATTGTCTTTTAAATAACTAATAGTGGGCGAGATATTCATCTTTTCAAAAGCAGCTTTTAGCATTAAGCTGTTAGATTCATAAATCTGACCTTCATCCAATTTTTCTCCGGGAGCAACCAATTCGTTTCCTGTAATTAAGATGCTCACTTTAGGCAAAGTAAAAACACTTACTTCAGTAATGCCCAAGGTAGCTAATAAACCGATGGCTGCCGGATTTAAAACAGTTCCTTTGCTTAATGCCATATCTCCTTGTTTAATTTGATACCCTTTGGTGCGAATATTTCCGCCTGTTTTTAAATTCTTATCATCAATAAAAAGTTGATTGTTTTCCACTTTAGTAAATTCTTGCATAATAACAGTATCGCAATTTTCAGGCACTTTTGAACCTGTAAAAATTCTTGTAGCTTCGTTGGTGTTGATATCTATTTTTCTGGTATCTCCGGCAGGAATTTCATCTACAATTGTATAACTATTGTTATTGGTGTTAAAGCAAAAAGCATAACCATCCACTGCTGATTGATTAAATGGAGGGATGGGTATTGGAGCAGTAATATCTTCTGTTAAAACATAATTAAGAGCATCTTTTAAGGCAATTGTTGTGGTTTTACTAGTGGATGTATGTTTAATAATAAGTTGTTGTGCTTCAGAAACAGATATCATAATGCCGAAAATATTGATTTTTGTAAAGATAAATGTAAAAAATACTTAGAGAACTGATTTATGTCAGGAATTTTTCCAAAAAAAGTAAACAAATTTGTAGGTAAAACTAAAGTTATGTCTCTTAATAAGATAAATATTCCTTCGTGTACAGCGTGTGACCACAAGAAAAGTGGTGTTTCTGTCTTCTGTAATTTGAATTTACATGAGATTGAAAATTTATCGGAGCATAAAAGAAATCTTTTTTTTAAAAAAGGACAATTGGTTTTTAGTGAAGGAAATCAGCCTCACGGAATTTTTTGCATTTATAAAGGCAAGGTGAAAATTCACAAAATGGGGGATGAAGGGAAAGATCAGATTGTTAGGTTGGCAAAGGCTTCAAATATTATTGGTTACCGCTCTATTTTTAATAATAATACTTATTACGCTTCGGCCACAGCTATAGAAGATACAGAGGTTTGCTTTATTTCTAAAGCTTATATTATAGAGTTGATTAAAACGAATAGTAACCTAACGTTTAGTTTTATGAATATACTTTCTGAGGATTTAAAAAGAGCAGAGGAAAGCATTATTCACATGGCTCAGAAACATGTAAGGGAAAGAATTGCAGAAGCTTTGTTACTACTGAATGAAGCCTATGGATTAAAAGATGATGGAAAAACGATAGATTCCACATTAACCAGAAGAGAAATTGCCAATATTGCAGGAACCACAACAGAAACATCTATAAGAATGTTGTCGGAGCTGGATAAAGATAAAATAATTCAGTTGGCTGGTAAAGATATCAGGATTCTTGATATGAAAAAACTCTATAGAACGGCCAATATATTTGATTGATAGAAAAATTAATGAAATTAATCATGTTTGAATATGATGAATGTCATTTTTAAAACATTGAATAACAGTTACTTTTGTTTAGTTTTTATAGATTAATTATATTTTGAATAGTAATAAACGACATACAATAAAATTATCTAAAAAGCTTATAGATAAAGTGGAGCAAGTTGCTGACTTTTTTAAAGCTTATAATAAAGGTGAAGTGCTTTTTTCCGAAGGAGAAATACCAACTTATATTTATTTGTTGGAAGAAGGTGAAATTTCATTGGTAAAATCGGGAACAGATTGCGAAGTTGAAATTATGGAGCATAAAAAAGGAGATATTGTAGGGTTAGATTTAATTTTTGATAATAAAAAATGCACCTATTCAGCAATAGTTAAAACAAGCTCCGAATTACATGTCGTTGAAATAGAAAAATTTAAACAGTTTTTAATTAATGAAAATAGCTTATCATTAGAATTAATTAGATACCTCAGTTCATTAATAAAACAAATTGAAAATCATTCTTTAAATTCTATAAATGTTAGTTGAAGATTTTGCTGAAACATGCCGCCTCTACGAAAATTTTGAAATTTGGGACGTAGAAAATATGGATGCCTTTTTTAAAGGTAATTCTGTTTTAACAACCATTTTTGAAGATAAATATAAAATTTCTATTGCTGAATTTAACCAAAAAAGAAGCGAAATAAAGGAAACTAATATGCAAATTATTGAAACGGTATTAAGTTATGTTGGCGATAAAAGTTTTTATATTTTCACTCATCATAATGAAAATCATCTTGAGTTAATAAAAATGCAACAACTAAAAATCATGAATTTTGGGGTGGATATTAATAACATTAAAAATGACCATGTTTATGTTGTTATTATGGATAAGAAATTAAGTGAAGTGAATTAAAACCTAACAGGCTTTAAAAACCTGTTAGGTTTGGGAAGTTATTTTATAGGCTCAAAATGGGCAGTAAAATGTCTTAGTAATAACGTTTCTTTTTTAATTTCATATCCTTTCACTTGTTTTTTGTTTTGGAGTATTTCATCAAAAGTTTCAATTACATATTCAATATGGCTTTGTGTGTAAACTCTTCTAGGAATTGCCAAACGCACCAATTCCATTGGAGCAGGAATTAATTTCCCGTTTTCATCATATTTTCCAAACATTACAGAACCTATTTCTACAGTTCTAATTCCTGCTTTTAAATAAAGCTCACAAGCTAGAGCTTGTCCGGGATATTCATTAACAGGAATATGATCATATAGTTTTTTTGCATCAATATATACTGCATGTCCGCCAATAGGCATCATTACCGGAACGCCCATTTTGTGTAAATGCTCGCCTAAGTAGGCCGTACTTTTAATTCTATACTCTAAATAAGCAGGTTCAAAAACTTCTTTTAAACCTATTGCTAATGCTTCCATATCTCTACCGGACAAACCACCGTAAGTAGAAAACCCTTCTGTAATGATTAATAAGTTGGTACATGCTTCTGCAATTGCACTATCTTTTAAGGCTAAAAATCCTCCCATATTAATAAGTGCATCTTTTTTGGCACTCATGGCTGCACCATCTGTTAAGGCAAACATTTCTTGTGCAATTTGTTCGTAGGTATGATTTTCAAAACCTTCTTCTCTGTGTTTGATGAAATAAGCATTTTCAGCTACTCTACAACAATCTAACAATAACATTACATGGTGCTTTTTACAGATGGCACTAACTTCTTTAGCATTTTGCATGCTTACCGGTTGTCCGCCACCACTATTATTGGTTACAGTTAGGATAACAGCTCCAATGTTTTTAGCACCTTTTTCTACAATTAGTTTTTCCAATTTTTCGGTATTCATGTTTCCTTTAAAAGGATGAATTAATGCTGGGTCATGAGCTTCATCAATTACAATGTCTATTGCTTCGGCTCCTGAAAATTCTATGTTGGCTCTGGTGGTATCAAAGTGCGTATTGCTGATAAATGTTTTGCCTTTTCCTCCTAAATAGCCGTAAATGATTCTCTCGGCAGCCCTTCCTTGATGAGTCGGCAAAATATATTCCATTCCTGTAAGGTGTTTTACTGCTTTTTCCATGCGTTCCCAAGATTTTGAACCGGCATAAGATTCATCACCACGCATAATTCCTGCCCACTGTTCTGCACTCATTGCTGAGGTGCCGCTATCGGTAAGAAAATCTATAATTACTTGTTCCGATTGGAGTAAGAATGTGTTGTAATGTGCTTTTTTTAAAAATGCCTTTCTTTCTTCTTCGGTTGACATGTAAATGGGTTCTACCGATTTAATTTTAAAAGGCTCTATAATGGTTTTGTGTTTCATCTGTTTTTTGATTTTAACGTACAGCCGAAAATCTTCAGCCGTAATGATTGAAATAAATTTTTTTATAATAAAATAGTGGAATTTCCTTAGAAATATAAAGGATCTCGCTGCTTAATATTTTTGTAACAAGCAGGAGCTTTTATGCGAGAAAGCATGTAATATGTATGTTTTTGTAACATCTATCAGCAAAGTTAGATTATTACAATTGATTTAATTATGATAAATGTCATTAAGGTGTAAAATAAAATTGATAAAAATGGTCAATAACTATAAAAACAAAGCATAACAAAGCACCATTTATTGAGTTTGTTTTTTTAGGTTTAAAGTGGTTTTATATCCTAACCATAATATATTCTTATAATTTAAATCATTGTCTGATTGTAAGTTGTAAGTTAAAGAAAAACTATTTGTTGGGTTGATTTTATAGTTAAGCCCTATAAGTATTCGGTTTTGAGAAAAATAAAATGAATCAATATTACTTTTAGAATTGACAAAAAATTCATTTCCAATGTTTAAGAATAATTTTTTGTTTTTTAGATTAAAGTTAAAGAGGAATCTATATCTTAATCGTAAAGTATAACTATCAGTAGAAGGATTGAAAAATTGTTGTTCAATCCTTATTCTATTAGCTAAAAAATGGGTGGTATGTAAAATTTCTTGATATATCCTTATTTCTTTATTGGTAAGTTCCTTGTTAGAAAAACTGTTGGCGTAAGCACCTCCTAATGATAATTTTATTCGGTTAATTTTATAAGCATAAGAAGTTCTTATTAAAAAGAATTTGTAGTTATTTATTTTTCCGGTAAAACGATAAGCTATATCTGAATTGATTTCTGATTTATCTGATAATTTTATAGTATTGTAATATTGAGTCCATACCTCAGTAATTGCTTGTTCTTTGTTTTGAGCATAGAATTTAATCGGAGTTAAAAAACAAAGAAGTATTAAAATGAATTTTAAAAAAGTTGTCAATTTTTGAATAAATAGAAAAAAGTTAAGTCAAAAATAATTTTATACAGGCAATAAAAAGCACAAATGCCAGCATGTATCTTAATCCTTGATTGTTGAATTTTTTACTTCCTAAATAACCACCTAAAAATCCGCCCAATACAGCAATGCCAACCAATAAAAAGGCTTGAACATCTATTTTTACTCCGCTGCTTAATTGTCCACCCATTGCCGCAGCAGAGTTAACCCAAATAAATAAAGCAGAAACAGCAGCGGCTTCTTTCATTTTTCCCCATTTCATTAGTAAAATTACAGGACTGAGAATTATACCTCCGCCAATACCAATTAATCCTGAGAAAAAGCCAATAACACCTCCAATACTTAACCCTTGCCATACTTTTACATCTTTAATGGTATCACTTTCTTTTCCAAATACATTGAGCATTTTTAGAATGGCAAAAATTAGTAAAACCGCCAACACCTTTTTATAGATAGATGCATCAACTTCTATTAAACCACCTACAAAAGCGAGTGGAATAGAAGCAATAGCAAACGATAAGAACAGTTTTTTATTAAAGTATCCCGATTTAGCATAATGAATAAAAGAGATGGCAGCAACAAATAAATTTAGCAGTAAGGCGGTAGGTTTCATGGTATCAGGAGCAAAACTAAAAAGAGCCATTAAAGCTAAATAGCCGCTTGCTCCACCATGTCCTACAGCTGCATACATAAATGCAACCACAGGTAAAATTAGAAGGAAAATCCAAATATAATCTATCTCGAATAAATTCATTGGTTGAAAGTTTAAGCTAAAGTACTATTTTGGTAGGAGACGGCATATGATTTTTTTCATATGTTTATATTCATTATTCGTTCATTTCTATTGTTGGTTAATGTACTCATGAACTCGCTATAGCTCGTTTGTTTTTTATCGGTCATATGTAGCTCGCCAATAATCATTCTCGTGTGTTGAAATTTTTAACATGGCTCGTTTCATGGAAATAAAAAAACAAAAAACCCTAATCATTTAAATGATTAGGGTTAATGAACAATAGGCAGTTTTATTAATTGTTCTTAAAATCTCTACTTTTTCCTGGAAAATAATTTCTAGAAGTTCTTATTTCTTTGTGATTCCAATTCCAAATAACCAATTGGTATTTTCTCCATATATAATCGAAAGGAGCTACTAAAAAGTGAACAAATCGAGTAAATGGAATTATTCCGATAATTAAGAAAGCTGATGCAATGTGTGTTTTTACCATTAACAAAGCCATAGTGTTGCTAGTAGAAAGTTGTGCAATTAAATCTACATTTGGATTAAATGCAAAAACCGAGCGTAAATAAGGTGTCATTACTGATGCAAACCAGTTAGAGCCCCATCTGCCATAATACGCCATTAATATTCCACTTGCAATTTGTACAAATAAGACTAAATAAACTACATAATCCATGTAATTAGAGACCATTTGAATTCTTTTGGTAGTTGCTCTTCTTTTTATGAGCAATAAAAGACCAATTAGTGAAGAAATAGCAAAGCCGAAGGCAGTAAATTCTAAAACTAATAATCGAACAGGAGAGCCATTCCATGCAACTACAGCGTTTGGAATTAAGAATCCAATTAAATGACCAAAGAATAGCATCACTATTCCCCAATGAAAAAATTGACTACCAAAAAACAGTTTCCTGCCCTCTAAAAATTGAGAAGATAATGATGATACTTGAAATCCTTTTTTCGTGTATCTGTAAATTGACCCTATTAAAAAAACTGCTAAAGCAACATAGGGAAGAGCTCCGAATAATAAATAATCTAACATAGTTTTATGGTTTTAATTTTAATTTATTTTTAATTTAATATTTCTCTTGATCGCCTTTTAATCTCTTCCGGTGTAGGAATAGATGTGGTACATCCATCAGTACAGTCGCTATGTAAAAAAGCTTTTGCGTAAGCCGGAATAATTTCGGCTTCTATTTCGAACTTAATGTCTGCAAAATCTATTTTAAATACTTGTAATACTGCACTTATTACATTTTTGTAGATATTACCATCTTTAATGCCTTCCATAATTACAACCTTCTGCTTTTTGTTCATTACCTTTTCTCTAATTTTTACTTTAGAAGCATCGAATTCAGACAGCATTTTTTCTAATGCAGGAATCATTACCATTACTACCAACTCATTGATGAAATTTTCATCTTTGTGTAGTGGAAGCAACCTTAAAACATAAGGCAAGTTGTCCGCTAGCTCATGTTCGTAATCGTTGTTGTATTTTTCTTGTTCTACTTTCATATTTACTAAAAACTCACCTCTTTTGTAGTCTTCGGCAAAAATCACATAACCTAAATCTAAAAAGCAAATGGCTTGGATATGAAAGGTTTTTTGAAAAATTTCTTCTATTTGATAAAAAGTTGAATTAGCAATAAATTCTGAAAAACGAACAAACTCTTTTCCGGCTTCAGGATAATTTTTATTTAAAAAATTCTGAATTTCAATTACTTTTTCAAAAATATCCGCTTTAGGATAGATGAAAAGTTCTGAAAGTAAGTTGTAATGTTCTAAGTTTTTCATAAATGAAATTTTAAATGTTGAGTGTTAAATGTTGAGTTTGGTAATACGATATTTAAGATTCATAATTTAACATTCATAATTTCTAAAGCCCTCTTGCTGGTTTTTCTTTAAATCCAAATCCTGTACTTCCTTTATAGTCGCCAGTGTTTTCTAACATTTCAATGGCTTCCTCACGGTGAGCAGCAGGAATAACAAAACGTTCTTCAAATGTTGCTAAAGAGGTTAGTCTGAAGATGGCATTTGCAGTATCTACATCTATACTTGCTTCATTCATTACTGTATTTAATTGTTTGTCGGTTACATCTTTAACAGTAGTATCTCTTCTGGAAACTCTAACCGCATGTAGTTTTTTGAAAACATCCATTACTTTGTCGTCATTTCCAGCTGTAAATAAAGAAGATAAATAACGAATAGGCACTCTTAATTTTTCAACTCCTGCTAATAAGTGTTCAGAAACGGTATCATAAGTTCCATCAGCACTTACAGAAGCCATTGCCGGTAACAATGGTGGAACATAAAATAAATTAGGTAATGTTCTGAATTCAGGATGGAGTGGAAGTGCTATTTTCCATTCTTTTACAAATTTATAAACAGGTGAGTTTTGAGCTGCTTTAATGGTTGAATCTGCAATACCATTTTCTCTAGCTGCTTTAATTACTGCAGGATCATTTGGATTTAGATAAATATCCATGTGTCTGTCCACTATTTCTGATTCATCGCATGATGCAACAGCTTGAATTCTGTCAGCATCATATAACATAACTCCTAAATAACGAATTCTTCCTACACATGAGTGCATACAAGCCGGTGGTTGTCCTGATTCTAAACGTGGATAACATAGTACGCATTTCTCAGATTTTCCGGTATTCCAGTTGTAATATGATTTTTTGTAAGGACAAGCAGTTACACACATTCTCCAAGCTCTACATCTCTCTTGGTTAATAAGTACTACACCGTCTTCACCTCTTTTGTATAAAGCTCCTGATGGACAAGATGCTACACAAGCAGGGTTTAAACAGTGGTTACAGATTCTTGGTAAGTAGTGAAAAGTCATTTTTTCCAATTGGAACATGGCTTCTTGTTCTGCCTGACTTAAATGTTTGAAGTTAACATCCTGACGAGCATAATCGGGGGTTCCAGATAAATCATCATCCCAGTTTGGTCCTGATTGAATTTCTATAGGTTCTCCGGTAATTAATGAAACCGCTCTACCAATTGGTTGGTCATCGCCTTCAGGAGCATCAAATAAATCTTGATAACGGTACGCCCATGGTTCATAGTAGTCATCTAATACCGGCATGTTGGGATTGTGAAAAATGTTTTTCAGTCCTTTCAGTTTTCCGGCACCTTTTAACGATACACTATCACCATCTTTTTTCCAACCTCCCTGATAAATATCTTGGTCTTCCCATTTGGTTGGATATCCTGTTCCTGGCTTAGTTTCTACGTTGTTCCACCACATGTATTCAGCTCCTTTTCTGTCTGTCCAGATGTTTTTACATGCTACAGAACAAGTATGGCAACCGATACATTTGTCGAGGTGGAAAACCATTGCTATTTGAGATCTTATATTCATAACTTTGAAGTTTTAAATTTTAAGTGTTAAATGTTGAATTATTTTTATTTAAAATTTATCATTCAACATTTATAGTTTCTAATATTCTACTTTTGTCATTTTACGAACTAATACATGCGTATCACGGTTAACTCCTACAGGCCCCCAATAGTTGAAGTGGTAAGAGAATTGACCATAACCACCGCACATTAAGTTTGGTTTTAAGTGAACTCTGGTAAATGAGTTGTTCATTCCACCACGTCTTGGTTCTCCTTTTTTACCTCTTCTTTCTTGAGATTTGGCAATGTTGTAGGTTCTTTCCACAGCATGGTAAACGATACAAACTCCTTTAGGAATACGAGCACTTACACATGCACGGGTTACATAGGTTCCGTGGTCATTATAAACTTCTACATGATCGTTATCTTTAATTCCCAATTCTTCAGCATCTTGCTCACTTAGCCAACATGGTTCTCCACCTCTTGATAGGGTTAACATTCTTAAGGTATCACCGTAAGTTGAGTGAATGTGCCATTTTCCGTGAGGAGTTAAACAATTTAATACTCTTGCTTTTCCATCATTTACAGTAACCCTTAAATCACCATAAGCTTCAGGTGTTGGAGATGGTTTGTAAGTAGATAAATGTTCTCCAAAAGCAATATAAGCATCATGGTCAAGGTAGAAATGTTGTCTTCCGGTTAATGTTCTCCATGGAACTAACATGTCTACGTTGTAGGTATAGGCAGCGTATGTTCTTCCTTCATGCATTAACCCCGACCAAAGTGGTGAAGAGTTATATCGTTTTGGTTGAGCTTGTAGATCTCTATATTCCATTTCAATTTGCTCGTAGCCATCCCCCAATCTTTCAATCTCTTTAATACCTATTTTTTTACCCATTATTTCGTAAGCTCGTTTGGTTAACTTACCATTTGTAAGGGTTGATAATTTTAATACAGCATTGATAGCTTCCACATCTTCTTTTAATGATGGGTATTCTGTTCCGTCATCCCACTTACTGATGTGTTGTCTGTTTTCTAACATTTCGCCATAAACATCTTCACAATTATAGTGGTTACCGTGAGCTCCTAAACCATTTTTGGCAATACCATTTCCTAGCGAAATAAATTTGTCATAAATTTTAGAGTAATCTCTTTCAACAAATCCAATTTTGTGCATTGTTTTTCCTGGAATTGCTTCACATTCTCCTTTACTCCAATCTTGTAAACGAGGTTGAGTAATTTCATCTTTAGAATCGTGAGATAGAGGTGAATTTACCACATCTTTCATAACTCCTGGTAGATATTTTGGAGCCATAGAGCTTACTCTTTCGGCTAATGCTTCAAAAATTTGCCAATCTGTTCTTGATTCCCAAACAGGATCAATTGCTGCAGAAAGTGGATGGATAAAAGAGTGCATATCTGTTGAGTTGATATCTGCTTTTTCGTACCAAGAAGCGGTAGGAAGTACAATGTCAGAATAAAGTGCTGAGGTATCCATACGGAAATTAATATCAATTACTAAATCCATTTTTCCTCTTGCTCCTTCTTTTTTGAACACAATATCTTCAACAATATCACCAGCTACTTCATCTGCAATTTTATTGGTATGTGTGCCTAAATAATGGTCTAAGAAATATTCATGTCCTTTTGCAGAAGTTCCGATGGCATTTCCTTTCCAAATAAACCAGTTTCTTGGGAAGTTAATTTCTTCGTCCGGTTCAACTACAGCATGTTTTAATTCGCCAGAAACTAATTGTTTAACAATGTAGTCACGCATTTCGTCATCAGAATTACAACCTGCTTTTTGAGCTTCTTTCACTATTTCGAAATTATTTTTGTTGTATTGTGGATAATAAGGCATCCATCCGTTACGAACTGCTTTTACAGCCCAATCAGCAGTATGTGTATGTGCTAATTTGTTTTCAGGAACGGAGTTATAGAATTTTTGATTTCCATCATACCTCCATTGTGAAGAGTTGATGTAATGCCAAATAGGTCCTTGTTGTAATCTTGGGATAGTTCCCCAATCTTTAGAACTCATAATGGTTGACCATGAATCCATTGGAGCTAATTTTTCTTGTCCAACATAGTGATTCATTCCACCACCATTTTTACCATTACAGCCGGTAAGCATTTGAGCCATAATAGAAGCTCGGTACATTAGATTTCCATGAAACCAGTGATTAATAGCTGCCCCAACAATTACCATGCATTTACCTTCGGTAACTTCTGCAGTATCCGACCATTCGCGTGCTAATTGTAGTACAGTATCTCTACCAATTCCAGTAAATATTTCTTGCCAAGCAGGAGTGTATGCTTGATCTTTATCGTCATAAGATGTTGGGTAATCACCTGCCAAACCTCTACTAACTCCATATTGTGACATAGTTAAATCGTAAATGGTTGCAACAGGAACTTTTTCGCCAGAGGCTAATGTTAAGTAACGAACAGGAACACCTCTCATGGCTTTTTTGTCTAATCCATATTCTACAAATTCAACTTGGGCAACCTCATCGTGTTTGTCTATAAATGTTAATTCTGGGTCGTATTCAGCACCAGTAACATCATCTTCATATTTTAAATTCCAGTTACCATCTTTTCCGTCCCATCTTTGTCCCATAGAACCTATTGGCACAACTAGATTGTTGGTTTTGGTATCGAAATTTAAGAATTTCCAATCACCGTTATCGATGTCTTTGTATGAAGCCATTTCATTAGCTCTAACCATTCTTCCGGGAACTAATTTGTCTCCTTCTTTATTTAAACGAACTAAGAAAGGACAATCGGTATATCTTTTTACGTAATCAATAAAATAAGGTGTTTTTTTGTTGACGTGGTATTCTTGTAAGATTACATGTGTAACCGCCATCCAAAAAGCACCATCAGAACCAGCATGAACAGGAATCCATTGGTCAGCATGTTTGGTAACCATACTGAAATCAGGAGACATTACTACAGTTTTAGTCCCATTATGTCGAGCTTCCGAGAAGAAGTGAATGTCTGGAGTTCTTGTCATTCCTAGGTTTGCTCCCATGGAAACAATGAATTTAGAGATGAACCAGTCAGCGCTTTCGCATACATCTGTTTGTTCTCCCCAAATTTCCGGATAAGCATTTGGTAAATCGCAATACCAATCGTAGAAACTTAAGTTTACACCACCCATTAATTGTAAATACCTAGCACCAGAGGCGTAACTTAACATACTTTTTGCAGGAATTGGAGCAAAACCAATGATTCTATCAGAACCATATTTTTGTACCGTATATATGTTAGCAGCAGCAATTAAATCTAACGCTTCATCCCATCTAACTCTTCTGAAACCACCTTTACCTCTTGCTCTTTGGTATCTTGCTCTTTTTACGGGGTCTTTTTGTAAGTTTTCCCAAGCTTTAACCAAATCTCCTCCGGCAGCTTCTTTTTCAGCATTAAATAAATCTAATAAAGCACCTCTCATAATAGGGTATTTAACACGGATAGGGCTGTATAAATACCATGAATAGGAGATACCTCTTTGACAACCTCTTGGTTCGTAAGGAGGAACTTCTTTGTTAAATTGTGGGTAATCTATTTGTTGCATTTCCCACACAACAATCCCATCTTTTACATGGATTGCCCATGAGCAACCACCTGTACAGTTAACACCGTGAGTACTTCGTACAACTTTGTCATATTGCCATCTGTTACGATAAAACTCTTCCCATTTTCTGGTTTTTGGTGATATTATATCTTCTATCCAGCTCATAATTTTTTGTTTTAAGTGCCTCTTAATCTCACTTAAGAGGAGAGGCGTGTGTTAATAAATATTTTTTGATGTTGCTGCTTTAATTTGTCTCTTGTAAATGTCTTCTTTCACACATTTTCTTTTTCGTTCTATATATACTAATAATATAATAGAGGCTATTACTAAGAAGGCTACTCCTCCTCCATAAATAAGTAGGTGATCGTTATATACTCTCTGTGGTTGATATACATTGTTTACTACTGCATCATTAAAAAATGCAGAAAGTTGATATATTTCTTTTTCTGTTAGTGGATGATTTTGATATGAGGAAGCCATAGCAGGAAAAGGAGGTGCACTTAGTATCCCATTTAGCCCTGCTCCACCCAATCTTTCATATACTTTTGTTAAATCTTTAGCGAGTAAACCACCCCCAATTAAATCTCTATGTTGAACATTATGACATGTGATACATGATACTCCGCCATTTTCGAGTCTTTTGCTTCCTTCAAACAAATGTAAACCTGTTGTTATATCACTAGCAGAAGCGTTTGCAGGGTCTAAGATTGGATCAGCAGTAATTTCTTCTGCTGGTTCTGCTTCTTCAAGAGAATTTGTAGTAGTAGGGCCGCTTTCTGCAATGTAGCTTATTATAGCTTTTATTTCAGCATCATTAACATTTTGGTTTGGCATAGGATAGCCATATTCTGTAATTATTGCCTTTGCATCAGCATCTTTTTCTCCAAAAGCTTGTGCATTTTTTACAAAACTAAGAATCCATTCTTCAGATCGCTTAGTGTGTATTCCTTCTAAGTCGGGACCAACTAATTTTCCTTTACCTATAGAGTGACAAGCACTACAATTTTGTTTAAACACTTCTTTACCGTTTTGTGCATTTAAATTAATGCTTATAGTAACAATAGAAAGTGATATTACAATTGATTTTAGTTTCATTGTTTTTATCTTTTATTGATTTGAATCATATATTTTATTACTAAATCTTAGTGATGGTATAAAATTCAGTTCATTTTTAGAAAAAATAAATGACATGAATCATAGTGGTATATGATTTATGTCATATATAAAAAACATTAAAAAGAAGGAGGAAAAGAGAATGAATTATTGATTGGTTAAGGCTTCAAGGGCGTTAAAATCTAGAATTTTTATGTTTTTTCCAGAGTTTTGTATGATTTTTTCATCATTGAGCTCTTTAAGAGCTCTAATAATACTTTCGTAGGTTGTATTTGTTAGGCTGGCGTAGTCTTTACGAGGAATGGTAAAACTTAAAAGTTGAGGGTCTTTTTTATCAGCACCAAAAATGGTATAATTGTAAAGAATTGCTCTGGCAACTCTATTTTTTACTTGAAGGTGATTAATTTTCGTTTCTGAATTTCTGAGTTCTTCGGCAAAAAACATCATCAATTGATAGGTAAATTCAATATTGGTTTTTGCTAGTAAGTTGAATATGTTTAGGGGGATAAATGAAAGAGTGGTTTCTTCATAAGTTTTTGCAGAAACAGGATAAACCCAATCTCCACCAAAGCCTCTATGTCCTAAAATTTCTCCTTCTCCTGCAAGTCTAAAAATTTTTTCTTTACCAGTTGATTCGTTTGAAAAGACTTTTACTTTTCCTTTATTAATAATGAATAATCCTTTAACATCATCGCCTTCTTTAAAAACTAGGTTGTCTTTTCGTAAGGTATAAACGGATTTGTGAAATTCAATAAAATCTATCCATTCTTTTGAACAGTATTGTTTTAAAAAAGAGTCCATGTTAACTAGTATTTAATATCTGTCAAAGTTAGATTATAAATAGGCTTAAAGATATGATTTTTTTCAGGTAAATTAAGTAATAATCTTTTTTACTAGTAAATTTTAAATGAAACCTTTTATAATTAAAAACGGTAAAAGGCAACATTGTTCAAAAAATATAGTCTATGAAAAGAAGTTACTTTCTCGTTTTTATAATATTCTCAATTTGTTTTTTTCATTTCTCTTTTGCACAAACTAGCAATGAGTTTTGGTTTGCACCACCTGAAGTTACTTCAGGACATGGGGCAGCAGGAACTCATGGGTTAAGGTTAGTAATGGCAACAGGAGCAACAGCTGCAACGGTTACTATTGAACAACCAGCTAATTTAGCTTTTAATGGAGGAACTCCAATAGTTATAAATATACCTGCAAATTCAGGTCATATTGAGGACATGACACCGCATACAGCCGATCTAGAAACAGCACCTCAGGATGTGGTTTTAAATACAGGACTTCATATTTCTTCAACAGCAAACATAACTTGTTATTATGAAGTTACTACACCTTTAAATCCAGATATTTTTGCTTTGAAAGGAGCTAATGGTCTTGGAACAGAATTTTATACTCCTTTTCAGAATACTTGGGCAAATGGCGTTTACACTCCACCCGCCTATACATCTTTTGATATTGTAGCAACAGTTGATAACACTACCGTATTGATTTACCCTAGAGTACCTTTAGACGGAGGGCATCCTGCTTTAGCTTCTTATTCTATAACATTAAACAGGGGACAAACTTATTCGGGAGCTGTTACTGGAGGTGTTGGAGCAGACAATCCTGCTGGGACAGCTATAGTTTCAGATCAACCAATTGCTGTTTCCATAAAAGATGATTCTGTAAATCCAGCACCTGCAGGGTGTAGAGATTTAAATGGAGATCAAATTGTACCAGTTGATATTGTAGGAAATGAGTACATAGTAACAAAAGGAGGATTAACAACTCCTGAATATGCTTACATTGTTTCAACAGCTAATAATAATGTTATAAATGTAGCGGGAGTAAATGTAGCTACTTTATTTGCAGGAGAAACATTTAGGGTTACTATTAATAACCCATCAACATATATCACATGTTCTCAACCTGCTTATGTTTATCATGTTTCAGGGTTTGGATGTGAAACGGGAGGAGCTTTGTTGCCACCATTAAATTGTGCTGGTTCTTCGCAAGTGAATGTGGTGCGTTCAACAACAGAGTTTTTTGGTTTAAATATAGTTGTACAAGCGGGGAACGAAGGAAATTTTCAGTTAAATGGAAATCCGGCTTTAATTCCAGCAGCTGCTTTTGCTCCTGTACCTAATACGGGTGGGCTTTGGTTAGCAGCGCAGATAAACTATAATACAGTAGACGTTCCTGTTGGAACGAATAACTTAATTACCAATTCTACTGATGTTTTTTCTGTTGGTTTAATTAATGGAGGAGCTTCTACAGGTACTCGATTTGGTTATTTTTCTGAGTTTTCAGGGAAAATTTTTGTTAATGCTGGTGCTGATATTATTGTTTGTGCTAATGATAGTGCTCAACTAAATGGTTCTGTTACAGGAGGGGCTACAACAGGTATTTGGACATCTAATGGTTCAGGTACTTTTGTTCCAAATAATACAACTTTAAATGCCAAATATGTTCCAAGTAATGGAGATATATTAGCTGGAAATGTTACATTAACATTAGCTTCAACTAGTATTTGTTTTCCTGAAACGGATCAAGTAAATATTACATTTACCCCAGCTCCAACAGTTAATGCAGGTGTTGATCAAACCGTTTGTGGTAATAATCCTGCAGTTTCCTTAGGTGGAACTGTAACTATTGCAACAGGAGGAGTTTGGTCTGGAGGAGCGGGATCTTTTGCTCCTAATGCAGCAGCATTAAATGCAACATACACACCAACAGCTGGAGAAATTTCTAGTGGTTCACTTACCTTGTACTTAACTACAACAGGTAATGGAACATGTTATCCAGAAGTAGATTCTATGGTAGTAACTTTTGGACCTGCACCAACAGCAAATGCAGGAGTAAATCAAAGTGTTTGTGAAAATAATCCGAATGCTACATTAGCAGGATTAGTTACAATAGCAACAGGAGGTGTTTGGTCAGGAGGAGCAGGAACTTTTTCTCCAAATAATACTTCTTTAAATACAACCTATACACCAACTGCAGGAGAAATTACTAGTGGTAATGTAACATTAACACTTACAACCACAGGTAATGGTAATTGTAATGCAGTTTCAGATAATATTTTAATAACATTTACTCCTTCACCAACAGCAAATGCAGGAGCAAATCAAACCGTTTGTGCCAACAATTCGAATGTTAGTTTAAATGGTTCTGTAACAGGGGTTACAGGAGGAAGTTGGTCGGGAGGATTAGGTAATTTCTCTCCAAATAATACCACCTTAAATGCTACTTATTCACCAACAGCAGCAGAAATAGCTGCTGGAACGGTAAACCTAACATTAACTACAACAGGAAATGGAAACTGTAGTGCAGTAACAGATAATATGACTATTACCATAACGCCAGCTCCAACCGTAAATGCAGGAGCGGATCAAACGGTTTGTGGGAATAATGCATTAGTAACGTTAAATGGATCGGTTACGATAGCTTCAGGAGGAATTTGGTCAGGAGGAACAGGAACATTTACTCCTAACAATACCACACTTAATGCAACTTATATGCCTTCGGCTGCTGAGATAACCGCAGGAACAGTAACATTAACGTTGACCACTACCGGAAATGGTAGTTGTAATTCGGAAACTGATAACATGACCATTACGATAACTCCTGCCCCTCAAGTTAATGCAGGAGCTAACCAAACATTATGTGCGAATAATGCAAGTGCAACACTTTCCGGAGTGGTTTCTGGAGCAACAGGAGGATTTTGGTCGGGAGGAACTGGCTCGTTTAATCCAAGTGCAACAGCTTTAAATGCCATTTATACTCCTTCTGCAACTGAGATTTCTAATGGTAGTGTAATACTTACATTAACCTCTACAGGAAATGGTTTGTGTAATGCTGTTTCGGACAATGTCCAACTGACATTTACATTGCCACCGACTGCTAATGCAGGAGCAGATCAAACCTTATGTTCAAATAATGCTGCCATATCTTTAAATGGTTCAGTTGCTATAGCAACAGGTGGAGTTTGGTCAGGCGGTTTAGGAGTGTTTACACCAAATAATAATACGCTAAATGCAACCTATAACCCAACTGCCGGAGAAATTGCTTCAGGTTCGGTAACATTAACATTGACAACAACAGGAAATGGAAATTGTGCTTCTACATCAGATAATATGACAGTTTTCTTTACAACATCACCAACTGTTGAAGCTGGAGTAAATCAAACGGTATGTGCTAATAATCCAACAATTACATTAAATGGTTCTTTAACAATTTCTTCAGGAGCTGTTTGGACAGGAGGAAGTGGAACATTTTCTCCAAATAATACTACGTTAAATGCTACATATACTCCTTCAGCAGCAGAAGTTACAGCTGGTTCAGTGGTACTTTACCTTACAACAACAGGAAATGGAAATTGCTTAGCAGTTACGGATAGTATGACTTTAACAATAACACCAATCCCAACAGCTAATGCAGGTGCTAATTTAACATCATGTAGTAATAATCCTACAGTTACGTTAAATGGATCTGTAACAGGAGCGACAGGAGGTATTTGGTCGGGAGGGACAGGCTCGTTTAACCCAAGTAATGCATCATTAGGAGCAACTTACACTCCTTCAGCAGGGGAAATAACAGCAGGTACGGTAACGTTAACATTAACAACAACAGGAAATGGTAATTGTAATGCAGTATCTGATAATATGACGATTACAATTACTCCGCCACCAACAGCCAATGCAGGGGCAGATCAAACAGTATGTGCCAATAATGCAAATGTTACTTTAAATGGTTCGGTTAATTTAGCTTCAGGTGGTCAGTGGACAGGTGGGTTAGGAATATTTACACCGAGTAATACTGCGTTAAATGCTATTTATACACCAACAAGTGGTGAAATAGCCTCTGGAAGTTTAACATTAACGTTAACAACAACAGGTAATGGTAATTGTAATCCGGAAGCTGATCAAATGGTTATTACCTTTACTCCAGCCCCAACAGTTAGTGCAGGTGTAGATCAATCGGTTTGTGCTAATAATGCAACAGCAACATTAAACGGAGCAGTTAGCATTGCAACTGGAGCTCAATGGTCGGGAGGTTTAGGTGCTTTTGCTCCAAATAATACTACTTTAAATGCAACCTATATGCCAACTGCTTCAGAAATAGCAAATGGTTCTGTAATGTTATACCTAACATCTACAGGAAATGGAAATTGTTTAAGTGTTGTTGATTCTATGTTGTTGACAATAACACCAGAACCTGTAGTTAATGCA
The DNA here is from genome assembly GCA_026196775.1 of Flavobacteriales bacterium. Lineage (GTDB taxonomy): Bacteria > Bacteroidota > Bacteroidia > Flavobacteriales_E > Vicingaceae > BRH-c54. Next base: position 144,616 of record JAPHUD010000023.1, read on the forward strand.
GGGCCTGACCAAACAATATGTGTAAATAATTTAAGTGTAAATTTAAGTGGTTCTGTTAGTGGGCCAACTTCAACAGGTGTTTGGACAACTTCGGGAACAGGTGTTTTTGTTCCTAGTAATACCAATTTGAATGCGGTTTATCAAGCTAGTGCCCAAGATTCGATAGCAGGAACAGTAACGTTAACGTTAACATCAACAAATAACGGCAATTGTAATGCTGTTTTTGATGACATGGTAATCACTATTTTACCTGCCGGAGGAGCAAATGTAGGAGCGGATCAATCTGTTTGTGCTAACAATGTTAATGTAAGTTTAACCGGAATAATAACAGGAAATGCATCAGGTGGAGTTTGGTCAACAAGTGGAACAGGAGCATTCTCTCCAAACAATACCAATTTAAATGTAACTTATCTTCCTAGTGCGGCAGATATAGCTAGTGGTTCGGTAATCATTACACTAACCGCAAATAGTTGTAATAATGCAACTGATGATATGATAATAACCATTACACCTGCACCAGTTGTAAATGCAGGTAATGATACAACAGTGTGTGTTAGTAATTTAAATGTTCCTTTAAATGGAAGTGTATCGGGAGCATCTAACACAGGAAGTTGGTCAACGAGTGGAACAGGAACATTTACGCCAAACAATACCACGCTTAATGCTACTTATAATGCGAGCGCAGCAGATTCTGTAAATCAAGGGGTCGTTTTGTATCTTACAGCAACTAATATTGGAAATTGTGCTCCTGTAACAGATACAGTGGTGATTAACTTGTTTCCAACAGGAACAGCCAATGCAGGAGCGGATCAAACGGTTTGTGCTAACAATGCAACAATAACCTTAAATGGTTCAATTACAGGAGGGGCAACAAGTGGACAATGGACTACATCAGGCTCTGGTACTTTTGTACCTTCTGATACTGTTTTAAATGCTACTTATATACCAAGTAGTGCCGATACTGCTGCTGGTTCGGTTAATTTAGTGCTAAACGCTACCAATAGTTGTAGTCCGGCAGCAGATTTCATGGTGTTAACTATTACACCGGCTCCTGTTGTAGAAGCAGGACCTGACCAAGTTGTATGTGGCACAAATGCTACGTTTAGTTTAAACGGTTCTGTTAGTGGTCCAACTACAACAGGAATATGGTCAACAAGCGGAACTGGAACTTTCTCAAATAATACTATAATGAACCCAACATATACTGCAAGTGCTACAGATATATCTAATGGTGGAGTTACTATTTACTTAACTTCAACTAATAATGGATTATGTAATCCTGTTGTTGATTCATTATTAATTTCAATAACTACAGGTATTGGTGTTAATGCCGGTCCGGATCAGTCGGTTTGTTTAACAAGCACTCAAACACAATTGATGGGAGCTGTGTTTAATGGTTCTACTACTGGGCAATGGACTACTACTGGAACAGGAACATTTTTTCCACATGACTCTGTCATGTCACCAATTTATCAGATTACTTCAGCAGATACAACTGCAGGAACGATAATGTTTATTTTAACATCAACAAACAACGGTAATTGTTCACCAGCATCTGATACTATGGTAGTAACATTTGGAAGTGCAGCATACGCTAATGCTGGAGTAGACCAAACTATTTGTGCTGACAACTTAAATGTACCATTAAATGGAGTTGTTTCAGGAGGTTCTTCTTCAGGAATCTGGACAACCAATGGTACAGGAACATTTAATCCATCAGATACTGTGTTAACTACTTCTTATTTAGCAAGTGCAACAGATTCTGCAGCTGGTTCTGTAGATATCTATTTAACAACCACAAATAATGATGGAGGTTGTTCTTCAGGAAACGATACCATAACCATCAATTTTGACTATGTGCCAATTGCTAATGCAGGAACTGATCAAACCATTTGTACTACAGTTGATTCGGTTTATTTAAATGGGAATGTACAATATGCTACAGGAGGAACGTGGACAACAAGTGGGACGGGTACTTTTGTTCCTAATAATACAGATTTGAATGCTGTTTATGTGATGAGTGCTGCCGATATTACTAATGGAAGTGTTCAGGTAATGTTAACAACAATTAGTGGGACTACTTGTTCTGATAGAGCGGATACAATGACCATTACGGTTAATAATCCGTTAACAGTTGATTTTAGTTTTTCTGGTCAATGTGTTGGACAAGCAATTAATTTTTATGATAGTACTGTGGTTGCTTCAGGAAGTATATTGAGTTGGGAATGGAACTTTGGTGATGGTGGGTTTGGATTTGTTCAAAATCCTACGCATACTTATCTTTCTGACGGAAATTATACTATTACCTTAGTAGTAACAACTACTACTGGATGTAAAGATAGTATTTCCCAATCCATTACTATAAACCCATTACCAATTGCCGATTTTAGTTTTGGTCTTCCGCCTTTTTATGTTGGAGTTGATGTGAATATTAATGACCAATCGTCAGGAGCAAATTCATGGAATTGGGATTTCGGAGATGATTTAGGAACATCAAATATTCAAAACCCTGTATATAATTATACCGTTCCAGGAGTGTATGTAATTACTCAATATGTTACGAGTGCTGCTGGTTGTGTTGATTCTACAAGCAAAGAAATTAAAATTGAGGAAGATAATGTTATTATTTACCCTCCTAATTTCCCTACCGCTTTTACACCTAATGGAGATGGAAATAACGATGTGTTCTTTGTGAGAGGAGGTCCATTTGTGTATGTTAATTTTAGAATTTACAATGAGTGGGGAGAAATGATTTTTAGTTCTAATGATGCCGAAAATGGTTGGAACGGAACTCACAATGGAGAAGAAGTTCCAGTAGGTACTTATGTTTACACCATTAAAGCGGAAACCATTGATGGGCTTAAATATGATAAATCAGGAAAAATTGCTTTAATAAGATAGTTTAATGTTTAATAAAAAAATATGAATATGAAACATATATATATAATTTCAATAGTAGTAGCTTTTGGTTTTTGTAATCAGGTAAAAGCTCAAGATGCTCATTTATCTCAATATGATGCTTCTCCTATATTATTAAATCCTGCACTAACAGGATATATAGAAAATGGAGATTTTAGGATTGGAGCACTGTATAGAACACAATGGGGTTCTATTTCTTCTTCTAGTTTTACTTCTACAGGAATAACTTTCGATACTAAACTAAATGCTAGATGGGGAGTTGGGGCTTATGCTACCAATAATGACTTAGCTGGGTTTATTAATTCTTTTAACTTTATGATATCAGGAAGTTATCAAATTTCTGATCCACTGCAAAATAAGTATAAGATTCTTACGGGTTTACAAGCGGGTGTTTTGTATAAGAGAATTGATCAACAAGAATTTATTTTTGATAGTCAATATAGCAATGGTGGGTTTAATGAAGATATTCCTTCTGGAGAAGTATTTAGTAAAAACAATTTAGTTGTTCCCGATTTTAACTGGGGAGTTGCTTATGTGCATACTGATAAAAATTCAAAAATAAGACCTTATGTTGGAGCTTCGTTATTTCATATCAATATGCCTAAAGAATCATTTACAGATGCAAGTGATTCCAAGCTGCCAATTAGATGGACATTTAATGGAGGAAGTAAATTTGATGTGAATCCTAATTTGATGATAGATGTACGCTCGTTGTTTCTTTTACAAAGAACAGCTAAAGAAATAAACTTTGGAGCATTAGCGTATTATAAACTGAAAGACAATGATTATACATTAGTTTGTGGAGTTGATGTAAGATGGAATGATGCAGTAATAATTAATGCCGGAATTATGCATAAAAACATTATTTATAGAATGAGTTACGATTATAATACATCATCTTTAAATAATTCAAGTAATGGAAGAGGTGGAACAGAACTTTCTATTATTTATACTCCATCAAAAATTCGTTCGGCACCTTCTTATAATTAGTTTGACAATTAAAATTTATAGATTTAATTAGTTAACCTCCAATAGCTATCATTGTTCTATTGTTGGCATTTTTCTCTGGGTCAAAAAAATCTTTGTCGGAAGTCATACCACCTCGCACTTGTTTTTTGTGGTAAATACCATCCATAATAATGGATTTAATATCCTCACCATTTCTAAGTGGAGTTAGTAGGTTGGTTTCAGAGGTAGAGAATAAACAATTTTTTATTCTTCCGTTAGCAGTTAATCTAATTCTGTTGCAGCTATCACAAAATGGATTAGAAACAGTACTAATAACCCCAAAAGAACCTTTGTACCCTTTTATTTGAAAGTTTTTAGCTGTTCCGTTTTTCTTGCTTTTTAGGTTAATAATGTTTTCAGAACCATATTTTTTTTCGGCTGCCGATAAAATTTCGTTTAAGGTAATTACTTTTTCGGTACTCCATTTATTCCCATCAAAAGGCATAAACTCAATAAACCTGATGGCAACATTTTTATCTTTTGTAAATTCTATAAAGTCGTTAATTTCATTATCGTTTACATCTTTAATAATTACGTTGTTTATTTTTACATTAAAACCATTTGCCTCATAAAGATTTATATTACTAATAACTCTATCAAAATAATCTCGTCTGGTTATTTCTTCAAACTTTTTTTTGTCGAGTGTATCTAAGCTAATGTTTATGTCTTTAACTCCAGATGTTTTAAATAATTCAAAATAGTTGTCGAGTAAAATCCCATTGGTGGTAATACCCAAATTTATGGGTAGTTGGGTTAATTCAGTAATAATTTTCTCAATGTTTTTTTTAATTAAAGGTTCACCTCCTGTTAATCTAATTTTTTTTACCCCCATCTCCACAAAAGTTTTAGCAATGGCAATTACTTCTTCATGACTCATTAAATGAGACTTTTCAGAGAGTTCAATACCTTCTGCAGGCATGCAGTAAAAACATCTTAAATTACATCTTTCTGTGAGAGAAATCCTCAAGTAATCGTGAACTCTACCAAATTGATCTTTTATTTGAGATGCTGAATTCATTGTTTCTAATTGGGGTGTTTTATTTTGATTGAAAATTACTCAATTTTAGACAAAACTATTGATGTAATTAATGTAATTCTGACTGAATGGTTTTTAATTCTTCTTTACTTAAAAATTTTTGAGCAAGTGGAAAGAGGGTATTGTCCTCTCTAAAAATGTGAAGTTTAAGCAATTCAACCAGTTCTTTGGCATTGTTATAAGCCACATCATAAGTAAACATTCTGGCCTGTTCATCTCTATACCTAGGAGCTAATCCTAATAGGTTAAAAGTTAACGCCCCAAGTTGAATAAATTTTATATGATCATCTTCCATTAGGTCAACCGCTGTAATTGGTTCTTCTCCTGTACCATGTTCATTGTTTGCTAAAAGTGCTTTGTTAAGAATGGGGAAAAGAATTTTCTCTTCTTTTCTGTTATGAGGCAGTAAATTGTTGTCGAAAAAATCAAAAAACTGTTTAAAACTGTTGTTTATTTCATCATTAATTACATACTGAGCTTCTTTAAATGCACTTAACGCTTTTTCAAAGTCATCAATAATTTTAGATAGTTCTTTATGTTCTTCAACAAAAACATTCAGTGCATCATTAAAAGGGGTGTCTTCATTTTTCAACTGAGCAAGAGTTGAATAGGCATCAGGAGGATCCATTGGAGAAAGTTCACTTTCAATGGAGATTTCGTCTTTCTCGGTATTAGCTTTTACAGGGTCAGAAGTTTTTAACTCTTTTAGTCTTTTTCCTGTTTCATGGTCTATTATCTTCATTTTTTTCTGTTTTATCAAATTGATTAAATATGATGTTATTCATATCAATATTTCTTTTTTGATAAAATTACTGCTGATTTACAGTTTAAAAAATGATATAAATCAGTAAAAAGCAGGGTTATTAATAAATGTGGAATCGGTTAGGGTGCGTAAAAATGCTAATAAATCTGCTTTGTCGGACGCAGACAATTGAGCTCCTCCTTGATTAATATGTGTCATTAGCGGATCTACAGTTGCCGATTGTTGTAATCCACTACTGTAAAAATTGATAACTTCTTCTAAAGTTGCAAAACGATTGTCGTGCATATAAGGAGCTGTTAACGCAATATTTCTTAATGTTGGTGTTCTAAATTTCCCCATATCTGCTGGGTTTCCGGTAACTAAAAACCTTCCTTGATCAACTCCCGAAAAAGAACTATTTAAACCATTGTTGTGGAATTCACCATCAGTCCATAAAGGGTTTCCGGCACTTCCGTGGCAATGGTAGCAATCTCCACGGTTGTCGTCCATATAAACAACAAAGCCATTCATTTCAGAAGAAGTTAGAGCAGCTTCTCCACGCATGTATTTATCAAATTTAGAATCTCCGGAAACCATGCTTCGCATAAATTGAGCTAGTGCATAGCTGATATATTTCTGTCTTTCAGGAGTGCTTAATTCGGTAATTTTTATACCAAATGTTTTCCAAAAAGCTTTTTGATAGAACTCGTTTCTTTTAAATCTATTAAGAATACTATCGTTATTGGCATTTAAAAAGGGATTTCCTTCAGCTAAATCTGCAAGAGCAACATCATCTAAATGATGCTCGCCACCATTCCAACCATGATATTGATGCCAACCAATGTTTACATGAGGAAGTACTGCTGTTCCGGTTGGTCCCATAATAGAAATAGAATAAGACTCTCCTTTTAAATGGCAAGAAGAGCAAGAAAGTCCGTTGGTACTCAATATTTTGTCGTAATATAAATTTTTCCCGAGAGCAACACCTTCTAAGCTCATTTTATTAAATTCTGGATTTCTCATTGGAGGTAAGTAGGTGAGGGTAGGAGGAGAAATGTATGTAGGATTATAATCTCCATAAAAATCTTCTTCGGGACTGAAGGGTTCGATGTTCTTTTCTTTTTTACAACCACTTAATACAATTAGCAGAAGTAATAATAATTGGATAGATTTTGACATGGCTTTTTTATTATTTAGGATAATTCAGATTTATCCATTTGGTTATTAACTCTTTTTCTTTGTTTAACAATGGATTTGAAGGAGGCATTAAACGAGGATTAGCATCAAATATAGTTGAAACCAATGTGCCGTTTTCAGCTTCAAATTTTACCTCTTCGTAATTGGTTAAATAGGGTAAAATGTTTAATGTTTGTGGATGATGACAACCACCGCAATTTTGGTCTATTATAGGTTTAATGGTTTTGTTGTAGGTAATGTTTTCGTCAGCTATAGTATTTGTATTGGTTGGAGTAGGTTCAACTGGTTCAATAGCATTTTTTACACATCCTAAGAATAGACTAACAATTAAAATAGATAATATGCTTGCAGCGGTTTTCATTTGTAGTTTTATAGCCCTATCTAACAAAATTAATTTTAAACAACGTTAAAAGCTATGATTAATATCATACTTTGTGCAAGTAAAAAGGCCGCAACCGGAGGGGTATGCGACCTTTTAACCTAACTAAAAAACTACATGTTTTTGTAAAACTACTTTTGGTTACTCTAAAACTAAGCAAATGTAGCTATGAAAAATCTTTTTGTTTATGATGCTCATCATAAGGTGAACTTTTTTTTAATTAACTGTTGGAGCTTCTTTTTTCTCCTCTCCAGTAATAAACTTTGGTTTGATAGTTAACATTAACCAACCCCATCCATTATGAGTACCTTCAATACCTCTACCATTAGCATCTGTAACACCTTTTAAATAAGATAAAGTTTCGGTGTTTATTAATACAGAATATCCGCCTTTAACATCCACTCCTTTAGAAAGTTTAAAACCAAAAGTAACGTCTATTTCCGTTCCTAAATAATTGTCCATTGCTTGTAATTGGTCAATTTCAGAAAGTGGTGTTCCTGCAGCAATTGCAGCATTATTGTCTAATTGAATTTTGTATCCGTCAAGTACTTCTTCAGCAGCTAAGAAATAGTGAACATCAGCTCCTAACCAAAATTTTTTATGTGTGTATTTTAAACCAAAGAAAGCATCATTTAAACCAACAGAACCAATATGGTTGCCAACATAGAAGTAATCCATGTAGCCATTAAATTTGTGGTTAGTACCAAAATGAGGAGTAAATGAATGGTTTACTGTTCTGTAACTAAAAGAAGTATCGGTTTGACTTTGACCGCTGAGGTGTTCAAAACCTGCGTGTAGAGCAAATTTTTCCGACACTTTATAATTGGCTTCCAGTCTAACATTCATAGCCTGAATTTCTCTGTTATATTCGCCTTCTACATCAGTGAAAACAGTGTTTCTATTGCCATCAACACCCATTTGGTAGTAAAAAGCAGCAGCTAATTGGAATTTGTTTTTTTTGAAAACCAATCTGGTTCCCGCAGTCTGACTGTAATTATCTTTATAGTAAGCAGTAGCAGTTCCCGGAGCAACGCCTGAACTATCGTAATCTAATTGCTCTTTTCCTAAATTTAAAAAGAGAATGCTGGCATTAAAATTATCGGATAATTGATGGTTTAACCACATGTATTGCATGGCTTTATATGTTCCAAATTGAGCATCTGTGCCACTTAACGCTGCTTTATCCTGATTGTAAGCAACACCAAAATCTATTTTTGTTTTTTCATTTTTAAATTTTAATAAAGCCGCATCGTGAGCTCTTGACTGCTGAGCCCAACCTAAATCTCCAAAGATACGGTGGTCATCATAAGCAATTTCTTGACGACCAAATTTTAACGACCATTTTTCATTTAGTAATGCTTCTGCCCAAGCTTCATGAACAGCAATATAAGCTCCGTTATTATTTTGTTGAGCAGCTGTTCCTACTGTTTGTGGCTGACTACCCCACACACGAATATCTTGAACGGTAATTTTAAAAATGTAGCCATCTGTTTTATAGCCAAAATTTAACCTTGTTCTTTGATCAACAAAAGCAGCAGGGCTTTGTGTAGAATCGAGTATGTTTTTAAAACCATTTCGGTATTCAAACCTTGGTCTTATCTCACCATCAAGGGTGAATTGAGCAAACGTAGGAAGGCTTAATAAAATGCCTAATCCCAGTAGTAATTTTTTTATAGTTTTCATGATATATATTGTTTTATAAATTTCTATATACAAAATAATGATTTTATTAAGAGAAAAAGACTGAGATATGTCATTAAATAAGCTTCCATTATGAATGTCTTTTTATGGATTATCAAATTCACGTTTTGGACCTTGATAGTACCACCAGTTTAATATTAAACATATTACATAATAAGCAGTAAAACCATAAAGCGCATATTCTGGTGTTCCAGCTTTAATTTGTTCTCCAAAAACTTTTGGAATAATAAAAGCTCCATAAGCAGCAATAGCAGCAGTCCATCCTAAAACAGGACCCGCTTGTTCTTTGTTGAATATGTAAGGGATACTTCTAAAAGTAGAGCCATTTCCAATACCAGTAGCAAGAAATAATAACATAAAACATCCAAAAAATGGCCACCAATAGGTTTCAGGAGTTGCCGCTTCTCTTGCTTGAATAACAAAATAGGCTACTGCTAAAGCTCCCACAACTTGCATTAAAGTACTTACCATAGTAACTTTTGCACCACTATTAAATTTGTCAGATAAAATTCCTCCAATTGGACGTACTAATGCTCCAATTGCCGGTCCGATAAAAGCCCAAAGCATAAAGTTGGGTGCATTAGGATTGATAAAAGAAGGATCATCGGGGTTGGTATAGACAAATATATCCTGACAAAGTTTAGGGAAAGCAGCTGAAAAGCCGATAAAGGAACCAAAAGTCATGGTGTAAATAACAGTCATTATCCAATTATGCTTACTGCTTAGTATAGAAAATTGTTTGTTTAGGTTGGCTTTTATCTCTCCCGGAGTAGCGTATTTCATAAGCAATACAGCCAGTATGATTACTACAGGTAAAACTATCCACATATTTACTTTTAGCCCAACTAAAAGGTAAGAACCAATGGCTGAAGCAATAACCCCAAGGGTAACCATGTATAAGGTTTTTCCTACACCTTGAGCTGTATTTGGTAGTTGAGGTGTGCCTGTAATTACATTGTTCATTCCGAAAAAAGCACCTACAACCGCAGCTAAAAGTAAAGGAACCCAAACCCATCCAGCGTTTTGAACCCCTGCAAGTGGACCACCACCTTCAACACCAAGAGAAGCTCCAGCAACGCCAAATAAAGAAAATCCAACAGCAAAAGGAATTAATTTTTGCATGGTAGCTACGCCTAAGTTACCAATTCCAGCATTCATTCCCAACGCATATCCTTGCATTTTTTTAGGAAAGAAAAAACTGATGTTGCTCATAGAAGAGGAGAAGTTTCCACCTCCAAAACCTGAGAGCATTGCCATTATGGCAAATACCATATAAGAAGTGTTTAAATCACTTAAGGCAATACCAGTTCCAATAGCAGGAATAAGTAACAAAGCCGTTGTAACGAAAATTACATTTCGCCCGCCTCCTAACGAAATTAAAAATGAGTTGGGTAATCGTAAGGTAGCTCCTGCTAATCCTGCTATGGCGGGAAGCGTGTAGTAGAGATTGTTTACTTCGGCAAGAGCATTGTTGAATTCATCAGAACCAGGTGTTAAACCATCTGTTAAGCCAAAGTTATAGCCAAAATCTTTCATGTATTTGATAATCACTCCCCACATAATCCATACTGCAAAAGCTAAGAGTAGGGCAGGGATGGAGAACCAAAGATTTTTATTTGCTATTTTTTTTCCTGTTGAACGCCAGAAGTTATCATCTTCAACATCCCATTGTTCTATGTTTGTTTTTGACATGATGTGTTGTTTTAGTTAATTTATGTTTATAGTTTTTAATTCTCAAATTCATCATCATCATCTTCTCCATGAGAGCCTTTTGGTTCTTCGAGCATTAGCCAACAAAAGATAAAGCTTAGTGCAGCTCCTGCTGCTACTATGTAGAAGAATGTTTTGGCATCTACTAAAGAGAAAATAACAAGGTAGATAACAGCACCTACATTGCCGTAAGCTCCTGCCATACCAGCAATTTGACCTGTCATTTTTTTATTTACCATGGGAATTACCGCAAAGGTGGCTCCTTCAGCTCCTTGCACAAAGAATGAACAACCAATAGTAATGATTACAGAAACAACGAGCCACCACATTCCATCAAACATAGGAACAATCGTTTGCTCTCCTTCCACCACTGCATCATATTTTCCTATTAATGCCATTCCGAAAAATCCAATAGCAATTCCTATCATGTAAATAAGCATGGTTCGTTTTCTGCTGCTCATCATGTCGGAAAGTAACCCTCCTAACGGACGAGCTACCAAGTTTACAAAGGCAAAAGAACCGGCAACTAATCCCGCCATTTCAGCTGTCATAATTTTTTCTCCGGCATCATTCATTAATGGAGCAAAAACCGACTCGAAAAACATAGGTAACATGGAAACTACGGCTAACTCAGCACCGAAATTAGCAAAGTAGGTACTGTTTAGAGCAGCCACACTTCCCCAGCTGTACTTGTCTTTTTCCGGCACTCCTGCTTTTAAATAAGGAAGGTTAACTTGTAAGGTTTTAATTACATGCCCGACATACAATAAAGCTAGCACACCATAAATAATGTACAATACATTTTCAGAGTATAGGTTATGAGATAAACCATCTGTAATAATCTGAACGGTTTGAATTTTCCAAGCTAATACGCCCATAGCACCAACTAATGGGAACGACCATAAAATGTATTGAACTAAATCTTTGTAAGAAGTAACCATCATAGGTTCGGTTTTCTTAGCCATTACTTGTTTCTTTCCCGGGGGATTATCTTTTACTAAGAACCAGTAAATCACTCCATAAATCATACAAATAAGTGCATTAAGAAACAACGTCCATCTCCAACTGTCGTCTCCAAATCCTAACCATTTATCCATTAAATGTATGGTGAAAAATGGTAAGCTTCCTGCTGCTGCTGCCGATCCAAAATTCCCCCAACCTGCATAAAGTCCTTCGGCTCTTCCTACCATTTTTGCAGGAAACCAGTTGGCAACCATTTTAATCCCAATTACAAATCCGGCACCTATAGACCCTAATATTAATCGGGCAATCATTAGTTGAATAAAAGAGTTTCCGAAAGCGAAAAAAATGGCGGGAATTCCCATAATAACCATTAAGCCCGAAAAAACCCTTCTCGGACCGTATTTATCTATCATGGCACCAACTACAATACGAGCCGGTATGGTAAGGGCAACGTTACATATCATTAATACCTTTATGTGTGATTTTGTCAACCAATCAATGCTATCGAGCATGGTGGTTGCTAATGGAGCCATATTAAACCAAACATAAAAGGTTAGAAAAAATGCGATCCATGTGAAATGTAAAACCCTTATGGGTTCTTTAGAAAAATCGAATAACTTAAGTTCTGTTGCAGCCATTTTTTTAGTCTTTAAATTATGGTGCTAAGTTAGATAGGATAGGTTAGGGTTAAAATGAGATAAATCAGTATTCTGTATGATTATAATCATATAAATAGCTATTAATCAAGGTAAATATTTGTTTGTTATATTTTTCTATATGATTTATATCATTTCAGGAATAAAGTGTTTAAGGTACTTTTGAATAAAATTTAAAGTATAAACATTATGAAACGACCATGAGTAAAAAATTTCTCACACTGGAGGAATGATTATTAAGGGAGTTCCATATGACCGATAAAAAACAATAAATAAAGACATATGAAAGCATTAGAACCTAATACCGTTGAAAGTAGTGAATTAGTTGAACAAACTTTTAATTTTTGGTTTTCTGATAATGAACACATTCGCTCGCCATTTCCGGAATACATTCGTCCTATTTTAAAAGAAAATGCGGTAGATGCATTTTTTAAGTGGGTAAGTAACCTTAATCCTAAAGCTAAAGAAGAAGTAAATGATGAGATGATAGCTGAAAAGTTTGAAGAAATAATTTTTGAGACAGCTATGGGCTTGGTACATACAGAAGATGAAAAAATTACCATTCAGTATCCTTTTTTACCAAGAGTGGATGATGAGATTAGAAATAATGAAGAAGATGTTCAGCTAAGTAAAATTATAGACAGAACATTAACAAAAGAAGGAGATACTCAATTTTTAAAAGTGAAATTAGAAAATGTTAGTGACCAACAAGTTTGGGAAACCAAATTTGAGTTGCCATTGTAGGGTTGTGTTAACGGTTAGTATATGAAAAGTAGGCGATTTCGAAGCACCAAACTTTCAGTTAAGCACAAACTTTGATACGAGCCAGAACTCTTGATTTTATTACTGTTTCGCCTATTTTTTATATACATTGTTAGCTGCTGGCTTTATTCTATTTTTAGTTTCATCATAATGTCGGTTTGTTCATCGTTTCCAAGTTTGAAAACGTGTTTGTCAAACGCTTTAAATCCATTTTTTTCATAAAATCGGATTGCTCTTGGGTTTTGTTCCCAAACTCCCAACCAAACATATTCCACATTTTTTTCTCTTGCCAATTCAATGGCTTTGTCATATAATATTTGACCGACTTTTTTTCCGTGAAATTCTTTTAGCACGTAAATCCGTTCAATTTCGAGTGCGTTTTTGTCTTTAATTTCGGTTTGAGATTCTCCAACGTTTACTTTTAAATATCCGATTGTTTTTCCGTCAAGTTCCGCAAAGTAAAATTCAGCGTTTTGGTCCGTCAGTTCCGTAGTCAGTTTTTCCGTTGAAAATCCGTTTTCCAAATATTCTTTCATATTCTCCTCGCTGTTTTCCGAGGAAAAAGTTTCAGCAAAAGTCAGTTTTCCGATTTCTTTTAGTTTTTCAATATCTTGAATATTTACTTTTCTGATTTTCATTTTTTATCGTTCATTTTTTCAGCTTGCAGCTAACTTATATATATGTATGACTCAATCATACATATCTAACCAAATACAGGTAGACATGTATGATAAAACTCAAAAACCTGTCATACCTATTTTTTTCAAAAATATAAAAAATAGTTTATAAGTCGTTGGAGTGGTAGTAATTATTATTTTAAGAGGTAAATTAAAATTTTTTGAAGCAATTTGTTAAAATTAAAAAATCACTTTTTTATCATGAATTTTAATCTTTAATAAGATTAAAGCGTTTACAGGGTGTTATGGTTTAAAAATCAATTTAATTTACAGTTGTAGTTTCTTTTTTTTAAAACTTGTTGTACTTTTAACGAATAAATTTTACACAATTGTCAAAAGTTATTAAAAATAAGAACAAGCGAATTCAACTCGGAAGGTTGAAATTGGATATCTTGTTACAAGTAACCAAGAGCATTAATAATAACTTGTCTAAAAAAGAGCTTGTTCAATTGTATAAACATGTTGTTATCGATCAATTAAATATTGGTAAATTGCTACTTTATGCTTTTGATGGGGTTAATTGGCAACAAGAAATTTGTATTGATACTGAATGTAATTCTATTGATGTAGAAAAAGACTTACTGGAAATTAATGAGATTACATTTATTGATGAAAATGCTTATCCTAAATTGGCAGAATTTGATGTAATAATTCCAGTTTACCATAAATCTAACCCAATAGCTTATTTGCTTTTAGCAGATTTTGATGGAGAAAGTATTGAGGTGAGTCCAATTATAAAACACTTAACTTTTATACAAACGTTAACCAATGTTATTGCCGTTGCTTTAGAAAATAAAAGGTTGTACAAAGAGAATTTAGAAAAAATTGCCATTAAAAAAGAAATGGAGTTAGCCTCAGAAATGCAGGCGTTGTTGTTTCCTAATTATTTTCCTAATAATGATAAAATAGAAGTGGCAGCTCAATATATTTCCAACCAATCTGTAGGAGGTGATTATTATGATTTTATTACACTTTCTGAAAATGAATTTGCTTTTTGTATAGCTGATGTTTCAGGAAAAGGTGTTTCCGCAGCCTTGTTAATGTCAAACTTCCAAGCTGCTCTAAGAGCCTTAATAGATAAAACAGATAGCTTTAAACAACTTGTAAGTGAGTTAAATGCCTTAATTATAAATAATGCTAAGACTGAAAAATTTATTACTGCTTTTATAGGAAAATACAATTGTACCACTAAAAAGTTATGTTATATTAATGCTGGACATAACCCTCCTATTTTTCTTAATAAGAATGAAATATCTTATTTAAGTACAGGGACTACTGTATTAGGAATGTTTGATGATTTGCCTAGTATAGAAAGCGGAGAAGTGATACTTGATAACGCATTACTACTTTGCTATACAGATGGTGTAACAGAGCAAATAAACACCCAAAATCAAGAGTTTGGTATAGAAAAACTTACTAAGATAGTGAAGAAAAGACAAGAAGACCCTGTTAATTCAATTATTCAAAATATTATTGATGAACTGAATATATTTAAAGAGTCAGAAGCTTTTGATGACGATATTACCTTACTTGGAATACGCTTTAAGTAAAATAGCTTAACTTCCTTTAATTATTAAAGTATTTCAGAGTAAAAGAAATTTTTTCTTTTAACTCACTTCTTGAAACGATAAAATCTAAGAAACCATGCTCTAAAACAAACTCTGAAGTTTGAAACCCTTTAGGTAATTCTTTTCCAATAGTTTCTTTAACAACTCTTGGTCCTGCAAAAGCTATTAGAGCTCCTGGTTCAGCAATATTAATATCTCCTAACATAGCATAAGAGGCTGTAACACCACCTGTTGTAGGGTCTGTTAATAAAGAGATGTAAGGAACTTTTGCTTTAGCTAATAAAGTAAGTTTAGCTGAGGTTTTAGCCATTTGCATTAATGAAAAAGCAGCTTCCATCATTCTTGCTCCACCAGATTTTGAAATCATTAAAAATGGAATTTTCTTTTCTATAGAATGGTCTATTGCTCTAGCAATTTTTTCTCCAACTACAGAACCCATTGAACCTCCAATAAAGTTAAAATCCATACAAGCTATTACTAAATCTTGTTTATCTACTTTGCCAACAGCTGTTCTTACAGCGTCTTTAAGATTGGTGTTTTTTTGTGTAGTCTTAATTCTATCTACATATTTTTTTGTGTCAGTAAAACTTAAAGGATCTCCAGAAGTTAAATCAGGATTTAATTCTTTAAACTTATTATTATCAAATAGGATGCTGAAATAAGCTGCAGAATCTATCTTATCGTGATATCCACAATCGCACACACAAAAATTTTCTGTAAAATCTTCTTGAGGTATAACAGCACTACATTTAGGACATTTATACCACAAACCTTCTGGTGTTTCTTTCTTTTCCGTTGTAGGAGTTCTAATTCCTTCTTTTATTCTTTTAAACCAACCCATATATCGTTAAATGTTATTCGTTAAGTGTTAACTGTTATTTGTATGGCTATCCGATTAACGAATAACCATTAACAAATAACTTTTTATAAAGTATTAATGTTGTTCAAATCTTCAAAAGATCTTTTTAGTCTAGCTTTAAAGGTTTGTTCACCTTCTCTTAACCAAACTCTAGGATCATAGTACTTTTTATTTGGTTTGTCGTCACCTTCAGGGTTCCCAATTTGAGATTTTAAATATTCAGCTTTCTCATTAAAGTAATCTCTTACACCTTCGGTAAAAGCATACTGCAAATCAGTGTCAATATTCATTTTTATAACCCCGTAAGAAATAGCTTCTCTAATTTCTTCTAATGAAGAACCAGATCCGCCATGAAAAACAAAATCAACGGGATTAACTCCTGTATTAAATTTCTGTTGAATATAATCTTGAGAATTTTTTAAGATAACCGGAGTAAGTTTAACATTACCAGGTTTGTATACACCATGTACATTTCCGAAAGCTGCAGCAATAGTAAATCGGTTACTAATTTTAGAAAGCTCTTCATAAGCATAAGCTACTTCTTCTGGTTGTGTGTATAAAAGACTATTGTCAACATCAGAGTTGTCAACACCATCTTCTTCACCACCTGTAATTCCTAATTCAATTTCTAATGTCATGCCTATTTTGCTCATTCGAGCTAAATATTCCTTGCAAATAGCTATGTTTTCTTCAATTGGTTCTTCAGATAAATCTATCATATGAGAGCTGTAAAGTGGTTTTCCATTTTCTTTATAGAATTGTTCTCCAGCAGTTAACAAACCATCTATCCAAGGTAATAATTTTTTTGCACAGTGATCTGTATGTAAAATAACAGGAATATCATAAACTTTTGCTAATTCATGTACGTGCTTTGCTCCAGCAATGCCTCCAGCTATAGCAGCTTGTTGGTTTTCATTGCTTAATCCCTTACCAGCATTAAAATGACATCCGCCATTAGAAAACTGAATAATTACAGGTCCATTAACTTCTTTTGCAGCTTCCATTACGGTGTTAATGGTTGATGAACCAGTAACATTAACAGCAGGCAGCGCAAATTTACCCTCTTTGGCAATTTTAAATATTTCTTGAACAGCATCACCGTGGACAACTCCACCTTGAATAGTTTTTATCATAGTTAAAAATTTTAGAAGACAAAGTTAATATAAAAATGCAATTAGAAATTCTTTTAATTGATTGATTTTTCAATTATCAAAATATAACACCAACTTAACTTAGGATTTAATTTTTAGTGATAAGATTGTGCAAAAATATCAAAGATGCAATTGTTTAAGGAATTACAAAGTCATGTTCAGTATCAACTTGAGGGCAATGTAGAACAAGATAGACAGCTTATTTTAGATGATTTGATTGCTACAATAAAACAACATTTAACAGAAAATAATGTTGTCGCCATTAATTTTGTTTGTACCCATAATTCTAGAAGAAGTCAATTTTCTCAATTTTGGGCAACAGTTATGGCAAGTTATTTTGATGTGAAAAATATTGTCTGCTTTTCAAGTGGAGTAGAGGTTACTGCTCTTCATTCTAATGTAGTAAACACATTACAATCATTAGGTGTTGAAAGTGAAAAGTCAGGTGTGGAAAATCCTATTTATGTTCTAAAATATGCCAATAAAGCTGCTCCACTTAAAATGTTTTCAAAA
The DNA here is from genome assembly GCA_026196775.1 of Flavobacteriales bacterium. Classification (GTDB taxonomy): domain Bacteria; phylum Bacteroidota; class Bacteroidia; order Flavobacteriales_E; family Vicingaceae; genus BRH-c54. The sequence goes on from JAPHUD010000023.1 coordinate 162,457, forward strand.
TTATTGGAGGATGAAACAAATCCACAAAAAGATTTTATAGCAGTTATGACGTGTGCAGAGGCAGATGAAGGTTGTCCTTTTGTTCCGGGTGCTATTGCCAGAATTCCATTGAGATACGAAGACCCTAAACAATTTGACAATACTGATGAAGTTGAAAAAGCTTATAAAGCTACTTCTCAAATTATTGCCAATGAAATGAAATATGTTTTTTCGAGAATTTGAGATGTTATTTTTACTTCTTTTTAATAATTAATAAACCTATAAAGGTTAATAATCCATTTACGAGCAAAATCTCAAAACCAAATTTGTAACCCCATAATAATTGCTCAGAATTTAGGTGAATGATATAACTCACTATTGGAGAAAGAATACAAACTAGAGGTACCAATCTATCTTTTACCTGTGTTTTTAAAAACAATCCGAAAGCATATAACCCCAATAATGGTCCGTAGGTATAACCAGCTGCAGTAAATAAAGCACTTATTACACTTTCTTCATTAATAGCATTGAATATTAGTATTACAATAAATAGCAAAAACGATATTAATACGTGTACTTTTTTTCTGATGCTATCGCCATTTACTTTGTTTTTTATATCTAAAAAATCTACACAAACAGAAGTTGTTAAAGATGTTAATGCAGAATCGGCACTAGAATATGCTGCGGCTATTAACCCTAGAATAAAAAATATACCCGCAACAACAGGTAAATGATTAGTGGCAATTAATGGAAAAAGATGGTCTGTTTTCTCAGGTATTTCAATTTGATTGGCTGCTGCATAAATGAACAGTAATGCTCCTAAAGCTAAAAATAACAGGTTAACAAATATTAATACTACACTAAATGAAAACATGTTTTTTTGAGCTTCCTTAATGTTTTTGCAGCTCAAATTTTTCTGCATCATATCTTGGTCTAAACCAGTCATAACAATAGTGATAAAGATTCCACTAACAAATTGTTTTACAAAATGTTTTTTGTCGGTAAAATCATCAAAAAAGAAAATTTGTCCGTAATCACTGTTGCTTATTTCATCTATCATAGAAGAAAAAGTAAGATTTAATTCGGAACTAATGGTATAAACGGCAATACCGACAGAAACCAACATAAACAAGGTTTGCAAAGAATCTGTCCAAACAATGGTTTTAATACCTCCTTTATTGGTGTAAAGCCAAATGAAAACAATAGATAACGCTACGGTTACAAAGAAAGGAACATTCCAAGTGTCAAAAACCAAATATTGTAAAACAGATGCTACCAAGAATAACCTGAAAGAAGCACCTACAACTCTTGAAAGTAAAAAGAAAGAAGCTCCTGTTTTGTAAGCATAATATCCAAAACGGGTTTCTAAATAGGAATAAATAGACGTTAGATTAAGTCGGTAATACATGGGCATCAGGATGGTAGCAATAACGATATAACCAAAAAAATACCCCATTACTACTTGCATGTAAGAAAAAGCACTATCTCCTACCCAACCAGGAATTGAAATAAAAGTAACACCCGAAAGTGAAGCTCCAATCATACCGAAAGCTACCAAGTACCAAGGAGATTGTTTAGACCCTATAAAAAAAGCATCGTTATTTGCTCCTTTAGAAGTTACTCTTGCAATAATCATTAGCAACAAGAAATATCCTAAAACAAAACCTATAACTAAAAATGGATTCATAATTTTTTATTTTGCTACAAAGGTGGTAATTTATGATTAATAGTAGTTTGATTTATTTGTTTTTTTATTTTCCAAACGTAAAACCTAAAAGTAAGCTCTAGATAAATTCTTATAATTAAAAAATAATTAGTCTATTGACTTATTACGCTTTTATTAGCTACTTTTGCCGTCCTAAAAAATAAGTAACCAATAAAAAATATTTATAATGGCAACAAACAGAACTTTTACAATGATTAAACCTGATGCAGTTGAAAAAAACTACATTGGAGGAATTTTAAAAATGATTAATGACGCTGGTTTTAAAATTGTAGCGATGAAATACACGCAACTTTCTAAAGAACAAGCTGGTGCTTTTTACGAAGTACATAAAGAGCGTCCTTTTTACGGTGAATTAGTAGAATATATGTCTTCAGGACCAATTGTAGCAGCAATTCTTGAAAAAGATAACGCAGTAGAAGATTTTAGAACTTTAATTGGAGCTACTAATCCTGCTGAAGCTGCTGAAGGAACTATCAGAAAAATTTATGCTGAGTCTATCTCTGCAAATGCAGTTCATGGTTCTGATAGTGATGAAAATGCTAAAATTGAAGGTGATTTTCATTTTAAAGCAAATGAAGTTTTTGCTTAATTATTCAATGATACCCAACAAGAAAGGCTGTTCAATTGAGCAGCCTTTCTTGTTTATTTAAAGTATTTTTTTATTGAATCACTTCTCTACCGATACTACTGTAATAGAAACCTAATTCTTTCATTTCTGTTAAATCGTAAAGATTTCTTCCATCAAAAATTACTTTTTGATTCATTTTATTGGCTAACTTATTAAAATCTGGATTTCTGAATACTTGCCACTCTGTAGCAATTACCAATGCGTCTGCTCCATCTAAAGCACTATCTCTATCTGAGGCAAAATTTATTTTATCGCCATATTTTTCTTTTACATTATCCATTGCTTCGGGATCGTAAGCTGTAATTTCTGCTCCCAATTTAAGCAATTCATCAATAATATAAAGAGCCGGAGCTTCTCTAATATCATCGGTATCTGGTTTAAAAGCTAATCCCCACAAAGCAATTTTTTTACCCTTTAAATCATTATTAAAATAAGCTTTAATCTTAGGCATGATGATTACTTTTTGCTCTTCGTTTACACGCATCACTGAATCTAAAATACTAAACTCATAACCGTATTCTTTACCTGATTTTGCTAATGCCTGAACGTCTTTAGGAAAACAACTTCCTCCATAACCAATACCCGGAAATAGAAAGCGTTTACCAATTCTAGTATCTGAACCAATTCCCATTCTAACCATATCAACATCAGCACCTACTTTTTCACAAAAGTTAGCAATCTCATTCATAAAAGTAATTTTAGTAGCTAAAAAGGAATTAGCTGCATATTTGGTTAATTCGGCAGATTTTTCATCCATAAAAATAATTGGATTTCCTTGTCTAACATAGGGTTTGTACAAGTGCTCCATAATTTTTCTTGCTTTAGTAGAAGAAGTTCCAATTACTACTCTATCCGGTTTAAGGAAATCATCTACAGCAAACCCTTCTCTTAAAAATTCAGGGTTAGAAACCACATCAAAATCAACTTTAGCATTTTTAGCAATTGCTGCGGTTACTTTTTCGGCAGTCCCAACAGGAACAGTACTTTTATCAACAATAACTTTATAATTGGTAATAATTTTTCCTAATTCATCAGCTACTCCTAAAATATAAGATAAATCAGCAGAACCGTCCTCTCCTGGAGGAGTTGGTAAAGCTAGGAAAATAATTTCTGCATCATCTACAGCTCCTTTTAACTCGGTAGTAAATTTTAATCTGTCTTGTTTTATATTTCTTTCAAAAAGTACGTCTAAATGTGGTTCGTAAATGGGTACTATTCCATTTCTCATTTTTTCTACTTTGTTGGCATCAATATCTACACAAATTACATCGTTACCAGTTTCGGCAAAGCAAGTTCCTGTAACTAAACCTACATACCCTGTTCCTATTACTGCTATTTTCATATGTTTATTTTTACTGTTTTATATCTTCAATTATTTCTTTTACCGTTTTGGTTATAAAAGCCAACTCGTCTTCTTCTAATTCTGTATGCATAGGCAATGAAAATACTGACTTGCATAACCCATTGGTAATTTCAAAATCTTCATCTTTCATTTCAGGAGTGCGGTAAGCCTCTTGTGTGTGTAAAGGTACCGGATAATAAATCATACAAGGGACTCCTTTTTCTGTGAGTCTTTTTTGCAGTTCAAAATTATCTATAGCACACCCTACCAATGTATATTGGTGAAAAACGTGAGTTGATTTTTTATCTCTAACAGGTGTTTTAATATTTGGGTGATTTTTAAAAGCCTCATCATAATAAACTGCTGCTTTGTTTCGTGCTGCGGCATATTCATCTAAATGACGAAGTTTAACTCTTAAAATTGCTGCCTGAATGGTATCTAGGCGAGAGTTCACACCTATTCTATCGTAATAATAACGCACTTTCATTCCGTGGTTTACAATAGAACGAGCAATTTCTGCTAAATTATCATCATTAGTAAATAAAGCTCCACCATCGCCATAGCAACCTAAATTTTTTGACGGAAAAAATGAAGTTGTTCCCAATGTACCTATCGTTCCTGCTTTTTTTGTTGTTCCATCATTAAAAGTATATGAAGCTCCAATAGCTTGAGCAGTATCTTCAACTACTGCAATTTGATTTTCATTAGCAATTTGCATAATGGACTCCATATTGGCACATTGTCCGAATAAATGAACAGGAATAATAGCTTTTGTTTTTGGTGTAATGGCTTTTTTTAATTTATCGGTATTTATGCAATAGGTATTAGGGTCTACATCTACTAATACAATTTTTAGTTTTAATAACCCAACCACTTCAACCGTTGCTGCAAAAGTAAAGTCTGAAGTAATTATTTCATCTCCAGGCTCCAATCCTAACGCCATAAGGGCTATTTGAAGTGCATCAGTTCCATTGGCACATGGAATTACATGTTTTACTCCTAAGTAATCTTCCAATTCTTTTTGAAAAGCTTTTACTTCATCGCCATTAATAAACTGAGTGCTTTCTATAACTCCTGCTATTGCAGCATCTACTTCATTTTTGATGGCTAAATATTGCTTATGCAAATCAACCATCTGAATATTATGTATTGCCATTAATATAAAATATTTTAGGATAACAAAACTAACATAAAAATATTAATCATGCTATAAAAAAGAAATTGTAAAATTAACGGCAAATCTATGTGGTTTAAAACTAATTACCCAACAACAGTTGCAACAACTTAGTGGTAGCCAATGCATCTCCTGCTGCTCGGTGTCTCTGTTCTTGGGGTATTTCTATTCCTAATTCTTTACAAAGCTTACCTAAACTGTATGATGGCTGTTCTGGGAAAACAGTTCTGCTCATTTCTATGGTACAAAGTTTAGGTTGTTGTATGACCAATCCGGTTCTTTTCAATTCTGATTTTAATATTTTGTAATCAAAATTTACATCGTGAGCTACAAATATTTTATCGCTAATTAATTGGTGAATTTCTTGGGCTACATCCACAAAAGTGGGAGCATTTTTTACCATACTATTGGTAATTCCTGTAAGTTTGGTAACATACCAATCTATACTAACTTTAGGATTTATAAGAGATGAATATTCATGAACGATTTGAGTGCCGTCAAAAACATAAACCGCTATTTCAATTATTCTACCTTTAAGGTGATTCCCTCCTGTTGCTTCAATATCAACTACTGCATACATAATGTTGCAAAATTACGTTAAAAATTTATTTCTATTTGCTTGATAAAGCCGAATATTACATCCATTACTTTTTAATAGCTGCTTTCTATTTTTAGCAATCATATCATAAAAATAATCTCTAATGAATACAGGAACGATTTTAAACACATAAAACAATTGTAAAAAACCACCTAAAGTGTTAGCTATTTCTATGGCTGCATTAGATTTTAGGTGTAATTTATTATTTTTTAGCAACATAACCGTATCTACATTTTTTGCAAAGGGGTATTGATTTAAAATAGTTTTTGCCGTTTGGCTTGATAGACCAGTAAAAAGAAAAATATGCTTCGTATCTTTTTTCAATACAAAATTTACCCAAAAGCTACAAAAACTGCACTGGTCATCATATAAAATTATGGGAGATTTTTCTTGCATGATTCACGAATAAAATTAGCCTAATAATCTTAAAAATGTTAACTTTAAGCAATTAATTAGCTAAAATAATTAATAACTCTTAAGAGTAGTTTAAATTTGCATTATAAATTCAAAGTTTCTCAATTGTGAAAATAGCTATCTACGGAAAAAAAGTTGCTGATATTTATGTTGCTAATATTCAGTTTTTGTTTGATGAACTCAAACGAAAAGACATTACTATGTCCATTGATGCAATTTTTCATAATTACTTAAAGCAAAAAAACATTTCTTTTGAAGATAACATTGCTATTTTTAATGATAGTGAAGAATTAGGAAAGGTAGACTACCTTATTAGCATTGGTGGTGATGGTACTTTTTTAGAAACCATAGTGTTGGTTAGAGATAGCAATATTCCTGTTTTAGGAATAAATACCGGCAGATTAGGCTTTTTATCTAATGTAAAAACAGATGAAATTGCCGAAGCTATTGATGCGTTGATTAAAAAAGAGTATGATATTGATGAAAGAAGCATGTTGAGTATTGAAGCTGATAATTTTGATTTTGGAGCAAATAATTATGCTCTAAATGAAATTACACTTCATCGTACCGACAGTTCTACTATGATTACTGTTCATGCTTATATAGATGATGAATTTTTAAACTCTTATTGGGCAGACGGATTAATCATTTCAACGCCAACAGGCTCTACGGCTTATTCGTTGAGTTGTAACGGTCCTATTTTGTTGCCCGATTCTGAAAATATGATTATTACGCCTATTGCGCCTCATAATTTAAATGTTAGACCTTTAGTTATTAATGATGAAAAAGTATTGAAAATACAAATTGATGCTCGCTCGGAAAATTATGTGGTAGCGTTAGATTCTCGTTCATACAGCTTACCTTTAGATGCGACACTAAAAATCACCAAAACACCTCACACCATTAAACTGATTCGATTAAAAGACCATACTTTCTTGAAAACCCTAAGAAGCAAATTGATGTGGGGAATTGATAAGAGGAATTGATAAATAAAACATCTTAAAATCATTAAAACAACTATTTAAGCTTTCTTTTCAACAAGAATTCTTTTGAAAGGTTACAACATTGTATCCTACTTTAAAAGAATGACAAATTACGCATCAGGTGACTTGTTAAATGAAGGTTTTGTAAACCTTAAACGGTTTTTCTAAGGAGCAATTCTATCTATTTTCCATTCTTTATTTTCACTAAGGGTATAAACTAATCTATCGTGAAGTCGGTTGGGTCTTCCTTGCCAAAATTCTATTTTAGCGGGCTTTACAATGTATCCTCCCCAATGTTTTGGTCTTGGGATGGTTTGATTTTCAAATTGCTTGGTAAGTTCAGCTACTTTTTCTTCCAATGTTTTTCGTGAAGCAAGTGTTGTACTTTGAGCTGAAGCCCAAGCTCCAATCTGGCTATCTCGTGGTCGGCTATCAAAATAAGCATCCGACATCTCTTCACTTACTTTAAAAACTTCTCCCTGAATTCTTATTTGTCTTTCCAATTCTACCCAATAAAAGTTTAATGCTATTTTGTTGTTTTCTGCAATATCATTAGCTTTCTCACTTCCATAATTGGTATAAAAAACAAAACCATTTTCAGATATATCTCTTAAATAGACTAATCTTAATGATGGCTGCATGTCTTTACCAGTGGTAGCAACTGACATGGCATAAGGATCTACCACCTGAGCACTTACAGCTTCTTCAAACCAAACCTGATATTGCTTAAATGGGTTAGCATCAACACTATCTTCATTTAAGGGTTTTCCTGCAAAATCTCTCCTAATGGAGTTGATAAAATTCTTTAATTCTTCCATAAGTAACAACACCTTTATAAAGTGTTGAAACAAAATTAATCAATAAAATATAGGTTAATAGTAATTTTTTTCTTTAATTTAACCTCGCAAAATTATTAGAGCCATGATTTTAAACCCGTTAGATTATAAAATTGCAGACTTGAATAAAATTGAACCTGAAAAGGGGCGATTACTCATTGCTGAACCATTTATGTCTGATTCTTATTTTAAGCGTTCGGTAGTACTTTTAGCTGCTTATTCGGATAATGACGTGGTTGGTTTTATTCTTAATAAACCTTTACAAACAACCCTAAATATAATTTTGCCTTCTGAAATTAATAACGATAAATTTCCTGTTTATTTAGGTGGACCAGTAGAAACTTCATCACTTCATTTTATTCATACATTAGGAACAACTTTAGAAGAAAGCAAGCATATTTCAGGTAACTTATTTTGGGGTGGAAATTTTGAGCAACTTAAAAAAATGATCAACAACAATGAAGTTGCTCCTACGGAAATCATGTTTTTTACAGGATATTCAGGATGGTCTAAAGAACAACTAAATGAAGAGTTAAATGAAGATTCTTGGCTGATTTCTAACATCAACACCAAAATTTTTAATAAGAAAAATCTTTGGAAAGATGTATTAAAGAAAAAGGGTGGTAAATATGCAATGTTTACTCAGTTTCCTGAAAACCCAAGCTTAAATTAATTGTCTAAAAAATGAAGAACATCTTCTTCATCATAATTTTTATTTCATTTTCTGTTACTGCTTTTGCACAAACTGATGATGATTATGTTAATGAAGATAAATCATCGTCATCAAAACAAAAACGCACTATAGATAGCGATGCTACAGTAATATATGGTATTAGTAATCCCGATTATACCAATCATTTTTTAACTCCTACTTCATTAACCTTAAAAAAAGGTGAAATTAGATTGACTTCAACAGATATCATTTTTACTAAAGCGAGTTATGGTTTAACTAACTCAACCACTATTTCTGTTAACACGGCACTTTTTGGAATGTTAATTCCTTCTATAAAACAAAGTATTGCAGTAAATAATGAACTCACTATTGCGGCAAGTCTTTCTGGGGGGCAATTATTGGCAATAAATGAAGATTCAGTTGTTGTCTTTGGTGGTGGTAGTGTTATGGGAACATTGGGTAACATTCAGAATAATTTTACTTTTGGTGCGGCTTTTTATTATGCTAAAGGAACTTTTGATTTTGCTAATAATAAAGATGAGCTGCCTTTTTTTCATTTCTTTATTGGCGGACACAGGCAAATTAGTCAGCGAGTGTTTATTAGCTTTGACATGATGTATTTTCCTTCTTATCAGGTTTATACTGGAAGTGCGGGAGTGAAAATCACTATTAAAGAAAACATGTCGCTTGGCATTGGAGTTATGCCTATTGCTTGGAATGATGTAAGCACTAATAATGGTGTAGAGTTTCAGCCAATTTTAATTCCTTTGCTTTCTTTTAAAATGTTGTTCAATAAAGCAAGCTAATCTTTATTTTAAAGCGTATTAAATTTTCTAATATAGAATTGCATTAGTCTTTTAAATAATCAAACATCAATTCAGCCGCTCTTTTTGAAGCACCTTTACCACCTAATTTGGCTTCAATTTCTTTGTAAGCATTAAGCATGTCGGATTTACCTGGCTCGGCTAATATTTTAGAAAGTTCTATAGTTAAATTTTCAGTATTTAACTCATTTTGAATTAATTCTTTCACTACTTCTCTATCGGCAACTAGATTTACCAAGGAAATAAATTTAATTTTCACTACCATTTTTGCTAAATGATAAAAAAGCTTACCTGTTTTGTAGCAAACCACTTGTGGTACATGAAAAAGAGCAGTCTCTAAAGTAGCTGTTCCACTAACCACTAAAGCAGCTGTAGCATGTTGTAATAAATCATAGGTTTTATTTTCTATGATATTGATATTGTTGGTCTCAAATTGTTTGTAAAAGCTTAATGGTTGCGATGGAGCTCCTGCAATTACAAATTGGTAATCAGGAAAGTTGTTGGTTACAGAAAGCATAATATTAAGCATTGCTGTAATTTCTTGTTTTCTGCTTCCTGGTAGCAAGGCAATTATTGGTTTGTCGGAAAGTTGATATTTTTTTCTAAAATTTTCTGAAGAAATCTGAGGATATTCAGAAATGCAATCAATAAGTGGATGTCCAACAAAATCAACACTATAATCGAATTTTTTATAAAAATCTTTTTCAAAAGGAAGGATAACAAACATTTTATCAACCACTTTTTTAATTTGGTGAACACGCTTTTGGTTCCATGCCCAAATTTTAGGAGAGATGTAGTAAAAAACCTTAATATTATTCGCTTTTGCCCATTTGGCAATTTTCATATTAAAACCTGGGTAATCTACTAAAATTAACACATCTGGTTGGTAGGCTTTTATATCTTCTTTGCAAAAAGCAATGTTTCTGAAAATGGTTCTTAAGTTCATTAACACATCTTCAACCCCCATAAATGCTAACTCTTTGTAGTGCTTAATAACTTCAGCGCCTTGTGCTTCCATTAAATCACCACCAAAACAACGAAACTGAGCATTCTTATCGGTATTTTTTAATTCCCTGATAAGTAAAGAGGCTTGTAAATCTCCTGAGGCTTCTCCAGCTATAATGTAGTAATTCATTAGGTTAGTTTAAAATTTTGTAGGATAAAACTAGGTTTTATTGTTAGTTGTTTTCTCATCTATTTTAAGAGTGGGGATGCTAACAATTTCAAATGTAGCTGAAGCCAGTTTTACTTCTCCATTTGTTGCTTCTATTCTTTTTCCAATTTCCTGATGAAGGAGGTTTTTAGTGTGTCGTCTCTTTTTATAATCAACAATATACCTTAAGTTAAATTGAACCCAATTATCAGTTAACGTAATAGCTAAAGTTGGATCAACTTGTGCGTCTTCAATATAGTATTTATTTACTACAGCTTGCCATTTAGATATAGAATCTTTTACATATTCTGAAAGAATTTCTTGAGCAACTTCAATAATTATAGATTTTGCTAATTCGGTATCTGAACCATATCTTATTGGGAGATTAAATTCATCCCAAACAAAAGGAAAATCGTTGGAGTAATTATACACTGGTCCTTTAAAGACAAATGCGTTACTTAATTTTACAATTCTTCCACTATAGTTGTCGCTAGAAACCCATTCACCAATTTCCATCATGGTTGTATAAACACTATCAATATCAATTACATCACCTTTAATTCCGTTAATTTCAATTCTATCTCCTGGTTTATAAACTTTAACAAAAAAGATGTAGAAAGAGCCAGCTATACTTAAGATTAATTCTTGCAATGTAATTGTGATTCCCGCAGTAAGTAAACCTATAGCTAATCCAAAATCCTTAATAGATCCTGTAAAATAAGTAATAGTAATTAGTATAACAAAAATGTACCCGATTACTTCAATTCCTTTCTGTGTTTTATATTTTATAGAACCTTCGTCAGGAAGATTTCTTTTCAACAACTTTCTAACCCAATTAATAAGAAAGAAAACCAAAAGAATCCAAGCTAAATACTTAATGATATTTGTTGAGGTTGGATGTTCTACAAACCAATATTTTAAATCTTCTATCAATTTCTGTCTAGTTTAAATATAAATAGTCGTCAATCAAATAAAAACGATATAGTACAGATAAAAAGCACCGTATATAAGTGTGGCTAATATTACACCTCTAGCTGAAAGGTCTTTTCTGAGCCAGTAAAATAAAAAGAAAAGTCCTAAATTACAAAATAAACTCCCTTTTAGAACATTAATTATTTCACTAAAAAAAGGATTAAAAATAATATCCATTAGTGATAGATTAGAATACATTTGTAACCAAAAATACATAATGATGTAGGGGAGGAGGATACCTAAAACTAGACCAATAACTATATGATTGAATTCTTTAAAACTATTTTTAATCATGTTCAAACAATTTTATTTTTTCTAGATGTTCGTAATTGGTAATATCATGTTTAACGGGAACTACCGAAACATAATTGTGTGCTAACGCCCATTCGTCAGAATCAGTACCATTATCATTGACTACAAACTTACCTGAAAGCCAATAGTAGGTTCTTCCTTGTGGGTCGGTACGTTCATCGTAATCTTCTTCCCAATTGCCAATAGCTTGTCGGCAAACTTTTATTCCTGCAATTAAATCCATGCTTACGTTGGGAATATTCACATTTAAGCAAACATCCTTTGGCATTGGATTTTCAATCATGTTCGCAATGATTTTTTTGGCAATTACTTTGGCGGCATCAAAATTAGCATCAATAGAATGATCTAATAAAGAAAAACCAACAGAAGGAATGTTCTGTAAAGCCCCTTCTACCGCGGCAGACATTGTTCCTGAGTAAATAACGTTGATAGAAGAGTTAGCTCCATGATTAATTCCCGAAACAATTAAATCGGGTTTTCTATCCAACAGTTTGTTTACAGCAATTTTCACACAGTCAACAGGAGTACCACTACAAGCATAACCTGTAACACCCACTACTTCGGTTTTGTTTACATGCAGGGTAGAATTAAAAGTTACGGCATGTCCCATTCCACTTTGGGGTTTGTCGGGAGCTACTACTACAACATCGCCTAATTCTTTGCTTACTTCAATAAGTGCTTTAATTCCAGGGGCGGTAATACCATCATCATTTACAACTAATATGTAAGGTTTTGTCATTTTTACGAATTTTGATAAAGTGCAAACTTAATGATAATGATAAGTTAACGATGAGAAACACAAAGAAGATTTAGTTTTTAATTACCTTAAAAGTCTGTTTACTATTTTCTCCAATACTAAACAAATAAATACCATTAGATAAATTATCTAATTCAATTACAGTATGTTCTGCATCAATTTTCCCTGAAATTACCGATTTACCCATATTATCAAAAATGGTGTAAACATCACCAATTAAATCTGTTTTTACTTTTAGCGTAATTTGGCTGCTTGTTGGGTTAGGATAAACATTAAATTCATTAAATTCATTAAATTCATTAACTTCATTTACTCCAACAGTAGCAGATAATTTAACTACCCAATAATCCCAACCACCATTATTACCTGTTACATTACCATCAATTGACCAAGAATATCCAACAACTATATATCCACCATCTGTGGTTTGTTGGATAGAATATCCATAATCACTTCCAGAGCCTCCTAAAGATTTTTCCCAAATAACAGCCCCACTAATTGATAGTTTAACTATCCAATAATCCCAACCACCAATGTTACTTGTTACATCACCCCCAACTGAGTTAGATCTTCCAATAACAATATATCCATTATCTGTGGTTTGTTGGATAGAATATCCATAATCTTTGTCATTTCCCCCTAACGATTTTTGCCAGGTGATAGTTCCAATGCTATCTAGTTTAACCACCCAATAATCACCACCTCCATGATTACCTGTTATATCTCCATTAATTGAGTTCGTTATTCCAGCAACTATATATCCACCATCTGTGGTTTGTTGAATGGAATAAGCACCATCGCCCTCAGAACCTCCCAACGATTTTTGCCAAGTAATATTTCCAATACTATCTAATTTAACCAACCAATAATCAGAACTGCCAAGATTATTTGTAATATCACCATCAGTTGAGTTAGAGCTTCCAGCAACTATATATCCACCATCTATAGTTTGTTGGATAGAATGTGCTTGATCATTCCCAGAACCTCCTAACGATTTTTGCCAAGTGATAGTACCTGTACTTGATAGTTTGACTACCCAGTAATCCCAACCTCCAAAATTACCTATTACATCTCCATCAGTTGAACTAGAATATCCACTCACAATATATCCGCCACCTGTTATTTCTTGGATGAAATAGGCAATATCACTTCCAGAACCTCCTAAAGATTTTTCCCAAACTTTATTTCCAGTACTGTCTAATTTAATCACCCAATAATCATAATCACCATGATTACCAGTTACATCGCCATCAGTGGAGTTAGATAATCCAGCAACTATATAACCACCATCTGTGGTTTGCTGGATAGAATGTGCTTGATCATTCCCAGAACCTCCCAACGATTTTTGCCAAGTGATAGCTCCTGTACTCGATAGTTTAACTAGCCAGTAATCTTTATTACCATGATTACCTGTTACGTCTCCATCAGTTGAGTTAGAAGTTCCTGCAACTACATAGCCTCCATCAATTGTTTGTTGGATAGAATAACCTTCTTCCAATCCAGAACCCCCTAAAGATTTTTGCCACTCAATGGAGGGTGCTTGTGCGGTAAGGTATAATGTGGTTAAAAATAGGGATAAAGTAAGTAGTATGGTTTTCATAATTAGACTTATTGGTAAAGTGTAAATTTAATGATAATGAGGTTTTACAACCATTTTTTTCTTTTGAAATAAAACAGCATTACAATAAAAATGAGCAACATTAATCCCCAAATAACAAAGTAGCTATATTCCCAGCTAAGTTCGGGCATGTTTTCAAAGTTCATTCCGTACACTCCTGCAATAAATGTTAGTGGAATAAAAATGGTGGAAATAATGGTAAGCAACTGCATTACATTATTGGTTTTGTTATTTACACCAAATTGGTAGGACTCCATAACAGAACTAATGTTGTCTCGTTGTAAGTCCACCGCATCATTCAAATGTACAATATGTTCGTGAACGTCTTTTAAAAAACGTTTGGTTTGCTTTTTTAAGAAACTTTCACTGTCTTTTTCTAAAAGAGAAATAGCTTCTTTAGTGGGTATAATGATTCGCTTGAGTTTGTTTACTTCTTTTTTAAGCAATTGAATATCTTCCAATAATTTACTATCAAATTCATGCAACACTTTATTTTCCATTTCCTGAATTTCTTCACTTAAAAAGTCGGAGACGTAAAAATAATAATCTACAGTAGTGTCTATAAGTCGGTAAAAAAGATATTCCACACCTAAATCTCTTAGTTTGCCTACTTTGTTTTTTAAACGTTCTCTTATGTTATTGTAAATATCTCCGTTTCTTTCCTGAAATGTAAGTAACCAAGTGTCTCCAAGTACAAAGCTTACTTGCTCGTAATCAATATCTTTTTGGTTGGAGTGGATGCCTATCATTTTTAAGGTAAAAAATAAATGGTCTTCAAAAAAGTCAACTTTTGGTCGGTGGCTGGTATTAAGCACATCTTCCAACAACATGGCATCTAAGTTGAAACAAGTCCCAACTTTTTCAATTAAAGCTGTTTCATGTAGCCCCGAAATATTTACCCAAGTGTTAGAAGTATTGTTTTTAAACTTGGCTAAATCATCCAATTGGGTAACTTCTTGTTCTTCAAAAGTATCGCTAGTATAATCATAAACCGTAACAATAACTTTTTCGGTAGTTTTTTTACCAGTATAAATAAGCGTACCTGGTGGTTGTCCAGCTTTTTTTGCAGTAGATGAAGTGGTGCTTTTAACGGTTTTTTGAATTTTAGCCATATGTAGTTACTGTGAAAATTAGTTGTAACAAAAATATAAAAATAAAATCAGTTACTAAGAAATGGCTAATTATAAGACAGAAAAAGCAGAGAGGAAGGGATTCGAACCCCCGATACGTTACCGTATACACGCTTTCCAAGCGTGCGCCTTAAGCCACTCGGCCACCTCTCTGTTTTGTAGAGGTGCAAAAATATCTTTTTTTTATAGAACATTATCGAGTGAAGTTAAATAATCTTAAAAAAATGGAGGCATAAAAAAAAAACTTATCTTTGAGGTGTTAAATTATTTAAGATGAATGTAGCATTAAAAATAAAAGGATTGAGTTGCGGACATTGTGTGAAAGCAGTAGAAAATATTCTTGGTGATTTAGAAGGAGTGAAACAATATACGGTTAGTTTGCCTGATGAAGCTACAGTTGAATTTGATGAAAATATCATCAATATTGAAAAAATAAAACAAACTATTAACGATTCTGAAATATATAAAGCCCTTTAGTTATGAATATTAACAATTATTTTTTAGTCCTTATAACAGCTTCACTAGGTTTTTTTGCGGCTTGTAATAATGCAGCAGAAAACAATGAAGAGATTACTACCGAAAAATCGGTTATTGATGAATCTAAAGTATTAGCTGTTGATTATAAAATTGACGGTATGACTTGCAAAATGGGTTGTGCTAAAACCATAGAAAAAACTGTAGCTGGTTTAAATGGTGTTGTATCAAGTACTGTTGATTTTGATACAGAAAAAGGTCATTTTGAATTTGATGCTTCTATTATTTCTGAAAAAGAAATTATAAGTGCCATTGAAAAAGTTGCTGATCAATATAAAGTAGAGGAGTGGAAAGAAGAAAAAGATACTTCAAAAGAAAATATTCCTTCAGAAACTAAAAATGAAGACAAATCTGTTACAAATGTTAAAATGCCAACATTTGAAATTCCTAATATTTTTGAATTGTTAATTAATCAACTTTAAGGATAGAATTTTCGAGGGTGAGGTTCTTAATATCTTTCACCTTTATGTTAGGTCTCAGCATTAAAAAATATCAAAAAACAATATTTTCAGTAAATCAACGTATTAGTTTTCTATTTTTGCACTCATGCGTTTAGAAAACTATAAATATTTTTTTGCATTAGCACTTTTCTCAGTGTTAATATCTACCATGTTTTATTCTTGTAGAAAAGACGATTTTACTACCGATACTGGTGCTAAATTAAGTTTTTCAACAGATACACTTTTATTCGATACGGTTTTTACAACCATGAGTTCTACTACTAAAAGAATAAAGGTTTACAACAGAAATTCCGACAATTTAATCATATCAGACATTCGTCTACAAAATGGAGCAAACTCTCAATTTAGAATTAATGTAGATGGTCTTTCAGGAAATCAGCATAGTAATGTAGAAGTTAGAGCAGGAGATAGTATTTACATTTTTTTGGAAGTAACCATAGATCCTAATAGTGTGCTTTCTCCCTTTGTTATTGAAGAACAGTTACTTTTTACCACCAATGGTAACAACCAAAAGGTGCATTTAATGGCATGGGGACAAAATGCACATTATTTTACACCAAAAAAATATGTAAATGGCTTACCTCCATATTCTTGTTTAGATGGAGATTGTTCAGGAAGCCTGCCTCCTGCAAATGTTAATTGGGTAAATGATAAGCCTTATGTTATTGTCGGTTATTTAGTTATAGATTCGTTAGATAAATTGGTTATAGATGCAGGAGTTAAAGTACATTTGCATAATAATTCTGGCTTGTGGGTTTATAAAGATGGAAACTTGGTGGTTAATGGTACACCATCAGATCCAGTTATTTTTCAAGGAACAAGGTTAGAATATACTTATCAAGATATTTCTGGACAATGGGATAGAATTTGGATTAATGAAGGTAGTGCTGACAATGTTATCAATCATGCCATCATTAAAAATGCTTTTATAGGTATACAAGCAGAACCTTTACCTTTTAATCCAACAGCACCTACAAGTTCAAATAAATTAAGGTTAAATGGTTGTGAAATAACCAATTCTGCAGCAGTAAATTTGTTAGCAACCAATTATCAAATTACTGATACCAACTCTTTAATCACACAAGCAGGACAATCGAGTATATTTTTAAGAGGTGGAGGAAATTACAAATTTTACCATACGACTATAGCTAATTTTTGGAACCAAGGAACAAGAGATGGTTCAGCTGTTTTTCTTCAAAATTATTATCAAGATGTAAATGGCAATGTTCAAGTAAGAGATATAGATTCAGCAATTTTTGTAAACACTATTATTGAAGGAAATAATGAAGTTGAATTTGATACAGATGTTTTAGCTCCTGGAGTTATTAATTTTAAAATTGACCACTCAATTGTTCGTTCTACAAAAAGTTTATCGGGAGTAAATTATGTAGGAATAATTCAAAACCCTACTGTAGCTGTTTTTAATAATTACTTATTAAATGATTATCGTTTATGGGTTTCATCACCAGCTGTAAATGTTGGAAAAAATGCAGGAGTAACTATTGATATTTTAGGTAATTCCCGTACATTACCGTATGATTTAGGTGCTTACGAAAATTAATTGCACCTTAGCTAAATAAGCATTAAATTTGCCCTTTTTAAATTTATATTCAATGAATTACAAATCATTTTTAGCATTAATAGTAGCTGTAATTATTTCTTTTTCAGCTCAATCTCAAGACAAAGCTGTTGTAAAAAAAGCGGCAAGTTTATTCGATAAATATAACTTTGTTGAAGCACTTGATGAGTATCTTGCACTTTTAGAAGAAACTCCTGACGATATGATGTTTAACTATAGAGTAGGAGTTTGTTATTTAAATACTAATATTGATAAATCTAATGCGGTTAGTTATTTAGAAAAAGTTGTAAAAAGCGAAAAACCAAATCCAACTGCTTTTTATTTATTAGGAAGAGCTTACCATTATGCTTATCGTTTTAGTGATGCTATTAACATGTTTGAGCAATTTAGAGAAATAAATAAAGGGGATGTAATTTCTGTAGAAGATGTTGCTAAGCAAATTGAATATTGTTATAATGCGACAGAATTAATGAAATTTCAATTAGATGTTTCTTTTAATAATTTAGGAAATCAAATTAACTCCCCCGGACCAGATTATTATCCATTTGTACCTCAAGATGAATCTTTTATTGTTTACAATTCTAAAAGAGATGACGGAAGTTTAAAAATGGAAAATGGCAATTATTTTTCTGAAATATATATTTCTAAAGCTAAAACTGGTGAATTTCAAAAGGCAAGAAAACTAGATCAAAATATTAATATGCTTAATGGAAATGAAGAGGTTGTTGGTTTATCGGCTGACGGTAAGTATATTCTTTTTTATTTCGAAAATGATAACCACTATGGTGATTTATTTATTGCAGAATTAGCTGATGAAAAGGTAATCAATTTAGAAAAACTACCTTCTGAGATTAATTCTTCGGACCATGAAATAGCTGCTTCTATTTCTGCTGATGGAAATGAACTGTATTTTGCTAGCAATAGAGATGGTGGCTATGGAGGGGTTGATATTTATGTTACTAAAAAACTGCCAAACGGAAAATGGGGGCTACCACAAAATTTAGGACCTACCATTAACACCAAGTTTGATGAAGATTTTCCAAATATTTCTAATGATGGTAAAACATTATACTTTAGCTCTAAAGGCCATACAAGTATGGGAGGGTACGATATTTTTAAAGCCTCTTGGGATAATGTAAAAAGAATTTGGACTACAGTTAAAAATATTGGCTACCCAATTAATACTCCTGAAGATAATATGAATTACAGAGAATCTAAATCTGGCCGAACAGGTTATATCTCAACATTAAGAGCTGGTGGAGTGGGTGATTTAGATATTTATAGCGTTACATTTAATGAAGTTGATCCTGAATATACTGTTATTAAAGGCTATATAACCACTTCGGATTCTTCTCATATTTTTACTGATGCAGCTATTTCGGTGTTAGATTTACAAATTGACGAAGAGTATGGTTCGTATTTACCAAATCCGAATACAGGGAGGTTTATTATTATTTTACCTCCTGGTAAGTTTAATTTATTAGTTGAAGTTCCTGGTTACAAATTGTATATGGAAGATATTGAAGTTTATGGTAAAGATGCCTATAGAAGCAGTATTTCTAAAGATATAGTGTTACAAAAAAAATAGAATAATTTTACTTTTTAGCACTTAATATTACCACAGGAATTAACATCTCATCCAAAGAAATTCCTCCATGCTGAAAAGTATCCTTGTAATAATTTACATAATGATTGTAATTATTGGGGTAGGCAAAAAAGTAATCATCTTTAGCAAATACAAACGACTGACTAACATTTACTTTTGGTAAATGAATTTCTTCTGGATTTTTAACTGCGAATACCTCTTTTTCCTGATATTGTAAACTTTTTCCTTGTTTGTACCTTAAATTGGTATTGGTATCCTTGTCTCCAACTATTTTAGATGCTTCTTTCACTCTTATAGAACCATGGTCGGTAGTTATAACTAACCTTCCACCACGAGCAGCAATTTCTTTTAAAATATCTAATAAAGTAGAATGTTCAAACCAAGATTTAACTACAGAACGATAAGCAGCTTCATCTGTTGCTAATTCTTTTACAATTTCAGTATCTGTTCTGGCATGAGAAAGCATATCAACAAAATTGTAAACTATAATATTTAAATGACTATTAAACATAGAGGGAACTTCTCTTAAAACTTTATTACCATAGCTCACATTTAATACTTTATTATAAGTGATTTTAGAGTCAGAAAATCCATTTCTAGAAAGTTGATTTTCAACAAAATATCTTTCATTTAAATTTCTTCCACCTTCTTCCTCATCATTTATCCACTTATCGGGAAAACGCTTTTCAATTTCTGAGGGCATCATTCCGGCAAATATGGCATTTCTAGAGTATTGAGTAGTGGTAGGTAAAATGCTGTAAAAAACATCTTCTTTATCTATCCAATAATCTTCGGATAGAATAGGTCGTAATACTTTCCACTGGTCGTAACGCAAATTATCTATCACAATAAAGAATAAAGGTTCTTTGCTTTTTTTTAATTCAGGGAAAACATATTTCGCCATTAGGTTATGTGACATTATCGGGGCATCTTCTGGATTAGTGAGCCAATCGGTGTAGTTCTTCTCAACAAATTTTCCAAATTGTTTGTTGGCTTCATTTTTTTGCATCTCAAAAATCTCTTCCATACTACTGTCTTTAGATTTTTCGAGCTCCAATTCCCAATAAACTAGTTTTTGATACAATTCAGCCCATTCATCTTTATCAAGCCTGTCGTTTAGCTGCATTCCAATTTCTCTAAATTCTTTTTGATAGTTAGAAGTAGATTTTGCATTAACTAACTTGGTGGTATCTAAGTTCTTTTTTATAGAAAGTAAAATTTGATTTGGGTTTACAGGCTTTATTAAATAATCGGATATTTTAGAACCTATAGCTTCTTCCATAATGTATTCCTCCTCACTTTTGGTAATCATAATTACAGGAATACTCGGGAATTTAGCTTTTATCAACTCTAAGGTTTCCAAACCTGATAAGCCTGGCATATTTTCATCCAAAAAAATGATGTCAACACGTTGCTTGTCAAGCAACTCAATTGCATCATCACCACTTTGAGTTCCAACAACTTCATACCCTTTTTCTTCTAAAAATAAAATATGAGGTTTTAGTAAATCTATTTCATCATCTGCCCAAAGTATGGTTATATTGTTCATGTTTTATTGTTTTAAAGTGGATTCTAAATTAATTCAATTGAGAATACTTCAAAAATAGTACTTTTGAAGCTTCAAATAATTTTTAGTTATTATATTTAACTAATATTAACGCTAAGTAGTATGCCAAGTGTGAATAAAAAGAAAATTTTTAATGATCCTATTTATGGGTTTATAACCTTACCTTATGAAATTATTTTCGACTTAATAGAACATCCTTATTTTCAGAGATTAAGAAGAATTAAACAATTAGGATTAACACATTTGGTTTACCCGGGAGCTTTACATACTAGGTTTCATCATGCTATGGGCACCATGAATTTGATGACTAAAGCCATTGATGTAATTCGCTCTAAAGGACATGAGATTACCGATGAAGAAGCTGTAGGTGTAACTATTGCAATTTTATTACACGATATTGGTCATGGACCATTTTCTCATGCCTTAGAACATAGTATAGTAAATGGTATTTCTCACGAAGAAATTTCTACGCTTTTTATGGATAAACTTAATCAGGAGTTTAAAGGAAAATTGGATGTAGCTTTAAAAATATTTAGAAACGAATATCCTAAAAAATTCTTACATCAACTGGTTTCCGGACAGTTAGATATGGATAGGTTAGATTATTTGCGAAGAGACAGCTTTTTCACAGGTGTTTCGGAAGGGGTTATTAGTACAGAAAGAATCATCACCATGCTTACTGTTCATAACGATCATTTGGCTATTGAGGAAAAAGGAATTTACTCCATAGAAAAATTTATTATTGCCCGAAGATTAATGTATTGGCAGGTTTATTTGCATAAAACCGTTTTATCGGCAGAAAATTTATTGGTAAACATTTTAAAAAGAGCTAAAAGCTTGGCAAATAATAATGAAGAATTGTTTTGTACGCCATCTTTAAAAACTTTTTTGTATGCTCAACATGATTTAGCTTCATTTAAAAATAACCCTAAATTATTGGATGAATTTGCCAATTTAGATGATTATGATATAATGACTTCAGTAAAAGTTTGGCAAAAATCTGAAGATAAAATTTTAGCTAAATTGTGTAAAATGATGGTGAACAGAAACTTGTACAAAGTAGTTATAAATGATAGTCGTTTAGCTAAAGATGAGCTTAATGCAATAAAAGAAAAGTTTTCTAGGCAGCTAAAAATATCGGAAAAAGAAATAGAATATTTTGTTTTTCAGGATGCTATAGAAAACAATGCTTATAATCCCAAAATGGACAAGATAAATATTTTATTGAAAAACAATACCGTAAAAGATATTTCTGAGGCAGCAGATACCTTGAACATATCTTCATTAGCAAGACCAGTTAAAAAATGGTTTGTATGTTATCCTAAAAAATAGATTTTTGAAATAAACCTGTAGAAATTACTTCTCAGCAATCATTTTTTTCACCAATTTTTTCAGAATAAAATCTAAAGCAATGTAGCAAATGGACAGACAAATAGCAGAGATTAAAAGTGCGTGTTCAAAACTAAAATACAAGCTACCAATATAAAAAGTTAGTGCTCTAATAATAGTTGTTGTAATATTAAAATACAGTAAAATATCTAATCTATCAATAATATTAGAAATTGACCCAACAGGAGAAACCAAATTGTTGAATAATACTAGAATAGCAAAGTATTTTATCATTTCTCCTGCTTGTCGCCAATCATTTCCAAACCAATCAAAAGCATATGGAGCAGCTAGTGAAAGTAAAATTAAAAGAGGAATAAGTGCCCAAAACATTTTTTTTTGAATTCTATAAATGAGTGATAAAAAGCCTTTTTTATCATGATGAAAAAGTTCGCTTGCTCGTTGGTAAAAAACCCTAGAAATGGCAGCAACTAATAGGCCTATAGGAATACTTACTACTTTTTCTGCCATGAAATAATACCCTGCGGTTTTTTCTGTAAAAAAGAATATAATAAAAATAGGAGTACCGTTGGAAACAATAGCACTTAAAATGCCCGACAATGTATAGAATGTAAGGTAGTTTTTGTATTTTTTTCCTATATCTTTTAAATCGATAAAAGTAGTAGATTTTACAATCCGCCAAAAAGAAACAGGAAGCTTAATTGCTAAGAACACAAAAGCAACAACACTAGAAAGTACGTTGGCAATTATTAATCCGCCTGAAAGGTAACCTAGCCATCCGAAAGTCACACTACCAGTGGAGTTAATCCCTGATTTAAGTATATCAGAGGAGGAAATTGTTTTATATCCTTTATGTTTATTAAAATAGTATTGGGTAGTTCTTATTAATCCACCAAAAAAAATGGCTAAAGGCAGAAGTAAAATAAAAATTCCCATACTGGATTTATTGAGCCAAGCCAATATGGTTTCATGAAAAAAATAAATAAAAATAAAAAGTAGAACATTAAACCAAAAACTAATAAAAGTAGCTAAGCTCCAAAGTGCAATAGTTGCCTTTTCTTCTTTTTCTATAACAATTGCAGCATCATACCTTCCTGTGCTAAGCATTGAAAGCACCATGAAAAGAGCCATGAAAAGAGAGTAAGCACCAATTTGTTCGGCAGAATATAATTTTGTAATAATGGGTAAAGCCAAAAAAGCTATGGCATGTACTATTATTTGTCCAACAATTAGCGTAGTAACATGTTTACTAAATTCTGAGCGGGCTATGAATGTTGGAAATTTTATCAAAAGAAATGTGTTTTTAGCCTTATTATTAGACAAAAATTAATTCATTACATATCTGGTGTAATTCCCATAGGATTATAAACTGGAGGGCAAGATTTAGAACCTTTTTTTAATAGCATAAACCTAACTTTTATGATAAATGGTCTGGAACGAGTATTGAAATAATCGTGAGTAGATTTTATATGGTTAAACTCATAAATAGCAAATATTGGTGCTTCTATCATAGGCATGATAATTAACCTTTTTCCTGTTTTAAAACCCATTCCGAAAAAGTAGTGCAATTCTCCAACAAAATCGGAAACAAACTCGTGTGGTTGACCTAAAATTATGCCGCCATTACTTCTACTTTTAATAAAAAAATAATCGGCATTAAGTCCAATTCCGTTTACTAAAAACGTTTTTTCAGACATGTCATATCGATTGCCAATATTAAAATTTAAAGATGCTGCATGACCGCTATAAGAGGCTTCTGTTTGTTGTGTGGCAATTAAAGTGTCGTTAAAAAGTGTGGCAGATTCAAAATCTTCGCCACCTCTAAACCATTTGTAAGAAAGACCATAATCTATGTAATTAATTACTTTTTTATCATTCATTCTAAACATACCTATTTCGGCAAATAAGCCAAACTTTCCTGTTGGTTTTGCAGCATAATCTTGAGTAAATGTTTGATTTAAAGAATCGGTATAATCAATGCTTTCTTCTTGAGTAAGGTAAGGAAACATATAAGTTGTTCCTAATCCAAAGTACCAACCTTTGTCAATATTTTCGGCACCAGTACCATAAAGTCCACTACCTTTACCTGGTTTGTAAGCCTGACCAAACAGGAACATTGGTAAACTACAAACAATTAATAAAATCAGTTTATGCATTATTTTTAATTTAGAAGTTGATAAAGACAAAACTACATAAAGAAGTTGTTTAAAGCCCTCTCTATAAATTAAAAAATGTTTCTTTTTTTACACTACATCGTTATTTTCTCTAACCATAACCTACGGCTATGCTTCTCAAAAATGCCTCGTATTGTAAAAAAAAATAATTCATTTTCATGGTTATATTTGAACTTTAAACAACTTTACTTTTTAGGTACAAAAACTTCCATTAATAGTAAGAGAAACAAACGAAGAGAAACTGATTAAATTGTTTTGATTTTATTGGCATATTTAATTATGAAAAAACCAGCAAAACTTGCTATAATAGAAGCAAATAAAACACCCATTTTAGCTTCTTCAATATAAACTTTATCAACAAAGGCTAAACCTCCAATAAATAATGACATGGTAAAACCAATGGCAGCCAAAAATCCAGCTCCTAAAAGATGAACTTTGTTCATTCCATCAGGAAGAGTAACCCATTTAAATTTTAAGAGGATAGAAATTAATCCGTAAACACCTAGTACTTTTCCAACCAATAAACCTACAAAAACGCCAAAAAATACAGGACTAATTATTTGGTTTAGCGATTCGTTAGAAAATACTACCCCCGCATTACTTAGTGCAAATATGGGCATTATAACGAAAGCAACTATAGGGTGCATTCTATGTTCTAATCTTTGCAATGGAGTAAGAGCTTTTTTAGAACAATCTCTAACATCTTCAATAATGTGTAATTGATTATTTGTAACTGCTGGATTGTTGTTAGGTTCTTCTTCTTCAAACTTAAAAATGAGGTGTTTAATGCGTTTAATGTATTCTTTTTCAGAAACTTTTACATTAACAGGTATGGTCATAGCAGCCATAACAGCAGCAATTGTGGCATGTACACCCGACATTAAAAATGCTAGCCACAATCCACCAATTCCAATTATTGCATAGTAGATAGTGTTTCTAATACCAATAAGATTAGAAGCAATTAATATTAACATGAAAACACCGCCTGTTGCTAAACTAATAAAATCAATATTAGAGGTATAGAAAAAAGCAATAACCAACACTGCCCCAATATCATCAACAATAGCTAATGCAGTAAGGAAAATTTTTAGTGAAAGTGGTACTTTGTTTCCCAAAAGATACAAAACGCCTAAAGCAAAAGCAATGTCGGTTGCCATAGGTATTCCCCAACCATCAGTAGTAGGTCCTGATTGGTTAAATAGTAAATAAACTACAGCTGGTAGTATCATTCCACCAATTGCAGCAGTAATAGGTAAAATAGCATTTTTGGGATCTTTAAGTTCTCCAGCAACAATTTCTCTTTTAAGTTCTAAACCAACCACAAAAAAGAAAACAGCCATTAAGCCATCATTAATCCAATGGTGAAGATTTTTAGTGATGTAATGACCATCAAAACTAATAGAAAATTCTAACTCCCAAAATGCATGAAACTCATGCGACCAAGGAGAATTAGATAAAATAATAGCTAAAAAAGCGGATGAAAATAATACAATTCCACTGGTGGTACTATTATTTATAAAACGTTGAATAGGGTCAATAATCCATTTATCAACAGGTGTAACTTTCATATGGTATTTTTTCAAATTAGTACATCACAAATTTAAGGTAATGCGTTTTGTTAGCCTAATTTTTAA
Source organism: Flavobacteriales bacterium (assembly GCA_026196775.1). Classification (GTDB taxonomy): domain Bacteria; phylum Bacteroidota; class Bacteroidia; order Flavobacteriales_E; family Vicingaceae; genus BRH-c54. The sequence continues at coordinate 188,478 of JAPHUD010000023.1, forward strand.
AATTATCAAAACTTAAAAAAACTAAAATCAACCAAAAAATTAGTGTAAAATTTTAAAAACAAGTTCTTTTGTAAGTTCACCACTAGATGAAGAAACATTGTTTACTCCTTTAGATTTTAAATCATACTCTCTAATGTACTCAATCACTTTTACTGCTTTTCTGATGTCGTAATTTTTAGCTGCAAGTTGATAATCTTTCACAAAAAAAGGATTTACTTTTAAGGCTGAAGCAATGTTTCTTGGACTTTTATCTTTAGTGTAATGATATTTAAGTATAGCAGTAAAAAACATGTACAAAACAGCTAAAGTAGCTTGTATAGGATGTTCTTTTTCGTTCTTTGCAAAATGGTTGATAATTTTATTGGCTTTAAGAATGTCTCTTGCTCCAATGGCATTATTAAGCTCAAACATGTTAAAGTCTTTGCTGATACCGATGTTTTTCTCTACTATATCTGCATTAATAACAGCACCTTCGGGGATGTTTATGGTTAGTTTTTCAAGTTCATTGGCTATTTTACTTAAGTCTGTCCCTAAAAATTCAGCAATTAAATGAGTTGCTTTAGGATCTATTGTATAATTTTTCCCTTTAAGGTAATCATTAATCCAAGCGGGTACTTGATTGTCATAAATTGGTTTAGATTCAAAAAAGACACTTTTTTTATTGAGTTTTTTAGTGATGCCTTTTCTTCCATCTAAGGTTTTGTATTTATAACAGAAAACCAACACAGTGCTTTTAGTAGGATTATCTAAATAAGCTTCTAGCTGATCTATTTGTTTTACTAAATGCTGAGCTTCTTTTACAATTACCACATTATGGTTTGCCATCATTGGGTAGCGCTTGGCGGAAGCTATAATAGTAGAAATATCGGTATCCTTACCATAAATAATTTGCTGATTAAACTCTTTTTCAGCTTCATCTAATACATTTTTTTCAATGAAATTACTTATCAAGTCTATATAAAAAGGCTCTTCACCACATAAAAAATATATAGGATGATAAACCTTGTTTTTTAAATCTTTAAGTATATCGTTATAAGTCATTAATCTTCAGAGTAAGAGAATTTAAGATGTTTTACACTCATTCCGTGATTTCTTATTTCTTCTAATGATTGAATTCCAATTTTTATATGTTCTTCTACATAACTCTGAGTAACTAATTGGTCACTTTTATCAGTTTTAACACCTTCGGGAATCATTGGCTGGTCGGAAACTAATAACAGTGCTCCTGTAGAAATTTTATTGTGAAAACCTGTAATAAACAAAGTGGCAGTTTCCATATCAATAGCCATTGCTCTAATTTTTCTCAAATAAGTTTTAAATTCTTCATCATGTTCCCAAACTCTTCTATTGGTAGTATAAACGGTACCTGTCCAGTAATCTTTTTTAAACTCTCTTATGGTGGTAGAAACAGCTCTTTGTAAGGTAAAAGCGGGTAGAGCAGGTACTTCTGTAGGAAAATAATCGTTAGATGTTCCTTCGCCTCTTATAGCTGCAATGGGTAAAATATAATCTCCAATATTATTTTTCTTTTTTAATCCGCCACATTTGCCTAAAAACAGACAAGCTTTTGGGGTAATAGCACTTAATAAATCCATAATGGTTGCTGCATTAGCACTTCCCATGCTAAAGTTAATAATAGTTATTCCATCAGCTGTAGCATTGGGCATGGCTTTATCTTTACCTTCAACAGAAACGTTTTTTATTTTAGCAAAATAATCTACATAATTATTAAAATTGGTTAATAAAATATACTGACCAAAATCTTCTAAAGCTTTTCCAGTATAGCGTGTAAGCCAATTTTTAACAATACTTTCTTTTGTAACCATAAGTTCTTTTTTTGAAAAACGAAATTAAGCAATATAATTTTTCGCTATTCATTATATTAAATTAAATATAGATTATTCTTACGATTAACCTAACTTTGGTACTTTATTAAAAATAGTATGCAAAAAAAATCGCCCAATAAAAATTTAAATAGAGTAAGTCGACTAAAAGTTGATGCTGCTGATGAATTGTTAAATTTTCTTTTACAGCATATTAAAGATAAAACCAGAAATAAGGTTAAAGGAATGTTAGCAAGAAAACAGTTTATGGTTAATGATAAAATTATTAAACAGTTCGACCATGCTCTAAAAGTAGGAGATATTGTTAAAGTAAGTTGGGATAAGCCTTTTAGAGAACTTTCTTACCAAGGAGTAAAAGTAGTTTTTGAAGATGATGATATAATTGTTGTAGATAAAAAAAGTGGTTTATTGTCTATCTCCACAGGAAAAACTAAAATGCAAACGGTTTATAAAACCATCACTCATCATGTTCAGCTCGATGATCCTTTGGCAAAAATATTTGTTGTGCATCGGTTGGATAAAGATGCTTCTGGGTTAATGGTTTTTGCTAAAAACAAAAACAGTCAGGTATCACTTCAAAAAGATTGGGATAGAACCATTGCTAACAGAAAATATTTAGCAGTTACCCAAGGAACCATGGAGAATGATGAAGGAAAAATTGTGAATTACCTTAAAGAAAATAAAGCGTTGATGATGTATGTTGTTGCTAACAAAAGTGATGAAGCTAAATTGGCGGTAACCCATTACCAGGTAATTAAAAAAAATGAATTTTATACTTTATTAGAGGCTCACCAAGAAACAGAAAGAAAAAACCAATTGCGTGTACACATGAAAAGCCTCGGACACCCAATTATTGGCGATAAAAAATATGAAGCTACAGAAAACCCCATAGGCAGGTTGGCACTTCATTTAAAGCAGTTAGCTTTTATCCATCCTATCACCAAAAAAGAAGTTGTTTTTGAAACTAAAGTACCAGATGATTATTTGAAAATTTTTAGAAGTAGGTATTATCAGTAGGGCCTGGTTTATTTGTTTTTTAACGTGTTTGTGTATGATTAGTGGCGTGTTTAAGCACCTAATTTAGCAAATATAAACCAGATAGAAAATCCGCGAGGATTTTCGTAAGTAGGCGAGAACTAGCCATTAATTATACACGGTGTTCTACGCAGTTTTTATTTCCGATAATATTTTTCCTTCTCCATTCAGTTCATATTTATAACCTTCCCAATCTATTAATTCAATTCTGTTTTCAACAATTTTAAATTCCGTTTTTCCGTCTGGATTTACAAAAATATCTCTCGCACTAAAATTCCATTTAGTTTCTCCATTTTTATCAATTCGGCTAACTTGAATTTCTCCGTGAACGATAAAATCTTCGTCAAATTCATAAATTCCGAAACAAGTTGCAACGTCATATTGATTTCTCCAATTAGCTGATAAGTCCGTTAAATTCAGAGAATATATTTGGTCAGAACAGCAAATGTAAATTCGGTCATTTTTAATTAGAAATGAATTTTCAGAAATTCCAGTTGCTCCTCCAGATTCCAATAATAATGCGCTACACTTTTCAATTCCGTTTTCTGTTATTCGAATTCCGTGTTTTGAGGAAGGTTTATATTCCGATTCAATTCCTAAATCGGCTGGATATTGTTTCTTAAATCTCTGACCAAATTCCGCTGAATCCAAATCAGATTCATTTGTTATTTCAATTACGGAATTTTTATATTTTACTATCATTTTCTTGGTTTGGTCAAATTGCGTAGAACGATTAGGCTATGATTTCGTTGTGGAAAATGTCGTTAGACTTTTCCGCTTAGGAAATCAAGCCGAGTAAATGTACCAAACTTTGATTTAAGCACAAAGTAACAATGAATTATAGCCATTGTTAGCATTAGTATTTTATTTTACGTTGTCTTTTACTACTCGAGTTTGTGACAAATAATCGTGTAATCCATTTCGTTTAATTAGATAAGAAATCCAGTCAAAAGGTATTAGACGGTAAGCCGTTCTTGTTAGGATGTCAGTTAATAAGGGTTTTTGTCCGTTATGCATAACAACCTTTGTTTGGGTAATAAATTTTCCGAGTGTCTTTTGGAATTTCACTTCCATAAATACGTAATAGATAAAGTATGAAATTATTAAAATAAAATATCCAAATAAATCTACAAGTCCTTCGAAAACAGATGCAAATAAGGTTCCGATAGTTGCACTTAAAATAAATGTCAAAATGAAATATGCTATGGTGTCAATAATTAAGTGTAGAGCTCTTGCAAATGGACTAACGGAATTACTATCAATAGAGTCCTGAGTTTCTTTCTTTTCGAATAATTCACTTTCTACAATTTTGACTTTTGATGAATCAATTTCTCGTAGCTCAATTTCTTTTGTAGCAGCTTCTACTGCTAATGGTTCATAACCGTCTTTGTCAACAGTTACTATTTTAATAAGTTCTTCGTCTGTCCGTTTAGACATTACTTCTTTAAACTTGTTTTCCATTTAATTTTATTAATGCTAACGTCTCGGCTATGGTTAGTACGGGATTTAAAAACGATTAATTTCTGATTAAGCACTTAGCCAAAACTTTTTATTTTGTTTTATCTTTTCATTTTAA
>JAPHUD010000004.1 GCA_026196775.1 Flavobacteriales bacterium
AACAAATGAGACTATTTCTTTAGCTGGATTTGATAAAGGAGTTTACTTCTTAACTATTGATAACAATAAAGAAAAACAAACTGTTAAATTAATTGTTGAATAATAACAATAAATCTAAACTTCGTTAAAAATATGAAGTTATACAAAAAAAAACCACGAGAGATAATCTCGTGGTTTTTTTTTGTATATTTGTTGTGTTAATATAAAACTAAATTCAAATTTTAAGCTATGAAAAAAATTTACTTATGTGCTATAGCGCTTTCAATAGGCTCATTTTCTTTTGGGCAAAGCGTTATGCAAAAAACATTTAGTAACGCACAATTGGAGATGTATAACCCTGATAGTGATGTTTCTATTAAAACAAATAATATTAATTCTAAAGCACCTGGAGATACTATTTGGTCTGAAGATTTTACTGGAGGTTTTCCAGCAGGTTGGACTAAAGGAGGAACAACAAATAATGGTGCCGATTGGGTAATTAATTCTGCAGCTATTTCTGCAACATACACTAATACAGGGGCAATTGCATCAACTAGTGGTGGTAACCACATGTTGTATTTTGGAGAAACAATAACTCCAATTGCAGATAGAGATGCTTATTTTCAAACTTCTGCAATTGCATTAACTGGACAGCCTGCTGTTACTGTTGTTTTTCAGGAAAAATTTAGATTATGTTGTGCATCAGCTGCTCAATTAAACTTAGTTGTTAGTACTGACCCAACTTTTACATCTAATGTTCAAACATTTGACGCTAGAGGAGCTGTTGCTATTAATGCAATGTCTGCAGATCCTCTTATTAAATCTATAAATATTTCAGCTATTGCTGGTGGTGTTAATGGTAATATTTACTTAAGATTTCACTGGGCAAGTGGAGCATCTCACTATTTCTGGATGGTTGATGATATTGCTGTTATTGAAACACCTAGTAATGATTTAGTTGGGTTTAATGGATTTTATGGTTCACAATTAGGCTTATTACCTTACACTAGAATTCCAGTTGCTCAAAATCAGCCTATTGTTTTTTCTCAAGAAGTAACTAATGTTGGTGCTGCTACACAAACTGGAACTATTGTAACTGCTAGTATTAATAGTGGAGCTGTTTATGCTGGAACTTCTACTCCAATTAGTTTACCAACATTAACTTCTGATAGTTTATCTCCTCCTGCTTTTACTCCAGCTACAACAGTAGGTGTGCCTCATACCTTAGAGTTAATTGTTTCTTCTGATTTTACAGATTTCAATCCTACTGATAATGTTGAAGCTTTTGCTCCATTTGAAATTTCTCAATACATTTATGCTTTAGATAATTTTGCTACTACTCCAGGTAATGGAGGTGGTCCAAGACCTGCTCCTTCTACTTCTGTTGAATACGAAGCAGGAAACTTCTTTGACATTGTAGCTAATGATAATGTTCATAAAATTGATGTTGTTATAGGTACAAATCCTGTTAATGTTGGTCAAACTATTGATGCAGTTCTTTATGATGCATCAGGAACAGCTTTTGTAGAATTAGGAAGAACAGCTTTTTATACAGTTACAAATGCTGATTTAGGTAAAAAAGTGTCTTTAGATTTAGTTGATGCTAATACAGGATTGCCTTTACCAGTAGCTGTAACAGCGGGAAGTTTTTATTTTGCTGCTGTTCATGCTTTTACTGAGTTTTACTATGGTATTAGTGGAAGCTCTCCTTCTAATACTAGTAGAGGTGGTGTGGCAAGTTTAATTTATTATCCTAACATGGTAAATCCAAACACAAACGAGAATTTCTTTACTACACAAACTCCAATGGTTAGATTAAATTTTGATGCAGGAAATAGTGTTGAAGAATTAAGCAATAACACTTCATTCTCAGTGTTTCCTAACCCAAGTAATGGAGATTTCAACATTAGCTTAAACTCTCAAAATGCTGAAATGTTAACTTTAACTGTAAACAACATTGTTGGTCAAACAGTAATGACAAAACAAGTTAGAGTAGCAGGACAAACAAATGAGACTATTTCTTTAGCTGGATTTGATAAAGGAGTTTACTTCTTAACTATTGATAACAATAAAGAAAAACAAACTGTTAAATTAATTGTTGA
>JAPHUD010000015.1 GCA_026196775.1 Flavobacteriales bacterium
CTTGGACCAATCCATCACCTATTTGTGCTGCAGCTGGCTCTATAAACTTAAGTAGTTTAGTAACAGGTACAGCTGGTGGAACTTGGAGTGGAACGGGTGTTTCTGGTTCTACTTTTAACCCTGCTGTTGGAACACAGTCGGTTACTTATACTGTGGGTACTTCACCTTGTACTCAATCTCAAACACATACCATTACTGTTCGTCCTGATGTTAATCCGGCTTGGACTAATCCTTCGCCTATTTGTGCTGCTGCCGGTTCTATTAACTTAAATAGTTTAATTACCGGTACAACGGGTGGTTCTTGGTCTGGCACAGGCGTTTCCGGTTCTACTTTTAATCCTAGTTCAGGTTCGCAATCGGTTACTTATACTGTGGGCACTGCTCCTTGTCAAGAAACTTCTACGCAAACCATTACGGTTCGCCCTGATGTTAATCCAGCTTGGACTAACCCCGGACCTCTTTGTGCGGCTAATGGCGGTACAGTTACTCTAGTGCCTGCTCAAGCTGGTGGTTCTTGGAGTGGTACGGGGGTTACTAGTGGTGGTGTTTTTTCTTTGTCAGCAGGTACACAGTCTATTACTTATACTATTGGTACTGCTCCTTGTCAAGAGTCTTCTACTCAAACCATTACTGTCCTCCCTGATGTTAATCCTGCTTGGACTAATCCTTCGCCTATTTGTGCTTCCGCTGGGTCTATTAACTTAAGTAGTTTAGTAACTGGTACTGGTGGTGGAACTTGGTCGGGTACAGGCGTTTCTGGTTCTACTTTTAACCCTGCTAGTGGTACACAATCGGTTACTTATACAGTAGGTACTGCTCCTTGCCAAGAGACTTCTACGCAAACCATTACGGTTGTTCCTGATGTTAATCCGGCTTGGACTAATCCTTCACCTATTTGTGCTTCCGCTGGGTCTATTAATCTTAATAACTTAATTACTGGCACTACTGGTGGAACTTGGTCGGGAACTGGTGTTTCTGGTTCTTCTTTTAATCCAGCTAGTGGCACACAATCAGTTACTTATACTGTGGGTACTGCTCCTTGTGTGGAGACACAAACGCATACTATTACGGTTGTTCCTGATGTGGATCCTTCTTGGACTAATCCGTCTCCTATTTGTGCGGCTTCGGGCCCTATTAATCTTAATAACTTAATTACTGGTACTACTGGTGGAACTTGGTCGGGCACAGGCGTTTCTGGTTCTACTTTCAATCCAGCTAGTGGAACACAATCGGTTACTTATACTGTAGGTACTGCTCCTTGTCAAGAAACTTCTACTCAAACTATTACAGTAGCTACTGTTTCTGCTGCTTGGACTAACCCTTCGCCTATTTGTGAGGGGGATGCTCCTATTAACTTAAGTACTTTGGTTACTGGCTCTGCTGGTGGTTCTTTCTCTGGTACTGGCGTTACTGCTAATACCCTTGACCCTTCTGGATTAGGAGGCAATTCTGTTGTTATTACCTACACTGTAGGTTCTGCTCCTTGTACTGAGACTCAAGCTCACACTATTCTTATTAACAATGATGATGATGCTTCTTTTGCTTATCCTCAATCTTCTTACTGTATTACGGGTAATAACCCTACTCCTACTGTAACAGGTACTAGTGGTGGTACTTTTACCATTTCTGCTCCTGGTAATATTAATGCTACTACTGGTGAGATTAATCTTATTGCTAGTGGTACTGGTTCTTTTACTATTACTTACAATACTACTTCCGCTGGTAATCCTTGTCCGATTTCGGCTACTACTACAATTACTATTACTACTGGACAAACTGCTGGCTTTAGTTATGATAACGCTCAATATTGTGTCTATGATAATGCTCCTATTTTAACGCTTAATAGTGGGGCTACTGCGGGTACTTTTTCTGCTACACCTTCTGGTTTAACTATTAATAATGCGGGGGCGGTTACTTTATCTACTAGCACTCCTGGTGTTTATACGGTTTACAATAATGTGCCTGCTGCTAATGGCTGTGCTCCTGCTAGTGATTCTACTACTATTGAAATTTTACCGCTTGACACGGCTACTTTTGGTTATTCTGCTAATGCTTATTGCTTGGCTGATCCTAATCCTTCGGCTACGGTTACCGGTACTCCTGGTGGAACGTTTACCATCAACCCTACTTCGGGGGTTATAAATGCTACTACTGGCGAGATTGATATTAATGCTTCGGGAGCGGGTACTTATACGATTTATTATAATACTGCCAGTGCTGGTAATCCTTGTCCGGTTATAGATTCTGTTACTATTACTTTAATGCCTCAGAACTTTATTGTTCCTGATAGTATTCCTAATTTCTGCTTGGGTGATTCTACTGCATTAACGGCTACGGCTAGTGGCAATGGAACAATTACTTGGTATAGTGATGTTGCCGGAACTACTGTTATTGGCACGGGTAGTCCTTTCTTCCCTCCTGTCACTGCTGCTGGTACTTATACTTACTATGTAAATGAAGCAGGTACTTGTCCTAGTCCTATGGATTCGGTTACTTTTACTGTGCAATATGTGGATGCTCAGGCTTCGGCTAATCCTACTACTGGACCTATGCCGCTTGTGGTGAATTTCTCCAACTCTTCTACCGGAGCTACTAATTACTTCTGGGATTTTGCTAATGGCAACCTTGATTCTACTTTTGCTCCTACACAAACTTATACTGAACCGGGCACTTATACAGTTACTTTAGTGGTTACTGATGGGCTGTGCTGGGATTCTACTACTATTGTTATTGAAGTGTTTAACGAGTCTTCTTTAACTATTCCTAATGTATTTACTCCTAATGGTGATGGACATAATGATGTCTTTACTGTGGATGGTGAAAATCTTAAATCCGTTGAGGGTGAAATTTACAACCGTTGGGGGCAAAAAATGTTTGCTTGGGGTAATGTTAATGGGTATTGGGATGGTAAAACCCTTGCCGGTGCTGATGCTCCTGATGGTACTTACTTCTTCATCATTAAAGCCGAAGGTATTGATGGACAACAGTTCTTCGAAAAAGGTACCCTTTCTCTTATTAGGTAATTTGTCTATTTATACATAATAAAACAAGCCTCGCATTGCGAGGCTTGTTTATTATAA
>JAPHUD010000031.1 GCA_026196775.1 Flavobacteriales bacterium
AATGTTACACAACAAGGAGTTTATTGGGTTCAAGTAACAAATAGCTGTGGAAGTTCGACTGACACCATTAACATAAATTACAATCCATTACCAATTGTTTATTTAGGTAACGACACCACCTTATGTCAAGGCGAAACACTATTATTGGATGCTACATTACCAAACGCTACCTATTTATGGCAAGACAATACTACAAATCCAACCTTTAATGTTACTCAACAAGGAGTTTATTGGGTTCAAGTTACTGTGAATAATTGCAGTAAAATGGACACGTTAATTCTTAACGATGGTGATTGTGAAATACTACTTGAAATACCAAATGTGTTTACTCCTAATAATGATGGCATTAACGATTTATTTGTTCCTGTAACAAGTAAAGGAATTGTTTCAATGAATACTGTTATTTATAATAGATGGGGGAATAAGATTTATGAGACTAACAAGCTTTCAATTAATTGGGATGGACATGATGTTAGTGATGGAACATATTTTTGGGTCATTCTTTATACTGACATTAAGGGAATAAAAAATACTTTAAAAGGGTATGTAACAATATTAAAATAATTAAAACCTCTAGTTTACTTATAAATTATTTTCTTTATTAACATCTGTTTAGATGGTATCAACTGCATTCTATTTAAAGGAACACGAATAACACTAATGAAGCAGATATTTACCGATATTGTTGCAAAAGCTTAAAAATGAGTTTTTTGATGGTGTGTGGGTTATTTTTTATATTTTTGGAGGAGATTAAACCAAAAGGTATATATTTATGTTTAGACATCTTACTTTTGGTATATATCTTCAAGTTGGCAGTAATATGAAAACCGTAATCCTTCAATCTTTAACTTGTTTGCTAATTTACCTTTTGGTTTGGGTGATTATCCAGCTCTCAATTGACGTGATTGGATGGTCTTTCATGTATCTATTTATAGCGGGATACTTGGCATTTATCGTCACCACTTCCAGATATAGTTGGATAGTAACGATACTTCAATTTATAGTTGTTGGATTTCTCAGCTTTATGATAATTGGATACTTATACAATGAGATTTATGAGTCTTATATCGAACAAAATTATCACCAGTTTGAATCAGAGATAGCTACAACAATTGGACTAATCGAATTGATTATTATAAAACTGTTATCTGACTCAATACTGAGTAAAACTCGAATTAAATTAAAAAAAAGCTTGATTGAAAAAATACTACTGCCAACAAAATCTATACGCAATGTGGACTGAAGGGATAACCCAAAGGACGGTGTTTCTATTCCGCACTGCACATATACAAATCGTTGGTAGTCATTAGAATACATAAAATATGGATATTAATTTAGAAGATATTAAAACTTTCAGTGCAATCGCAAAGCCTGTTATAGAACCAATTGTAAATTCTCTAATCAAACCTCACGTTTCTCGACTAAATAATTGGATTTCGAAAAGAGATAAAAAGCATAAAGTAGAGGAAAATTTTTGGGAGAATAAGTTCACGAAATACTTAGAATCAATTTACAAAGATTCGCTCTTTGTCACAACTCTTGTATTTCCCAATTCACAAACCAAATTAAAGGACTTATACGTTCCTTTGACGATAATTCAAGCAAATTCCTACGACCAGTATAAAATTGAAAAGTTTGACTTTTCAATTTTTGATAAGTATCAAAAAATTATAATATCAGATTATGCTGGTATGGGTAAATCTACCATTCTCAAATGGATTACAACATCAATTATTGAACAAAACAAAAGTGTTCCTATTCTGGTTGAATTAAGAAAAATAGATTCAGAAAATTCTATTTTAAATGAAATTTTCAATCAAATAAATCCAATTGATAATTCATTTGATAAAGAACTAATTTATGAACTTCTTGAACTTGGATTTTTTACAATACTTTTAGACGGATTTGATGAAATCCCCTACGATAACCAAGATAAGATAACCACTCAATTAAGTGACTTTATAAAGAAGACAGGGAATAATAATTTTATAATTACTTCAAGACCAGAATCAGCGTTATCGACATTTTCTGATTTTCAATTATTTTATATTCAGCCCCTTGAAGAAAAAGAAGCTTTCCTCCTAATAGAAAAATTAGACACTCTAAGTAAAGTTAAATTTGGAAATAATTTAATATCAGAAGTAAAAGAAAAAAATACTCAAGTAAAGGAATTTCTTACTAATCCATTTCTTGTTTCACTTTTATATAAGTCATACACATACAACAAAGATATACCTTCAAAGAAAATTACTTTTTATGAAGAAGTTTATAGTTGTTTGTTTAAACACCATGATTTATCTAAGGAAGGCTTTAAACGCCCTAAACGTTCAAGGCTTGATATTTTCGATTTTGAAATAGTACTTCGTGATATCGCGTTTGAAACTTCAAAAATTGGTAGAGTGATTTATACAAAAGATGAATTGATAAACCATATAACTCTTGCTAAATCAAAAAACACAAGGTTCGATTTTAAAGTACAAAACTTTTTTGATGACTTAACCACAACAGTTCCAATATTTGCTCAAGAAGGTGTTAAAATCAAATGGGCACATAAGTCGATTCAAGATTTTTTTACTGCTAAGTATATTTCTAACCATAGCAGAAAAGAAGAAATAATAAGAGTAATTTTTAATTCTGGAAAGTACTATTATCTGAACATATTAGATTTACTTTATGAGTTAGAATACAAGATATTTAGAAAGGTTATTATTAAAAGCATTCTTGAAGATTTTATTATATTTTATGAAAGCCAATTCCAAGAAAAGCCTGAAGTTTCTCAAGAATTAATTGATGAACGAGTTGCTTTAGTTTTTGCATCAAGATTTTGTATTCTTAAAACAGATCGTGAAATTGGTTTTAGCAAAGCAAGGAAGAAATTTGCAGAGGCTATAAATGAAGATTCTGAAACTTTTAGATCTGGGGCGACTTTCCACCATTCAACTCCAGGTTATTATATCTTAAATGAACTTTCACTTAATAAACAAATACTTAAAATTCTTCGCCTCAAAAATGAAGACTTATTTATAAATAATTACTCAAAACGTATTAGAATATTTGATGAACATTTAGAAGATTTTGACCTCAATGTGACTTATATAATTGATGATAATCTTGATAAACCATACAATAAACCTGAAATATTTGAAAATGTCAATGGTGAATTAAAGAATAGATTAATTGAGTTTAGAGAGAGAAATCAATTAAGCTATAATCTAGATTATAAAAAAAGTAAAGTTCAACTTGCAGCTATTAATAAAGAAATACAATTAGAAGCAGAAGAAGATTTGCTTTCTAATATATAATGTAAAAAGAACACCAACAAAATCTATAAATATTAGCAACCTCAAGCTATTCTCGTATACTCGGTGTTAACTCCCTCTAAAATTAAAACTCCTTATCTTCTTCCACTTCCTCTTCATTCGGTTGGGCAATTTTATCTAAAAACTTACGCAAGCCTGTTTTCTCTTTCTTTTTCTCACTCTCTTTTTTCTTTTTGTTGTCTTCTTTGGTGTTGTTGTCTTCGGCTTCTTCCCATTCAATTTTTAACCCGTCTTTTTTCTTGGGTTCTTCTTTGGTAAGGGTGGTGTCTTTTTTAAACCATCCAAACTCTTTGTTTAAAATGCTTTTTAGGGTTCTTTTTTCTTCTTGTATGTTTTCTTTCATGTTGCTTTTTAATCCTTCGGTATCGTAGCTTACCTTGTAGTTTTTTACATTGCCCGTAATTTTTAAAAATACAGTTCCTTTACCTAAGCCATCATCTTCCACATAGCCAAACTCTTCATTTTGTTTTTTGCGTTTTTTGGCTTTATCCCATAGGATTTCGCTTAAATCTACCTTTACACGGTAGTCTATATCGTTATTAAAATGGTGGCTTCCCGAAAGGGTTAAATTAATAGCCGAAGATTGTATTTCGGTTTTCGCAATAGTGATTACTTGCTTATTAATTTCTATGGCTGTTTTTAATTGGTTAAACTTAATGCGTTTCAGTTCCTCTATTTCTATAAATTTACTCAACGCCATAACAGGCTCGTAATCTAACAATTCTCCATTTTTAATAATAATGGTAGAGGAAACATAAATTTTATCCTTATTTACGTTTAGGTGTCTATCCCACACGGAAGCAAAATCTACCGCAATGGCTGCTTTACCTTTTAGGTTTTCGGCATCTAACGCTTTTTGTCCAAAATTCTCGAACTGATAAAACAGTTGGGTAATATCAATTTCGAACATTTTAGCATTACTGGTAATAAGCAACTCGTTGGGGTTCTCGTTATCTAAGGCGATACTTCCTTTAATATGCCCGCCCATGGCATTAAAAGAAACATCGGTAGCCGAAAGTAAGTTGTCTTCCAATTGGATAACGCCCTTAAAATTTTGTGCTTTAAATCGCCTGAACAAAAAGGTATCTATTTGTGTTGTAAAGGTAAAGGCAATGTTATCGGGCAAACTCACTTCTTGCTCCGATTGGTTGGAAGAGGAAGATTGCAATAAAAAATCTTCCAACATAAATTTAGGAGAAGTAAAAGAAGCGGTTACTTCCAGTTTTTCATTTTCTACAAATAAATATGCCAGCAAATTTTTAAATACGCCCGAAATATATACCGGAGAACGATTTACCGTAGTGGTTAATGAATCAATTTTTATAAGGTTGTTGTTAAATTCAAAATAAGCATTGGCATTAATTAATTGGTAAGGTTTCGATTGCCACTTTAAATGCGTGTTGATTAGTTGAGCATTACCTTCAGCATTAAGCTGTTGCAATTCCGAAGCTTTAATTTTTTGTAAATTGCTGATGTAACCTTTGTATTCCACGTTTAAAATAAGCTCTCCTGTGGCGGTCTCCAACGAATCTAATTTAAAAAACTCTTTCGCCATAGCAATATCAATATTGGCCTCTGAAGTTAGTTGAATATAAGGATTTTGGAAGTTGGCAATTTCATAATTTCCTGATATATGCCCCGCACCGAAATCGGCATTAAAATCGTTGATGTTTAGCTTGGTGGTTTGTGCGTGATTATTTGCTCCATTATTGTAAATTCCTGAAAAATTAATATTAGCAAGCTCATAACCAGATTCTTTCTCTTTTAAATTTCCTGATTTTACCTGAAAATCGGCTTCTACATGAGGGGTTTTAGTAGCCGAAAATATGCCAGAAACTTGGGCTTGATAATTAAAAACCCCTTTAGCATCGTAAGCCGCCAACGATTCCTGCATTTGTGCCGGAAGTAGAGAGAAAAGTGTAGCAAAATCTACATCTGTTCCTTTGGAGCTAAGCTGTAAATCTATCGCTTCGTTTTTATCTAAAATAATGCCTTCTAATTTAAAAATAAGTTCTTCTATGCTTATTTCTCCCGACTGTATTTTGTAACTTAATTGTTGTTTGTTTACCTCAATTTTACCTTCAATAGTAATGTCTTTATCCTTTAGGAAAGCTTCATTTTTACTGTTTAGTTGGTTAATGTGTAAAGCAATGTTGGTCTCTAAATGATAGTTCTTTTCATTAAAATTTCCCGAGAAGTTCATTTTAGTTACCACTAAGCCCATGTCTTGCTGTTTGTAGTTGTTGAGGTAATTAAGATCCATATTTTTAAATTGCACATCCGACAATTCAAAAGCAATTGGTTGGTTGCTACTTTCAGGGTTGGTTTTCCAAAAATGAAAATTATCTTTTCCTTGTTGATCTATAAAAATAAGGGTGCTGCCATTTTCTATGCTTATTTTTTTCAGTACATATTTTTTGTTGAGCAAATCGATAATATTAAACTGAAAATAAACCGACTTTACTTTTAATAATGGTGTTTTGTGGTTGGTAGAAGCAATCTCCACCTCTTTAAACTCTACCGAAGCATAGGGAAATTTTTTAAGCACGGAAAAGTCAAGATCTTTTACATCAATAGGTACATTTACTTGCTCGTTAATGGCTTCAACAATGTATTTTTTAATTTCTTTTTCATAAAAAGAAGACATTACAATGCTAAAAGTGGTAATTAACACCAACAGCACTACTAATGAATATCCAATGATTTTAAGCCAACGCATAAGCTATGAAACGGAAATAATGAATTTCTATTTTATTCGTGTTATGGAACTTCCAATTAATCATCTTACTTTTTGTTGAATGTATTAAAAGTTCGTTTCAAAATTAATTGTGTTTAGTACTTAAAAATTTGCTTTAATAAGTTTTAATTAACAATGGGTTGTGAAGGTGGATAGTTTAGTTTATGAGGTAGAAAAGTATCATACCATGTCATTCAGGAGGAATCCTGTTGAGTAGCGGTAAGGAAGTCCCAAATTATTTATTGAAGGAAACTTGAAAGGAAATACTCAACGCACATTAATTACGGAATAATTCTATTAAACATCAACGCTAAACTAACTTTGTCTCTTATTCTAACAATGTTCTTCCTGAATGATAAATAGGGAAACCTCAAACGAGTTTGCGAGTTCAACGAAGTTAAACCTCAAACTTTCAACACTTTTTTATACCTTTGCTTTATGCAGCAATCGCAATTTATAGAAGGGATTAAAAATCCCACCATGCTGAGCCAAAACACCAATGAGCTCAAGTTTGTGGTGGATGAATTTCCTTATTGCCAAACTGCTCATTTAATGTATGCCGGATTACTCAAAAAAAATGACGATATTTTATTTGAAGAATACCTTAAAAAAGCGGCTGTTTATTGTACCGACAGACAACATTTGTTTTATCAATTGCATGCTGTTGTTGAGAAAAAAGTTGAAAATAAAATAGTAGAAAAACCAACGATTAAAGAAGAGAAGATTGAAGAAAAAGTGGAGTTGATTGATGAGGTTGTTGAAGAAAAAGCAACAACGAAGCAAGTTGAAGAAGAAAAATCAAAAGAACCTACAAAAATTGATGCTTTAGAGCAGCAATTAAGAGCTGCAGCAATTAATAGTTATATTTTACTGGAAACGGAAGAAGACAAACAAAAATCAAATACTCCGGAACAACCAATAACTAAAAAAGAAAAAGCTAAAAGCAATCAACCAACTTTTGATGTTGATTCACCACATTCTTTTGCTGAATGGTTATCGCATTTTAAAGGCGATACTCCAATTGCTAATGATACTAAAACCACTACTTCTAACATCGATAAATTTGATTTAATTAATAAATTTATTCAAGAAGATCCTAAAATTCAACCTAAAAAGACCGAATTTTACTCTCCAATAAACATGGCAAGGCTAAGTGTGGTAGATAATTCTGACATGATTAGTGAGACGCTAGCCCTTATCCACGTTGATCAGGGGCATTATCAGAAAGCGATAGAAATGTATGAAAAATTAAGTTTGAAATATCCAAAAAAAAGGAGTTATTTTGCAACCCAAATTAAAAACTTAAAACAAAAATAATGTTTACACTTATCACAGTATTAGTTATCATCATCTGCTTCTTGCTTTTGTTGATTGTATTAATTCAAAACCCAAAAGGTGGTTTAGATTCAGCTTTTTCTGCTAATAATCAAATTATGGGTGTTAGAAAAACAACTAACTTTTTAGAAAAAGCAACTTGGACCTTAGGTATTGCTTTAGTAGTATTAAGTATCGCTTCATCTGCTGTTAACCCAACAAAAACAGTTACTGATGGCGAAGCTGGTGACTCAAAAATTAAAGAATTAATTGATGAAAAAGCTGCTCCTACAATGCCAAACATGAACAATGCTCCTGTACCAGCTCAAGAAAATCAAGAAGAAAAATAATACATAATTAACTTTCAATAAAAGCAAGGGTTTAATTATCCTTGCTTTTTTTATGCCTTAAAAAATGTTTGAAAAATATAAATATCATTTTTGGCTGCACATAGTGGTGCTTATTTTCGGGTTAACCGGAATTTTAGGTAAATTGATTTCTGCCAACTCGTATTTATTGGTTTGGTATAGGGTTTTAATTGGTGTGGCAGCTATTGCTATTTATTTTTTAATAAGTAAACATTCTTTTAAAATCAATAAAAAAATATTGAAACAAACTTTTATGGTAGGATGTTTAATTGCCATACATTGGGTAGCTTTTTTTGAGGCGATAAAACAATCTACTGTTTCTATAGCATTGGTTTGTTTATCGAGCAGTACTTTATTTACCGCATTGATTGAACCGCTTTATTTTAAAAGAAAAATTAAAGGGTACGAGTTGTTTTTGGGCTTGCTAATTATTGTGGGATTAGTATTGATTTTCAATTTTGAATTTAACTATTTAACAGGGATTATACTGGGTATTGTAGCAGCAGTATTTAGCTCTTGGTTTACGGTAATTAATGGTGTTTTAGTGAAAGAAACTAACTCCAAAACACTTTCTTTTTATGAATTACTAGGGGCATTAGTCATTTTATCGAGCTACTTAATTTTTATGAATTTAGGCAATATGGAGGCTTTTCTTATTCCTGTTTCAGATATCAAATGGTTATTAATTTTAGGAATAATTTGTACTGCTTTTGCTTTTATTATGTCGGTAGAAGTAATGAAAAAAATTTCTCCGTTTACGGTAGTAATTTCTATTAATTTAGAACCTATTTATTCTATTATTATAGCCGTTTTGTTGTGGCCCGAAAGTGAAATAATGTCAACAGGTTTTTATGTAGGGATGGCTATTGTGTTATCGGCCATCTTTTTAAATGCTTTTTTTAAATTTAGAGATGACAAAAAAGCTAAAAGTGTTATTGGGAAAGTAATTGAATAAACTCTGCTTTTTTTCTTCGGGATACCTCAAGCTTAGAACCATCACTCATTATAACATAGCCACCATCTCCTCTAACATATTTTTTTACATGGAGTAAATTAATGTAATAAGAACGATGAATTCTGTAAAATTGTTCATTAAGCAACATTTCTTCATACTCGCCAATTTGTTTTGAAGTAACAAAATGTTTGTCCTGACCAACCACATGGACATCAGTATAACTTCCTTCAGAATGAAACCTGATAATGTCTTTTATTTTAATAAAATTCAATCCTTCTCCATCATGGATAACAATTTTTTGTTCTTGTCCGCTATCACCGGAAGATAAATTATTGAGTAGTGTTTTTAGTTTGTTATTGGTTAATTCTTGGTTTCTAATTTTTGATTTAAATCGGTTTATGGCAGCTTCTAGCTCATTTGCATCAATGGGTTTTAATAAATAATCTAACGCACTATATTTAATGGCTTTTATAGCATAATGATCATAAGCAGTAGTAAAAATCACATCAAAATTGATATTTTCTAATTTTTCTAATAAATCAAAACCATTTTCTCCTGGCATTTCAATATCTAAAAACAACAAATCGGGTTGATGTTCTTCAATAGCGGTAATAGCCTCTTTTGCATTGGCAGCTTGAGCTTTAATTTCTATATCGAAAAACTCTTTTAAGATGGTGGCCAAATGTTCTCTTCCACCTTTCTCATCATCTACTATAATTGCTTTATACATAATACATTATTTTAAATTGGTACATATAGTTCTACCCGTGTTCCTGCAGGTTGGTTGTTGATTTTAAGGTCGTTTATTTTTACCGAAAGCCGATTCCCATTAAGTGAGTTTAACAGCTCTACTCGTTCTTTGGTAATATTCATCCCAAAAGAAGGAGAAGTAGTGTTTTGCTTAAGTTTAATAGCGTTTTCACGTCCAATTCCGTTGTCTTCCACCACGCATTTTAATAAATGTTCATTTTCCAGTAAAAACTGTATTCTTATTATTCCATTTCCCTCTTTATGCGATATTCCGTGCCAAATGGCATTTTCAACGTAAGGCTGTATAAGCATTGACGGTATTTGTTCGTATTGTGTATCTATGGTTTCATCTACTAAAATCTCATATGAAAATTTGTTATTTAATCGTAACTGTTCTAACTCTAAGTATAAGGTAAGTGTTTCTATTTCATCTTTTAAAGAGATTCGCTGACGTTTAGTATTGGCTAAGGTGGCTCGCATTAGTTTAGCAAATTTACTCAGGTAAATAGAGGCATCTTTACTTTCGTTTTTAGAAATAAAATTTTGGATAGAATTAAGGGTGTTAAAAATAAAATGTGGATTCATTTGCGAACGAAGAGCTTGTAATTCTGATGCTAATGCTCTTTGTTTTTGTTCTTCAATTTGTTTGTTTTTTAATTGATTTTGCTTTTGGATTAAAAAGTAAATTAAGAACCCTATAATAATTACACCAAAAACAAGCGTTAATAAAAACCATGCTGACATGTAAAATGGAGGTTGAATGGTAAATGAAATAACTGAAGGTACGGTACTCCAAATTCCTGAATCGTTCATGGCAAAAACTTTAAAAGTATAGCTGCCGGGAGCTAACGAGGTATAATAGATAGAGGTATTTACGGTATAAATCCATTCTTTATCAAATCCTTCTAAAATGTATTTATATTGAATTCCGGATGGACTATTGCTTATTCCGCTAATATTAAATTCAATAGCGTTGTTTTCATGACTCAATTCATAATGACTTAATGTGGTGGTGTCTTTACCGTTAATTTTCACACTGTTTATAAAAACTGATGGAGGCAAAGAATCTTGTCTAACTCTATCTGTTCTAATGGTTTTTGAATTAATTGGCTTTTCTGTTTGTTGATCAACAGGTAAATTTTTTAAAATAAACTTGCTTTGTACTTTTTCGTTTTCAATTTCTGTAGATGAAAAGATAGCGGGGGAACTATAGGTTATAGTGGAATTAACATCAATATGCTCAAACTCATTTTCTAGTTTAAAAACACCATTCCCTGAAGTACCAAACCATAAGTTGCCTTTAGTATCTTCAGCCACAGAAATAACGGTTTGATTTCCTAAATATCGGGTAATATTGGCTTCTTTTAAACTTCCATCAGCATAAGAAATGATACCGCCACTATTTAGTGCAAACCAAATTTTGCCTTGTGAATCTTGAAAAATAAATTCCACATTTTTTTCCACAAAAATTCTATTCAAGAAAGTAGTATTGTTAAACCTTATCACTTCGTGTTGTTTAGAGAACAAGTAGGTTTTATCTTGTAGTTGAACAACATTTGTTCTGGAGTTTCCTGCTGCTTCTGCTAACGGAATATTAAAGCTATTGGAATTTGTATTTACAAAAAGTTCGTTTTTAGAAGTGTTTTGGTTGTTTCCGGAAATTAATTTGCCGTTAAACTTTACAACAAAATAGGGATAAGGATTTAATTTTAGGTTGGAAATGGTTTCTGTTTTTAAATCAATTTGAATTAAAGCACTACCAACTATAGTACTTATATAAAAAGCAGAATCGGCAAAAATTACAGAGTTAATGATTTTGTTTTCTACTCGTTTTTGAACCAATTTATTAAATGGAAAAGGAACGAGTTGATTGTTTTTTATTTCAAAAATTTCTCCATAAATACTCCATACATATAGGTTTTTAGGGGTTTTTATAAATTTAGAAAGGTTTTCTTCAGTAATAATTTTAGTTAAGTTGTTGTTTTTTATTTCAAAAATACCTTCGCTGCTAATAAATAGCATTTTATTTTTATGTTCAATAATATCGTTAAATTGCAAGTAAGGAGAAGCGGAAGACTTGTAATTACTAAAAGAAGGATTTTGAGCGAATAATACTTCACTAAAAATAACTAGTTGTATGATGATAATGAATCTTAACAAACCTCCAAAATTTTTGATGAAAAGTAGTCATTTTTTATTTTTAAATCAACAACCAATATGAGTTTGGTCGTTTTTAATATACAAACGGTAGGGTTTATTACATAAGTGGTTATTTGTTAAATAAGAAAACCAAATCCAATACTGGTGAAGTATGTGTATAGGTAAATAACACATTTTTAGTTGAAAAATCATAGGCTGTAATAGTGTTTCCTTCAACTATATAAAGTTCGTTAGAAAAAGTATCATATTTTATTTTAGTAGCATTAATCCCGTTTAAATAAGGCAAAGTAGAGTGATTATTAGCATTAACTAGCACTAAATTTCCGTTTTGAGCAATCATAAAAACACCACCACCTAATTCTTCACATGAAGTAATTGTTCCTGGAGATAAGTTGAACAAAGTTGTTTTTGTGTTGTTTGAAGCATCATAAACAAATATTTTACCATCATTAGTAGTGTTGTCATTGGCAAAAAATAGAGCATTATTAGGAGCATAAGCATATAAGCCAACTATATCTTCTGTTAGTTGTAACTGATGAACAAATCCTCCAGAGTTGGTCCAATAGGTTGTAATATATCTAGTATTGTTTCCTATGGCTTTTTCTTCAGAAATGAAAACATTATCATGTACTAAACCATTTTCGGGATAATAACTTGTTTGAACATTTGAAAAATAAGTAGGACTTCCATTAGAGTTGTAGGCTCTGATTTCACCGTTTCTTATACCTAGGTACAATTCTTTATCGTGAAAAAACATATTGGTATAATAAGGAATCGATGAGTTTGGAAAATCTAATCCCCAAGATTGGCTCCCTGTAGCGACATCATAAGCCAAAATTTTTGCGTTATACTCTCCAACAGTTATTAATTGTTGACCATAAGAATTGGCAGCTCCACCTAAAAAGTCTGTGGGTACAGTTTTGAATAAATTGGCACTACTCCCATTTAACTGATAAATAGAGGTTGTATTTCCTGAGTTGTCATAAAAAAAGACACCTGTTCTAGTTTTTGGGATTTCACCATAAGAAATATTAATGTATTTAGTTGCGGTATTGATTCCATCACTTGCTTTGATACTAAAATAATATTGTCCAGAAGGCATGTATAAATCATCGAAAAAATAAGGGTCGTTAAATGAAAAAGAATTATCGTTTGGAGAATGAGAAATAGTAGGTAAAACAGGAATGTCGTTACTGTTTCTTAAGGAAATAGAAATACTTTTAATGGTATTGTTATCACTAACTGATCCAGTTATAAAAATAGTATCATTACCATTTATTTGCTGGTTATTATAAGGGGTAGAAATAGAAATTCTCGGCACTTCTTCGTCTGTAATTTTTTCGCATGAACTCAAAAAAATCAAGAAAGTCAACAATATTAATATGCTTATTCTATTCCTCATAATCAGAGTAAAATTAATGCTTTTTTTAGAAACCAAAAAAGCAAGTGTTCTTAACACTTGCTTTTCAGTTTGTTGGTGGAAGTAAAAAATTATTTATTACCGCCTATTCTTATCCCTATTTTTAATGCTAGTCTTAAATCCACAGGAATTTCATTTCCGATATAAGGAGTGTAATCACTTTCATTAAATTGTTCATCAGATAAATCTTCAGCAAATGAATCACTATATTTAACATTGTTAACTATAAACTTTCCGATACCAAAGGTTGCTTCCAAAAATAAAGCTCCTTTAGATTGCCATTTGTAGCCTGCTAAAGCACCTAACCCAAAAGCTGAAGTAGAAACATCTGTTTTACCAATAATTATATTATTAGCATCATTTGGATCTTGCACAGCATAAGCATTATCTTTTGCATTGGAACTTCTATATTTCCCATAAACACCAATATAAACTCCATCGTTACCTTTATTAGGAGTTGCATAAAATTTATACTCAGGTACGATGTTCATTTCTGAATATTTTTCTACATCTCCATAAAGTGATTTGCCATCTGCAAACATATTGTCTGTTGCAAAATTAATGTTTACTCCTATGGAGTTGCTATTATTCATTAGGTAATCGTAGCCAATTCCATATCTAGAAAAAGCAAAACCTAAAACATCAGTGCTTATGTCATGCTGTGCTTTAAGTCCTAACCCCGAGAACAGTAAAGCTGCTAATATTAATTTTTTCATCTGTGTATAGTTTAGTTAATTATTTAAATTACCAAAGAGATCTGTAGATAACGGTATCTGGTTGACCATTTCCATAAGCTACTCCTATATCTCTAACTGCTTGAATCATTTCGCTTTTTTGTTCTTGGTCTTTTAGGATATATTTCCATTCTCTTGCATCAAGTTCTTTAACTCTAGCTTCAATTTTACTCATTAAAGCTTTTACTTGAGTAAAACATGATGTTTGAGGCTCAATAGTAGCTAAAATTGCTCCCGCTTTTTCAGCTGCTTCAATATCCTGAGCTGCATTCCAAATAGTTTGAGCTTCTTGTAGCTTTAATTTACAATCTCTTTCAATTTTCTTTAAATAAATTGGTTCAACAGCTTTCATACTTTTCTCAAAGCATTCATCACAAGCATCTGGCACACTACTTAATAAGAAAATAGCTTCTTCAAATTGATTTTGAGCTTCTAGGTTTTTAGCTTTTTTAATAATTAAATCACAATTGTTGTTGTAATAATCAATTATTTTAGCTTTACCTTCTTTAATAAATGCTTGTACTTCTGGATGGGCAGGTTTAATCATTTTAATTCCTGCCATATATGCTTTGTTTTCATTTACACCTACTCCTTTAACTGTAATGGTTTTACTAGCAAAAGCAGTTCCTTCAAAACCATCACCAATATAAAGTGTAACATCTAACGTATAAGCATGCATAGTTGGAGGCCCTGGAAGTATATCTTTTGAAGCAACATTGATGTTGGCAGAAATAACAAACCTAGAATTAAAAGGGCTGGCAGAAATCCCATTTTTGGTAATTACCTCCTTTAGTTTATTGATAAGCATATTTTTTGCACTACTTGGCATTCCTTCAATTTGTTCAGGAACCCAAGCGGTAAGCATTAGTCTGTTCATTTCCGAATCTGATGCTTTTGATTGAGCAAAAGTGTTGTTACTGATGAATAACATGGTTATTGACACCAATAAAAGGTTTAATTTTAATTTTTTCATAGTAAATTGGTTTTATAATGTTATTATTTTCCTCCTAGTATAATGGTTGCTCTACCTAAGCCTTTAACAACTACTTTGTTTGGAACACCGAGGTCAGCTAAATACTTGCTTAATTCTCTAGCAAAACCTCTTGTGTCTAAAGCTCTTCCTTTATCGTTGTATAACGGCATTCTAACCTGTTCAAAAGTCATCATGTTTTCAGTTACATCAAGCACGCTAAAACGGTTTTTAACAGTATTAGCAGCAATCCAATCCTCAATAACATAAGATAATTCATCTCCATTAACTTCAGATTCTAAGTCAAATTCTGAATCGCTCCATTTTTGGATTTTAACAATAACTTCTCTTCCATTTTCAAACATATCTTCAAAATGAGCTTGAAGAGAAGCGTTAAAATTATCAATATGAGCAGTTACAGCTTCTTGTAATAATACTGGAGTTTCTGCTGTGAATGATGGAGCTCCTGTACCTTGAGCACCTGCAATTTGTTTATCAGTATAAGCATCTAGCCCTTGTAGAATAAATGTCACTGATTTTTTAGGTCCAGTAGTATTTACTGTCCATGTTATTTGCATAATAATATCTGCTTTAGCAACTTGTTTAAGTTTATCCATTGGTGTTTCATCAATATCGCTTCCAGAATCTTTTGAAGTCATCATGTTATCTTCAGCAGCGTTTGATTCTAATGTTTTTAGTACAGATTCTAAGTTTTTCAAGGGGAAGCCTCTTTCGTTCATCATGTTGTTGATAGCACTAATCACTAAAAGTACATCGCTATCTTCTTGTAATGCTTTTTTATAATCAGGGATTTTAATTTTTGTTCCTTGATTATCAAACTCCATGAAATAACCATTTTTAATACACCAGTTATCACTTGGTACTACCATAATGGTTGGTTTTTTTGCTTGTCCGAATGTAGTTGAAATTGTAGCTAATATAATACTACATACTAATAATATTTTTTTCATAATGTTATATCTTGTTTTTAAGGGTTATAGATTATTTAATTATTTTATCAGCGATCATTCTTTCTTTTAGCTTAGCTCTTTGAACTCTAATGATAACACCATAGGTTACTTGATCTGCATACTTTTTTCTGCCCTGAACTACAGAAAAATGCATATCAGAACCGTCTTCTCCTGTAATAAATTCTAAGTATGCTCCTTGATCGGCAAAGAAGGCATTAAAATAGTCTTCATACTTTTCTTGAGCATTTACTTCAAAAATTACTGGTTTAGGGTTACAATCTTGTCTGCCATTTGTAATACCTTTAAAAAGTACATCTCTAACACCGTTTTTCTTCGCTTGTTCAACAGCATCTTCTCTGTTTCTACCCATGCCCCAAGCTTTTACTGTTTGAGAACCATCCATTTCAACTCCCATGCACTCTGTTTCGTATTCATAATTTCCAGACATACTTCTTTGTGGGTCTCCACAAGAGTCCATAATAAATGTAAAAGCAACAATGCTTAGTACGCTTCCTAATATAAGTTTTAGTTTTTTCATGTTTTTATTAATTAAATTATTTAATGTTTAATTAGAATCCTGAAGATAATCCTTTGATTATTCCAGCCGCTTCTAAATCTTTTCTTAAAAGATCAACCATCACAGTTACGACTACGCCAATTTTGTATTCTTTACCAACTTTCATAGTTGTTGGTGTTCCATCTCCAGAAGTAGAAACAAACTTCATATATTTACCATTGTCTTTAAAGAAGTCTTCAAAAAATTCTTCTTTTTGTTGTTCTAAAGCAGGATCATTAGTTAGTGGTCTTTGGTTAGTACAACCTTGAGCCCCACCTGCATATCCTTGAAAAATAATTCCATGAACTGCATTTTTCTTTGCCTGATTAATAGCAATAGTTGCTTTTTTAGAGTAAGACCAAACTTTAATTACTTTGGTTCCAGGCTTTCCAATACCAACACATTCAATTTCGTATCTCCAGTTTTCAGTATCTTTGTTTGCTTTTTTCTTTTTGTTTATTTGAGCATTTGAAGTAAATGCAAACAATAACATTATTGAAGTTAATAAACTTGCTTTTTTTATTACGTTTTTCATAGTTTAACTAGTTTAATTTATAATTATTAATTGATTTGTCTTATTAACATACCAGGATAATACCCTTTACCTCCTTTAAAGTAAGTAAATTCAATGTCATTTTCAATCTCTATTGGATTTCCTTCTTCATCTAGTGGTTCTTCGCCTATATTATATTTATTATTCCAAATATTTTTTTTGTCCACTTTTATAATTCCTTTTCTTTTGTAAGTAACTCGCCCCTCTGCATCAAATACTTGTTCTAAAACTTCATATTTATCTCCTCCTTCTAAACCTTCTTTCAAGCCAATTTTAGCTCCTAAAGGTTCAATACTAACTAATGGCGTTTTTGTTCTAAAAGGTTCAAATTTTCTTTGGAGTTTATTATAAACAGAGTTGATAGATTTTAATGTAGCGTTTTCAATTATCATTTCTTCACTTTCGGCATTTGAACCCAAGCCTGATATTAAAGCTCTTGTTTTTTCATACCCTAATAGTTTTAATTGAAATAGATCTGAGCTATCAAACACAGTTTTTTTAGTTGAGTCTATAGATGTAGAGTCCATCCACATATCCATATAAAAAGTAGCTTCTATAGAGTCATTCCATTGCATTTGATAAAGATAAGCTGTTGTCCATATTGAATATCCTTGTCTAGCTTTTTCATAGGCATTTTTTGCTATTTCTAACGCTGTTTCCTGTAATGCTCCAGGGAGTTTTCCGGCAGCATCTTTAGCTATATCATAAGCAATTTTTGCTGTTTCTTCATTACTTACAAATTTTGAATAATTTACAACTACAAAAGTATTATTTATTAACTCAATACCTGCATCTTTTAACATATCTAATCCTCTTTCTGTACTCAGTGCCATGTCGGCTGCCTGAGCAGAAGCATCATAGGCTCCTCTCTCTTGAATTAACGACATATCAAAAGTACCTTCTTCACTTCTATTAAACCATTTAGCAATCATTTTGTTGGCTAATTTAGTATCTTTAAAATATTGATCTATAGCAGCACTAAAATCTTTGTCTTTAGCTTTTTTACCTTCCTTAACTTCGTTAATTTTGTCTTGATAATCTTTTATATTGAAAGACTTAGCGCCAATGGTATGGTTGTTATACTTATCAGGGAATTCTGCGTTTTTAAAAGTGTTAAGTATTAAATCTTTTTTAGGAAGATTGTCATCTTCAATAATCATTGTATGTAAGGAACCTCTTCTATATTTTACAATTTCTGTGTGTTTATCTGTTTTTTGGATTTTAGTTACTTCGTCTTTTTCTTTTTTCACTTCACTTTTTTCTACGTCTTCTGTTTCTGCTGTTTGTTCTTGAGCATTTAGTAAGGTTGTTTGAAGAAAAAAAAATAGTGTTAAAATTAATCCTGAAGAAATATATTTTTTCATTTATGTATTAAAATTGTAATAAATAAAAAGAGAATTAATTAGCTAATTAATTCTCTTTTTATTTCTAAAGTTATTTAGATTCTTGATTTTTAATTTGCTCTAATTGCCCTGGAATTGCTTTTTGAGTCTCATTAAGAGCTTTATTAGCAGCATTCACAGCTTTTACAGCTTTTATTGAATCTGTTTTAGGAGTAATAGACTTTGCTTCGGTTATAACATCTGAAGATTTTCCCAATAATTGAGCAGCTTCTTTTGACTGCGCTTCTAAATCAGATTTAACACTTCCCAAATCATCTATATTGTTTGCTGGGTCAGACAATGTTTTAGTAACTTCTTGATTTTTGAAGTACAAATTGAAAGCAGAATTGACATAATCATCTGTTGCAGCGTGACCAACTGCATCTGGTTTTTCTAATGTTTTAGTTTCTTTTTCTTTTTTTTCTTTCTTTTCTTTTTGAGCATAAACTTCAGTTGAAACTCCCGTTAGAAATAACGCAATAAATAAAACCCTTGTAATTTTTTTCATGTTTTTGTTGTTTATAATTAATTTTTTAACGTTCCAAATGTACAAATAAATATTAATATCCCTAATTAATAAGTCGTTATGTTATTTTAAAAACATGAGCAGCATTGCAAAGACTATACCACTAATTTTAAGAAAAATTAAGAAACAAATTTTATTTTTCTAGATAATAAGCTTTTACAATATTTCTAAGATTATAGGCAGAAGCCATTACTTCTCCATAAGCTCCAGCAGAATGAATGACCATTAAATCACCTCTTTGAGTTTCAGGTAAATCTAAAGCTTTGGCAAAGCAATCGGACGATTCGCAAATAGGACCAACTACATCATATCGCTCTGTTTGTTTTGCCAGTGAAGTTATATTTGTTATTTTATGTGTGGCTTGGTATAAAGCAGGACGAATAAGTTCTGTCATGCCAGCATCTACAATGGCGAAATTAGTTTTGATGCCTTTTTTAACATATAACACTTTGGTAATTAATGAACCACATTGAGCAACAACCGCTCTTCCTAATTCAAAATGTAATTTCTGATTAGGTCGGAGTTGTAATAGGTCATTAAACAATTTAAAAAAGGTTTTAAAGTCAGGAATTTTATTGATTTCCGGATTTTCATAATCTATTCCTAAACCTCCACCAACATTAACATGGTCAACAATAATATGATGGTTATAAAACCATTCCTGAATTTCATTTACTCGCAAACACAAGCCTTTAAAAACCGACAAATCTGTTATTTGCGAACCTATGTGGAAATGTAATCCTATTAACTTAATATTGGTGAGTTGCTCTAATGATTTTAACACACCTTCTAATTCCCATAAGTTAATTCCAAACTTATTTTCCTCTAAACCTGTAGTTATATAATGGTGTGTTTTGGCGTTTACATTTGGGTTAATTCGCAATGCAATTTGAGCAATTTTGTTTTTCTTTTTTGCCAACTCATTTATTACTTCCATTTCTGGGATGGATTCACAATTCAAGCAAAAAATATCGTTGTCTAAAGCTATATTAATTTCCTCATCAGATTTTCCTACGCCAGCAAACACAATTTTATCTGATGAGAAATTACACGCTTTAGCTTTTAGAATTTCATTGCCACTAACACAATCAGCTCCCAGACCATAAGCATTAATTTTTGCTAAAATCTCATTATTAGCATTCGCTTTTAAGGCATAATGTACATGATAATTATACTTTTTAGCTTCTGAAGTAAGTAACTGTAAAGTTTGTTCTAACAACGGAAGTTGGTAGTAATAAAAAGGTGTTTTTAATTCCTTAAATCTATTTATTTCTGATGGTGTGAAATTCATTAGAAAAGCGTGTTGTGTAATGATTGTAATGCTTCTTTTTTATCTGTAGTGTTTACTAAAACGGATACATTATGAAAACTTCCTCCGTAAGAAATCATTCTTATAGGTATGTTTTTTAATGCTCCAAAAATTTGTAAAGCATATCCCTTGCTTTCGGCAATAAAATCTCCTACAACACAAATAATGCTTAAGTCTTTATCAACCTCTACAGTGCCGAATTTTTTTAAATCTTGTACAATTTCATTTAAAAACTTGGTATCATCAATAGTTACCGAAACCGCTACTTCAGAAGTGGTAATCATATCGATAGAAGTTTTGTATGTTTCAAAAATTTCAAACACTTTTCTTAAAAAACCATGGGCTAATAACATTCTGCCTGATTTAATTTTAATAGCAGTAATACCATCTTTAGCAGCAATAGCTTTTATACCTTGTTTTTGAGTTTCATTACAAATTATAGTCCCTGGAGCTTCTGGCTGCATTGTGTTTTTAAGCCTTACAGGAATGTTAGCCAATTTTGCAGGCAACACACTTGATGGGTGTAAAATTTTTGCTCCGAAATAAGCTAATTCAGCCGCCTCGTCAAAAGACAATCCTGATAAAGGTTTAGTATTTTCAACTATACGAGGATCGTTATTGTGAAAACCGTCAATATCTGTCCATATTTGAATTTCTTCGGCATTGGTGGCAGCTCCAATTAATGAAGCGGAATAATCACTTCCACCTCTTTTTAAGTTGTCAATTTCTCCGTACGTATTTCTGCAAATAAATCCTTGAGTAATAAATATAGTTGTAGAAGGCTGTGCTGCAAGTTCTTTTTGGATATGTTCTTTGATGTAAGCAGTGTTAGGCTCTCCTTCCTCATCAATCCTCATAAAATTTAGTGCAGAAATTAAGCTAGATGAGATTTTTTGTTCCTCTAAATAATAGTGAAACAAGGCAGTTGAAAGCATTTCGCCCTGAGCCAATATGGCTTTTTCTTCAAAAAGGGTGAACATATCTTGCGTAAAAGCCCTCACATAAGAAAAATGAGATTTTATTAATTCTAATCCTTTTTCTTTAAAGCTTGATGAAGCAAAAAGCTCATCTATTACGTGCTCATATTTTTTTTCTAATAAGTTAATTTGCTCATTAGCTGCTTCTATATTTTTTTGATACAGATATCCAGCAATTTCTACCAAACTATTGGTTGTTCCTGCCATAGCAGAAAGTACCACTATTTTTCTTTCGGGAGTATTAATAAGGTTGGCTACTTCTTTCATTCTGGTAGCTGAACCTACAGATGTTCCTCCAAATTTTAATACTAACATATAAAGTACTTTTATTTGGCAGCAATATTACAAAATTTAATTTGTTATATTTTTAAAAAATTGTTGAAAATTTAACTTTAATACTTCCTAACACCTAACAAATAACGCCTAATAATAACCTTCTTCTATCAATTCAAAATCGAGTTGTTTTTTTACTAAATCAGCACGTTTTACTTTAATTTTTACTTCATCACCCATTCGGTATTCTTTTCCAGTTTTTCTACCTTTAGCACAATAGTTATCTTTATCAAATGAGTAATAATCGCTAGCAATATCTTGCATTCTTACCATTCCCTCACACATGTTTTCGATGATTTCTACATAAATTCCCCATTCGCTAACTCCAGAAATAATTCCCATAAACTCTTCTCCGATTTTATCTTGTAAGAATTCTACCTGTTTGTATTTAATAGATTTTCTTTCTGCTTCAGAAGCTAACATTTCCATATCCGAAGAGTGTTTACATTGCTCTTCTAGTTTAGCAGGGTTTACATCTCCACCGCCATCTAAATAATGTTGTAATAAGCGGTGAGCCATTACATCAGGATATCTTCGTATAGGAGAAGTGAAATGCGAATAGTGTGAAAAATTTAATCCGTAATGTCCTACATTTTTGGTAGAATAAATTGCCTTTGCCATTGTTCTAATGGTAAGTTGCTCTATCATATTCTCCTCAGCTTTTCCTTTTACTTCTTCTAATAAATGGTTGATGGAGTTAGCAACTTCTTTTCCTCCTGTAGCCAAACTGTAGCCAAATTTTTTTACAAATTCCGATAAGGTTTGCAATTTTTCCTGATTAGGTTCATCGTGTATTCTGTAAACAAAAGTTTTAGGCTTTTTATTTTTTTCTGAGGGTTTTCCTACAAATTCAGCTACTTTTTTATTGGCTAGTAGCATAAATTCTTCAATTAATTTATTGGCATCTTTACTTTCTTTAAAATATACACCTAATGGTTTTCCGTCTTCATCAATATGAAACTTAACTTCTAACCTATCAAAAGCGATAGATCCAGTTTGGAAACGTTTTTTACGCAACTTTTTTGCGAGTGTATCTAAAATTAAAATTTCTTCAGCAAAATCCCCTTCACCTTTTTCAATACGTTCTTGTGCTTCTTCATAAGCAAACCTTCTGTCAGAAAAAATTACTGTTCTTCCAAACCATTCACTAAGTACTTTAGCATCATCATCCAATTCAAAAACAGCCGAAAAACAAAGTTTAGTTTCTTGTGGGCGAAGAGAACAAACGCCATTGGAAAGCATTTCGGGCAACATAGGCACTACTCTGTCCACCAAATAAATGGAAGTAGCTCTTTTGTATGCTTCTTTATCTAAAATACTATCGGGTTGAATGTAATGTGAAACATCAGCAATGTGTACACCTATTTCCCAATTTCCATTTTCCAATTTCTGAATAGATAAAGCATCATCAAAATCTTTGGCATCTGCTGGGTCTATAGTAAAAGTAGTTACTGCCCTAAAATCTCTTCGTTTTTTAATTTCCTGAGCTGTAATTTCTACAGGTAATTTTTCAGCTTCGCGTTCTACATTTGGTGGAAATTCGTAAGGCAAACCGTACTCTGCTAAAATAGCATGCATTTCAGTATCGTTTTCACCTGGTCTTCCCAAAACATCTATTATCATCCCATAAGGATTTTTCTTATTTTCTGGCCATTCGGTAATTTTAGCTACTGCTTTATCGCCATCTTTAGCTCCTTTAAGGTTTTCATTAGCAATAAAAATATCCATAGGCATTCTAGGATCATCAATAGCTAAAAAAGCAAAGTTTTTAGATTTTTGAACTACACCAATAAATTGTGTTTTAGCTCTTTGAATAACTTCAACAATTTCTCCTTCTATTTTATTACTATTCTTTTTACTTGGATAAACATTTACCCTAACAATATCTCCATTAAGGGCATTTTTAGTATTTTTTGAATGGATATAAATATCTGTATCAGCATCTTCAATAACTACATAGGCAGAACCACTTTGAGTCATATCTACCTTGCCTTCTACAAAATTGGATGATGCTTTTAGTTTATATGCTCCTCTTTGCGGCTCAAATAATCTTCCTTGTTCTACAAGTTCGTCTAATATAATACTGATTAGCTTTTTGTTAGAAATATCTTTTATTCCTAATGCTTTGCTAACTCTTTTATAATTAAGTGCTGTAGTCGGATTTTGGTTAAAAATGGAAATAATTTGCTGTTCTAGCGTTTGTTTAAAGTTTCCTGACTTTTCTTTTTTGTTATGTTTTGGTGTCATATTACAAAGTAAATACTAAAAAAGTAATATTCCTCATTTTTTAAACTCGAATTATGTTTTAGAGTATTAATTCATAGAATGATAATTAAAATTTAACCTTGCATTATAGTAGACAAAAAAACTTAGTCTCATTTTTAATTTTTTTGTAATAATTAAATCTTTTTATTTACTTTCGTTTGTATGAAATGGAAATTAAATTTTATACTGCTTGCCTTAATATCTTCGTGTACAGAAAGTGAGCAAAAATCAAACAATATTATAGATATGGAGCAATTGCAGGAAGGAAGGTGGTTGATGAATTTTCAATTAACACCTGAACAACAATTGCCTGTTTTTTTCGATTTAAAAATAAATAATGAGCAAATTGATATTGTTTTCATTAATGGTGATGAAGAAGTTCCTGTAAAGAATTTTATTTTAAAAAATAATAAATTTATTGCCGAAGATCCTCTTTTTAACTCTTGGTACGAAATAGAATTTATTGACAAAAACCATATTAAAGGTAATTGGTTTAAAGACAAAGCTGATTATAAAGTGCCTTTTACATCCATTTTTACTGATAAAAAACGTTTTCCAAATACAAATAACACTTCCAAACAAGTTGATGTTAACGG
The DNA here is from genome assembly GCA_026196775.1 of Flavobacteriales bacterium. Lineage (GTDB taxonomy): Bacteria > Bacteroidota > Bacteroidia > Flavobacteriales_E > Vicingaceae > BRH-c54. The sequence goes on from JAPHUD010000031.1 coordinate 24,197, forward strand.
AAAATGGAAGGTTGACTTTAGTGCTGACAATCCTAATCAACATTACCCAGCTATTGGCTTGTTTGAACAAAAGGGAGATAAAATTACAGGTACATTTATTACAGAAACAGGTGATTATCGCTTTTTAGAAGGTAATGTTTACGGAAATGAAGTATTACTTTCTTGTTTTGATGGTTCACATGCTTTTTTATTTAAAGCTATTTTAGAAAATGATTCTTTAAAAGGGCAGTTTTGGTCGGGTTTACATTGGGTAGAACCTTGGGTAGGTGTTAGAGATAATGATTACGAACTTACTCATCCCGATTCACTTACTTTTTTAAATGAAGGTTATGATAAAATAGATTTTGCCTTTGAAAATACTGAAGGGGAAACTATAAGTATAAATGATGAAAAATATCAAGGAAAAGTAATTTTAGTAAACATTATGGGCCCTTGGTGTCCGAATTGTAAGGATGAAACAGCTTACTTAACTAAATTATATGATAGCAAAAAAGAACAAGGCTTAGAAATTATTGCTCTTTCTTTCGACAGAACAGATGACAAAGAAGTGGCAAAAAAAAATATTGAAAAAATAAAGACTCACTTTAATGCTCAATACGATTTTCTGTTAGCAGGTAAAGCTAGTAAAATTGAGGCTGCCAAAGCATTGCCTATGTTAAATCATATTATGTCTTATCCAACTACTATTTTTATTGACAAACAAGGTAAAGTAAGAAAAATTCGCACTGGTTTTTATGGTCCAAGTACTGGAAATTATCATCTTAGATACATTGAAGCAACCAATGATTTTATAGATAAGTTGTTGGGGGAGTAGAAAAAGTACTTAGGAGTACTTAGAAGTGCCTTGAGTTATAAGTTAAGGTTGGAGCAATGTTTTATGAGTTCAAAACTTCCGCTTCAAAAAGTATTTCAAAATGTTTTTTTAGTTTTCCTTTAACCTCTTCCATATCTACTGCTCTACCTAGTTCTTGATATATAGAAGTAACTTGTTTGTCGTCAATTCCGCAAGGAATAATATTTCCAAAATAAGATAAATCGGGATGGACATTAAAAGCAAAACCATGCATGGTTACCCATCTGCTGCAACGAACGCCCATAGCAGAAATTTTCCTTGCTTTTCTTGGGTTGTCTGCATCTAACCAAACACCTGTATAACCTTCGTATCTTCCTGCTTCAATGCCATATTCTGCTAAGGTTCTAATAATCATTTCTTCTAAAAAACGTAGGTATTTATGAATGTCTGTGAAAAACAGGTCTAAATCTAAAATGGGATAACCCACAATTTGCCCCGGACCATGGTAAGTAATATCTCCACCACGATTAATTTTATAGTAAGTTGCTCCTTTTTGTTTTAGCATAGCTTCCGAAAGTAGCAAATGAGCTTCATCACCACTTTTTCCTAAAGTATAAACATGTGGGTGCTCGCAAAAAATTAAATGGTTCTGAGTTGGAATGTTGGTATTATCTTTTCTATTTTGAATTTTAATATCTATGGTTCCCTTAAAAAGTTGCTCTTGAAAATCCCAAGCTTCTTTGTAATCTATTAATCCTAAATCTTTAAATAAAACTTTTTGCATATTATGTTATTTGGCTTTTTATTGCTGAAGAGCAAAGTCTAAATAGTGATATAAATCTACTGGATGATAATTTGGTAAATTTTCTCCTCTTTTGTTTCCTAACCTAACAATTACCAGTCGTTTTTCAGGAACAGTAATAATATACTGCCCTTGAATACCTCTTGCATAAAAAACCCTCATATTTTTATGTTCGCCCGTCCATAATTGAAACCCATAAAAATCTACCATTTTACCGTTAGTATCTTTTAATCCTTGACGATAATTCATGGCTTGTTTAAGGTATTCTTCACTAATTATGGTTTGTCCATTCCATTTGCCTTTATTAATTATTAACTGACCAATACGAGCAAAATCTCTAGCATTGGAATAGAAACAACAATAGGCTTTTTCTCTACCATTTTCGCTATCTAAATTCCAAAGAGCTGCATTTTTAGCTCCTAAAGGCTTCCAGATTTTCTCACTCATGTATTCTGAAATGTTTTGACCAGTAGCTTTTTCTAAAACAAAAGAAAGGATAAGTGTATTTCCGCCCAAGTAACGCCAAGTTTTACCAGGAGTTTCCGTTACTTCATAATTTTTGTTTAATTCATATAAATCTGTTCCGTAATATGCTTTCGCCATGTGTCCGAAGGGACTTTTATAATCTTCATCAAAATTAATTCCTGAACTCATATTAAGCAGGTGTTTAATTGTAAGTTCAGGATGATTTTTATATTCTGGTAAATAATCAGAGACAGGATCGTTTATGCTTTTTATTTTTTCTTCATCTATGGCAATACCAATTAATAAAGCAATAAATGTTTTAGCAACAGAAAAAGAATTGGTTAATGAATTTTGGTCATATCCTTTCCAATATTTCTCATAAACTAACTCACTATCTTTTACTACTAAAAATGCAATGGGGTCAAATTTTTCAATCTCTTTAAGGAGATTTTCATCAACTTTTTTGTTATAATCTTTGCTGATTAACCATGGGGTATAAGCTCCTGCTTCAACTTTTCTGTTTTCAAAAATAGGGTGTTCATTTATGCTTGGACCAGACTTTCCAACGAAATAGGTGGTGGAAACAGCCTTAAATAAATGTTGATTCCCGGTAATAACAGCTAATAAAGAAGCTAGTGCTATAAGTGCCACTAGACCGACTAAAATTCTTTTTAACCAACGCATAAGGTAATTTTTAATGCAAAACTAAGGCAATTTCTTTGTATAAGACTAAAATTAGCTGTTTTTAACAACAAAACTGTATTAACGTTGGGTTGTTAATTGTTTCATCATTAATAGTATATTGGGGGCTACATAACTACTTAATTTTAGCAGTTAATATACACCTTGTGATTTTAATACAGTTATGACAAAAAAAATATTAATCTTAATTTTTGTTTTGTTATTGGGAGCCGTTGGTTTTATTGGCTATAATTTTTATAAAAACGTTAAACAACCCATTACTAGCAATGCGATTATAGCTGTTCCGCAAAATGCAGCTCTGTTGTTAAAAGAAAAAAATTTTACCGCTTTTTATAAAAAAATTGCTTCTACCAATATTATTTGGGAAGAACTCACCAACAATACCAACACTTTTAAATCTATTAATAAGCAAGCAACATTTTTAGATTCTGTTTTATCTATTAATGAAGTAAGTGCTGTAATGGCAGAAAAATCTATGTTAATGTCCATGCACTTATCTGGAGCCAACAGTTACGATTTTGTTTTTTATTTTTCTACTTTACCTAATATTGATGAAAATAATGTATTGACTTTGCTTAAGTCTAAACTAAATCTAAATCCTTCATCAAGAAATTATGATGGAAAAAACATTTACAGCATCAGTAAAGATGATACTAAATTGTTTTTTGCTTTCGATAAATCTGTTTTTGCTATTAGCCACAGTTCTCTGCTTATTGAAGATGTTATTCGTCAGTTAAAAAGTGAAACATCATTATTAAATGACCAAGCTTTTAATAATATTCTTAACACAACAGGCGAAGTTCCCGATGGAAATATTTTTATTAATCACCAAAGGCTACCCAAACTATTAGCTCAACCTGTTCTTCAACAATATAAAGAAAAAGTATCTAAAGCTACTAACTATGCATCTTGGAGTGCGTTAGACATTACTTTAAAATCTAACTCTATTATGCTAAATGGTTTTACTACAGTAGATGCTCAAAGCAATCAGTTTTTATCACTTTTTGCAAATCAAACCAACACCTTGGGCGGACCAAAAATTAATCTTACCAAAGTTATCCCTGCTAATACGGCACTTTTATATTATTACAGTTTTAGCAATTCAGAAAAGTTTTTTAAAAACAGAAAATCATGGTTAAAACAAAACAACACTTATTTTGATTATGAAAAATATATTGACGCAATAAGTGGAGCTCATGGAATTGATGTTGAAGCAGAGTTAGTTGCTAATGTTGCTAATGAACTAGCTTTTGTAATTACAGAACCGCTTAATGAAGATTTAATGGGGAATAGTTTTGTTCTTTTTCGAGTAAATAATTTAGAAAAAGCCAAAGAAAATTTACAAGCAATTCAACAAAAAACAAATTTACAAAATACTACAGAAGATGAGCAAGATCCTCAGCAATTAAACTTTCAGTTGCATTTTAGTCAGTTATTTGGAAAACCTTTTTTAGACATTAATCAACCATATTATTTGTTTATTGATGATTATTTGGTTTTTGGAGAAACCGAAACAGGTATTAATGAGTTTTATAAAAACTATTTGGCAGAAAAAACACTTCAAAATGATGCTAATTTTCAATCATTTAATGACCAATTATCTAGCAGTGCCTCCATATTTGTATATAACAACATAGCCCGTTCGGTACATTGGTATAAAACATTTGTAGAGGAAGGTTATATTCCAGAAATAGATAGCAATTTAGCATTTATTAGAAAGTTTGAAGCAATTGCTTTTCAGGTTTCTCCTCAAAAAGACAAGTTGTTTTACAATAACATTTACTTTAAATATAACCCTGTTTACAAACAAGACACAAGAACTTTGTGGGAGGTTGTTTTAGATACTGTAGTAGCAACTGCTCCTCAAATAGTGCTGAACCACCAAACACAAACTAAAGAAGTAATAGTGCAAGATGAAAGCAATAAACTTTACCTTATTAGCACTAACGGAAAAACTTTGTGGACCAAACAACTTGGTGAGCGTATTGTCGGAAAAATTCATCAAATAGATATCTATAAAAACAATAAATTACAACTGCTATTTTCCACTAAAAGTAAAATTTACTTACTCGATAGAAACGGTAAAAATGTAAACAAATTCCCTGTTGAACTTAAAGCTGAAGCCACAACTCCTGTGAGTCCGTTAGACTACGATAAAAACAGAAATTATCGTATTTTAATTGGCTGTAGTAACAACATCGTGTATAATTATGATATTAATGGCGATTTGGTAAAAGGTTGGGAATATGACGCCTCTAAAAGCTCCCCAAGCGGCATCATTAAACATTTTATAATTGGCAACAAAGATTATATAGTTATCCCTACTAAAAACGGAACGGTGAAAGTTGTTCAACGAAATGGTAAAGACCGTTTGCAATTAAAGTCTACTTTACCAATAGCACCCAATGAAGTATTTTTAAAAGTAGAAAATAACTTAGCATCCTCTTATTTGATTTGTGCAGATTCTTCGGGAAATGTAGTAAAATTATTTTTTAATGATAAGTTAGAAACCTTAAAACTTACCTCAGAAAACAATACAGATTTTTATAGTTTTAGTCCCACTAATATAAGTCCTACAGCTAATTCATGTAGCCATATTTTTACCGTAAAAAATCAAGTTGTTGTTAGCGATAATGCTGCCAATCAGTTATTCAAAATAGAAGTTCCTGAAGCAATTACTCGTCAGCCATTAATATTTTCTTTGCCTGATAAAAGTAAAAAAGTAGGTATAGTTACCGCTTCTAATATTTATTTAATAAATGATGCTGGAACAATTGAAAGTGATTTTCCATTAAGTGGATCTACGCCATTTATGATAGAAGATATTAATAATGACAATACACTTAACTTAGTTGTTGGCGATAATAAACTGATATTTTTGTATAATTTGAAATAATCATGTGCAAAAGCACACAAGTAGTAATGAGAATAATTTAAGTATCTTTGATTCAAAACACCACCTTATCAAACAATTTCTACATATAAATTTGCGATTAAAGATTTTTTCAAATGGTTTGAGGTGCTTGGTATTTTTTCTTTTCTTTTTCAATACACTTTCTGGGTTTTCACAATTAAAAACCCAAAACAAGCTATTGGTAGGTAGGTTAGAACTTTCTGAAAAACAATATGAAAATGCCATTCAGAAATTTAATTATGTTATTGAAAACTACCCTCCCAACTACGAACCATATTATTATAGAGGTATTGCTAAACTTGAACTTGGCGATATTTTAGGAGCAGAAACAGATTTTAGTGAAGCTATTAAATTACGCCCCCTAAAAACAGATTTATACATTATTAGAGGTTCGGCTCGTGAGCGACTAAAAAACTATGATGGTGCTTTTGAAGATTTTAATAAAGCCCTTGAACTGAACCCTATAAATCCAGATATTTATTTAAACAGGGCATTGGTTTACAATTATTTAAATCAATATGACAACTCCATTGATGATTGTAATAAAGCCATTCATTATGGATCAAGAAAAGAAATAACTTATATTATTAGAGGGATGTCAAAATTAGGTAACAAACAATACAGGGAAGCTATTGCCGATTTCGATTTTATATTAGCAAACAACAAATTTAACGCTTCTTCTTATGTGCGAAAAGCAACCGCTCACTATTATTTAGAAAATTACGATACTGCCCAAGCCAATATTCAAATTGCATTACAAATAGAACCCGAAAATACCTATGCTTATTTTCAACAAGCTATGATTTTTATAAAACAAGAACAACCTGAAGAAGCATTAAAAAGTTTATCAAAAGTAATTAGTATTTCTCCTGAATCAGCTACAGCTTATTACAACCGAGCCATCTTATATGCTGATAAAAAAGATTATAAAAATGCACTGAAAGACTATGATAAAGTTATTTTATTAAGTCCGAATAATATTTTAGCATATTACAACCGAGCCGCCATTTTAAATCAGTTAAAAAAATATAGCGAAAGTTTGGCTGATATTGAACAAGCAATAGCTCTTTACCCCGATTTTGTTGATGGCTACAAATTACGTAGTAATATTTACAGGCAAATTGGTAACCTTAAACAAGCAGAAATTGATATGGAAACAGCTCAGTTAATCAATAAAACTAAAAACAATGTTTCGGATAGTTTAAAACAAGTTGAAGAAGAATTTTTAGTCAAATTAACTGCTTTTAGTAATAACACTAACGAGAATGTTACTAAATATAGCGACCAAAATATCTCCTTATCAGCTCCTTATTATATTAGTTTATTAGCTCAAAATAAAAGCAAGCAAATTATTGATTCGTGGAATGAAAGTTATAAATCTTATACACCTTATTTTATTTTAAAAATGGATGATGAAGAGGTTTTGGACACACAACAAAAAGAAAAAAAGCTACATTTTATTAATGATAAAATAAACAAAATGCCCAACAATGCTGAGCTATACATTCAGCGAGGCGTAATTTATGCCTCTTTAAAACAAAATGAAAAAGCTATTTTAGATTTTAACAAATCCTTACATCTTGATAAAAATTACTACTTAGCTTATTTTGCTCGAGCCAACTTGTTTCATCAAATGCTTAACGAAACAGAAAATGCCAACATTAATATTGATATGATAATTAAAGATTACAATAAGGCGATTGAGTTAAACCCTGAATTTAAATATGCTGCTTTTAACCGAGCAATTTTATATTTTCAATTATCAAAATACATTAATGCTATTGAAGATTTTAGTACGGCCATTGAGTTAGATAACAGTTTTTCTGAAGCTTATTTAAATCGTGGATTAATCTTACTTATCCTAAACAACCACGAACAAGCTTGTAAAGACCTCAGTAGAGCAGGAGAGTTAGGTTTAGGGAGTGTTTATTTATTAATTAATAGGTATTGTAATTAGCTTATTGGGTTTACTGCACCAAACACGAAGCCTCAAACTTTACTCTTTCTTTTGTTCTATTTTATTTTTGTTACTGCCTTTTAGTGGAACTGCCTCTTCTCTGAAAAGAATATCAATAGCATCTGTTAAGTCTTTTTTCATTTCAGAAAATACTGTTCCATCAAAATAACCTCTTACCCTGCCTTGTTTGTCCACCAAAATAAGCAGTTGAGAATGTAAAAAACCACCCTCTGCAATAGAATCTTTGGCAACATTTACAAAAAACCCGTTAAAAGCAATGTCGTAAATTTCATCTTTATCACCAGTTACAAAATCCCAATTATCAGTGTTGGCATGTACTTTTTTAGCATACTCTTTAAGTACAGGCACAGAATCTGCTTCAGGGTTTACAGTTATTGATAAAAACCTCAGCTCTTTTCTGTCGGAAAACTTGTCTTGTACATACCTCATATTGGTTGTCATTTTAGGACAAATGGTGGGACAAGTAACAAAAAAGAAATCAGCTACATACACATTGCCCAACATATCATCTCGAGTAACTTTTTTACCATCCTGATTGATAAACTCAAAATAAGGAATTTGATGATAGGTGGTATCAAAGCTTCCATCGGGATTTTCTACAGCAGTTTTATTACCATAAACTGGTAGTCTTGTAAAGTTATGCTCTCCTGTATAAAGCAATAAATAAAATAAAGATGGTAATACTAAAATTGCTATTAAAATACCGAATTTTTTAAATTGAGATGAAGCCATTGTATGTTACAAATTAAAGAGTCAACAAAATTACACAGAAAAGACGTTAAAACTTTACTTATCTTTGAGCAAATAAGAACCTAGCATTTAAATTTAATATGAATATCTCCTTTCAAAAGTTATTTTTTGCCCTTGCAACAAGTTGTTTGTTATTTGTTGTGCTAATTTTTGCAAAATCTATTCTTATTCCCTTAGCTTTTGCTTTATTTTTATCTTTTATTTTATTTCCGCTTGCCAAACGGTTTGAACGATGGGGAATGAACGATTTAATTGCTGCCTTTTTATCTATTTTTATCGTATTTTTAGTATTAAGTGGAGGTATTTATATCTTTTCAGCACAACTTATAGGTTTATCTAAAGAGCTTACAGATTTTCAGGAAAAAGTATTAGATGTAATTGCTAACGTAACAGTTTACATTAATAATAACATCAATTTTGTTGAAGACTTAAACAAAGACCAACTACTGGCAGAAAACAGAGGTTGGCTTCAAAAAACTGTGGGAACATTAGCTCAACAAACATTTAATAGCACTGCTAATTTTATAACCGGCTTATTTGCCACCATCATTTTTACTTTTTTAATTTTAATTTACCGAAAAGGCTTAACCAAAGGCTTTGTAGCTTTTGCAGCAAAAGAGAACCGCAACCGTGTGTTTAAGATGTTAAAATCTGTTCAGCAAGTTGGTCAGCAATATTTATTTGGAATGATTTTACTAATTATTATTATTGGTTTAGCCAACAGTTTTGGATTAATGATCATTGGCGTTGACCATCCGTTTTTGTTTGGATTTTTTGCAGCCACACTTTCTATCATTCCTTACATAGGAACTGCATTTGGTGCCATAATTCCAATTTTATACACCATGATGGCGTATAGTTCTTTTTTTATGGGAGCACAAGTTGCTATACTTTTTTGGGCAGTTCAATTGGTTACCGATAACTTTTTAAGTCCTAAAATTGTTGGTGGAAGTTTAAAAGTTAATGCCTTAACTACTATTTTAAGTTTAATTATTGGTGCTACTATTTGGGGAGTTGCAGGTATGGTGTTATTCTTACCATTTGCCGCTATGCTTAAAGTAGTTTGTCAAGAGTTTGATACACTAAAACCAATTGCCTTATTAATAGGAACTCAAGACAAAGAAGAAGAAAACAAAGAGCCTTTTATAAGTAAATGGAAGAGGAAAATTAGTGTGTGGAAAAAGAAACTTTCTAAGTCAAAATAAAAATTCCAACAAGCTTTTTAGCTTGTTGGAATCAAAAAGTAAATGTAAAATTTTATTTTAAAACAAGTAACTCAAGCTTACTCCGTAAGTTCTTCCTAATTGGTAAGAATTGAATGTATATTCTACATCTTTATAAACCTGTGTTTGTTTTACAATAGGATTTAATAAGTTAGAGGCCGAAAGTCTTAGTTTAAAATGATCCCCTAAAGTTTTGGTTAAGTTAATATTTAACTGATGTACTGGTTGAGCTTTTACATTAGGCGTTGCATCTACTACCACTAAGGTAATTTTTTCTCCAGCAACATTGTAGTTTAAGTTTACAGATAACCCTAATGAATCACTGTTATATCCAATAAAAGCATTAATAATGTAAGGCGATTGACCGTACATTTCTCTTGTACTTGCAGCACTTGGATCTTGAGCTCTTATTAACTCTAATTGTTGTTTATCAATATCTACTTTTGAACTAATTAATGAAAAGTTTCCTCCTATGCTAAATTGTTGTTTATCGTTTGATATAAAGTTCAATTGTTTTTTTACTTCCACCTCAGCTCCGTAAAGTTTGCCATTATTTACATTTCTCCATGTTAACTCATCATTTTGAGCTTGTGTGTTAAATACAAATTCAATAGGATTAGTAAAATTTTTATAAAATACTCCAAAGGAAACCAATTCTCCTAAATTTGGAAATAATTCAAATCTTAAATCAAAATTATCCACCAATGTTCTGTCTAATTCTGGATTACCAATAATAATCCAGTTAGCAGCAAAATCGTAAGATGCAAAGCCGGAAATTTCTCTAAAAGTAGGTCTTGCCAATGTTCTAGAATAAGCCGCTCTTAAGTTTGTTTTAGAAGAAAGAGCATAAGAGGTATTAATGGCAGGTAAAATGTCCACACTTTCCAACAGACCTGCTTGTTGTGTTTCATCAGCACTTACACTTGTAATATAAGTAGTTTCTAATCTTGCACCACCAATAACTCTTAGTTTTTTAGTAGCCCAAACATCTCCCATTAAATATCCAGCAGTAATAATTTGTTCCCCTACATAGTTATTTCTTTTTTCAGAAGCATCTTCCATATAAATATACTGAGAAACAGGATTTCCAGGTGATGGCAAAATCATGTTTTCATCTGCTAAATAATCAGCAACACTTCCCGTAAACATGTTAGCCCCTTGTTTTCTATAATTATATCTAAACTCACTTAATGTTCTATCTTGATATAAATAAGCTCCACCAAATTTAATTTTTGATGACTTACCATCTTTTTCAACCATAGTAAACTCTAAGTTCATTTTGGCATCAAAAGTAGATTGATCTAAATATCTGTAAAAACGAGCAGGGGCTGGGTAAGCCGAAGTGTTTATACTGTAAGTAGTATCATTATCTGTACTAATCGTATAGTCATTAGAAAAATAACGTTGGTCTGGCGTATATTGAGATGATGTAGAGTAAGCTGTTAGCCAATCAATCTTAAGTTTCTTCAAACTTTCAACATAATGATCTCCTTTTAATTGATAACTGGTTAACTGTCTTTCTTGGTATGACAAACTTCTTGTTTGGTAATGTAAGCCTTGATCTTCTTTCGGGAAAATACCTTCTTGGAAAGTAGTTTCTTTAGTGCCACTTTGGTTACGAACATACGTTAAACTCAGTTTGTTGTTTTTTCCTATTTTATAAGAAAGGTTTCCTAACGCTCCCATCAATACTTCTTCTTGAGATTTAATATCGTTTAATTCTTGTTGTGTAATTAATTCTTCCACCTCATCAACACTCCCTGTTAAGCTGTATCTTCCTGAAAATGCATTTTGTTGTTTGTGTACAAACTCTTTTGAGTAAGAAAGTCCAGCAACAAAACCAAGTGTATTTCCAAAAACTGTTTTTTGATTTCCTACAGATAAGGAATAACGTTGGTTGATTGATGATGGTGACTCCACACCTTCCATTTCTTTACTGAAAGATTTAGTAACGGTTTCCAACTGAGCATTAATTACAAACAAAGGAGGAACACCACCGTTCAATATCGGATCAGGAATATCTCTACCTCCATCATCTTTACCAAATAATTCAGAGGAAGCTCCCCCATGAGACAAAAATTGGTCGTTAAAACTAGAGAAGGTATTATAGCTAACCCCCGCAGAAAATTGTAAAGTAAATTTTTCAGGAAAATCTTTCGTTTCAATGTTTAACAATCCACCAGTAAAACTTCCCGGTAAATCAGGAGAGAATGATTTTACTACCGTCATGTTTTCAATCATGTTGGTAGGAAATAAATCTAATTCCACCGCATTTTTATTAGGGTCTAATCCGGGAATTTCTGCTCCGTTAAGGGTTGTTTTGCTGTATCTATCACTCAACCCTCTTACATAAACATACTTACCACCTTCAATGGTTACACCAGTAACTCTTTTTGCAGCACTTGCCACATCATTATCGCCTCTTTTGGTAATTTCTTGAGCAGTAATCCCTTCCATCACTGTTGCTGACTTTTGTTTCACTTTTAGCATATAGTTTTCTGAGCTTCTTACTGCTTTTGCTTCCACAACAAAGTCAGATAAGGCCACAGAAGAGTTTTGTAAAGAGAAATTATGCATTACTACCTGGTTATCAACTACATTAATTTCTATAGAATCAGAGTTAAAAGAAATATAAGAACAGATAATAGTTTGTTTTCCTGTAGGAGCATTTTTTATAAAGTAATTTCCTTCAAAATCAACAACAGAACCTATAGAAGTTCCTTTAACAAAAACAGTTGCACCAATAAGTTCTTCTGCAGACTCTGAGCTAACTACTTTTCCTTTAATAATTCCTTGTGAAAAAGCTGCTGTTGTTATTAATATTAAACTAAAAGTGGATACTAATTTCTTCATTTTTTATCATTATTATTTGATAGTGCAAAGGAATTAGAACACTTTAAATGAGACGTTAATCGAATGTTACGATAGTGTTATTTTCTAATGATTTTTACTGTTGTTTTGTGTAAAAATGTCAATTTAAAATGATTTGATTCATTATTAGAAAAACACTAAAACCATTAAAAACAAGGGATGTATAATTTTTTTTGAATATTAATTAATTGTTAAGGCAGTTTATGTTTTTATTTGCCTTTATATAATGGGAGCTATTTTTTGATTAAAAGTGTGAAAAAATTGTACAGCTCATCATTTTTTATATCTATGCGGCTAAAGATTAGTATGTTTGTATATAAAAATAGCTTCATTCTACTTTCCATGAAAAAATTAATTGTCCTTTGTATTTTATGTACGCTTTTGCCTCAAGCTTTTTTGGCTCAAATCACATTAAACGAAAGCAAAGTAATAGAAAGCAATGGCTACATTATGGAGGCTCAGTATTCGCCTTTTCAAACCTACTTTGCCTACACTTCCGATAAAAACAAAGTATTTCTTTTTGATCAATTCCATAATTTACTTTACTCGCATGTTGGCGATACGCTTTACGATAGGTCTTCATGCAAAATAGCTTTCTCTCCCAACGAAAAATATTTGCTTATTGGTAGGTTTAATTCCATTGGCGACATTGCTGTTTATAATCTTATTTCTCAGAAAGTAGAACAGTTAATTACTGCCCACAGCGATAGGATTGTAACCATCAACTTTAATCATCAAGGCAATCGTTTTGTTTCTACCAGCATAGATAATTCGGCTAAAATATTTGAATTAAAAGATGATAAATGGATAGAAATTCAAGAGATAAAAGGCGAAAAAAGAGTTTACGATGCTGTTTTTTCCTATAAAGATGAATTTTTAATGCTATGTGGCGAAGCAGCCAACATAAGCGTGTATCAACAAGATAATGAAGCTTACAAACTCTTGCAAACACTTCCTACTACACATTGGGGATTGAATTATTTAGATGTTCATCCTTACGAAAACACATTTATTGCTGGCACTTCTGACAAAATTTGGGAGTATCAACTCACGGGTAAAAACTTTACTTTGCAAGATTCCTTAATAGTAAAAATTGGCAGAATAAAAGATGTTAAATATTCCCCCGATGGAAAAAGTATAGCCGTAGCAAATGGTTCCATCATCGAAATGTATTTAAAACAAAAAAACAGTTGGACAGAAGGTAAAAAATTTCCTAGACACAATGCGTATATCTTATCGTTAAACTACAGTTTAGATGGTAAAAAGTTAGTAAGTTGCGGAGAAGATAAAACAGCCATTATTTGGGATGTTAAAGGCATTAGCGGTTCTAAGTTTTCTAAAATAGTGGCTTATTTGGGCAATAGCTTAACCTTTTCGCAAAAAAGCATACTTACAGAAGATTTTTCTAGAGAAATAATAAAAAGCTTGGATAAAAATTTAGCTGCACCCAAAGATGAGTTTGAGACCAGCAAAGAGTATTGGGAAAGATTGCTAAAAGCCCGCTCGGTTATTTTAGCAAAAATTCAGGAAAAACAAGAAGCTACTTTTGGTTTTTCAAAAGCATCAGCTGACTCACAAGCAAAATTAAAATTGAAGTTAAAAAAATACGATGCAGATAAAGAAATTTATCACATAGAATTTTGCAATACCGAAGCTACTGTTGCTATTCCCAGAGCAGAAGCCAAAGAACTGAAAACTAATGCTAACAAGGCATTAATTGCTGTAAATAAAATCCAAAAGAAGGATGATATACATTTTGAATACAGTAATTTTAGGGTAATACACCCAAGCATAAAAAAAACTTACGAGGTTAGTTCATCGGAAAACCCATTCAATTTTGAACACCTAAAAAAACAAAAAGCTGCTGAAGGTACAACATCATCTATTATATTGCCTGCCGACCAAACTGCACAAAAAGACACTATAAAAAAGCAAACTAATTATGCTCTTTTAATTGCTATTGGAGAGTATGATGCTTTTGATAATTTAGTAAATCCTACTATTGATGTGGGAGAAATAGCCAAAGATTTATCGCAGGATTATGGTTATGTGGTAGAAGTGCTAAGCAATCCCAAGCTGGACGATATCCTTAAAAAACTGAAAACCTACGCCATGATTCCTTATGGAGAAAACGACCAGTTGTTTATCTTTTTTGCCGGACATGGATATTACGATGATGTTTTTAAAGAAGGTTATTTAATCGCCAAAGATTCTAAAGCAGATGATATTGCTCACACTTCATTTTTATCACACAGCAATTTACGAACAGTAGTAAATAATATTCCTTGCGAACATATTTTTTTAAGCTTAGATGCTTGTTTTGGGGGAACTTTCGATCCGATAATTGCTTCTGCAAGTCGCTCTACAGGCATGTATAAAGATGTAGAAAAAGAAGACTTTATCCAACGCAAAATGAAGTATAAAACCCGATTGTACTTAAGCTCTGGAGGAAAAGAATATGTGCCTGATGGTCGTCCGGGACAACACTCGCCTTTTACCCGTAAATTTTTGGAAGCTTTGAGAAGTTACGGTGGTGAAGACGGTATTTTAACCGTAAACGAAATTCTATCTTACATAGAAAAAGTTGTTCCTCAACCCCGATTTGGAGAGTTTGGCAACAACGAACCCGGCAGTGACTTTTTGTTTATTAAGAAGTAGCTTGTTTAAAATTAGAACACAGATGAAACGGATTATACGGATTTACACAGAAAAAATCTTGTTAACCCATCAACCCTTATCAGCTATAAAATAATACTCTGTATTATCGTTAAATAACTTACAAAATTGTTCATTGGTTAAAGGAGCTTTTTGTGTTATCCAATTGCTTAAGGTAAACACTTTTAAACCTATCTCGTTCGTTAAAAAAGAATGAATATCTTTTGCTTTAGTGTTATAATATTCCGTTGCTCCGAGCCCACATTCAAACAATATGGTAGGTTGATTTTTAAGAAGTAACTCCTTACCTCCTTGCATTACATCAAACTCACCGCCTTCTACATCAATTTTAATAAAATGGATAGGAAGATCTGTTGGAATAACATCATCTAAGCGTTTTACTTCTACATCAATTTTTTCAATATCAGGATTCTCAATAGCGTATTTTCTTTTGTTTAACCCACTATATGCCGGAGCATTTTTCACATAATGAAAAGTAGTTGTTCCGTTTTCGGTAGATAAGGCATAAGGATATATAAAAGCATTTTCAGCATATTTTTCATTCAACACTTTATAAAAATCTGGGATAGGTTCAAAAGCAAAATGTTTTCCTTTTGGAGCGTGTTTTATTAATTCAGACAATATTTCACCTTTGTGGCAACCAATATCAATCGTATTTGAATTGGGCAAAATTACTTTTTTGATGATTTTTTTGGTCAGGCGGTCGTAATGCAAGTTTTTGGTAACATCCAAATGAAAAAAATTGAGCAATCTGCGTATTACATCTTTGACCATGAAAAGCGTAAAAATTTATTCAAAAAACGGACAAAGATAAACTAAATTGCATAAACAAATAGCTCTTTTTCAACGATTGCTTGCTTTGGTGTTAATTTGCACTAACAACACTTTAATTTTAGGGTGGTTAGCTATTTCCATTCTATGCCAATGTTCTTTAATTGTTGATGAAAATTTAGTTTCATTTTCTGTTAACCACAATAATTTTTCTTGCTCAGGAAAGTGTTGCTGCATAATTTCATAATCATGGTAAGAAGAAGAAATATAAGACAACTCAGGAAAAATATTAGCTTTTATTTGAATGATGTTTTTATTTAAATTTTCTTCGCTTAATTGGTATAACCCTGGCCAATGCAAATAATAGCTAGTTTGGAAACCACTTTTTGCAAATAGTTTCAACAACTCAGGTTGTGTTGCTTCTACAATAAATTGTTTTTTTGAAATGTTTAGTTCAGTACATAAAAAGGCTAATCTTTCTAATGCTTGTGAAGCATTCTCTGGAGATAAATTTTTGAAATCGAGCCAAAAGTTTAGGTCACTTTCCGTATTTGATTTTAAATAGTCTAACAAATTTAAACCTATAGATTCTGCTGGAGGATGGTTAACATCAAAAACGTAAAGTGCTGAATTAAAAATTACATCTAATTCTACTCCCGAAAATGTGGAGTTAACTTCTTGTAGTTTTTCAATACTATTTACTCTGTGCACCCAAATTTTATCAGCATGTAATTGCTTTAAAAGAAAATCGGAAGTAACCCCCTGATAAGCAATTACTAATAGCGTTGCTAACACCACGCAAAAAATCAATGTTTTTTTAATAGAAAATTGCATTTATTCAGTAGGTTTTATTTCAACATCAAAATCAATGTGCTGTTTTACAATTCTTTGTTTGGACTGAAAGTTCGGACTGAAAATACTGTTCTGACTTTGCATTCCTTCAAACGTAATGCTTAAAATATCAGCCACACTATAAATAAAATCGTCTATCATATATTTTCTATCTGCAAAGCTTCTGTATTTTTCCAATTCGGACTTTTGATTGCTCCAAAATACAAAAGGAATTTCAAACATAGGATAACTACCTATGGCTTCACTATGTCCATTAAAATCAACAGTTTGATAAACATCTTCACCATGGTCGGACAAATAAATCATTTGTTGTTTTTCATTTGGGGTAGCGTTCGCTTTTAACAACGAAATTATCTCACTAATTACAAAATCATTATATAAAACAGCATTATCATATTGATTAATAGCATCAAAAGCTTGTTGTGTTCCAAATGGAGTTGAAGGAGTATCTTTAAACTGATTAAAATTTTCTGGATAACGATTTTTATATTGTGTATGTGTTCCTAAAAGATGAACAAAAAGTACTTTTTTAGTATCTTTTGTCTTTAAGCTTTTTGCTACAATTGGTAGCACTCGCTCATCTAATGAACGCAATTCTTGTTCTCCACCTAAATTCGTAAAATAGGAATAGTCTGCTGCTTTTGCCACAATAGAAACCATAGTTTCATTTATCCCAACCGGAATTTGATTAGATATCCAATAGGTTTTGTAACCTGCTGTTTTTACTAATTGAATCAAACTGCCATATTCTTTGGCTTCAGGGTTGGCAGTAGTTGCAAAGGTAAGTACTTTTTCTAATGAGGGAATAGTGTGCGTATGCGGACTGATAACATCGTTGAAAACTAACAATTCGTTTCTCAGTTTTGCCAGATTTGGTGTGGTATTTCTATAATAACCGTAAATTCCTAAATGATGCTTAGTAGTGGATTCACCAATAACAATAATAATTGTTTCTTTTAAATCATCTTCTTTTTTTACAACTGTTTTTAATTGCTTACTTTTTTTTGATGCAGCAAAGAAATTTTTATATTTTTCAACTTCAATTTTATACCTTTCATATCCATTCAAAATTTGAAAAATAGCATGATATTTATGGTGATTAGCATTAAAATAAAGACTTGTTCCTATAACAAATAAAACTAAACCCAAAGCTATTTTTTTCCATACAGCATTTTGTGTTCTTACCCAAAGAGATTCTATAAATAAAACCAACTTACGGAAGTCATTAAAAACAGCTTTAAATGAACTTTTTAGTGTATATTGCTGAATCGCCTTATTAACTCCAATTAATATAAAAACAGACGGTATTAACAATATTAGTAACCAAATAAAAATTTCTGTATTGAAATATTCTTTTAAATATTCGGAAGTTTCAGAAGAATTTGTTTCTATTAATATAAAAGCAGTAGAAGGTGTAATTCGTTCCTTATAAATAGAAACATAAGCGACTTCAAAAAAAGTAATTACTAATGTGCTAAGATATATAAAACGCACATAAATAGAGCTTATTTTTTTATTGGAAATGAAATAAGCAACAAAATACAAAAGCAGGTGCAAAAAAATGATTCTTTCAGGTATAAAGGATTTTCCTGTTTTTTCTGAAACAACATAAGACAATACAAAAATTGGATATAGTAAAAATAAGTAGCTGTATTTAATTAAATGTCGATGGAAAGGCATTTATTACAATAATAAGTTAATTGCTAATAATTAATTTATGTGCTTCAATAAGCTTGTTTTTACTATAAAATTGCACACTATAAATTCCTGATGAAAATTTTTCAAAATTAATTTGCAATAATTCTTTATTTAAGACATTTGCTTCGTAAACAGTTTGTCCATAAATAGTTGTAATTAATATTTTTTCTGCTTCAATGTTAGATATATCAAAGTTGGCAAAAGAAGTAGAGGGATTGGGGAAAATAAGCACCTTTTTTTCAGAATCAGGTTTCCAAGAGGTTAAGTCATCTATTTTTAAAGGCATAAAATCATTTATAGTATCTAAAGTAAATTGATGATTAGTAACAACAGTATCAATTTCAATAAGCATTACATCTTCAAGACCATTCCCATAACTTTTTGTAAACCCTGCAATTTTTAAGGCTTCATTAGGTTCTAACAAAATACTTTTACTTTCTTCCTCTTTAGTACCTCCAAAAGTAGAAGAACTACCACCCCAAAAACCTCCCGGTGTAATTAAAAACACCAAGGCATCTTTTCCACCATTTCCGGCAGCGGCTGTATGTCCGGTATTAAAAAAGTTGCCATTAGCCAATTCCACCAAGTCATAAATAACTTCTTCACCAATATTTCCAAAATAATTTCCCCAAATAGCATTACCGCTACTGTCGGTTCTAATCATGTAAAAGTCTTTATCGTTATTTGGGGTAAAACTAGTGGTTACTCCTCCTAAAACATAATTTCCATTAGCTGTTTCTATAACTGTATTGGCTTCTTCATAACCTGAAGGACCAAAAGCAATATCCCAAATTAAACTGCCTGTAGCAGTCAGTTTTATCATATACATTTGAACAGAGTCTGTTAAGGTAGTTGTCATTCCTACCACTACAATACTACTATCAGTCGTTTCCATAATGCTGTTTCCCCTGTCAACTAATGTTCCTCCAATAGTTTTAGTCCAAAGAGTATCCCCTAAGCTATTTGTTTTAACAATATACACATCCGATTCTCCATTGGTATTATTGTAGGTCTCTCCACAAAAAGCAAAGCCACTGTCAGCAGTTTGAACAACATCATAAACTAAATCCCAGTCATTTCCTCCGTAGATGTTGTGCCATTGAGTTACTCCTAAACTATCGGTTTTTATTAATCGGGCATTATAATCGCCATTTACCCCAAAACTATTAGTAGTTGAGGCTATAATAAACCCTTTATCAAAAGTTTCCTTAACCGCATACCCCCAGTCGTTGTTATTACCACCCATTGCCCAACTCCAAACAACATTAATTTGAGAGTCAAGTTTTAGCAAATAAACATCTGTATTTCCTGAAGTATTACTGGTAGTAGAACCAACTAGCACATAACCTCCATCAACAGTAGCAATTATTTCTTCTGCTTTATCTATTCCTGCACCGCCAATAGCATATAAATGAGCAAGCGTATCTTTTTGAGATAATCCGACCAAGGGTAGAAGTAAAAATAATATGTTGATTAGTTTGTACATTTTTATAATTAACCTAAACAAAGATACTTAAAAAAGTGCTTTAATCCCTAAAAAGCCACTATTGGCAAATGTTGATTTTGGGACAACATAAGCGTTTAAATTATTGGTTCCTACACACAATTGAATTTTATTTTTAATATTTACAGCAGTAGAAAGTCCAATATTTAGTTTCCCGTAACCCCCATAAGAAAGATGTAATTGACTTAAAAAATTGGAAGAAAAATAATAAGTGGTATTGGTATAAATATAAGGAAAATAATTGGCTAACAATCGGTTAAAAACTCCAAACTCTGCTTTCCATTTTTGATTAAATGTTTTAGTATAACTTATATTAACAGTTGTCGGTAAAGCAATTCCATAACTGTCTTGTTTTTTAGAGGTGTAAATATTATCTAACAACGAATCTTGAGAAATGCTGTTGGTAATAGAATCATTGATATCAAAAATAGAGTTGACTTCCATTCCATCATAATGAAAGGTTTTATCTGCTTTATATTCTAATGCTTTTTTAGACATTCTGATAAAGCCAATATCATTAATCTCCACATGGAATTTATCTCCATTTTTTAGTGCAAAATCTTTATAAATCTGTGTAGCAATACCATACCCATTAAATGCTGAAAGATTATTTTTTGAAGTATCTGTTTGATTAAACGCATAATTTACAGTTAAGTCAATATATTTTCCATCTTCTTCCGTAAATAAACTTCCTGTTGGAATAGTTAATGCAATATGTTCTTGAGCTTTTATAATGCCTACATTGAAGCCTTCTAATAAAACTACTCCATGTTTTTTGGTAATGGCATTGATGCCAAAATAAATTTTTTGATAAGCAAAATAATTCATATTGGTTCCTGAAAGAATTGCTTCTTCACCTGCAAATTGTTTGTTCCCATCAAAAGCAAGCTTAAATAAATCTTCAGTAAAAACTACATCAATATGTTCGACATGACTAACCCCAACGGTTAATGCCATGTTGGTTTTTTTAAAAAGAGTATCAACAGGAATAGTAGCATTTACATTAAAAGTTAAATCTCCTCCCAGCCTATTGTTATCTGAATTGAGTTTATTATAAGCATTGTTTTTCATGCTTCTGTCTATTTTTCCTCCGTAAATAAACTTATTCATAAAATCATTATTCATTACCGATGATCCATAAATAAAACCTGCTTCAGTACTAAAAGAAAGGCGTTGTATAGAGTCTTGAAAATAGTGAGTATTATATTGAGCTTGAGAGCTCTCAAAAAACAATATTGTGGTTATTATTAATATTAAAAACCGCATCATATTATTTAGCATTTACAGTATATGAAAAATCTCCAACTACTTTTAAATCCAACTCGTAATCCTCATAAATTTTAATAAACTGTGGTTGACCTAACGTAGTAAAACTTACATTGATTAAAATGTTTTTTGTATTGTATAAATGAGTAATATCTTGCTCGGAAAGCTGAAAAACTACTTTAGAAGATTTTTTAGTTGTAGCTCTTAGATTACTATTTAAAGGAGCTGCCAATATATTTCCTGATGGGTTTATGGCAACTAACTGATTGTTGGAAGCGTCTAATAAACTTAGTGAAATAGTTGCATCAAAAGGAAAGCCGTTTTCTGCATAAAGAATTAAATCTCCATCTATAATATTTCCTTTATTTTCATCACTTAAATTAATTTCGGTAGTATCGGTTAAGGTAAGTTGATTAGCAATTAAAGACAAAGGAAATTCTACATTTAAGTTTGTTTTTAATGGATGTTTTTTGAAAACAAAATCATTGTTACCGGAGATATTACCAAGGGGATTGATGTGTAAAGAAATATCATAAACCAATTCGTTGGGAAAAAGTTCTATCATTTGATCGATGTTAGAGTTCGCGGTGGTAATAGCAGTTGTATGTGTAGTATAATTTACTTCCGGAACACTAAAGGTTCGTTGGGCTCTATTAATGTTCATAGCATTTCCAATAATAGTATGATTTAAAGCACTATTGGTAGATGTATTAGTATTTACAGCTTCTAACTGATTAATGGTTAATCGGGCATCTACGCCAATACCATTTTCAAAAGTTAAGTTTACATTCACTTGATCTAAATCTAAGGTTCCTCCGCTTATTCTATTAAATACATCAAAAGTCGTGCTTTCTGGTCCAAAACGAAATTGTTGATTCCCAAAATATCCTCTTACAAAAGCAGGAACAACATCAACCAATTTATTGGTAATGGCTATTTCTTGTCCGGCACTTACTAATACAGACTGAGCGGCATTGGTGTCAACTACAGCAACAGCTCTTGTAACAAAGGTATTTACTTTATTATTATTTATACCTGTAAGATTTAGTTCATAATCGCTAATATCGATTCGAGTAGTAAAATACCCAGGCTGAGAACCATTTCCGGCAGGAATTAATTCTGTAAGTACTAAAGTGTCTCCATTTTTTGTAGCTGTTGGTATAGTATAAGTTACAATAATTTGCTCTTGAATTTCACTCCAAATTTCTAATTCTATAAAACCAGATTCTATAAGTGCATAATTCAATTGAACATTATTGGTTACATTAAGCGTAACTTCTCTATCAACACTATAAAAAGCATCTCCAGGCGCAGCTAGTACAGACAGAGACATAGGAAAAACTTCATTAATAGTAGTATCCGGAATTCTAAATAAAGAATCCATATCCACATCAAAAATAGATGTTTCATATACTACTTTTAAAGAAGTGTCAGGATTGGTTTGCAGTACCGAATCCGGAAGTAAATCACCTATGTTTAAAGAGGTTTTAACTAAAGGAGCTAATAAGTCTACATCCCATTCAGGTTGTTCAAAATCTTTTCTGCATGAAAACAACACCAAAACAAGTGTTAAAAAGAGTACTATTTTCTTGCTGATTTTTTGCATACGTAAATTTAAAAATTGCTTACTGCTTTATAAACCTACCAACAATTGTATTATTGTTTTTATCGGTAATCTTATAAATAAAGTGTCCTGAAGGTAAATTGTCGACTTCAACCGTAGTGATAGATGTATTAATATTTTTAGTAGTAACTATAGCTCCAAAGATATTGTAGATTTCTAATGTTCCTTCTAATAAGTTAGTTTCAAAATGAATGATATTATTTGTTGGGTTTGGGTAAGCATTTACAACAATATTTGTTTTTTGATTTAATGTTGTAATACTATTTATAATTATATTATTGCAAGCACTAGTATCACTACAGCCATTTTTGGATATAATAACAGCATAATTTCCTGAAAAAGAAGGGGCATAAAAACTATTTGTTTCACCAGTTATTAAAGTACTATCTTCACAATTTAACCATTGGTAAGTAGCGCCTATTTGATTTGAAAATAGAGTGTCATTTTGTATAATAACAGATGTATCTAACACTATAATAGTTAAATTAATAGTCATAGCACTATCGCAACCAGTACCAATTGATGGGACAGTATCTAAGTAAGTTCCTGTTTGATAGTACATTTTTCCAGCGATGTAAATAGTGTCACCTTCGCAACCAATGTGATTAATAGTTGTATCAACAGGTTGAATGATAGTAAGGTTTGTTGTTACTATACTGTCTGTATTGTTTATGTTTGTTAGGGTATCAACATAAGTGCCTGTTGCTCCATAAGTACTGGTTCCTACAGTTACGCTATCTCCTAAACATGCAGAAAGTGATTGAGTAGTGCCAACACCTAAGAAAGCAAATGTATAAATAGAGCTATTGCTCACTGTATTATTCGATTGTGCATTTCCTGCATTATTAACTGTACAAGTTCCATTAATAGTTGAAGGGACATCATTCCATACAGTACCATCCCACTTAGCAAGAGATAAAATACTGCAATTGGTAATTCCACTATATGCTGCATCTTCCCAGTGAAGTGTAAGTTGTACATTATCAGTAGTATTAAACTTATTTAATTCCCAATATTCCGTATTGCTTACGTTTGATATAGGTGCATTAACAGGAGTAAGCGAACTATAAGGTGCATCAAAATATTCAGCAACAAACTCACTGTTTATATTTGTAGGAGCTGAAATAGCCATTCTTCTCCATAATGTATTTTTACCTATTGGATAAACAAAAGCATCATTTCCAACTTTTTTAAACGGACCATCAACAAAGCTAGAATCATTCCCTAACGTTGAGGTAGCATTATCTATTAATGTAATTAAATTGGTTGATGAGCTAATAAGTTTTCCGCTAGTAAGTGTTAAGCTATTGTTCACTTGAATGTTTTGATTTAACGTAATTCCTGTTGAGGCATGATTTATAACCAAATCATAAAAAGTAGTTGATGATGGCCCTGAAATTTGTTGTGCTGTAGTTCCATTAAGGTTTACTGTATTGCTATTATGAATATAAGCACCATTATTAGTTATATCTCCTTTAATGCTAATACTTGTAGGAGCAACATGGTTCAGTGTAACGGCATTGTTTATCGCTATGCTATGAAAATCGTAAACACCCGTGCCTTGTAAAGTGGTATTTCCATTAATCGTTATGGTAGAAAAATAGCCGTAAAAAACCCCTGTATTATTCCAAGTAGTAGGAGTATTTATTGAAAATGTACAAGCTCCAACCTGAGTAATCGTATCTGTTACTTGTATAGTTTCGATTAAACTTCCATTAAATTGCACATTGGCAATTCCACTAATGATTAAATACATGTTTACTGTACTTCCAGCCATATTAATAATATCTCCATTTATTGTAGTATTACCTGATAACAACCGCATTTTCGGACTTCCACTTCCTGGTGCAGCACCAAACCAAAATACATCACCTGTGGTTAAGGTTCCACCATCCATAAAAAAAGTAGGGGTATAATTACCCACTTCATTTTCAAGGCTAATTTCATTTCCTACGGTTACATCTCCATTTATTAAGAAAAACAAACTCGATTGGTTAGCATTTCCATCTGTAATAGCAAGTGTTTCGGTAATGTTTATGGTGCCACCAGTAACATTACATTGAGCTCCTAACTCAACAATAAAACGTTGTCCTACATTTATATTACCACCGCTAATGCTAACTGTAGTGTTATCTCCAGCAATAAATCGTTGGTCAACATTTAATGTTCCACCAGAAATTGTTGCTACAGCACTTAAATCAATTATTAACCTACCGCTATTTCCCGGACCAACATTTACTACCCCCGACTGAATAGTCATCATCGAATTTACATCTAAAATTTCAATATCTGCAGTTGTGGTTAAATTAGCTTGAACTGTAAGTTGTCCGCCATTTTGTATGGTAATGTCATTTGGAGTAAATACAGAATTTACCGCAATAATTGGCGTTGCAGCATTTCCAGTATAATTTGTTGGGTCAATTACAATACTTGCTCCATTAAGTGGCCAATTAGACCAGTTAGCAGAATTGTTCCAATCAGCATCAACATTCCCTGTCCAGTTTTGAGCAAAAAGAGCAGTAGAACATAATAAAATTAAGGTTGTTGTAAAAAGTTTCATTGTAATTAGTAATGGTTTTAATGTAGCGAAGTTACTATATTTTTAGTTAGCTGTTTTTGTTCAAATAAAAACTATTAGCTTGAGCCAGTGATGTAACCACTAAATCATTTATACAAAGATGTGGGGGAAGGGTAGCTGCAAAATAAATCAATGATGCGATATCTTCTGCCGTCATAGGCTGATAACCTTTGTAAATATTTTTGGCTTTTTCTTTATCTCCATGGAAACGAACCTCTGAAAATTCTGTTTCGGCAGCTCCCGGACAAATTTGTGTTACTTTAATTCCATGCTGCAATAAATCTATCCGCATGCTTTTTGATATAGCATCAACAGCATGTTTGGTAGCACAATAAACATTACCGTTTAAATAAACTTCTTTCCCCGCTGTTGAACCAATATTAATGATATGACCAGATTTATTAGCTATCATTATTGGCATAATGGCTTTAGAAAGATATAACAACCCCTTTACATTGGTATCTATCATTTTCTCCCAATCATCAATCTCACCATCTTGAATTAGTCCTAAACCACTTGCCAATCCTGCATTATTTACTAAATAATCAATTTTTTTCCAAGGTTCATCTAAAGATAATATGGCTGTTTCCACTGCTTTTTGGTCTCTAATATCAAAGCAAAGTGGTAACACCTCAACCCTACATTGCTCAGATAAATCTTTGGCAATTTTTAAAAGCCTGTCTTCTCTTCTACCAGTAATAATTAAATTGTAATTGTTTTTTGCAAAAATTTCGGCCGTAGCTTTGCCAAAACCACTTGTTGCTCCAGATATTAGTACTATTTTTTTTGTCATAAAATTATCAAATTGAAAGTAGCAAAGGTAATAATAGTTTAGTTTGTTATTAATTGCTGATTATTTGTTATTGATTACCAGCTTTTTAATTAAGAGATTGTTTTTTAATCTTAGAATTAAATTTTTATTATTTGTAGTCTAACAAAATAATGTTAGTTTTGCCACCTGAAATTCTTATGAAGACACAATTAAATATCGCTAACTTTTCTATTTTTTCTCCAATTTATTGGGGGCGAATGTGTCATTATATGCCTATTATTTCAATTTTCCATCCTTGGACAATTAATAGGTAATACCACATTGCTTTAGAGCAAAAACAACAATCAATTTTTATTTTTTTATTTACAAGGTCAAGTTTTCGACCAAAAATCATATTCGTTATGTCGTTAATAACAGACACTATATTAGAACAACTTAATAGTTTAATAGTTGTAGTAAATCAATCAGGAAGCGTGGAATATGTTAGTCCATCAGCAAAAAGAATTTTAGGCTTTGAACCCGAGCAATTATTAGGAGAAGGCTGGTGGAATTTAACCCGTGATGATACTGAAGAAAGATTAAGTATTAAATCGCTAGCACTAAAACAGCTTCAACAAGAATCTTTAACAGAAATGGTTCCTTATGAGCGATTACTAAAAACCGCAACAGGTCGAGATTGCTGGGTATTATGGAATATTTCTAAAAGTATTGATAATAAATTGGTTGGAATAGGACACAACATTACAGACAGAAAAAAAGCAGAACAAGAATTGCTTGAAAAAAATGTTGAGTTGCTGCAACACAATAAAGATATGTTGGATAGTATTCAATATGCTAGTAAAATTCAAGAAGCCATTTTGCCTGATGTACAGAAAATTAAAAACACTTTTCAGGATGCTTTTGTTTTATACCAACCAAAAGATGTGGTTAGTGGGGATTATTATTTTTTCTATCAGAAAGAAAACAAAGCTTTTGTTGTGGCGGTAGATTGTACCGGACACGGAGTTCCTGGGGCATTAATGAGTTTTATTGCCAACGGAATTTTAAAAGAGGTAATTATTAAAAAAGGATTGGAAGATCCTGCTGAAATTTTATATGCTTTAGATGAAGAGCTGTTTTTGGCTTTAAATAAAAACTCACAAAATGCTGTAACAAACGATGGAATGGACATTTCTATAGGCGTTTATGATTTTGCAGAACAAACCTTTTCATACTCAGGAGCTTTTCGTCCGTTATTATTAGTAAGAGAAGGAAGTATAATTGAGTTGGAAGCAAATCGCTACCCAATAGGCTTTTATGCTGATGTTGAAAAAAAGTTTGTTACTCAAACCATATTCATGCAGCAAAATGATGTTTTTTATTATTTTACAGATGGTTATTGTGATCAGTTTGGAGGCGAGCGAAAGAAAAAATTTAACCGAAAGCAATTTAAAGAACTGTTGTTGGCTGCACAAACAATGGAAATGGAAGAACAAGAAGCTTATTTACAATATGTATTGCTCAACTGGAGACAAGAAGAACCTCAAGTGGACGATATTTTAGTAATAGGAATTAAGGTTTAGAACATAATCGTTATGCATAACAAAAAATGAGTTAATTTTACCGCATGAACAAAGAGGAACATTTAATTTTCGGAATCCATCCTGTTATTGAAGCAATTATTTCAGGAAAAGAAATAGACAAGCTTTATATTCAACAAGATATAAAAGGATCAGGAATAACAGAGTTGCGTAAAGCTATTAAACAACACAATGTTCCTTTTTCTCATGTGCCTATTTTTAAACTAAATAAGCACGTAAAAGGTAATCATCAAGGCGTAATTGCTTTTATTTCGCCTATTCCATTTTGTGATATAGAACAATTAGTACCTACTTTTTTTGAGAATGGAAAAACACCTTTAATTTTAATTCTTGATAGAATAACTGATGTAAGAAATTTAGGAGCTATTGCCAGAACGGCACATTGTGTTGGCGTTGATGCTATTGTAATTCCTAAAAGAGAATCGGCACAAATTAATGCTGATGCCATGAAAACCTCAGCTGGAGCTTTAAACTACATTCCTGTTTGTAAGGTAGATAACCTAACAGATACGGTTTTGTTTTTACAAGCAAGCGGATTACAAGTAGTAGCATGTACCGAAAAAACTAATGACACCATTTATAACGTTGATTTTACAGGACCATCCGCAATCATAATGGGTAATGAAGAAACCGGAATTGCCAACCAATTGCTAAAAGCTGCTGATGCTAAAGCTAAGATACCAATGGTGAATGAAATAGCTTCGTTAAATGTTTCTGTGGCTGCTGCGGTAATTATGTACGAAGCATTAAAGCAGAGGATTTAAAGCACTTCTTTTTCTGCATAATAATAAATAAACACGCCATTTTTCAGCATGTAATCTTTGTTATTTATAGTAATAATGTCGTTTTCTTGCAGTAAATGTAAATTGTTAATTTCTTCATGCTCAACATGAACAGAACCTTTGGTAATTCTTGTTAAATCTAAATATTGAGTATTGACAAAATTTTTAGCTCCACACAGAAATACTTGCACCGGAACAGTTATTTTATCAATAAACTCATAATCCCTCATTTTTTCATAATTATCTGCAATAAGTACTATGCTTTTAGCTTCAGGGAAATATTTTAATCCCAACAACATTGCTTCTACATCATTTTCTTTCGTTTCTCCTCCTCCACTACCACCAGCAGTACATTTATTAAGGGCTTTATTAATTTCTTCACTTTGCAAACTTTTAGCAACATAAATTCCTCCTGTTTCTAAAGGCAGTTTTTTATCAGAACTTTTTGCATCGCCATCATTAAAAAACAAACAGCCTTTTGCATTTACATTAGCGGCTTGCTCTTTCAACCAAATTATTACCTGACTGTAAAATGGCATCATGCTCCCTGTTGCATCGGTTACAATAATAAAATCTTGTGCATTAGCTATCCGCTTAAAAGCATTTAATACCGTAGAATCTTTTTGTAAACTAGCTAAATACGGGTTTGGAGGAGCTGGTGGATATAAATCTATTTCTATTTTTTTACCCCAAATGGTATCGTAAACATAACCATTATCCCATCGGGTTTCTATATAAAATGGTTTTGGGGTTGTATCATTTTCTAACGAATCTTTTTTAGAAAAATTAGTTAGTAGGGTATTGATGTAGTCACTTTCCTCAATAATAAAATCTGGAGTAACATCAGGACGAAAAGTAACCACAAAACCATGAAACATTCTATTACATTCTTCTCTAGAGTTGCCTTCGGTTTGACTAATAAGCTCGTACTCCCATACTGGAAATTCAAACACTTCGGGGACTAATTTTTTAAGTTCCAACAAACGTTTTTTGTTCAGCTCAATTTGGTTAAATTTTTCCGATGTTCTATATTGCGTATAAATCAATTGAATTTTAATAACAACTCTTTCTTGAAGCTGTTTCTTTTGCTCTTTGTTTAAAATAATTTCTTTGGCAAAAGGCATTTCAATAAGGATTTGATCTTTATGAATAGTACTTCTGTTAAATGTATTGATGTTGGTAACATTACTTTTAGCATAGTGATTTACATCAAACCCAACAACAGATTGGAAGCTAATTAATAAGGTGAAAAGATAAAAAAATCGCATATAGTAACAGATATGATTACTTTTGTCAAAAGTACACAATCAGGTTAACCCTAAAAATTAAAAATTATTGCAACCCGTTAGAGCCAAAAAACACTTAGGACAACATTTTCTCAAAGATTTATCTATTGCTGAAGATATTGTAAACAGTCTTATTCAGACAGATAAATACGATACCGTTTTAGAAATTGGTCCGGGAATGGGCGTGTTAACACAATTTTTAATTCAACAAAAAAACTATACTACTTTTCCTATAGACGTAGATAGAGAGTCTATTGCTTTTTTAGTAGAAAAGTTTCCTGTACTTAAAGGCAACATTATTTATGGCGATTTTTTAAAAATAGATTTAAATGAAATTGTAAACAATAAACCTTTTGCGGTAATTGGCAATTTCCCTTACAATATCTCCACACAAATTTTATTTAAAGTGTACGAATATCGCCACCAAGTACCTGAGTTAGTTGGTATGTTTCAGAAAGAGGTAGCCGAAAGAGTTGCCGCCAAGCCCGGCAATAAAACCTATGGTATTACCAGTGTTTTACTTCAAGCCTATTACGATATTGAATATTTATTTACGGTGGATGAACATGTTTTTGATCCGCCACCAAAAGTAAAATCTGCCGTAATTCGATTAACAAGAAACAATACTGAAAAACTGGATTGCGATGAAGTTTTTTTCAAAGTAGTGGTAAAAACAGCTTTTAACCAACGCAGAAAAACCATGCGAAATTCAGTAAAAGTTTTTTTGAACGAAGAAACCAAAAAACACCCTATTTTAGACAAACGCCCCGAACAACTTTCTGTGGAAGAGTTTGTAATGCTTACTAATTTGTTGAAGGGGTAACTCACTATTGTTCAGGAGCATTTTCTTTTCTTATTTTTTGATAACTTCTTTTTTTAATTTAGTTTTAGCATTTATTAATTAGCTAGCTAAAATGAAACGTTTAATATATCTCTTTTTACTATTATTACCTACCTACTGTTTATCAAGCGTTAATTTAGATTCATTATATCAAGAAGTATTAAATTCAAAAAACGATATTGAAAAAATAAATAGCTCTGTCGAATATATTCGTTTTTGTTATACAAAAGATGAAAAAAACTTTAAACTAGTTTATGAGCGTTTAAACAAATTGCTTAAAAATGAAAAGTCATCAGACTATAAACATGAAACTACCCTTAAATTAGCTCGTTACTTATCTAGGATTGGCGCTTTTAAAGAAGCTAAACAGCTATTAAAATTATCGTTGTCTCAACAAAATAATGAGTTTAATAACAATTGGAAATCAATTTATTTTTTTAGACTCTCAAAAATTTATTTTGAAGAAGGGGAAAGAAAAATGGTAATTAACTATATTGATAGCTCTCTAAAGTATTTAAACAAGGAAGATTCGCTTTTAAGAATTTCCTATATTATGGAAAAAGGCAGGGCTTTTTATGATTTAGGTGATTATGCAAAAGCAATGGAGTTGTATGTTATTGCTCAAAAACAATTTGAATCTTACAATATTAGAGATATAAATTACGGAATGCTAATGCACTTTATTGGTTCTGTTTTTAAAAGACAAAATAATGATGCTAGAGCTTTTGATTATTATGAAGAAATGCTTGAAGTTGCAATTGAAATTCATGATAAACACCTAGAAGCAGAAGCATATAGCTTATTAGCAGATTTATATGCCTATGCTGGAGACTACGAAAAAGAGGAAGAATATCTTTACAAAGCATTAAATATTGTTATTGATTTAAATGATGAATTGGCAGAAGCTCATATTTTATTAGCCATTGTTCATGGAAATATTTATGACCATAAATATAAAGAAGCATTAATTAAGTTAGATCGAATTCAAGATATAGTTAAGAAATATAATATTACCGAGTATGATATTACCATTAATAGGTATTTAGGTAAAATATACTCTAGAATGGGTAAATATGAAAAAGCAATGAAGTTTTTTGAGTTAGCAATTCTTGCTGCAAATAAAAGAGAAGAAAAAAAGATGCTTAATTTATCAGACATATACCGCAATATAGCAGTTTCTTCTTATAAAAATAAAAGCTTTAAAAATGCTTATGAGTACTTAGATTTGCATTTAATTTATAAAGATTCTTTATTAAATGAAGAAAACCAACAAATCATTCATAAACTCGAACAACAATATGAAAACCAAAAGAAAGAAAGTGAAATAATTGCTTTAAATAAAGATAAACAGATACAAGAAAAAGAATTATCTAAACAAAATGTAATGATAAAAGCTTTTTTAGTAGGCTTATTACTAACCCTATTATTAGCAAGTACAATTTTTTATAGCTTAACACAAAATAAAAAAAAGAATAAAATAATTTCTTCAAAAGTGATTGAGTTAGCTGAAAAAAACAAAGAAATAACAGACAGTATTCAATATGCTAAAAGAATACAAAATGCGATATTACCTCCCAATAAAGTAGTAAAAGAATATTTACAAGAAAGCTTTATTTTATATAAACCAAAAGATATTGTAGCAGGTGACTTTTATTGGATGGAACAAAAAAATGAGGAAGTCCTTTTTGCAGCAGCGGATTGTACCGGACATGGAGTTCCAGGGGCTATGGTGTCAGTTGTTTGTAACAACGGATTAAATAGAAGTGTTAGGGAGTATGGTTTAACAGACCCTGGGGAAATATTAAATAAAACACGAGAAATAGTCATCTCAGAGTTTGAAAAAAGTGAAGAAGATGTAAAAGATGGAATGGATATAGCACTCTGTTGTTTAAAGTATAAAATTGAAAATGAAAATTTGGAAAACTCTAAAACAGTGGCCTTATTACATTATGCTGGAGCTAATAATCCACTATGGATAATAAGAAAAAACAGTAAAACTTTAGAAGAAATTAAAGCCAACAAGCAACCAATAGGGAAATTTGATAATCCTGAGCCATATACAACCCATAAAATAATACTAGAAAAAGGGGACACTATATATGTATTTTCAGATGGGTATGTAGATCAGTTTGGTGGAGAAAAAGGAAAGAAGTACAAAGCAAGCAACTTTAAAAGCTTACTAATTTCTATTCAAGCTAAGGACATGAATGAACAAAAAGAGATAATAAACAAAACTTTTGAAACTTGGAAAGGTAATCTTGAACAATTGGATGACGTTTGTGTAATTGGAGTTCGTATATAACGAATGACCTAGAAATTATTTATATTTTAATAGAATTAAATGTAAAAAAGAGACTTGTCCAAGTCTCTTTTTTACTAAATATATTGATTATTTACTGTTTAATAAGCTTATAAACAGCATTATTATTTCCGCTGTTAATTTTTAAGAAGTAAACTCCTTTACTTTCATTGCTTAGGTCTATAATTACATTATTTGTTACAATATTAGTTTGAGTAGTAATAACTTTCCCTTCAATAGATGTTACAGTATAATTAGTTTTCTGATTTAACCCATCATTAAAATTAATTGTAATTAAACCATTTGTTGGATTAGGGAAGATAGAAACATTAAAGTTTGTTTTTTCTTCATCAACTCCAACAACAACAATATTTTCGCAAGCAGATGTGTCAATACAATTTCCCACTGTTATTTCTACAGCATAGTTTCCGGTAACTGTTGCTGTAAAGTTCTGAGAAGTTTCTCCAGTTATTACAGCATTCCCATTGTCACAATCTAACCATCTATAGCTAGCACCACTTTGGTTTGCTGTTAAGGTAGGGGTGTTGTTAGTTACGGAATTATCGACATTTATGATAGTTAAATTAAGCGTAACTATAGAGTCGCATCCATTAATATTTCCTCCAACTAAAGTATGAGTAGCTGTATTGTTACTTGATGAATAAGTTACATTATCTATCCATGTATAACTATTACAGGCACTAACAACATCAGTTCCATTAGAGCTATTATTAATAGTTAAATTAAGCGTAACTATAGAGTCGCATCCATTAATATTTCCTCCAACTAAGGTATGTGTAGCGGTATTGTTACTTGATGTATAGGTTACGTTATCTATCCACGTATAACTATTACAGGCACTAACAATGTCAGTTCCATTAGAACTATTATTTATAGTTAAGTTTAATGTAACTACAGAGTCACAACCATTAACATTTGCCCCTGTTAAGGTATGTGTAGCTGTATTATTACTTGATGTATAAGTTACATTATTGATCCAAGTATAACTATCACAAGCACTAATAATGTCAGTTCCAGTATTATTACTATTTATAGTTAAGTTTAATGTTACTATAGAATCACATCCATTAACACTTCCTCCAACTAAAGTGTGTGTAGCGGTGTTATTATTTGAACTGTAGGTATTACCGTCAATCCATAGCAATGAACCACATTCAATACGAGTATCAATAGAATTAATAGTTCCATTATTTTGATTAACTTGATTAATAACAGCACCCGAACTTACCCAATTAGAAGTTGTTCCTCCAAGCATAAAATTATTTAATGTTCCATTATGATTAGTAGTGAAATCTAACAAAGAAGTAACAGCTGAATTATTACCTCCTGCTACTCCTTGGTTGAAATTATAATAAGCTACCAAATTAGGTTGAGCTTGAGTAAACTCTGAATTCATAGAACTATTAATATCACAAACAGAACGTTTTACATCCCAAATTCTTAATTCATCTAATTCTCCATTAAAATATTGAGCTCCATTAGTTCTACTTCCAATAGTCATCATATTATCAGTACCTGTAGATGAAGAACCTCCTGGTGCAGTTGTTTGAAGCATTCCATTAAAATACACTTCTGTTTGTTGTGTTGTACCATTCCATGTACAAGCTACATGTGTCCATTGGTTTAGTGGTAAACTCGCATTAGTTGCGACACCTACCGTATTGTTGATGTAAAAATAAATTTGATTTGAACCACCAGTAGAAACTGAAATAAAGTTAGAAGCATTTAACTGAGCAAAAACTACTCTAGAAAAAACACTAGCCTGAGGTTTTATCCATGTTTCAATTGTAATACTGTTGGCATTAATATTTGAGAAAACTGTAGGAAGAGGTGCAGAAACATAATCATTAACACCGTCAAAATGCAATGAGTTTCCAGGGTTTTGAGCATTAGAAAAAGTTATTCCGATAAAAAAAGCAGCAATAAATAATAGAGATTTCATGAGTTTTAATTTTTTTAGTTAGCGGCAAAAGTATATTAATTTAACTATTAAAAAAACTTTTCTTTTCTATGTTAAATCTCGTTTTAATAATTATCCCAATACTTCGCAAACAATACTAACAACAGCAACACTTACATACTCTATTCCTATAGCAATTACGATAAAACCTATTATTCTTGATATGGCATTTATTCCCGAAGCCCCCATAAATTTGACAATTAAAAAAGAACTTCTTAAAATAAGATAAGTAGCTAATCCTACCGCAAAAACGGCAGCAATAATGGCTGTTATATTTAATATACTTTCGTGTAGTTCTCTGTAAGAAATTAATAAAGAAATAGACCCCGGACCTGCCAACATAGGAATAGCTAACGGAGTAAGAGAAAATCGTTCTCTCTTATCTAAATCCTTTTGAACTCGTTTGTTTTTTAACCCTTTATGTTTTACAAAACTACCCGTGAGTAAAGCAAAACCAGAAGAAGTTATAATTAAACCACCTGCAATTCGGAGCGAGTTTAAGCTAATATTAAAAAACTTTAAAATGTAATTTCCTACAAAGAATGCTATGAGTAAAATAACCACTACGTTAATTGATGTTAGCAACGAAGTTCTGGCTCTTTCAGCTAACGATTCATCTTGTGTTAAGCCAACAAATACGGGTACTGTTCCTAAAGGATTGATTACTGAAAACAATGCAGCAAAAGCGAATAAAAATATTTCCATGTTTTTTCTGCAAAGCTACTTTACAAGATATCTATAGTAAATTATGTCTACTTTATTACAATGTTAATTTTATTGCTTAAACAGAGTAGATAAAATCCTTTTTTTGTACTCAATTAAATT
Source organism: Flavobacteriales bacterium (assembly GCA_026196775.1). Taxonomy (GTDB): domain Bacteria; phylum Bacteroidota; class Bacteroidia; order Flavobacteriales_E; family Vicingaceae; genus BRH-c54. The sequence goes on from JAPHUD010000031.1 coordinate 60,030, forward strand.
GATTACCTTTGGTAATTAATTATTTATAACACTACATGACATTTTCCGATTTTAATTTTGAAGACTCCGTTAGCCAAGCTCTTGATGCTATGGGCTTTGATAAACCAACCCCTATTCAACAACAAGCCATCCCTGCTATTATGGAAAATAAAGACATGATTGCTTGTGCCCAAACAGGAACAGGAAAAACAGCCGCTTTTGTTTTGCCAATATTAAATAGTATAGCCAAAAATGGCTCTTCAGGAAAGGTTTCCACTTTAGTAATTGTACCTACAAGAGAGCTGGCAATGCAAATTGACCAACAAATAGAAGGTTTTAGTTACTTTACCAACGCTACTTCTATCGCCATTTATGGTGGTGGAGATGGGAAAACCTTTGATGCTGAAAAAAAAGCCCTTACCACTGGTGCTGATATTGTTATTTGCACTCCAGGGAGAATTATCTCTCACCTCAACATGGGTTATTTTGATACTTCGGGCATTAAACATTTTATTTTGGATGAAGCAGACAGAATGTTAGATATGGGTTTTAATGAAGACATTACAGGTATTGCTAAAAAATTACCTCCAAATCGTCAGAATTTACTTTTTTCGGCTACCATGCCACCTAAAATCAGACAATTGTCTAATCAATTATTAAAAAACCCAGTAACAATAAGTATTGCCATTGCCAAACCTAACGAAGGCATTATGCAAGTGGCTTATTTAGTTCATAATCACCAAAAAATAAATCTAATAAAACATTTGTTGAGTGGTAAAATGAATGAGCATATTATCATTTTTTCATCTCGTAAAACTTCAGTCAAGGAAATTACCAAAACCCTTACAAAAGAAAATTTACCTGCAAAAGCTATTCATTCTGACTTAACACAACAAGAAAGAGAACAAGTGTTACTTGATTTTAAAAACAAAAAAGTACATATTTTAGTTGCCACAGATATCCTCTCTAGAGGTATTGATATTAAAGGAATTGACATTGTACTGAATTACGACATCCCTTCGGATGCAGAAGATTATGTACACAGAATTGGACGAACCGCTAGAGGTGACAATGGAACAGGTTTGGCCATTACCTTTATTAATGCTGATGATGTTTACAATTTCTCCAAAATTGAAAAATTAATTGATAAAGAAGTAAAAAAACTACCGCTACCAGAAGGTTTTGAAGCCGGACCAGGATATAAGATAACAGCTAAAAAACCATTTCATCATAAAAAGAATAATAACTTTAGAAAAAAACAAAAATCGTAATTTCGATTAATAAAAATCTGAATTTATGCCCGAATATCCAGGACTAATAAAATCAAAATTGCCAAAGGTTGGTACTACTATTTTTACTGTAATGAGCAGATTAGCTCAAGAGCATAATGCTATCAATTTATCACAAGGGTTTCCCGATTTTGGTAGTGATGAAGCTTTACATGATTTAGTAAGAACAGCCATGAAAAACGGACATAACCAATATGCTCCTATGGCTGGATTAATGTTGTTGAGAGAACAAATAGCAACTAAAACAGAAGAACTTTATGGGGCTATTTATCATCCCGATACAGAAATTACAGTGACGGCTGGAGCGACACAAGCCATTTACACAGCTATTACTGCTGTTGTTCATGAAGATGATGAAGTAATTATTTTTACTCCCGCTTATGATTGTTATGAACCAGCTATAGAACTCAATGGAGGAAAATCGGTAATTGTTCAAATGCATGCTCCCGATTATAAAATAGATTGGACACATGTTAGGAAATTAATCAATCCTAAAACAAAAATGATTATTATAAATACACCTCATAACCCAACAGCAACAGTATTTTCTAAAGATGATTTTTTAGCTTTAGAAAAACTTATTGCTAATACTGATATTATAGTATTAAGTGATGAAGTATATGAACATATTATTTTTGATGAACACAAACATTATAGTGCATCAATGTTTCCAAAGTTAGCAGAGCGTTCATTTATCGTTTCTTCATTTGGAAAAACTTTTCATAATACCGGTTGGAAAATGGGTTACTGTATTGCTCCCGAAACATTAATGAGCGAATTTAGAAAAGTACATCAATATGTTGTTTTCTCGGTAAATACTCCGGCTCAATTTGCCTTAGCAGAATACCTTAAAAATGAAAGTAATTATTTATCCTTAAGTGCTTTTTATCAACAAAAAAGAGATTTTTTCACCTCTGTAATACGAAATTCTAAATTTGAGATTATTCCTTCAAAAGGCACTTATTTTCAGTTGTTAAGCTATAAAAACATTTCGGATGAAAAAGATACTGATTTTGCAGTAAGACTTACTATAGAGCACAAGTTAGCAGCAATTCCTGTTTCTGTTTTTTACAATCAACACATAGACGAAAAAATCTTACGCTTCTGCTTTGCCAAAAACGAGAATACACTTGAAAAAGCTGCTGAAATAATTAACAAAATTGTTTAAAACTCTTAAATACAAACATTTTATAACTACCTTATAATTATTACCTTTCGGGTTTTAAAATTCCAAAATGAAGGTAGTTTTTAAAATAGTTTTATTTGTCATTTTTTACCTTGGAGCAATAACTAATACCAGATCTGCTATTGTCATTCCAACAGACACTACTAAAAGTAATCAGCAAATTTATTATTTCATTTCTAACCGAGATGCTGATGATGGAACTTTTACCATGTATAAAGCTCGTACAAATCAAAGCGGCATTTCATCAACAATTATTAAAGGAAATTTTGAGGTAAAGGGTTATCCTCACATGAGAAAAGCAGAAATTTCTGTTTATAATATCTCAACTGATGAGTTAGTTGGTGTTTATAAAACCAATCCTAAAACAGGGAATTATTTGGTAATTCTTATTCCAAATGTAAAATACGAATTTGTAATCAATACTTATGGCTATGCTCCAATAAAAAAAACTGTTGAAATTCCTGCCTATGCCAGCACCAATATTGTTGATGATGTTTCTAAACAAAAAATCACCTTAGAAATAGATGAAGAACCTATAAAACACACTTTAAACACTTGGATAATAGAAGAAAAAGAACCTACCCTGTTTTTACTTACTGTTTATGATGAAAATCTTGATAAAAAAGAACGCATAGAACTTTATGAGTCTGCTGTTTTTGACGCGGAGGAACTAGGCAGAAGAGAAATTAAAGAACTTCAGTTTGAAAACATTGATGAAGCCTTAAAAAAACAAGCTGAGTTAGAAAATAAAAAACCCGAATTGGCTGAAAAAGCTTTTCAAAAGAAAGATTATAAAACAGCCGAGCAACTTTATCGTGAGTTATTAGCTTATGATTTAAACGATGCTTTAATCAATTATAAAATGGGGGTTAGTACTTTTCATTTGGAACATAATAAACTTAAAGCACTTCCTTTTCTTCAGCGAGCATTAAATGGTAATAACATTCCATACGATGTTCATTATTATTTAGGGATAATTTATCATTCTTGGGCAGATTTTGCCAGAGCAGAAATTGAATTTATAAAGTTTAAAGAAAAAGCTACTCCTAAAGAACTTCAAACATTTAATATAGATAGATTATTGGAGTTTTGTAATAATGGAAAAATTATAGTACAAGAGCAGTATGATATGGAAATCATTTCCAAAACAACTGCCAACATTTCCAAACTAAATAAAGTTTTTCCTGAAGAAATTAATAAAGACAATTTACTGGAAAAAACAACTTTTTTCATTTCGCCTATTGACGAAAAAAAGAAAGAACAACTTTGGATGTTTAAAACTGTTCAAAATGAAATGATACAAACAAGTTATGGCTTAACAGAAAGCAATGGTAAAGACTTATTTGTAAACTTTTTAATTGGTGGAGATAAATGGAGTGTCCCAAAGACTTTAAGTGACCATATAAATACGCAATACAACGAAGGTTACGCTTATGTAACTCCTGATGGCAAAACACTTTATTTTGCTTCTGAAGGGCATAATAGTATGGGCGGGTTTGATATTTTTAAATCCATTAGAAATGAAATTTCCGAACCTTGGGGAAAACCTGTTAATATGGGTTATCCTATCAATTCTCCTTACGATGATTTTATGTTTGTTCCCGCTCAAAATGGAGAACACGCTTATTTTATATCCAACAGAAGAAATGTTACTGAAAATTATGAGTTGTATAAAATAAAAATGCCCAAACCTCCTTTAACCCTTACTATTATTAAAGGTCATTTTATGACTCAAGATTCTATCCCCGATTTTGAAGCCACAATTACCGTTTACAACACAAACAACCAAGAAATAGCGGGCATTTATAATACCAATAGTAACAACGGAAATTACCTAATGGCTTTAATTCCAGGAGTAAAATATGAATTTAACATTACTACCAACTTTGATTATAGAGAACATACTGCTTTTGTAACCATTCCTTTTCAAAACGAGTCTTTCCCGCTAAGGCAAAATATCCGCTTAAAAAAAGAAGGTCGTTTTGAAATACTGAATGTAGATAACTTTTTCACTCAACAAGAAGCTGAAAATGCACCCGTTTATCAATTGACTAAAAAAGATTTTGATGTTCCAGAAAACAATCAGAACAAACAACAAAACATAACAGAAAACAAAATAAAAGTGCTTTCAACAGAACAAAAGCAATTATTAAAAGATGCACAACAATTTTATACCAACAAACAATATTTAAAAGCTGCTCAGGCTTTTGAGAAAGTTGCACCATTAATCGATTTATCAGAAAAACAAGCTTACATGTACGGAAAAAGTCTTTTTTATATCTCTAAAGAGTATGAGAAAATTTTAGGCTTTTTAGAACATGCTGCAACAAGCAAAGAAATTCCTTACGATGTATTTTATATGTTAGGAAAAACCAACCACTTAGCCTACCGATTTGAAAGAGCTGTTGTTGCCTATGAAAAATATAAATCTTTAGCTTCGGAAAATGAGTTAGCAGAAAGAGATATTGACAATGAAATTGTATTGAGCAAATTTGGAAAAAACATAGTAAATAACCCTAAACCGGTTGAAGTGCTTGAAAAGAAAAGTGTAAAAACGGATAATTTTCACACCATTTATGGCTCAGTTAAAACCAACGCAAAATTGTTGGTAGCTCCAGATGATATGCTTTCGGACATTGATAAAAAAGAAAGTTTTAAACCCATTATGTACCTCAACGAAAACAAAACCATGATTTACTATGCAAGTTATGGCAATAATAAAGACCATGGAAAAGACATTTATTTAATGAAAAAATTACCCAACAACACGTGGACGACACCTATAAATATTGGAGAAACCATTAATACTTCAGGCGATGAAGACTACCCGTTTTTAAGTGAAGATGGCAGAACAATATATTTTAGCTCTACAGCTCATGGAAGTATGGGAGGCTACGATGTGTTTAAAAGTTCTTGGGATGATAAAACAAATTCTTGGTCAACACCCGTAAATTTGGGAGCACCAATAAATTCGCCATTTGACGATTTATTTTATGTGGAAGAATAGCCCACCCCAACCCTCCCGAAGGGAGGGAGTAAGTTTTAGTCTTAAAAGTAAATAATATGAATCTTAAAATATCCATTATACAAACAGAATTACACTGGGAAAACGCAGCTAGCAACTTAGCCATGTTTACCCAAAAAATAGCTGAAGCTAAAAAGCAGGATACTGATATCGTTGTGCTTCCAGAAATGTTTACTACTGGATTCACCATGCATTCGGAAAAATTTGCCGAAAAAATGGATGGAGAAACCATATTATGGATGCAAAATCAAGCAAAAGAACACCAAATTGCACTAACTGGTAGTTTGATTATTCAAGAAAATGACAAGTATTATAATCGCTTATTATGGGTTTTTCCTGATAGAGAAATTAAATATTACGACAAACGCCATTTATTCCGAATGGCTGGAGAAAACAATTATTTTTCTCCTGGAAAAGAAAGATTAATTGTTGAATTTAAAGATTGGAAAATTTGTCCTTTGGTTTGCTACGATTTAAGATTTCCTTCGTGGAGTAGAAACATTAATTTCAACAAAAAAACAAATGAGCCTGTATTCGATTGTTTAATTTATGTCGCTAATTGGCCGCAACCTAGGGTTTCACATTGGGAAAAATTATTAGAAGCTCGTGCTATAGAAAATCAGTGTTATGTTGTTGGTGTAAATAGAATTGGTGAAGATGGTAATAACATTCCTTATTCGGGAAGTTCGGCAGTTATTGATCCAAAAGGAGAAAAACTGAGCACCACCCAAGCACATCAAGAAAACATTGAAACAATTACTTTAAGTTTTGAAGAAATGAAACATTATCGTGAAAAATTTCCAGCTATTCAAGATGCTGATAGTATATCATTTAATTAATTTTAATATTTTTGCATAAAACTGCTTATGTTTCCAAAAAATAATAAACCGTCTGAAGAAAAAAGTGCTCTTAGCGGTATTGTTAGCATAAACGATTTAAAAGAAATGGAGTTTAACGAAAAAGAGTTAACTCCTCAGCAATATTTGGCATTAAAAAACTACGATAGGTATAGAGTTCGTCAGTTAAATGCTCAAAAAACAGAAAAAGATTTTCATAAAACTTATCTACAACTTCAAGCTATGGCCAACCTAACGCCTTTTGAAGATTTTTTGAAAGAAGAGTACTTTTAACCCTCTGCTTTATTTTTCAGATATTCATAATAATCAAATTGGGCTCTAATTCTTTTTTTGGCAGTAGATTTCTTGTATGGATTACTTTGTGTTTTATTTAGTTTTCGGGCTTTTATAGAATCTTGAAGCTGAAGTGAAAGTAGTTTTTTAATCTCCATAGCCAATCGTTTGTCATAAATAGGAAAACCAACCTCTACTCGGTAAGTAAGGTTACGTTTCATCCAATCAGCGGAAGCTAAAAATAATTTTTCATCACCTCCATTACAAAACCAATAAACTCTTCCATGCTCTAAATAACGGTCGATAATACTTATTACCGTTATGTTTTTACTCATATCCTTAACCCCTGGAATTAAACAACAAATACCACGAACAATAATATTAATTTTTACTCCTGCATTGCTAGCTTCATATAATTTATCTATCATTTGCCTGTCTTCCAAACTATTCATTTTCAGAATCATTTGTGCTTTTAAGCCTTTTTTTGCATTACTGATTTCATTGTCAATCATCTTATTAAATTGCTCTCGCATATTAAAAGGAGCAACTAACAAATGTTTAAACCTTATTGTTTCTTTTTGTCTGTTTATCAAAAAGTGAAAGACCTTGCTTAATTCGTTGGTGAGCTGAGGGTTTTTGGTAAGCAAGGCATGGTCGCAATAAATTCTAGAAGTATCTTCATTAAAATTTCCCGTTCCAAAATAAGCATATTTTGCCTTTTTGTTTCCCTCTTTTCGGGTAATTAAAAATATTTTTGAATGTACTTTTAGTTCTTCAAAACTATAATGAACATCTACTCCGGCTTCCTTCATTTTGTCTGCCCAATGTAAATTTAATTCTTCATCAAACCGAGCTTTTACTTCACTAAAAACCATTACTTTTTTACCCTTTTCGGCAGCTTTTATAAGTGCTTGACAAACTTTAGAGTGTTTGGCTACTCGATAAAGTGTAATGCTAATTTCTTCTACATTTTCGTCCTCAGCTGCTTCTTCCAGAAAATCGGTGATGTAGCGATAATTTTGATACGGAAAATGAAGAATAAAGTCTTTCTTAGAAATAGCATCAAAATAAGATTCACTTTTTTCTAATTCAGGATGTTGTAACACATCAAAAACAGGATAAAACAAATTGGCTTTGTTAGGCATGGGAAATGCAAAAAAATCATTGAAATTGTGGTATCTACCACCAGGTATTAACTCCCCTTTTTGTAACCCTATGTTTTTTCTTAGTATTTTTTGAAGCTCTTTTGGCATGCGTTCGTCATATAAAAACCTAGACGGTGCTCCCACTTTTCTTTTATATAAACTTGCTGATATTTTTTCTTGAATAGTTTCGGCTATTTCTTCTTCTAAATAAAGCTCAGCATCACGAGTTAAATTAATTTCATAACACTTTACCCAATCATAATCCGGAAAATGCTGAGGTAAAAACAAACGCATTACATCAGAAAGCTGAATAATAATTTCTTTATTTTCATCATTAGACAGTTTAATAAAACGTTGAGTCTTTCTAATAGGCACATTAACAATGAAATAATTGTGTTCTAAGGTTTTTTTATTAATTACATCAATTGCTAAATACAAGCCTTTATTTTTAACAAAAACAGAAGTGTTTTCACTAACTTCTTTAATTTTTAATAAGGGCAGAATGTCGTTGTCGAAAAAGTTTTTCAAAAAAGCTTTCTGTTCTTCATTTATCTGCTTTTGATTTATTAAAAAGATATTCTCTTCTTCTAATTGGGGTAAAATTTTAGAGTTAAATATGTGATTAAATTCTGCCTGTTGTTCAAAAACAGTTTTTTTTATTTTTTTGAGAAGTTTTTTGATATAAGGGTTTGGTTCTAACCCTTGCTTTTTCTCAATTTTTAGAATATTTTTTAATGAAGCTACCCTTACCTTATAAAACTCATCCAAATTAGCAGAATAAATAGCTAAAAACTTTAAACGTTCCATTAAAGGTTCGTAAGGGTTAATAGCTTCTTGTAGTACTCTATAATTAAATGATAACCAACTTAGCTCTCTGTCGAAATATTTTTTCATTGAAATAAGCTTCCTCAATTTTTAGCAAATATCTATGAAATTAAGCACAAAACAAGAAATGTGGCTTAGAATTACAAAAAATTAACGATGAGTTAATCTTAACTTGAAGAAAATTTTGAATTATTATATCACATAAAAATTTATACACAATTGAGTATTATTTTACATTTATTATCATTTTAGGGTTACCTCGCAAGTTTAAAAAAAGCAACAGTAACAATGTTTGAAACCTAAAAATTAGTACATTAGCCTTACGAAACTCCAAAACACCCGTTATGCGACACCTAAAAACCATATTTATACTTGTTAGTATTGCCTTTTTAGCAAGCACTGTTGGCTGTAAAAAAGACACAACAGCCGATGTATTTGTATATGAAAAAGGCACGAATAAACCCATGGTAGGAATACTTGTAAATTTTGGATATACTTCTTCAAACGGTTTGTTTGCCGGAGGAGTGTTGGAACAACAAAAAAATACTGATGCCACCGGAAAAGTAAGTTTTAAAGGAAAAGACAAAGATAAAAGCTATAGTGTAAAAGTTCCTGATGGAGTAGATTATTTTGGTGATGCTACTTCTTTAAAACAAGGTGAAAACAACCGTGTGTTTTTAGAAGCTAGCCCTTTTGCTTATGTGCGTGTACACGCTAAAAACGTGAACCCTTTTGATAATAATGATAGGATTAATATAGG
>JAPHUD010000002.1 GCA_026196775.1 Flavobacteriales bacterium
TAGAACGAAACTCTCCTTCTTTCCCTTGTCTTTTCATCGCTCCTACTACTACTCCATCAACAACAAAAGCTCTAATATCAGCACCACCTGCTTCTTTAATAAATTCCTGAACAATTACTCTAGCTTTTAATCCATTAAATGCTTCTAAAACCGATTCAGCAGCATTATTGTTTTCTGCCAATACTACACCTACTCCTTGAGTTCCTTCTAACAATTTAATTACCAATGGCGCTCCACCAACATTTTTAATAATAGATTTTACATCTTTAGAATAGTTAGTAAAAGCAGTTTTTGGCAATCCTAAACCTGCTCTCGAAAGAATTTGTAAGCTTCTTAACTTATCTCTAGAACGAACTAATGCTTGCGATTCTGTAGCTGTAAATACTTTCATCATTTCAAACTGACGAACAACAGCTGTACCATAAAAAGTTACAGAAGCTCCAATTCTTGGTATCACAGCATCAACATCATTAAGTGGTTTCCCCTTATAATAAATTTGAGGTTTACGTTTTTCAATAATAAGATCACATTTGGTATGGTCAACTACTACCATTTCGTGTTTTCTTTTTTCTCCTGCTTCAACCAAGCGTTTTGTAGAGTAAAGATTAGGATTTCGGGATAAAACGATAATTTTCATGAATTTAAATAGGGTTTAATTTTTATGCTTTTTATTTAATACTAATAAAGTATAATGTTATTTTTTAATGATAAATTTTTTAATGATGTATCTACAATAAATCTATTGGTTAAAAACTTTCTTCCAATTAATACACTAAATCGCATACTACCTCTTTCTGAAAGTGTAAATTCTATTGGAAAAGTTTGGTTAAAAAGTACAATTTCTGTTGTAATTTTATAACGCTCTTCTACTTGTCCATTGGAACTCTTAACCTTTTTTTTAGTAAAGGCGTCAAAAGTAATTTCTTTTTCGTGATAATTTTCATGTTCTGGATCTAAAAGGTTACATTTTATTCTTTTTTGTCCGTTTTCTTCAAATTCAATAATATTATGACAATGTAAACTGGAAGTATATGCTCCTGTATCTATTTTTATTGGTAATTGTAATATGTTGAGCAAGGGAAAATCAGCAACATCTTGCCTTCCTATTAATATTTTTTGCTTAGTAGTCATCTTTTCAAAAATTCAAAGCTATGAAATTAAACTGTAATGAATAAAAAATGTTGCAAACAAAAAAGCACAGCCTAATTTTAGACCGTGCTTCTCAAATTAAAAAATTATTTATCTATTTTATCAATTTAGCGGTATCTTTTTGAAGGCTTAAGGTAATTGCATCTTTATAAAGTTTCATTGCATAAATCAAAGATTTTTGAGTAAAACCACCTTCTGTATAGAAATAGTAGTAATAGGATATAGTGTTAGTTTTTTCATTGTAAAAAATCTTAACTAAAGCAACTTCAGTATTGATTTTATTCATCAATTCATAAACCTCTTGTTTATTAGCTCCCTCTACTATTTGATAAACACCAGAAAGAGTAACATATCTTTTTTTAGGATCTATATCTAAAAACACAGAATAAACGTCTTTAACTTTTACGTAAGTTTCTTTTACTTCTAACACTTCAATAAAAGCGTTTTCAAAGGTTTCTTTTAAAAAATTTGGTGTTAATTCATCTGCTGATATTAATTTTTGAGCATTTACCACTAAACTGGTAGAGAAAAACAACACCATCAATAATGCTAGTTTACTTAATTTAATTGATGAAGATTTTAAATTTAGATTTGTCATAATTAATAGTTTTAATTTTTAAATATTTTAGGCAAACATATAAATCTCTGTCTAAATATTATATACGACAAATGACTTATTTTTATACTCTTACACCTAATATGCAAATATCATCTACCTGAGTATAATTGCCTTGCCAAGCTCTAAGTGTTTCTTTTAATATATTTTTTTGAACATCTAGTGGTTTATTAGCAATTTGAGCGAATAAATCATATAACTTTTTAGTCATAAACTTTTTACCATTTTCGCTACCAAACTGATCAGCATAACCATCAGAAAACAAATAAATCATATCATTTTTTTGTAACGGAATGTTATGTGTTGTAAAAGGTCTGTCTTCCAAAAATTTACCTATTGGTTGTTTGTCGGGTTTAAATTTTATGAGTTCTCCATTTCTGGCTATAAGCAACGGACGATTAGCTCCTGAATATTGAAGAGTAGCATAACTTTCAGAAGGTTTGGAGTTGTTGGAGAATTTTAAACTACACAATACTAAATCCATTCCATCTCGTACGCCTCCACTTTTAGCAAAGCGTTCTATTACAATTTCTCTAACACGTTCCAATAATTTTCCTGTTTCAGTTATACCTTCTTCCAAAAGTGCTTTAGATAAAGCATTACTACAAACAACACTAACCATCGCTCCTGGAACACCATGCCCAGTACAATCGGCAACAGCAAAAAAAGTCCTATTCTCTCCCTCTTCGGGGGAGTCGGAGGGAGCTTTTTCCAGCCAATAAAAATCTCCACTAACCACATCTTTTGGTAAATAAAGTAAAAAGTTATCTTTAAGCGTTTTATTTATCATTTCATCAGTAGGTAAAATTGCCTGTTGAATTCTTTTAGCATAATGAATACTATCTGTAATTTCTTTATGTTTATCTTCAACAATCTGTTTTTGCTCAGAAATTTCTTTGGTAGCTTTTTGTACTTCAATAGTAAGCTCTCTAGCTCTTGCGGCTAATCTTCTTCCATTTAACCGAACTATTAAAACCATTATTCCAATAAAAGTTAACCCATAAAAAACGTACATCCACCACGTTCTCCACCAAGGAGGTAACACTTTAAAATGATAGGTTTGAATTGGTGTCCGCTTACCTTCAGGCATAATGGCTTTAACTAAAAAGGTATATTTTCCCTCCCATAAATTATTGTAGTTAGCTAATATTTTTGATGATAATGGCGACCATTCTACTTTTTCCATATCAATAGTAGAAGCATATTCTATCAAAGCGTATTGATATTTTACCAAAAAATTTCTTTCTGTTTCTACAGCTAAAAACTCAAATGAAATGTTGTTTAAATGGTTGGGCAGTACTAAATCCTCTGGTATTTGATACCAGTTTCTTACCTCAGAAAATGTAATTCCTTCTAAATTTTTAAATAATGCTGATTTCACTTCATCTTCCAATCTATTTCCATAAGTTAAAGCCTCTTCATTAAGTGTGATTAAACTATCGTTATGATTTTTAAGTGAATTCCAACTAATATTTTCTTCATTAATTTTAACTTTTTGAATAAATAGTTTAGGCAAGCGTTTATCTCTATTAATTGCATTAGGATTAAATCTTACAATTTTATCATCTCCACAAGCTCCCCAAATAATTCCTTTAGTATTTTCATTACTTTTTGGTAACCCAACAGTTGTATAACACATAGAATTGGTATTTAAATCTTTTATAGGAAAGCCAGTTTTGTTATTATATTTCTCCCAAACAAATGCTGCTTTTTTTATGGTTTTATTCGACAAACTGACTTTTCCTGAGGCCAACAACTTATTGTCAACATTGAGTTTTAAACCACAAAAACCTAAATTGGTACCAAACCAAATTGTTCCATTTTCATCTTCAACCATATCATAAACCACATCATCTGCCAATCCGTTTAACGTGTTGATGGTTAAGAAATCAGTGCCATCAAATCTAATTGCTCCACCACCTGATGTTCCTAGCCAAACATTACCAGCAGCATCTTCTAACATACATTTAATAGAATTATGAGGTAAGCCATCTTGTGTAGTATAATTTATAAACTTTTTTCCATCAAAAACACTAACTCCACCGCCATTCGTTCCCAGCCAAATATTGCCTTTATTATCCAATAATATACTTCTTACATTGTTACTAACCAATCCATTAGCAACTGTATAATTTTCAAATTTTTCTCCATTAAACTTACTCACACCACCTCCATTAGAACCAAACCACATATTACCTTTAGCATCTTGAGTTATACTTCTAATATCATCATGAATTAGGTCTTGTTTAGTGGTATAAGTCACAAAATTTCTTCCGTTAAACTTACTTACTCCTCCTCCTTCTGTTCCAAACCAAATATCGCCTTCTTTATCTTGATGTATTGCCCAAATTGTATTTTTAGCCAATCCATCTTTGGTAGTATAGGTGGTGAAATTTATCCCATCAAACTTACAAACTCCCTTATCATTAGTGCCAAACCAAATATTTCCTTCCTTATCTTCTATAGTACTCCAAACCCTGTTTTGTGCTAAGCCTTGACTAGTGGTATAAATAAAAAAAGCATCTCCATTATAGCGACTTACTCCTCCTCCGTAAGTACCTATCCAAAGATTTGCGTTCAAATCTTCAGTAATGCTAAAAACTCTATTATGTGATAACCCTTGCTCAACAGTGAAATTGGTAAAGCACTCGGAAAAATCTTCTTTAGATGTTAAATAACAATCTATATCCATTTTAATAATACCTTGATATTTTGTTCCCAACCAAATGTTTTCTGATTTATCAATAATTATTGTACTAATGTTATTATTTGGAAGTCCATTTTTTGTATTTATAACCTTAAAAGAATTGCCATCAAAAAAAGTAATTCCGGCTTCTGTAGCTATCCAGAAATTTCCTTGCTTGTTTTTTACCATTGCCGTTATGTGGTTACTACACAACCCATCAACAGTGGTATAACTTTCAAAACTTTTTCCATTGAAACGGACTAATCCTGAACCACCTGATCCCAACCAAATATTGCCTTGTTTATCTTCTAAAATACTCGAAACTGAATTAAAAGCAATGTCACTACTTACATCATAATTGATAAATTTTTTACCGTCAAACTTACTCACTCCAGCATTTTTGGTTCCCAACCATATATTGCCTTTACTATCTTCAAAAATACTGATAACTGTATTTTGAGCCAGTCCTTCTTTAGTAGAATAGGAAATAAATTTATTCCCATCGAACTTACTTACTCCACCTCCATCGGAGCCAAACCACAAATTACCTTTACTATCTTCAAAAACAGACCAAATGGTATTATTTACCAACCCATTGGCGGTGGTAAATGTGGTAAACTGTTTTCCATCAAAACGACTAACTCCTCCACCAAAAGTACCAAACCACAAGTTTCCTCTTTGGTCAATAATCCCACAAGAAATAGAGCTTAATGCTAAGCCTTGCTCTGTATTAAAATTAGTAAAATTGGCTTTAGGAGTAATGGCTTTTACTACCGATGTTTGTGCGAAAACTGCTGAAACATTAATCAGATAAAGCATTAATAGTAAGCTAACTATACAACTCCCAATCTTTATCCTTTTCACTATGCTCAACACCATTAATGCTTGTTATAATTTTAAAATAAAATCTCTGATTAAAGAAAAAACATCATTGTATTTTTCCAATTGCAACTTATCGGAAGTATCATCAATATCATGATAAGCAGTTCCTCCACCTAATCCATAAATAAAAAAAGCAGGAATTCCTTTTTGGGCAAACCAAAAATGATCGCTGTTCGGTGCATTTTTACGTTTTTTAATTTCTGGGACATATTTTTTTTCGTTGCACGATTCCAACAAAGCAAATGCCTGTGGCAAATCAGCTCCATTTACTACCATAACACCATCTGTTCCTGTTCCAATTACATCTAAATTAATAAGAAAATTTACTCTTTTTAATTCAAAAGTGGGGTTTCCCACAAAATAGCGAGAGCCTATAATGCCAGATTCCTCTGCTCCAAAAGCCATAAAAACAATGGTTTTTTTAGGCAAGTGTTCACTAAAATATTTAGCAAAATTAAGCAACATAGCCACTCCTGCTGCATTATCATTAGCTCCCGGAAAATAAACCTCATCACCCATTCTTCCTAAGTGATCGTAATGGGCAGAAACTGCAATAATTGAATCAGGAAAATCCGTTCCCTCTATATAGCCAATTACATTTTGCGATTTAAAATTACTTATGAATTGTTGGTTAATATTAAGTGCTACTTTCCGAGCATTTCGGTCTATCACTGCTCTCAGAATATGAAGCACAGCATATTTCTCATAAGAAGTTGCTATGGATTGTGTTAGTTTATTTTCCAATAAAATTATCCCAATGGCATTAAAAACATTTATCTTTAATGCTGTTAAAACTTCATTATCCTTTTCTATTCCTTCATCATCAATTACAATTATTTTATTGAAGAAAAAATCTCTCTTGGTTAGTTTTTGTAATTCTTTTTTAGTGGGTAAATTAGTGGAATTATAATGCACTAAATCAAATTCACCTTGCAACTTGCTTGATGCAGATCCAACAATATAATCTTTTCCAGGAATGAGTTTTTTACCATCTATAGCCACCTCCAATTTTCCCGAAAAAGTGTTGATGTTATAATTAAAATGCTGTAAAAAACTTTCTTTAAATGGTTTTAATCCGTGTTTTTTATATTCGTTGGTAATAAAGTCTGCTGCTTTTCTTTCTCCTTTATTTACTGCTCCTCTACCTTCAAAATAAGATGATGACAAGGTATCTAACATCTTTTTAGCATACTCTACATCCTGACTTTTAACAGAAAATACAACTAGAAAAGTTACTAGAAAAAATAAACTATTTTTAACCATTGCTTTAGTACTTTTATTATTGTCTATCCATAAAGTCATAAGTTTGAGTCAGAATGTTTGAGTTCAAGGTTTCGATGGGCTGAAAATCAGGAGTGTACTAAAGTACATGACTGATTTGAAGATCGAGAATAACGAAGAAATCGGACATTCTGGACAAACTTAAATTAGCTAAATCTTCTTTCTACCAAAATAGAAAACTCCACATATAAATTATTTTCCTCATCCCAATTATATTGCGTTTTGGCTGTAATAAGTTTCTCATGAGCTTCACTCATATTGCTGGACTCATCAATGGTTTTAATTAAGTTATTAAAAGCTTCCATATTTTTATCAAACAACTCATTAGCATACAAATACCTATCGTTTAAAGAAAAAGCTTCTTTTAAACTTTTAATAGGCGTTCTGCTTAATTTTTGGGCTATTTCTTGGTTGGTTTTTGCATCTTCCGCAACAGTAGTTACTTTTTCTTCCGTTTTTTCTTGAGGCTGTCCTTGTACTTCCTGCTGAATTGTATCAGAAGTTTCAATAGCAGGAGTTTCCGACTCGGCAACTTGTTCGGTAATAATTATTTCTGAAACAGCACTTTCTGGTGCTACCAATTCTTCTTCTTGAGTACTTGTTGGCTCTTGTGAAGGAGTAGCTTTTTGTTGATTTTCTTGAACTTCGAGCAAGTACTTTAGTACCGCTAATCGTTCTTGCATTTTGTTTACTTTAGAAATAACAGCACTTACTTCTAATGATGGAATAGGTCTATTTGCAGGAAAACTTTCGGAATGTTCCACAATATTTTTTATTAACTCATTAAGTTCCTGGCGAATTTTCTTTACTTCCATATACAACAAAAAAATTTTATTAATCTACTATTTTGAACTATAAAAATAGTAAAAAAACGATTAGTTTTACAACTTATTAAATATATGTTTTTAGAAAATACCATACACACAACAAAAAAGAAAGGCTGGATAGAAGTTATCTGTGGTTCTATGTTTTCAGGAAAAACTGAGGAACTTATCCGTAGAATGAAGCGTGCTAAGTTTGCTAAGCAAAATGTAGAGATTTTTAAACCCGAAATAGATACACGCTACGATGAAGAAAAAGTGGTTTCGCATGATGCCAATGAAATTCATTCTACTCCTGTTCCTTCTTCTTCCAACATTATCATTTTAGCCAATAATGTGGAAGTAGTTGGTATTGATGAAGCCCAATTTTTTGATGATGGCTTAGTAGCAGTTTGTAATCAATTGGCAAATAGTGGCATTCGAGTTATTGTTGCTGGGTTGGATATGGACTTTAAAGGAAAACCCTTTGGACCAATGCCTCAAATTATGGCTTGTGCCGAATACATTACCAAAGTACACGCTATTTGTATGCATTGCGGAGAATTAGCCAATCATTCTCACAGAATAAATGCCAACGATAAGTTGGTTCAACTAGGAGAAACCGACACTTACGAACCACTTTGCCGAAGTTGTTTTCAAAGAGCAATAAGGAAAGCCCCCTAACCACTCGCTCACTTTTGCCGAATGAGTAATATAATTTGTTATAGTTACAAACTAAAAACCATCCATAACAAAAAAATAACCTTGCTTCTTCCATAAAAGATTCCTTTTATTTACATTTACAGTTATAAAAATTGATAAATGGCTATTTACGAGTTTAATGGTTTTAAGCCTGTGGTTCATCCAACGGCTTTTGTGCATCCTCAGGCAGCAGTAACAGGCAATGTAATTATAGGAGCAGATGTATATGTTGGTCCGGGAGCTGCCATTCGTGGCGATTGGGGAAAAATAATCATTAAAGACGGTTGCAATGTTCAGGAAAACTGCACCATACACATGTTTCCAGGAACAACCGTTACGCTTCATGAAGGAGCTCATATTGGACATGGAGCCATTATACACGGAGCCACCATTGGCAAAAATTGCTTGGTAGGCATGAACAGCGTAGTAATGGATGATGTAATTATTGAAGATGAATGCATTATTGGTGCATTGTGTTTTGTTCCCGCCAAAATGGAAATTGAAAGAAGAAGTTTAGTGGTAGGAAATCCCGCCAAAATCATTAAACAAGTAAGCGATGAAATGATGGCTTGGAAAACCAAAGGGACTCAACTTTATCAGGCATTACCGAAAGAAGCTTATGCTACTCTAAAACCTTGCGAACCACTTACCGAAGAAGAACCTAACCGACCCGAGCAAGAAAAAATGTACGAAACCTGGAATAAAATTAAAACTAACCCTTAATAACTACAACTATGGAAAACCTTGAATTGCTTACCAATCCTGTTATCATTACATTAATTGTTATTGTTGCCATTTGGGATGCCATTTGGAAATTAATAGGCTTATGGAAATCCGCCAGAAACAACGATTTAGTGTGGTTTGTTTGTATCGCCATTTTTAATACTGTTGGTATTTTACCTATTATTTACATTCTTAGTAAGAAAAAAGAAGAAGCTGCTAATGAATAAATTTTTACTGATAACCGCACTTTTATGCTATGCAAGTATTAACAATGCTACTGCTCAGGTAATAAACGACCCTATTGGAGCACGTTCTACAGCTATGGGCGGAATTACTACCACGCTTTCCGATTTGTGGTCAACCAACAACAACCAAGCAGGATTAGGTTTTGTTGAGGATTTAAGTGCAGGATTGTATTACGAAAACAGATTTTTATTAAAAGAAACCAGTTACAAAGCAGGAGCATTTGTTTTGCCCACCAAAACAGGAGCTTTTGGAGTAAGTGTAGCTTCTTTTGGCTTTACCGAGTTTATGGAAACCCGAGCAGGTTTATCGTACGGATTAAAATTTAGTGAAAAATTTGCCGTTGGTGTGCAAATGAATTATTTACGAACCAGTCTAACCCAAGAGTTTGGAAGTAAAAACAGTGTCACTGGAGCTGTGGGACTTATTGGAAAATTAAGTAACGAGATTACATTAGGAGCTCACATTTATAATCCTACCAGAAGCAAATTGGCTGAATACGACAACGAACGCATTCCCACAGTAATGAAATTAGGCTTAGATTATCGTTTTTCTGATAAATTAATTTTTGCCTTAGAAACAGAAAAAGACATTGATTTTGATCCTGTTGTGAAATTTGGAATTGAATACCGTATAATAGATATTCTATATATAAGAGGTGGTATTTCTAACAACCCAACTTCTAGTGCTTTTGGTTTTGGTTTAATTATGAAAAACTTTATTCTGGAAGCTTCTTCCTCTTTCCACCAAACATTGGGTATGACTCCCGGAATTTCGCTAATATACAAAAAATCTGACTCGAAATCTTCTAACAAAGTAAAAACAGATTTTTAAATGTTGAAGAACCTAAAAAACATACCATTCTTTTTGTTTTTTCTTATTTTTTGCTTGAACCAAACGCTGGCACAAAATCGTGAGGATGAAAAAAATCAAATTATAGAAACCAGAGTAGAATATTTGTCAGAAACAGATGAAAATCCTGATGCCGATTATACTACTATTTTTGATCAACTTTCATTTTATTACGACAAACCGCTCAACCTCAATAGAGCTGACTTTGATGAGTTAAGTTCTCTTAATTTACTTAATGATATTCAAATTAATAACCTGCTTGTCCACATAGAAAAAAATGGCAAATTAATGACTTTAGAGGAGTTACAAACTATTGAAGGTTTTGATGTGGAAAGCATTAAATTAATTTTACCCTTTGTAAAAGTTAGTGCCGATATCAATACTGCTCAACTTACTTTTAAAGAACTTCTGAAAAACGGTACCAACCAATATTTTGTGAGAATAGAAAAAGTGTTGGAAGAAAAAAAAGGTTATAGTCCAACTACCGATTCAGCTTTAACAGCAAGTCCTAACTCACGTTACTTAGGTTCTAATGAGCGGATTTTTACTCGTTATCGTTATAAATATGGCAACCACGTTAGTATTGGTTTTACTGCTGAAAAAGATCCAGGAGAGGAATTTTTTACAGGAACACAAAAAAATGGTTTTGATTTTTATTCAGCGCACTTATTTTTAAGAGATAGAGGAAAATTTAAACAAATCGCTTTGGGAGATTACCAAGCTCAATTTGGACAAGGATTAACCTTTTGGTCAGGAAGAGCTTTTGGCAAAGGTGCTGACATTTTAATGATAAAGAGAAGTGCTACTGGACTGAGACCTTACGCCTCTGTTGATGAAACCTTGTTTTTAAGAGGTGGCGGACTAACTTACGAACTCGGAAAGTTTGAAATAACAGGTTTTTATTCCTATAAGAAAGTAGATGGAAATGTAATTATTCAAGATACTTCGGGGTTAGCACAAGAAGAAATTGAAGCCCTCAATCAAGAAGGCTTATCTATTTCCTCATTACAACAAACAGGATTTCACCGAACTCCCAACGAATTAGAAGATAAAGATGCTATCACTCAACAACAAATGGGTGGACATGTTGCCTATAAAACGAGAAGCTTAAATATTGGAGCGACAGGTATTTTTAGCAAAATAGATGCTAAATTTGAAAGAAGCTTACAACCTTACAGTCAGTTTAGAAACCAAGAAAGCGAACAAGCAAAAGTGGGCTTAGATTACAATTGGATATACAGAAATTTCAACTTCTTTGGAGAAGTAAGTCAAAGCATAGATGCCGGAAAAGCTATTACATCAGGAGCTATTGTAATGCTTGACCCGAAACTTTCTTTAGCTGTTTTATACAGAGATTTTGATAGAGATTTTCAGCCCATATCAAGTGCTGCTATTGGAGAGAACTCTGTAAATGAAAACGAAAAAGGATTATACACTGGTATTATCGCCAAAATGGGGAAAAACTTTTCGCTAACAGCCTATTACGATCAGTTTAGTTTTGGATGGCTACGTTTCGGAATTGATGCTCCTTCTAAAGGACATCAATACATTACGCAACTGAATTACCGACCATCACGAAAAATGGAAATGTATATAAGAATAAGACAACGTTTAAGAGACAAAAGTACCCAAGTAGATGTAGATGATATAGATTATTTGGTAGATGAGACACAAACCAATTATCGTTTCAATTATTCTTATCAAATTACTGAATCTATTAAACTCAAAGGAAGGGTAGAGTTAATTAATTACGATTTACAAGAATCTCCTTTTGAAACTGGTTATTTGGTTTATCAGGATATCATTTACAAAGCTAAAAGTAGCCCGCTTTCATTCTCATTCCGATACGGACTTTTTGATACGGATTCTTATAACAGTAGAATTTATGCTTATGAAAACGATGTGTTATACTCTTTTTCTATTCCGGCATATTATAATAGAGGTGTTAGAACGTATCTTACTACAAGGTATCAATTTAGAAAAGGGATAGATTTGTGGTTGCGTTATGCTCTTACTTATTTCGAAAATGTTGATACCATTGGTAGCGGACTAGAAGAAATTCAAGGAAATCATCGTTCGGACGTGAAAATTCAATTGAGATTTACTTTTTAATAGCTGCTACCACATTAGTTTTATACGTATTGATTTTCTAATTTTACTTTTTTAATCCCATTTTATGAAAATTTTAATAACTGGCAGCAACGGACTTTTAGGACAAAAACTAGTGGCTTTATTGGCTAATAAAGAAGGCATTATGCTATTAGCAACTTCAAAAGGAGCAAACAGAATAAGCAATACAAACGGTTATCAATACCAAAGTTTAGATATTACAAATGAAAATGAAGTAGCTGCTATTTTCAATACTTTTAAACCCGATACCGTAATTAATACCGCTGCCATGACGAATGTGGACAGCTGCGAATCACTACAAAAAGAATGTTGGGAATTGAATGTAACTGCTGTGGAATATCTAATAAAATATGCCGAACAACATCAAGCACATTTAATTCATTTATCAACCGATTTTGTTTTTGATGGAGAAAATGGTCCTTACAAAGAAACCGACCAAGCTAATCCGCTAAGTTATTACGGAAAATCTAAGCTGGCAGCTGAAAAATTAGTAAAACAAGCCAACACTAAATGGAGCATAGTCCGTACTATAATTGTTTATGGAGTAGCAGAAAACATGAGTCGCTCTAACATTGTACTTTGGGCAAAACAAGCCTTAGAAAAAGGCGACCCACTTACTATTGTAGATGATCAATTTCGTTCGCCAACATTAGCAGAAGATTTAGCAATGGGTTGTTGGCTCATTACAGAAAAACAAGCTACAGGAGTTTTTCATCTTTCAGGCAAAGATGTAATGAGCATCATTGAATTAGTGTATCGTGTAGCAGATTTCTATGGCTACGACAAAAGTAATGTACAACCCATAAAATCAAGTTCTTTAAATCAGGCTGCTAAAAGGCCACCAAAAACAGGCTTTGTTTTAAATAAAGCTATTAATGAATTAGGTTATAATCCTTGCTCTTTTGAAGAAGGATTGGCAATAATTGATGAGCAATTAAAAAAGATTGGTTAAATAAAATAGTAACCCCATAAACCCACAATGAATAATTCTATTTTTAATCAACTTTCTTTTTCTTACCAAAATTCATTTCCGCAAAAGGTATTGCACTATTTTAGCGATGTAAAAAATGTTGTTTTTCTTAACAGCAACCAATCTTCAACTAAAAGTTTTATTGCTATTTCCGATAACAACGAATGTGACGAAAACAGTTGGCAATTTGGCTTTATCAGCTACGATTACAAAAATCAGATTGAAAAATTAAGCTCTAATCATCTTGATGGCATTCAATTTCCTGAGAAACATTTTTTTACTCCACAATTACTCTTTGTGTTAGACGGAGAAAATAGTCAACTACATTATAATAAGGAACATTATTCTAATAATGAAATCAATGAAATACTCAACAACATTTCAACTTATAAATTAGCTGATGATGAAGCAAAACAACCCATTACCGTTAAATCCAGAATTACTAAAACAGACTATTTAGATAAAGTATCAGCACTAAAAAACCACATTCAGTTAGGCGATATTTATGAAATAAATTTTTGTCAGGAATTTTATGCAGAAGATGTAGCAATTAATCCTATTGACTATTATTTCTTATTAAATAAAAAATCGCCTACGCCTTTCTCTTGTTTTGTAAAACAAGATGACAAGTATTTGCTTTGTGCTTCTCCCGAACGATTTATTCAAAAAACAGGAAATGACATCATTTCACAACCTATAAAAGGCACCATAAAAAGAGGTAAAGACCAACAAGAAGATGAACAGCTAAAAAAGGTCCTTTTTAATGATCAAAAAGAACGTAGCGAAAATATAATGATAGTAGATTTGGTACGTAACGATTTATCTAAAATTGCGCAAAAAAATTCCGTAAAAGTAGATGAACTTTGTGGTATTTATACCTTTCCTCAAGTACACCAAATGATTTCTACTGTTAGAGCAATAGTAAAAGAAAACACCACTTTTGAAGAAATTATACAAGCACTTTTCCCTATGGGCTCCATGACAGGAGCTCCAAAAATTAGTGCCATGCAACTGATAGAAAAATATGAAGCCACCAGAAGAGGTATTTACTCTGGAACAGTAGGCTACATTACTCCCGAAAAAAATGTTGATTTTAATGTGGTTATACGTAGCATCACTTACAATGATAGCCTAAAATATTTATCCTTTATGGTTGGTGGAGCAATAACTGCTTTATCAATTCCTGAAAAAGAATACGAAGAATGTCTACTAAAAGCCAAAGCCATGATGGAAGTGTTGAAGGGGTAGGTTTTATTTGTATATTTGTTGAAACGATTCTAAACTAACCACTTGAAGGTAAATGAAACCATCACTTTATATATTGATTTTATTTTTTATTATAGCTTGTGATATTAAGGATGTGAATAATTCAGAAATAATTAAAAAAAATATTGTTGATACTGTTGTTTCAGCAAACCTATTAGAAAATTCTTTAATAATAAGTCCTGAAATCGAAAAATGTAATTGTAAAAATTTCAACTCAACTAAACATTTTAATCATTATTATACTGATGTTAGGTTTGATAACCAAGATTACGCTAAAAATAAAAAGGATTCCATTTATAGTTACTATTCAAGAGATAGTTTAAAGTTGTTAGTTAAATCGATTGCATTTCATTATTTTGATACAATACCTGATAAATATAGTATATTTAAGAACGTTGAACATATAATTGTTGATAGTAGAAACAACATCTATGGTTTAGACATGTTTCCAAGATTAAAATCAATAGTTTTTTGGGGTTCAACAATCACAATAAACTCTTCTGAAAAATGGCTAAATAGAATAGAGTTTTTTCGTGCTGAAAAATCACGTATATACGGTTTTGAATCATTTATATCAACACCTAATCTTAAGGAAATTTATTTAACTCATTCTAAATTTGATGTTTTTCCAGCAGATTTTAATAACTTAAAGTGTTTACGTAAAATTACTTTGGGAGCTTATCTTGGCAAACTTGATTTATCATTAATTAATTTAATCTATAATCCTTGTATTGAAGAAGTTAATATTACCACTTGGAATGATTCAGTTAAAGGAATTCCTCAAGGTTTAGATACAAACAAACATTTTAAAATTATAATAAGTCACCCTCGTTTAACAAAAGAAGAAAAAGCCGCCATTGATTTTTATGTCCAGAATAGAAAAGAATTACAAAATGAATTTTAATTAATAATTTCTTGTCGTGAATAAAATAATCGTAATTACAATTTTTGTGTTATTCTTTTTCTCCTGTAATAACGAAAAAGTTAATGTATTTATGGAAAATACTAGTTTTAATGATTCAGAAATTGATATACAAGTATTATTTAATGGCAAATTAGTAATAGAAAGTAATTTTAAAACTGACAGTATAACTCCAAATTATAAGGTATTTAAAGTTACAAAACCTTGTTGTGAGAATTACTTTAACCTTACAATTATCTCGAAGAAAGCAGGGATTAGATATGAAAAAACCATCAATTCAGAAGAAGATAAGAATATTTATATTGAGTACCAGTATAAAGTCATTAATGATTCTTTAGGGTTGCTAAAAACCGAAGGATACAAAAGAATTGGAAACAGCTTTAATTACATTATAATTCCAAAAAAGTTTGAAGTATTCACCTCTCCTTATTCTGCAATAATTGAATAAAATTTCAAGCACAAAAAAAGCATACTAAGCCCACTTAGTACGCCTTATAAAACTGTTTTCTACATATTACCCTGCACAGCCAGTACTTCTTCTTTCGTTTTTGTATCATTAAAATAAGAAAGTAACTTATCCAACACGGCATCTACCAAGGTGTCGGGGCAAGAAGCTCCACTGGTCAGTATAATTCTTACGGGTTGTTTTTCGGGAATAAAATTATTGGTAGTTTCTACTTGCTTTGCATTATAATTAAAATGATGTATGGTGTGTTGGTTTTCTATTTCATTAGCCGAACTAATAAAATAAGTAGGCAATTTTTCCTCGCACAACTCCACTATGTGCGAAGTATTGGAGCTATTGTAACCTCCCACCACTATAGCAAAATCGGCTGGTTCTTCTAGCAATGCATAAGTTGCTTGTTGGTTATCGTTAGTAGCATAACAAAGGGTATCTCTGGTATCTGCAAAATGATTTTTAATAGCTGCTTCGCCATATTTTTGGAGCATCACTTGTTTAAAATAATCGGCAATAGCTTGTGTTTCTGTAGCTAACATAGTAGTTTGATTAACTACACCTATTTTTTCAAAATGTTTTTCTACATCAAAACCTTCAGAAAGTCTTCCTTTAAATTTTTCATAAAAATCGGTAGCAGGAATTTCTCCTAAAATTACCTTAGCAATAAATGCTGCATCATTCATATCCTTAATAATAATAGAAGGTGCATTTTGGTAGCTATGCGAAAAAGTAGCTCTCGTTTCTTCGTGCTTATGTTTTCCGTGTATAATAATAGTATGATTGGTCTTGCCTAATTTTTCAGATTGCTTCCAAACTTTCTCTACAAAAGGGCAAGTTGTATTGTATTTTTCGGTTTGTAATCCAATAGCATTAATTTTTGCTTCAATCTCTATGGTAGTTCCAAAAGCAGGAATAAGAATAATATCATTACTATTAAGTGCTTCCCACTCTATCAATTGATTACCTTCTGTATCCATAATAAACTGAATGCCTTTTTCTTGTAAATCTTGATTCACTATAGGATTATGAATCATTTGGCTTAACAAGAAAATTCGCTTTCCAGGATTTTCTTCTACAGCTCTATAGGCAATTTCAATGGCATTCTCTACCCCGTAACAAAAACCAAAATGACGAGCAATAAGAAATTGCACCGAACCAAAATCTAATAAGGTAGGAGAAAAATCTTTTTTTCGAGGGTCGGCATCTTTACGTAAATTTTTAATAGCAGAAATAAATGAGCTTTTATAATATATAGGAATGTCAAATTTTTTCATTGAAGAAATGGTTTATGCAATTTTAAAATAGCAAAATGTGATATATAAAAATCAAAATTAAGTTTTTCGGAATAGATAAAGTTTATTTTCTTTTACTAATTCCTCTTGCTACATCAGTATTCATCGTTAAACATCAATATTTTGTCTGTTAATTACTAAAATTCATATATAAAAAATTCCGCTATTAAGATGCAGTTGTTAATAAAAAATACAAAAACAAGTTAAAGTCCCCACAGATTAAAACTTATCTTAGTGTTGATAAAAAAATGCTCCAAAAGATGCTAAAAAATGCCAATACTCTTTCTAAATTGCACAAGCGTTTTTTGATGAAAAGTGCATGAATTTAATAACCCTTAAAACCCCTTATCAGAATGGAGAAAACAGTAATTAATGTAGACGAAACTACAAAAACAAACGATGAAATTTTAGTGAACGAAATCGAAAAAAATGAAGAAAACGGTATGAAGACCTATTCACATGAGGAAGCATTAGCTGAAGCAACAAAATATTTTAATGGTGATGAGTTAGCTGCTAATGTATGGCTTAATAAATATGCCTTAAAAGATTCTGAAGGTAATATATATGAGTCGAATCCTGATCAAATGCATAGAAGGTTAGCAAAAGAAATTGCTCGTATAGAAAACAAGTATGCTAATCCTTATACTGAAGAGGAAATTTATGATGTTTTAAAGGGGTTTAAGTACATCGTTCCTCAAGGTGGTCCAATGACAGGTATTGGTAATGATTTTCAAATAGGCTCATTATCTAATTGTTTTGTTATTGGTAACGAAGGAAATTCTGATTCGTATGGTGGCGTTATGAAAATTGATGAAGAACAAGTTCAATTAATGAAAAGAAGAGGTGGCGTTGGACATGATTTATCTCACATTCGTCCAAAAGGAAGTCCTGTTAAAAACAGTGCATTAACATCTACAGGTGTTGTTCCTTTTATGGAAAGATATTCTAACTCAACCAGAGAAGTAGCTCAAGATGGAAGAAGAGGTGCTTTAATGCTTTCTATATCTATTAAACATCCAGATGCACAACACTTTATTGATGCAAAAATGGATGGAACAAAAGTAACTGGAGCAAATGTTTCTGTTAGAATAGATGATGAATTTATGAGAGCTGTAAAAAGTAACTCAGAATACAAACAACAATATCCAATTCATTCAGACAATCCTTTATATACAAAAACAATAAATGCAAAAGAAGTATGGGATAAAATCATACATAATGCATGGAAATCTGCAGAACCAGGAATTTTATTTTGGGATACTGTAATCAACGAGTCTATTCCTGATAGCTATGCTGATTTAGGTTTTAGAACAGTTTCTACCAACCCATGTGGTGAAATTCCATTATGTCCTTATGATAGCTGTAGATTATTAGCCGTTAACTTATATAGTTATGTAGAAAACCCATTTACAGAACAAGCAGCTTTTAACTACGAAAAATTCAATAAACATACACAAATTGCACAACGCATAATGGATGATATTGTTGATTTGGAAATTGAGAAAGTTAATAGAATAATTGAGAAAATTGAAGCGGATCCTGAAACTCCAGAAGTAAAAAGAACAGAATTAAACCTTTGGCAAAAAATTAAAACCAAATCTATTCAAGGAAGAAGAACAGGTGTTGGTATTACTGCCGAAGGAGATATGTTAGCTGCTTTAGGATTAAAATACGGAACAAAAGAAGCTACAGAGTTTTCTACTGAAGTACACAAAAAGTTTGCATTATCAGCTTACCGTGCTTCTGTAGATATGGCTAAAGATAGAGGTGCATTCCCTATTTATGACAGCATTAGAGAAGAAAAAAATCCAATGATTAATCGTATTAAAGAAGCAGATGCTACTCTTTATAATGATATGGTTAAATTCGGAAGAAGAAATATTGCTTTATTAACTATAGCTCCAACAGGAACAACAAGTTTAATGACACAAACATCTTCAGGAATCGAACCTGTATTTATGGTTTCTTACAAAAGAAGAAGAAAAGTAAACCCTAACGATAAAAAAGTTAAAGTTGACTTTGTTGATGAAGTTGGTGATTCTTGGGAAGAATTTCACGTTTTTCACCACAAATTTGTTACTTGGTTAGAAGTAAACGGATACAATGCTGATGAAGTATCTAAAATGGAAGAAGAAGAATTGAACAAAATTATTGCTAAATCTCCTTACCATGGTGCAACAGCTAATGACGTAGATTGGGTAGAAAAAGTTCGTTTACAAGGAGCTGTTCAAAAATGGATAGATCACTCTATTAGTGTAACAGTAAATGTTCCTAATGATGTGCCAGAAGATATGGTAAGCCAAATTTACCAAACAGGTTGGGAAAGTGGTTGTAAGGGAATCACTGTTTACAGAGATGGCTCTAGAAGTGGTGTATTGATTTCTAATGATAAAAAATCTGAAAAAGAAGAAATCATCAATCAATTTTTGGAAACAAATGCTCCAAAACGACCAGAAAAATTAGAAGCGGAAATTATTCAATTTAACAACGAAAATGAAAAATGGATTGCTGTAATTGGATTGTTAGATGGAAGACCTTATGAAATTTTTACAGGAGCATCAAGAGAATCATTCTCTATTTTATCCCAAGTGAAAAAAGGATGGGTAATTAAAAGCAAGTCTGAAGATGGAAAAACTAGATACGACTTCCAATACGAAGATAGCCACGGATATAAAACTACCATTGAAGGATTATCAAGAACCTTTAATGAAGAATATTGGAACTATGCTAAATTAATTTCTGGAGTATTACGCCACGGTATGCCATTAAGTTTTGTAGTAGATATGGTTGACAATTTACACTTAAGTGAAGAAACCTTAAATACATGGAAAAAAGGTGTAGTAAGGTCACTTAAAAAATTCATTCCAGATGGAACAAAACCAGCAGAAAATACTTGTCCAAGTTGTAATGAACCTTCTTTAGTTTATGAAGAAGGATGCTTAAATTGCAAAAGTTGTGGCCATTCTAAGTGTGGATAATTAAATTATTTTTTACATTTTATAAAAATCCGGAGACAACTTAACTTCTTCGGATTTTTTATTATAAACCTACCCAATTATTTAAAAACTAGTAATTAAACACATTACTTTATAACAGCTATTTTAATATGAAAAAATAATCTTATATATTTGTTCATTAAAAAAATCACCCGAACTTGCAACCTTTATAAAAAAAAGAGCATCTTTGTTTAAATTATAAAATTTGGTTAAATTCTAAAAACAATACAAATGAAAAAAATTCTTTTACTATTAAGCTTATTTGCGGCATTTTTCATCACTAACAATGCCTATGCTTCACACATTCCAGGGGCAAATATTACATGGACTTGTAATCCAAACAATCCTTTGGAATATACCTTTACATTAACCTTATTTAGAACATGTCCGGGTACACACCCTTCAACAATGTCTTCATCATATTTTACTTTTACCAATACATGTGGATTAACTAACCCTATTGCTCCCACTTTTACACAAGTAGGACAAGCTGTTGATATTAACCAAATTTGTCCAGGACAATTAAGTAGTTGTTCAGGAGGTCCATCCACTAACCCTGGCACATGGATGTACACCTATCAAGCAACAGTAACCTTTCCAGCAAACTGTAACTCTTGGGGGTTAAGCTTTGACTTATGTTGTAGAGATGCCTCAACCAATACCAATGGTGGGTCAGGAAATAATGTTTATGTTCAATCTCAATTAAATACCGTTACTGCTCCTTGTAATAATTCATCTGTAGTAACTGCACAACCTATTCCTTATTACTGTGCAGGACAAACTTCAACTTATTGTGTTACTTCAACCGATTTAGAAGGGGACAGTTTATATTACGTGTTAGTAGCTCCTCAAGGAGGAAATGGTGCGGTTATAACACACCCTTCTCCTTATTCTATTAATAGTCCACTACAAAATTCAACTTGGGATCCAACAACAGGTTGTTTAACCTTTACTCAGCCCACTACAGGTAACTTTGTTGTTAATATCCAAATTCAATCTTATGACGCTTTTGGTAATTTAACTGGTTATGTAAACCATGATTTCCAAGTTATTGTATTAAGCTGTTCTAATCAAGCTCCTACTCCTCCACCTGTTATTACTAATGTGTCAGGTTCTGCAAATATTAACAACAATACTATTGATTTATGTATAGGAGACAATGTTTGTTTTGACGTAGTGTTTAATGATGCAGATCCTAATGATTCTTTGCATATCACCACTAATGGTACAAGCATACTACCTGGAGCAACATTTACTCAAACAGGTACAAACCCTAAAACAGGAACCTTTTGTTGGGTAGCTACAGGGGGATTTTCAGGATCTGTTGTAAACTTTATTGCTAGAGATCAATTCTGTCCAATTGCAGGACAAACCTCTTTTTCAGTTACTTTCAATATTGGCACAGGAGTTTATGCAGGAGCAGATCAAACTATATGTACTGGAAATACCCATCAATTACAAGTAGCTAATGCTACCAACCCAGTTTGGACTTCTATAGCAGGAGACCCTATAAATGTAGGGACAAACATAACTTGTGATTCATGTGCTAATCCAGTTATTACTCCTAGCCAAACTACCACTTATGTAGTAACTAGTGATTCTGTACCTGGTCTTTGTAATTTAACAGATACCGTAACGATTACCGTATTAAATGCAGTAGGACCTCAAATTCCTGACACTGCTATTTGTGCTGGAGGATCTGTTGTTATTGATGCAGGTGCTGGATATACTAATTACAATTGGTCTCCAGCTTGTTGCGTTGGTCAGTTCGCAACCATTACAGTCCCTGGTACTTACATTCTTTCTGTTGATACTTTAGTTTGTACACTAACAGATACTTTTGTGGTAAGTCAAGCTCCAGCTCCAACACCAACTATTACAGGTGATGATTTTTATTGCAACAATGACTTGACAACACTAGGGGTATCAGGAAATTACACTAATTATACTTGGAACCCTGGCGGACAAAACACTTCAAACATTACAACAGGAACAGGAACTTACACTGTAACCGTAACCGACACTAATGGTTGCACAGGTACTTCTCCTGCAGTAACAGTAACTAATTCAAATCCACAAGCAACTATATTAGGAACAGATACAGTTTGTCCTGGAGACTTTACTACAATAAGTGTAGCTCC
The DNA here is from genome assembly GCA_026196775.1 of Flavobacteriales bacterium. Lineage (GTDB taxonomy): Bacteria > Bacteroidota > Bacteroidia > Flavobacteriales_E > Vicingaceae > BRH-c54. The sequence goes on from JAPHUD010000002.1 coordinate 22,112, forward strand.
TGCTTTTGTAGGTTACGAATGGTTTAATAACGACACCAGTGCTACAACTAGTGCAACTGTAGGTGGTGTAAGCGTAATAGTTACAGATAATTTTGGTTGTAATGATACAGCCTACGCAGCAGTTTATGGATATCCTGTTCCTACAGCAGCATTCTCAATTAACCCTCCAGTTCAAGGTCAACCAGGTATGCCAATTACATTTACTGATTTGTCTTCAGGAAACCCTATAAGCTGGTTATGGAATTTTGGCGATGGAAATGGAAGTACTATCCAAAACCCAACTCATATATACAATACACAAGGGTTTATGAATGTTAGTCTCTTAATTACAACTGCTGAAGGTTGTCAGGATAATGTTTCTATTGAATATTTAATACTTTCTGATATTATTATCCCTAATATATTTACTCCAAATGGAGATGGACATAATGATTTCTTGGTATTCAAAAATTTAGAATATTTTAATAATAACCTACAAATTTTCAATAGATGGGGAACTAAAATATATGAAAAAGAAAATTACAAGAATGAATGGGATGGTGATGGTGTTAGTGATGGAACTTATTACTTCATTTTAGAAATTAAAAAATATGATGATAGTATTGAGCTTCATAAAGGCACAATAACAATTCTTAGAAACTAAATAATTTCTTATACCATAGAAAAAAGCCCACTTTGATAGTGGGCTTTTTGTTTATCATTAATTTATTATAACATTTTGTTAATTTTTATCTCTATAAAAGGCAACTTAATCTAATTTACTTCGTCTTCAAGATGAATAATTAGTAATTTTGATATTCATATCTTAATAAAAGAATGATAATAACATCAGAATTTCTCAATTTTAACAACATGAAATTTATGAAACCTAATATGAAAAACTTATTATCAGTATTAATACTAACGTTATTTTTTGGTTTTAGTACTTATGCATCTCATATACCCGGTGGTAACTTAACATACACCTGTACAGGAACACCTAATCAATATTTACTTACAATGGAATTGTTTGTTAAATGTCCTAGTACTCTCCCTACTACTCAAAGTAGCTCATATGTTACAATTACTAACAATTGTGGGTTGCCTAATCCTGCTTCTGTAACTTTTAATCAAGTTGGTGTACGTGAAGATGTAACACAAACCTGTGCCTCTCAATTAAGTAATTGCCCTCCTAATCCCTCTGGAGGAGTCCAAGGGGTTTTAATGTACACTTATGAGGCTTTAATTACTTTTCCTGCTGCTTGTGATAGTTGGTCTATTTGTTTCAACCTATGTTGTAGAGACAATGCTACCAACGTGTCAGGAAATTCAAGTAATTCCATGAATTTTTGTACTACCATAAATTCTCAAACACAAGTTTGTGGCAGTTCTCCAACAGTAAATGCAGCACCAATTCCTTATGTTTGTGCTGGACAACCTGTTAATTATTGTTTAGGAGCAACGGATCCTGATGGTGACAGTATCTATTATTCTATGATTACTCCTACTAGTAGTGGTACCCCTGTAACTTTCAATCCTCCTTACAATACAAATTCTCCTCTTCAAAACTTTACACTTGACCCACTTACAGGCTGTGTTACATTCAACCAACCTACAACTGGTAATTTTGTTATCGCTTTTTTAATTGAATCATTTGATGCTAATGGAAACCTTACCGGTTCTGTTGTGCATGATTATCAATTTTATGTTATTAACTGTTCAAATGTAACTCCAGCACCACCTGCTGGAGGAATTACCCTTTTACCTGGTAGTAATGCATATTCAACAGGCCCTAACTCTATAGCGATTTGCGAAGGTGCTTCTGCTTGTTTTGAAATGACATTTACAGATACAAACCCAAGTGATGTTCTAACAATTGATACTGCTAATTCTAGTATTCTAAATAATTTACCCGGTGCAACTTATACACTAGTTGGTACTAATCCTTTAACAATTACCGTTTGCTGGACAGTACCTCCAGGTTCTCCAAATTTTATAAATGGAACCATGACAGTTATTGATGGAGCATGTCCTATTGTAGGTTCTGCTTCTCAAGTAATTGTTATTGATGTAATTAATAGTACTGTTGCACTTAAAGACACCACAATATGTGGAAGCCAATCTGCACAACTGAGTGCTAATGGAGGACAAACCTTTAATTGGACTTCCATAGCTGGTGATCCAATTATTGTGGGAACTAACTTTTCATGTAATCCTTGTTCAAACCCTATTGCAACTCCAAGTGTTACTACAACTTATGAAGTTACAAGTAACCTTTCTGGTGGCTGTAATAATAAAGATACAGTAACCGTTACCGTTGTTCCTGATTTTACTATGACGGTTTCTCAAAGTTCAACTACATCTTGTTTATTTGAACCAATTCAATTGAATGCAAATGTGCAACCTACCAATCCAGGATATATTTATAATTGGTATCCAACAAACTATTTAAATAATCCTACTATTTCAAATCCAGAAGCTAATATTTCTGTTCCTGGAACTTATACTTATTATGTTGATGTAACCAACCCTGGAGGATGTACTAAAAAAGATTCTATTACTATTACCGTGGCTTCAGTAGTTGCTCCTAATATAAATATTTTAACTCCCGACTCTACTATTGAGTGTGATAGTACTGTTTTAGTGGACTTAGATTTAGGAGGCGGAATACCTGCTACTTGTGGACCAAGTATAACTAATGCATGCTCTTCTCCAGCCACCCAAATTTCTGTAGGTACACAAACTGGTGCTAATTCTTCTACATCTTACCCTGCCCCTTATGGTAACTGGTACAGAAATGCCAAACATCAATTTTTATTTACTGCTGCCGAGCTAAATGCAATGGGTTTTATGGGTGGAAAAATAAATGAAATTGCTTGGCAAGTAACCCAAATAAATGGTACAAACGTTTACAATAGCTTCCAAATTTCTATGAAATGTACACAATTAACTAATTTAACTACATGGGAAACTGGATTAACACAGGTTTTAAACCCTGTAAACCATATGGTAACTGTAGGGTGGAATACTCATCCACTAGATATTGCTTATGAATGGGATGGAACATCAAACATAGTAGTTGAAATTTGTTATAATAATTTAGCAACTAGTTTTACCAATAACTCTATAACTCCATGGACAACTACAGCATTTACATCAACTATATACTATAGAAGTGATGGAACCGCAGCATGTCCTTACACTGGTACTCCTACTACCTCAACTAATAGACCTATTACTAGATTCAATTGGTGTCCAACCACCCCAGATCCAAATGACTTTACGTATGAATGGACTCCTAATTTTGGTATAAATGATACTACATTACAAAACCCTACTTTATCACCTACTTTACCTACAACTTATTATGTTACAGTAACTAATATTAATGGCGGCTGTATTGATACAGATACTATTTCCATTAATGTACAGTGTTGTCAAATACCACAAATTACTACTACAGATAACACTTGTTATGGTGATACTGATGGTAAAATAGTGGTTACTCCAGTTTGGGTAGTTGGTAGTGAAGTACAAACTATTACTTATACTGATAGTGCTACTAATACTATATTACAAACCACTCCAAATATGACTGCTGGTAGTGATTCTCTAGAGAACTTACCTGCTGGAACTTATATTATAACCTCTACAGATACAAGTGGATGTACAACTGATACAACTATTTATATTTATGAACCAGATCAAATGTTTGTTGATAATATTACTGCTGATGATACCATTTGTATTGATGGTACTAAACAAATTAGTGCAACATCTATTGGTGGTACAGGTGCACACACACTTACATGGACAGACAATACTACTAACACAAACATACCAGGTAACGGACCTCATAATGTAAATCCAATTGTTTCTCCTAGTTGTTATGAAGTTTTTGCAACCGATATTAATGGTTGTTTATCCGATACACAACAAGTATGTATCTCATTATTTCCTAACATAACTGGATCATCAACCCAATATACTGATACTGTATGTGAAGGCTTTAGTACTACTTTAGATGTAAGTGCTACAGGCGGTTCAGGAGTTGGATATAACTACGATTGGTATGAAGGTGGTATATTATTAGGTAGTGGAACTACTATGAATGTTACACCAGGGGCTTCTCCAACTGATTATTATGTGGTTATTACAGACAATTGTACTACACCACCTGATACAGTAGAATACCAAGTTTTTTGGTATGATGTACCTGTATTAGATATTGCTAGAAACAAGCCTGATAGTTGTTACCCTATTACAGTAGAATTTAACAATACTTCTGTTCCAAACAACCTTGTTGGCAATACAGTTTGGGACTTTAGTGATGGTTCAACATTATCTGGAAATACAATTACAAACACTTTTAATACTCCTGTTTGTAGAGATTTAACTGTTACTGTAACTACTATTAATGGATGTGTTTTAGATACAACAATAGCAAATTATGTTTGTCCAAAAGATTATCCTAATGCTGATTTTTATGCGGATCCTGAAGAAACAACTTTCTTATTTCCGGAAATTAGTTTTACTAACCAATCTACAGGACAAGGTAATTTGAGTTACTTATGGGATTTTAATACAGGTGTAGCTCCAGATTCTTCAACATTTATTAATCCAATACATATGTTCCCTGCGGGAATGCCAGGTGAATATAATGTATGGCTAACTGTAACTAACGAACATGGTTGTGTAGATTCTACAATGAGAGTTGTTACTATTACTGATATATTCTTATTTTATGTGCCTAATTCATTTACACCTGACTCTGATAACTTAAACGAAGCATTTAGAGCTTACGGGGAAGGTATTGACTTATCTCAATTCAAAATGTACATTTTTGATAGATGGGGAGAAAAAATATTTGAAACGGACAACATAGAAGAAGGATGGGATGGGACTTATATGGGTGCTCCTGCCCCTGTAGGAACTTATGTATGGAGAATAGAAACTAAAGAACTATTTGTAAACAGACGTCATGAAATGATGGGACATGTTAACTTATTAAGATAGTACAATTCTTAAGTAAAAAAAAAGCGGTTGAGAATTTTTCTCAACCGCTTTTTTTTTATACCTAAAGAGAGTTTTATATCTCCCAAGTCACCCCGCTATTAACCACCTCATCAATAGAAGAAAATTTAGCTTTAGTTTTTTCATGGCTGATTTGCTCCCATAACTTATCATTAAAAGTAGATGCTTTAACACTTCTTATAACCCCAAAAGCAACAGGCATTTCAGGCAAAGTCATATTTACTAACATGTTATGAAGTGTTTCATCTTCGCAATAAGCATCATGTACTAAAATATCTTTTTCAGTAATACCATTTTCTCCAATAGTAACCACTTCTAGTTTTAATCCATCTAAACGAATACCTTTATTATTCTCTTTCCCAAAAATCATTGGTTTGCCGTGTTCTAACCAAAGCTGATTATCAAACTTTCCCTCTTTATCTGTAATAGCCGAAAAAACTTTATCATTAAAAATAACACAGTTTTGAAGAATCTCTACTAAAGAAGTTCCTCTATGCTTTTCAGCTTCAACAAAAATATCTACCATCTTCTTAGGATTAACATCTACTACTCTTGCGAAAAAAGTTGCTCCTGCACCTATAGCTAATTTACCTGGATTAAATGCTTTATCAACAGTTCCTTGTGGAGATGATTTAGTTTGAATACCAGTTTTTGATGTTGGAGAAAATTGTCCTTTGGTTAATCCATAAATTTCATTATTAAAAAGAATCATGTTGATATCCACATTTCTTCTTAATACATGAACAAAATGATTTCCTCCTATGGCTAAAGCGTCTCCATCTCCTGTAATTTGCCAAACACTTAAATCTGGATTTGCCAACTTAACACCCGTAGCAATAGCAGGTGCTCTACCATGAATAGAATGGAAACCATACGTTTCTACATAATAAGGAAAACGAGATGAACATCCAATTCCAGAAATGAAAACGATATCTTTTTTCTCTTTTCCTATTTGAGGTAAAGCTTTTTGCATAGCACTCAAAATAGCATAATCTCCGCAACCCGGACACCATCTAACATCTTGATCGGTAGAAAAATCTTTAAAAGTGAGTTCTTGGTCTTTAACTAAGTGTTCCATTAAAATAATTATTTTAAATATTTAGTAAATTCGTTAATTAGTTCTTTTTTAGAAAAAGGTAATCCTTGTACCTTATTATATTGTTGGTAATTGAACTGCGACAATTCTCCCTTAAGTAAACGTATAAATTGACCTGAGTTTAATTCACAAACTAATATAGTTTTATATTTAGAAAAAACTATACTCGTATTTTTTGGAAGTGGATTGATATAATTGAAGTGGGCAAATCCGACATTTTTGTATTCTTTAGTTAATTCACTAAATGCTGTAAGAATACTTCCATAAGTACCTCCCCAACCAACAATTAATAAGTCTCCTTCTGAAGCTCCTTGAACACTAAGTTCAGGAATAAAATTAGCTACTCTTTTCACTTTATCAGCTCTAAGGGTTACCATCTTCTCATGATTTTCTGGCTCATAAGAAACATTACCAGAAACATCTTGTTTTTCTAAGCCTCCAATTCTATGTTCTAATTCTTTTGTTCCTGGTATAGCCCATTGTCTGGCAAGTTTTTTCTCATCTCTTAAATATGGACTCCAACCTTCTTTCTTAGTTGCCATATTTAATTTAATTGAAGGCATATCAGCTAAACTTTTAATTTTCCATGGTTCGGCACCATTAGCAATAAACCCGTCTGTTAATAAAATTACGGGGGTCATGTGTTCTAAAGCTAACTTTGCTGCTTGGTATGCAAAATCAAAACAATTGGATGGTGTACTAGCTGCAATAACAATTACAGGACTCTCTCCATTTCTTCCATAAACAGCTTGCATCAAATCTGATTGTTCCGTTTTGGTAGGTAAGCCTGTAGAAGGACCTCCTCGCTGAACATCAATAATTACAATAGGAAGTTCCGTCATCATTGCCAAACCAATGGCTTCACCTTTTAGTGCTAATCCAGGTCCAGATGTTGATGTAACAGCTAAATTACCTGCAAAGCTTGCTCCTATTGCAGAGCAAATACCTGCAATTTCATCTTCAGCCTGAAAAGAAATAACATCAAAATTTTTATACTTTGATAATTCATGTAAAATATCTGAAGCAGGTGTAATTGGATAAGTTCCTAAAAATAATTTTAATCTCGTTGCTTCAGCAGCAGCTAATAATCCCCAAGCTGTAGCTATATTTCCGGTAATACTTCTGTATTTTCCTTTTGGTAAAGTAGCTGGTTTAATTGTATAGTTTGAAGGTAATAATTCTACTGTAATAGCAAAGTTATATCCTGCTTTAAGTGCTGCTTTATTGGCTTTTGCTAACTCTGGTTGTTTTGAAAATTTAGCATCCAAGAAATTTTCTGTAATGTTTAATGGTCTGTTAAACAGCCAATAAACAACACCTAAAGCAAACATGTTTTTACTTCGGGTTCTACTTTTATTTTCAATATCAAATTCGGAAACACTTTCTTTTGTTAAACTAGTTATTGGAGCCTGAATTAAATTGTACCCATCTAACGTACCATCTTCTAAAGGATTAGAAGTAAATTGTGCTTTTTCAAAATCTTTTATTTTAAAGCTATCACTATCTATTATAATGGTCCCTCTATCTTTTATGGATGTTAAGTTAGCTTTTAACGCTGCTGGGTTCATTGCTACTAAGACATCTGCTTCATCTCCCGGAGAAAAAACTGATGTACTACCAAATTGTATTTTAAATCCACTAACTCCCGCTACTGTTCCCTGCGGAGCTCTAATTTCTGCAGGAAAATCAGGGAAAGTAGATAAATCGTTGCCTATAAAAGCTGTTGTGTTACTAAACTGCGATCCTGTAAGTTGCATTCCATCACCAGAGTCGCCAGCAAACTTAATTACTACCTCTTCCAGTTCTTCTATATTTTTTGTCATAATAACATTTTTACATTACAAAGTTACTATTTAGAACCTTTACAAATTATTTTGAAGGGTGGTAATTGTTAAGGAAAAATAAAAAGCTGATTTTTTAAGTTTTTTATTAAGCATTATTTGAATAAATACCTTATTCCAAGAACAAAATGGTAACGAGATATCTGACTTTCTTTATATTCTTCATCAATTTTAAATGTTTCTCCATTTATTTCAATCTCATTAATATATGTTCTGTTATATGCTACATTTAAACCTATAGCTAAATTTCGCCATAATTTACAATCATAGCCAGCAGCAACATTAAAGGCATAACCATTTGCTTTAGTTTTAAATTTTTCTATTAACGTTATATTATTGTTGGTATAAAATGTTTTCCCAAAAGAAAAATCGACATACACTCCACTTGTAAAATCTTTCTGTAACCACCTTAAAACAAAAGAACCTGCAAGGTAATTCATGGTAATATCATCACTAAGTTCTCCTATTAAGGTGTTGCCATTTCCATCTGTAATTGACATATTATCTGCTTGATGTTTACTAGTAAAATTTGAAGCTTTAATACCCAATCCATAATTAAATCCTTCGGGAAAATAATGTGCTTCAAAAGTAGCATTATAACCACTTTTAAGTTCTTTTGTATAGGCATTCTCTTTTGTGTTTTGATAATCAAAATAACCCAACCCATAACTAGCTGAAAACCGAAAAAGCGGAGCTGATTTCCTTGCTATTTTTACTCTTTCTTTTTTTAATTTTTTTACGGTTGCTACAGTATCTTGTTTTTCAAAGGAATGATTAAAATAATATGAATTAACTTGTGATAGCAATAATGATGAATTATACGGTACGCTATCAGTTGGAATCAAAAAAAATATTTTTTGAGCCCCAACACTTTCTATCTTACAATAAACGGTATCATCTCCATTAATAACAATATAATCCTGAGCAATTAAAAAATTGCTTAACATTATAACAATTACCAACAAATAATACTTCATTTTATTTAATCCCAACATGACTATAAATTACTCTGTAAATTTTGTTCCCATTTCCAAGCAGAAAGCATCATATCTTCGATGTTATAAATAGGTTTCCAACCTAATAATTGTTGAGCTTTTTGGTTATTAGCATAAATAGCCTGAACATCTCCTTCTCTTCTTTTTCCTATAACATAATTTAATTTTTTACCACTAACTTTTTCAAACGCTTTTACCGCTTCTAACACACTCACTCCTTTTCCAGTTCCTAAATTAATAATGTTATGATTTTGAAAATCTTTATTCTCAATTAGTTTTTTCAATGCCAACACATGTGCCGAAGCGATGTCGCTTACATGTATATAATCTCTAATACAAGTCCCGTCAGCAGTAGGATAGTCTCCACCAAAAATGGTTAGCTGTTTTAATTTACCAATAGCTGTTTGTGTAATATAAGGCACTAAATTATTTGGAGTAGTAAGCGGTAATTCCCCATTTAAACCACTTTTATGAGCTCCTACTGGATTAAAATACCTGAGTGAAATGGCTCTAAAATTATGATTTGCTAAAATAAAGTCATCTACTATTTTCTCACCCACTTGTTTGGTATATGCATAAGGCGATTCAGCTTTTTCCATAGGTGTTTCTTCTGTAACAGGAAGCTCAGTTGTATTACCATAAACCGAACATGAAGATGAAAAAATTAAATTTGGAACATTAAATTCTTTTTGACAAGATAAAATATTAATTAATGAATTGATATTGTTATCGTAGTATGTTAATGGATTCGCTACCGATTCTGGTACAGCCTTAAAAGCAGCAAAATGGATAATTCCTGAAATATTAGGGTGTGCCTCAAACACTTTTTTGGTGGCTTCAACATCTTTTAAATCTACATTGTAATATTGAAACTGCTTATTGGTAATTTCTTTTATTCGTTTGTAAGTTGCTTCAGAAGAGTTCGCATAATTATCCGCTGAAATTACTTCCCAATCGGTATTTTCTAATATTTCTATAATTGTATGCGAACCAATATAACCTGCTCCGCCTGTGATGAGTATTTTCATCTGTTTATATTTTTATTTTCTTAAATCGGTCAGATGGAACTCGTCTATAATCATTCTCTTGTGTGTTTAAGCTTTAATCATGACTCGTTTCATTATTAATTTCTTTTTTATAAGATATACTAGTTTGAGTTAACTTGGTAATACTTATTTTTGTAAAAGTAACATATTCTATCAAAATAACGCTTTGCAACATACAAAATGCCTCATAACCCAAGCTGAAGATTTATATCCACTAGAAGGATATGAGGAGAATTATTTAGTAAAAAGTAAATCGAGTGGTTTTGTGTTTTGCTCTAAAATTCCTACTGAGGAAGAAATTTTTAATCATTACAACAATTATCCAATAGGTTATGGAGCTGACTCAGCAATTACTACCATTAGAATTAACGAAGTTTTAGATGGTTTTGAAAAATTCAGAAAAACCAATAAAATGTTAGATGTTGGTTGTGGACCTGGGCTGTTTTTAATTGAAGCCAAAAAAAGAGGTTGGGAAGTTTACGGAACAGAGTTTACGGATAAACAATTAGCCTATTTAAAAGATAAAGGGATAAATACATTAAAAGGAAAGTTAACAAATAGATCCTTTGAAAATGAGATGTTTGATGTAATTATTTCCAGTGAGGTGATAGAACACATTAATAACCCACTAGAAGAAATGCAACAGTTCCACCGATTACTTAGAAAAGGAGGGTTGGTTTACATTACCACTCCAAACTTTAATGCTATTGAACGTTTTTTACTAAAGGGCGACTATGCAATTATTGAATATCCTGAACATTTAAGTTACTACACACCAACAACCATCAATTTATTACTAACTAATAGTGGGTTTAAAAAATTAAAAATCACTACAACAGGAATTAGCATTGCTCGAATAAAAAAAAGTATAAAACGAAAAAATAATGAACCTACCGAAAATATTGCTTCAGATGAAGCATTGCGAGAGCAATTAGAAACAGGATATAAACGATACATTAAGTCTTTTATAAATGGCTTACTCAATTTTTTCGGAATTGGTAATTCTTTAAAAGCTTGGTATGTAAAAGTTTAAATTGTTATCATAAACTATGAATACAACTCCTAAAATTGATTTAATGATTGTTGGAGCCCAAAAAGCGGGTACCACCTCATTAAACAATTACCTCAATGAGCATCCAGAGATAATCGGTCATGCCACTTTACAAAAAGAGTTTGCCTATTTTAGAGACAACAATATTTTTAGCAATGGTTATGAAAAAGCTTTCCAATCTGCATTTACAATTCCAAGTGGTAACGATAACAGAAAGAAAATTGTAGCTAAAAACGCAGCTATTTACAACAATGAAACAGCCATTAAACACCTATACGAACACAATCCTGAAGGTAAAGTAATATTTATTTTAAGAGAACCTGTTTCGAGAACTTATTCATCCTATGCCATGGAAGTTTTTAAAGGATGGATGGATAGAGATTTTGTAGAAATAAAAAGTGTTGTTGGTAATAACAACATGGAAGATGATATGTATAAATTTTTTATCGAACCAAGCTTATATATTCATCATATAGATATCATATTCAAATACTTTACAAATAATCAGGTTAAACTTTTTCTGTTTGAAGATTTTAAAACAAATCCTGGCATTATTTGTAAAGAAATTTTTGAATGGTTAGAAGTTGATGCTAATTTTTCACCCACCATACAAAAAACACACAACGAAACTAAAAAAGCTAAATCAAAAATCGTTTCAAAACTAATATACAACTTAAAGCAAGAAAGCAACCTTATTAAAAAAATTGCCAAAAAAGTATTGCCCTATTCTATTTTTAGTCGGTTGGGAGAAACTATTGTAGAAAGTAATAAATCAACACAAAGTGCAGAAAAAATTTCTGAAGACATGAGCTTATTACTTCAAAAATATTTTAAACCATATAATGAAGAGTTAGCAATTAAAACGAAATTGCCAATAGATAAATTCTGGAAATATTAACTGAAATAAAACTAAGACACATATATCTTGCTGTAAATTTCATCTGCCAAGCTATAATTTCGGTACTTCTCGGCAATAGGTCTAATTTTTTGGTAAAGTTCCTCTCTTGAATTATTGCTTAACAATTCATCAATTTCTTTAATGGCTTTTAAATAAGCTTTATCATTCAATTCCTCTAACACACTTCCTATTTTATTGTTTTTTATGATGTCTGAATCATCAGAAATGTTTTTGGTAATCACAATTGGTAAGCCCAATGCCCAATACTCTCCATCTTTAATAGATGTGCAATATCTTTTGGAAGGAACCGGTTTCACAAAATTTATGGCAAAATCTGCCAACTGTAAGTATTCACTTATTTCCGAATAGTTTATAAAAGACACCTCAATTTTACTTTTAACAATCTCTTTTTTAGCAATTTGTTCTTTTATTTCTTCTTTATTTTTATCAGTCAATAATAGTAAATGAAACTTGCTTTCCCAATAGTCATCCGCTACTTTAAAAAAATCAAAAAATTCCTCATTCAAATATATACCGCCCATTTTTCCGGTATATATTCCAACTACTTTATCACTCAATCCTCTATCGGCTCTTTGCGAAATATATTGTTCTTTATTCCATTTAAATTTATTTAAGTTTACCAAGGCAGGCTTTACAAAATATTGCACTAAATGAATGTGATATTTTTCTAGTGCATAATCTTTCATTTTCTCAGTAAGAGCTATAATTATATCTGCATGTTTACTTTGTTTTTTCTCTAGTTCAAATAATATTTTGAACTTTAAACTCTCTCTATTCCAAGTGCCATTTTCAACCATGGCTTCAGCATGTGGCTCAAAACTATCTAAAATCAGCGGCTTCCTCGTAATTTTTGAAAGAATATACCCTAAAGAACCTGCAGGAGTACACCAAGCATGAATAACTCCAATATTTTTTGTCAAAATAATACTGGTTAAATAGCTGATTATTCCTAAAAACCTCAACATCATTTTTACTCCAAAATTGGAATACTTAAATCTTATCAAATGAATATTCTCTTGAAGTAATTTTGCCTTCTCACGCTCCCAATCTTCGTTCTTCATTTTGAAGAATTGCTGCTCAATAGTAAATAAATATACTTTTTTGTCGGAAGCAAGATTTTGTCTTATTTTCTTAACGTAAGGTAACGTGTAGGACTGAATTAAAGCGTCTTTGTAACTCCAATAACTTAATACCAATACATTTTTATTGGCATTAATTTTTTGATGAATGACTGAACCATAAAGTTGTTGATAGACTTTTTCTGCTAGCTCAAAATTTCTATTTTCTCGAGCAAAATCAACAATTTTTTGTTTTATGGCTGTTTCTTTAATGAGTGAATCAACATGTTGACAAGCCTGCTGATATTCTTCTTTGGTTAGATGCTTTAACACATAACCAAAGTTGTTTTTATCAATAATTTCTGAATCATCTGAAATATTTTTAGTAATGATGGTTGGCAAACCCATAGCCATATATTCACTGCTTTTTATTGGTGATCCATATCTTTTTGATGGAACAGGAATAAATGGAGAAATGCCAAAATCAGCCAATCTCATGTATTCAGGAACTTGGTGGTGAGGAACAAATAAATGCAATACGGTAGCGGGAGCTATTCCAAACTTTTTAACTAAACGCTGAATAAATTCTTTTTCGTGACTTGATAAAATAATAAATCGGAATTGATCTTTGCCCCAAAAATCTTCTGCTATTTTAATTAATTCAAATACTTCGTCTTTTAAGTAACTTCCTTCAAATTTTCCGGCATAAATGCCAATAGTTTTGTTTTCCAATTGGTATTTTAAAATCAACTCCTGGTTTTTTGATTCATTAGCATTAAATAAATCAAAGTTCACACATGCCGGCTTAGTAAAATGATTTTTCAACTCTAAATTAAATCGTTCTTTTACATATACATCCATACTTTTTACGCAGGTAATAACTTTTTGGGCACGCTGCAACTGTTGTTTTTCTAGCCAAAACAACAACTTAAATTTTAGACTCTCTTTCTCCCATGTGCCACTTTCTACCATGGGTTCAGCGTGGGGTTCATAACTGTCAATCACTAGTTTTTTTCGAGTTAAAACAGACAAAATATATCCCATAGCCCCCGCTGGAGTACACCATGTATGGATGTGGCTAATATTGTTAAATAAAACCAAAAAAACCAATCTCAAAAAAATGAAAGGAAATTTGAGCATCATCCAAAGCCCAAAATTGGAGTAGGTAAACGTTAGCAGATGAATATTTTCTTTCTCTAATTGTCCTTTTTCTTTTTTCAGCTCATCTGCACTCATGCGAGATTTTTCCTGTTCCAAGCAGACTAAAAATATTTTTTGATTATTAGCCAATTGTTTTCTAATCAGCCTTACATAAGGAAGTGTATAAGTTTGAATTAAAGCGTCTTTGTAGCTCCAATAGGTAAGAATTAATATGTTTTTTAAATTATTCAATAGTTAAAACATCTTTTTTAACACATTAAAGAGTTGCGGTGGGTAATTAATGACAGATAACCAAATAAAATATAACCCTCTTAATTTGTTGTTGCCATTTTTCCACCAACTGCCAGCTAACATTAAATACATTATTGAGAAACACTTTCTTTCAAACCAAAAGTTAGTAAACAACTTTTGGTTGGCGCATTTATTAAACAGATATAACGTATCTTTTTCTAGTACCCCGATATTTTTCGACATGTTATTACCATGTATTCTATATTCCCACAACAGCTCATCAATATACCCAATGGTATTTCCTTCAGCAAGCATTTGGATTAATATATCTTGGTCAGCATTATTGGATAAGTTGATGTCAAATCCAATAACATTTTCAAAGCATTTCTTTTTATATACAATTCCTGATGGATTAGTATTGTAATTTGCTTTTTGGATTAAAAAATCATCTAATTGTGGATTGTTTTCGCCTCTAATTTGGTGGTTTAATTTTTCTCCATTTTGATTAATAAGTTGGCAAGCGGTATAAGAAATAGTGTATTGGTTGGCTTGTAAGTTTGTTATTTGCTTTTCTAAATATTCCAGTTTCCAAATATCATCTGCGTCCAAAAAAGCTATAAAATCACCTTTGGATTTTTCTAACCCTTTGTTTCTAGAGTCAGATACTCCAGAATTAGGTTTATCTATACAAGCAATTCGATTATCATTAGCCACAAATTCTTTTATAATGTCTAATGAATTATCTGTTGAACCATCATTTACCACAATTAACTCCCAATTTTTATACGTTTGGTTAATAACAGACTGAATGGTCTCTGCTATATATTTTTCTGCATTATAGCAAGGAATGATGATGGAAACTAATCTACTCAAATTAAACCTATTTTTTTTGCTGTTTCAGGTTTGCAAATTAAATAATTCCAAAAAGATGAAACAGTTATCTCATTTTTTTGAGTTATTACATCATTTTTATCATCTAAATCAAAGTACAAGTACCCTTTATTTTTAAATAAATGATTTAATGTAGCTGCACATTCCTTATCCCAAACTTCTATTAAAAAATCTGGTTTAAATTTATCCAAATATTCTCCCATGCCTTCTAATACTTCCGGTTCGTGTGTTTCCACATCAATTTTCATCAAATCAATTTTATCTATCTTATTTTCTTCAATAAAAGTATCTAATCTAATTGTTTTAATAATAAGCTCATCTTTGGGTGTTGTTTCTGCCAATAACGATTTATTAACAGTTACAGATGTTGTAAACTCTACTCCTTTAATTAAATACACTTTTGCTTCGCCATTAAAATTAGAAGCTGCTTTAGGTTCTATTTTTATATCATAGTGATTAATTTCTATATTGTAATTTAAATACTCTAAAACCTTAGGAACGGGTTCAAAAGCAACTACTTGTGCCTTTTGATTTAGTGATTTAGTTATAAGTGAATACAAGCCCGTATTGGCACCAACATCAAAAACTGTTTCGGCATCAATACATAATTTTCGCCAAAGTTTTAAAGATGTTCTCTCCCAACCATTCTCTATTCCTCCCCAAAATAATTCATTTTCTTCTGATGTGCCATGATGATACATTTTAAATTGGTGTGCATCACCTGCATTTATGGTTATAACACCATGAAAATGTAAATGTTTATAGATAGATTCAGGTAAGTTTACCAACTTTTTAACACCTAAAAAAATGTATTTTTTAAAAGGAATTAATTGATATATTTTTTTAAAAATATTTTTCAAAACGACTTTATATAATCTGATTCACACCAAAATTTAATTACTCCAAAACGATATTCGGACTCCACTACCTTCCAACCTGAATCTTCTACCATTTGATGGAGTTCAGCCCTATCAAATTCCCAAATATGATCGGCATCGGTATATTGTAAAGGATTATTCATTTTTGTTCGGTAATGATTTAAATAACTTTTATCATAATCAGGAACTTCTATATAAACGTTGGAGCTGTGTAATGCACATTCTTTTAAAAATAAAATCGGTTCATCGATATGCTCAATGATATGTGATAAAATAATTACATCAAATTTATCTTGACTATTCTTTAAAAACTCAAAAGCATCTCCATGAACAAATTCTAAATTAGATTTGTTATATCTTGATTTAGCCACAACTATATCGTTTACTATCATATCTACCCCAACCACTTTTTGGGCAAATTCAGCAATTTTATTACTTATTTCACCAAATTTACAACCTAAATCTAACACATTATCAGTTGCTTTAATTCGTTGTTTTAAGAAAGCCATGGAATAATAACGAAGCGGATGTTTTTCAAACGAAAAGTGGTTAAACGATTCTTCATGAGCCAACCTATCGAAAATCCATTCTAAGGTTAGGTATAGGTTAAATTTTCTTTTTGAACTCAAGAAAAAAAGCATCTTAGAAAGTTTGTAAATAAAACTCAATAAAAAAATACGTTCTTTTTCTCTTTTTAATTTTAACCCCATAACTAATTTTTTTCGTACAATTTTATGTAATTATTATACATTAAATCAAAATTATACATTTCAAGAGCTGTTTTTTTACCTTTCTCTTTAAAATCATTACCATGCTCCAACGTATAATTAATGCCTTCTGCCATAGAAGCTGCATCTTTGTAATTTACCAAATAACCATTTCGTTTATGTTGAATAGCATCTAATGCAGAACCTGTAGGTGTAGAAACTACAGGTGCCGCATTCATCATGGCTTCTGGTATTACAAACCCAAATGGTTCATAATTAGCAGCATGAGCGTAAACATCTAATATAGCATATAAAGAAGGTATGTACACTCTATCTACCCAACCTGCAAAAACAATGTAATCTAACACATTTCGTTGTTTTGCTAATTGCTGTAATTCTTCTTTTTGACTGCCCTGCCCTACAAAAAGAAAGATGGCGTCAGGGTATTTTTTAATTACCTGAGATATAGCTTCCACAATATAACGATAGCCTTTCCATTCAATTAAACGAGCTACAGTTCCAATAATTTTTTTTCCTTGTAATTGATATTTTTCTACTAATTCCTTTTTAAAGTCTTCAGATTGTTGGGTAAAAATCTCGGGGGGAATACCATGATGAATCATAGTGATTTTTTCTAATGGAGCATTTTCTTTTTCTATGATAAATTTTTCGGCTTCGGTTGAAACTGGGACAATATGAGTAGCATTTTTATTATTTATTTTATCTGCTATCACCCAGTTGGAGGCATAGTAATAATGGAAGGTGGTATCTTGCTTGGTAACAACTCTTTTTTGTATGCCTGCTAAACGAGCTGCCATTAACCCTGGAAAAGAATCATCAAACAAATGCGTGTGCACCACATCTGGTTTTAACTTCTTAAATAAGCGGTACAATTGAAAAAAAGTACGAATCATCCCTCTTTTTCTTTTATGATGATCAAATTTAAACCAATGACAATCCCAACCAAACTTACCAACATCTTCAATCATTTGTGGCTTTTCGGTATAAAGTGTTACAAAAGTAAATTTGTGTTTTTTTTGTTGAACTGCTTTTTCTGCAAACCATTTAAAATAGGGTACGCTAGATTCATTGGATATGACAAAAATAATATGCATTAATTGTTTGTTTCAGTTAAAAATTGTTCTACTTTTTCTATTAAGTTTTCATAAGTAAACTGTCTAGCAAAGTTGACTCTTTTATCAATAATAATTGGTTGTTCTTCATAATTAAAAATACGTTGAAATATTGCAATACCATCATCAGGTGAACTATAGGAAAAAATCAACTCATTTTTTTCATAATCCTTAAAAGTAGGGGCTAAAACGGGTTTTCCTAAGGCCAGATATTGCAAAAGTTTATGGTGGTTAATGTTGTTTCCATGTACGTGCAATAACATAGGTGCTAAACAGATTTTTGCTTTAGCAATGTAATTTTTTAATTTTTTAAAGTGAATCGGTGGAAGGTGTATTAAGTTTGAATACGCCTTATCAATAAACAATCTTTTGAAATTTTTGTCTGATAAATCATGTTGTGGCTGACCTATAAAAAGAAATCGTTTGTCCGGAAAATTTTCCACCATTTTCACCACTAATTCATAATCAATCCTATAATCTATTTGACCAACATAAAGAGCGTATCCTTCTTCAATAGTTACATCTTCATCTATACTAAACTCTGATGATGAAATACCATGAGAAAGTAC
The DNA here is from genome assembly GCA_026196775.1 of Flavobacteriales bacterium. Lineage (GTDB taxonomy): Bacteria > Bacteroidota > Bacteroidia > Flavobacteriales_E > Vicingaceae > BRH-c54. Next base: position 40,701 of record JAPHUD010000002.1, read on the forward strand.
CAACAATTTTTTTAAATCGAGATTATTGGTAAGTTCTCTGGAAACGGTTATAAAAAAATCAGTGCTTTTTATTAATTCTTTTTCTTTTTGTGTTTGATATTTATCTGCAATAAAATAAATAGAATATTTTGGTGAAAATAATTTTGGATTGGTAAATCTGTAAGGGTCAAATGTCCAAAATATAAAATCCCTACATTTTTTTTTATAGAGGAATTTTTTTATTCTTTTTGAAGTAATAAAATTATTAATTTGGTACAACCATTCAACTCGAGTAAAAGGTAATAAATTATTATAGTTGAGTATTTTTAAATTTTCTGTATAGGAAGTGATTAAAATGTTAAAAAGCCCCTTAAAAGACCACTTTTTAGGTGGATTAATAAAAAATACTTTGTTTTTTTTTGATAATTCAAAAGCCCAGTTATGCTTAGAATACCAAACATCTCCCCAAGGTTCATTAGAAAAAATAAGTATGTTTTGGTTTTCTAATTTCATTTTTTTCCAATCATAGATTTAATCTTCAATATAATTTTATTATGTCGTGTAAGATAACTTGGGAAATCAAGATGATTATTTGGTTGTTCCCTCATCCATTTATCAAAAGTATCTTCCGAAATATCTAATTTTTTAAGAACATAAACTTTATCTCTAAGTGTTTCTTCTGTCTCCCAAGGTTTTATTTGTAGCTCTTCTAGCGCTTCTTCCCTAGTTAATTGTCCAGAACATATTAAAGAAGATAAGTGGGCTTTTCTTTTATCAATATTAAATTTTACGGGTAAAATATAATTTTGGTAAAACCTAGTAAAAATAGACTCGTTATGTTTTGCTCCATAAGGTTTCCACTCTAAATTTTCAACTAATATTTTTGTAGCTTCTTTTTTATTGTAAGGAATAAAATCTAAGAAGTAGATGTATTGTGTCTTACGATATTTTACATGCCAATATTCCTTGAAAAAAGTTAGAAATGGAAAGGTATTTAAACTAGTATTACCATATCTTTTATGAATTGATTTAATGTTTAAAGCATCATTTTTCCAATGAATCCAAGCCTCAGGAAGAATAAACTCTGAACCTTGGTTATGTCCTTGAAAAATAAATTTGGTATTAAATTGTTCGGATGCTCTATAAAGTGCTGCAGAAATGGCATGGTCGGTTACTAACTCAACATCAACAACTCCAGCTTTTAAAAATGATAGCTGTACAGATTTGAATTCTTCCCAGTCGCATACAATCGTATATAAATCAACATTTAATTTTTGGAGTAATTTTTCAATATTTTGTATAGCCGTTTCACTGTTCCATCCATTATCGAAATGAACTGCTATTGGTTTTAGTCCAAACTCTACCAATTTATATACTAAATAAGCACTATCTAACCCTCCACTAACACCCACTACACAATCATACTTTTTTGATTTGCCTTCTTTTTTAATTTTGTGTATTAATTGCTGTAAAAAAATTTGTTTTTCTTCTTCCTTTTCAGAATTAATATCAACAATTGAAAAATAATCATTACAATAATTGCAAAACCCCTCTTTATCAAACCAAATGTTAGGGTCACTTATATTATCCATAACACAACGAATGCATTGAATATAATTAACTTCTATGTTAAATTGATTTCTCAACTAAATTATTATAGAATAATGTTTTTGTTTTTATTAATAGCAATATAGTTTGAGGGTAAAAATATTTCGTTAGTTTCACTGTAATTTACAAGCGGTATGATAGTAGATTTTGTAAGTCGATAAAATGAATAATGTGTTGACAATAAACTATAAAAGTCTTTCAGATAGGTTTTGGAGTCAATATTTGCAGGTCCAAACTCAAATTGTATAAAATTTATTCTATTTTGGCTCAACATACTTTCTGCTCCTTTTAATGCAAAAAATTCATGCCCTTCTATGTCTAATTTTAAGAAATCAATTTTTGAAATTTTTTCTTCTTCACAAAAATCATCAATTGTTCTTAAATAAATAGTTTCCTCTATATCCATTGATTTAAGGTTGTAGTAATCGTTATCAGTTTTTTTATATATACTTGCTAACTGACTTTTGTTTTCATCCTTATAAAGGGTTACCTTTTGTTGCTTATCTCCAAACCCGAATTGAAAGTTCCGAACATTATTTTGTTTATCTGTATTCAGAATCCCAAAACTATCATTTGCTGGTTCAAATGAATATATGTTACTAGGAATGTTTAAGTTTTCTGCAAGCATACGTTGATACTGACCAACATTAGCTCCAACATCAAAAATTGTAATTGGATTTTTCGTTTTTTTATAATGATTATTTAAAAGTTCTACTACTTGTTTCTCTCCACTGGTTAATGTGTTTCCAATATTTTTATAACCTAAGCCCTCTATTGCAAGTTCATGCATATAATCAAAAAGAAAAAGTGCATTTTTACTTGCAAAATGTTTTTTCAACACCAGTTTATTCAACACTCTCAATATATAGTAAGTAAATTTTATCATTGATATTTGTATCTCTAATTTTAATGATATCGTTTTATCATATTATCATGCATTTCAACCAAGGTAGATTCTAAATTGAATTTATATTTCCAATCTGGATAATGATTTTTAAATTTAGAAACATCACTAATGTACCAAATATGATCTCCTATTCGATTGCTTTCTGCATAACTGTAATTCATTTTTTTACCACTAATTTTTTCACAAAAATCAATGGCTTCTAACATACTACAATTAGAGAATCTACTACCTCCAGCATTATATACTTCTCCTGATTTTGGATTGTTGTAAAAATGCCAAAACATATTCACTAAATCATAACTGTGAATATTATCCCTTACTTGTTTTCCTTTATATCCAAAAATGGTATAGTGATTTTCTGTTATTGCACATTTCATTAAGTAAGCTAAAAACCCATGCAATTGTGCTCCTGAATGGTTTGGTCCTGTTAAACATCCTCCTCTAAATACTCCAGTATTCATTCCAAAATATTTTCCATATTCTTGTACCATTACATCTGCTGCCACTTTACTTGCACCAAATACCGAGTGTTTGCTCTGGTCAATACTCATTGTTTCATCTATACCTTCTTTAAAAAATGGATGAGCTTCATCCACTTCCCAACGCTTTTCTTTTTCAATAAGTGGAAGAAAATTAGGTGTATCGCCATAAACTTTATTTGTTGAAGTAAAAATAAACACTGCTTTAGAGCAATAATTTCTAGTTAACTCCAAAAGATTAAGAGTTCCTGTTGCATTTACACCAAAATCAGTAAGAGGTTCTTTTACTGCCCAATCATGGCTTGGTTGTGCTGCTGTATGTATAATGAGTTTAATATCTGAAGAATATTGTTTGAAAATCTCTTCTAACTCAGCATACTGTCTAATATCAGCATTTAATGGTTTAAAATTGCTATATTTTACAGTCAACCTATTTTTATTCCACTCAGTGCTTCCTTCTTTTCCAAAGAAATACGACCTCATATTGTTATCTATCCCAATTACAATATCAAATTTGTCAGCTAAAAACTCTACCGATTCACCTCCTATCAATCCAGATGATCCCGTTACTATTGCTACATTCATTTTGTAAATATAATACTCTTTTAATTTAGATTTTATCTAAATTCATTTTAATATATTGTGCTCTTAATTAAATTTACAAACAATTACCAATAACGATTGATAAAAATTTGATATTTAAATTAATCTCAATATTACAAAAATTGAGTAACAAAAGATATATAATGAAGAGGATAAAATTAGCATTGTTTGATTTACAACACTATGAAATGATTAATGTACTAATTAGCATTTTTAGTGACCCGAATTTCAGTATTGTATTTTTTACAAGTAAAAAAATTGCAAGTAAAATCAAAGAAACTAGTCATGAAGACCTAAAGTATGAATTTATTATATATGAGGATTTTTCATCGGCAAAATCATTTTTTAATTCTTGTGAAGAATATATTTTGAAAAATAAAGTAGATGCTATTCACTTTAACACCATCGACAGAGACTACAACTTAGTTTGGAAGTTAATTAAAAATACTAACATTCATACTACAACAACTATACATAACATAAATACTTGGTTAAACGCACCATTCACTCTTAATAAAATTGCTTTAAAAAATTATTATTATCGAAAAAAAATATTATCGAAATCTAAAGCAATTGTTGTAACTGAAGAATTGTTTATTAGTTATATTAGGGATAAAAAACTTTACACTAAAGATATTCTAACATTACCTTATACTATCAAATCAAAAGATATTAACCACAAAATCAACAAGCAACTTCGCATTGCTATTCCAGGTGCTATTGATGGTAACAATAGAAGGAATTACAAATTTGCTTTATCTGTTATTGAGAAAATTAACCATTTGAATCCTAACATAAAATTTGTTTTTATAGGCGGTGTTTTTAGCTCAGAAGGAGAACAAATTTTTCAACATATAAATGACCTCATCAAAAAAGGTTGTAACATTGAACATAAATTCAACCCTAATTCAAACCAATTATTTGAAAATGAAATGAGTATTTGCGATGTTGTTTTTATGCCTGTTAAAATTAATTTTAAATATGAAGGCATAAATGAGGTTTATGGAAAAACAAAAGTAACTGGCGTTTTATATGATATGATGCGTTTTCAGAAACCAGGTATTATTCCTAAGGAACACGTTGTTCCTCCAACAATTACGACTAGTTTAATTACATACACTAATGAAGATAATTTAATAGAAAAAATATTAACCTTAGAAAACAACAAAGAATTACTTGAAAATTATTTAACCTACGCAAAAAGTAATTCAGAATACTATTCTACATCGTCCATTAAAAAGAGATTCTTACCAAAGTATGTGAAATTATTTGATTAGGTTATTTAAAATGTTTTAAAATAAAACTAATATCTTGCTTTGTTAATATTAATAAATTTTTGGTTGGACATTGAGTTTTAAAAATAATTAGTAAATAAGTGGTTATAAAAATCACAACATAACTAATTAGTGTAGCATAAGCTGCTCCAATAATGTTATAAATCGGAATTAAATACAAATCAAAAACTACTGTAAAAAAAAGCCCTATTAAACAAGCATATATACTATATTTACTCTTATTTAAAACTATTGTTATGATAGAAAATATTTGAGTAATACAGGATATAAAAATCCCTATCGACAAAATTTGAAACGGTACTATCGTTGGAGCAAATTCTTCTCCATACAATAATGGGATTAAAAATTCGGAAGTAATAAACGCTGTTAAAACCAATACAAAAAAGAACAATGTGCTAATTCTACTAATCAAAGTAAATATTTCAAATTTTTTATCGTCATTGCTACTAGAAATTTTTGGCAAAATTACCGAGGCAATAGTTACCGATAAATATAAAATTATTTGAACAATATTAGCAGCTAACGAATAATGACTTAACTCTTTTTCATCTAAAAAGTAATTTACTATCCATAAATCGAGTCTGTAATTAAAAAAATTTATAACTGTTCCCAAATAAATCAACAAACTATATCCTATAAATTTTTTTATTATTTCAGTAGTAATTTTATCTAATGTAGGTTTTACGTTAATCTTATTTATATATAAAATCAACCATACCAAGCTATTTAGAAACACTAAAAAAACAGTCAAAATCAACACATAATCAAACCTTTCTGAAGGTGTAAAATCTTCTTTTATTATGAAAAAATAAATTCCTAAAAACAACAAAGCGTTAATAATACTGTTGATTAACGCCATTCTGTTTATAATATTAAACTTAGAATGAGCTTGAAAAAATGAAGTTGCCAGATTATTAAAGAAAGTGAAAACAAATAATACCACCACACTAAAAATATACGGCAGCTTATTATATTCTTCAGGAAAAAAATAGGAACTAAACCCCATGTAATAAGCCGTTAGAAGTAAGACTATTAAAAAAATAGAACATAGTATAAAAACTGAAAACGACAGCCCTGCAACAATTTGTTCTGAATACTTTTTACTTGAAATAAAATACACTATTCCAGTTTGAATCCCAAAAGAAAAAACCATTACAAACAACAAATAATTTGCTTGAAATAAAGAAAATACTCCCTTAGCTTCTTCACCCAAAATTCTTGTTGAAAACACACCACTAATTATACCTAAGACAAACACAGGTATTTGAGTTAAAACTGAATTTATGATGTTTTTAACTAACAAATTAAGAATTAATTTTAAAGTGCTAAAATAACTAAATTGATTGACGATAATTATAATCTCATTAACTTATCTTTGTGTTTTTTTAATTACTAATCCTATTTGTTAATACTTGAAATCACAAAATCAACAACAATGTACCAGATGCCTAATGGATACTAGTGATCCCGAAATTCATTTTGATGAAAACGGGTATTGTAATCATTGTGTTGATTACTTTAATACCTTAAAGAATTTAACTTATCAAGGTAAAAAAAGTGATGATGAACTGGAAAAGATTGTAGAAAAAATTAAAGCTTCTGGAAAAAATCAAACTTACGACTGTGTAATAGGAGTTAGCGGAGGCATTGATAGCAGCTATGTTGCTTATCTCACAAAAAAATTAGGCTTAAAGCCACTTGCCGTTCACATGGATAATGGTTGGAACAGCGAATTAGCTGTGAGCAACATTGAAAAATTGCTGAATCAATTAAATATTGACCTTTATACCCACGTGTTAGATTGGGATGAATTTAAAGATTTACAGCTTTCGTTTTTAAAAGCCTCCATTCCTGAAATAGAAACTCCTACCGATATGGCTATACCGGCAGTTTTACATCAAGTTGCTGCCAAACATAATATAAAACACATTATAAGTGGAGGTAATTACGCTACCGAAGGTATTTTACCAAAAAGTTGGCATTACGATAGGAAAGATGTTACTTTCTTAAAAGCCATTCAACAACAATTTGGCACTAAAAAACTAAAGACCTTCCCTACTTTTGGTTATCAAAAAGAAATTTACTACAAGTTTGTAAAAGGAATTCGATTTGTTTATATGCTAAATTATGTTCCTTTTTCTAAAAAAGATGCTGTTGAATTGCTTGAAAAAGAGTTGAATTGGAAATATTATGGAGGAAAACATTTTGAATCTAGGTTTACAAAATTGGTTCAAGCCTACATTCTCCCCGAAAAATTCAATATCGACTACAGAAAATCTACCTACTCCACTCAAATTTGTGCCGGAGAAGTAACTCGTGAAGAAGTGATTGATGAACTTCAACTAAAACCTCACAGAGATCTTAACCTAACTGAAGAAATTGAATATTTCTGTAAAAAACTAAACATCAGTTTAAGCGATTTTGACAACATGATGAAAGAAAAACCTAAAAGTTACAGCAACTACCCTAACAATCAAGCGTTTTTAGAATTTTTATACAAAACCTACCAGCGTTATTTCTAATAAAAATTTGTTTCTAATTGAATTCTTTATTTTTGCAATTACAAGCCTAGTAAGTAAAAAAATGACAAAAATCCTTTTTCTAACTCCTTACCCTATCAACTCAGCTCCTAGCCAACGATTTAGATTTGAGCAATATTTCACTTACTTAACTAACAACAATATTGAGATTCAAACAGCTCCTTTTTTAGATGAAGCTACATGGAAAATATTCTATCTGAGAGGTTATTTATTAAAAAAAACCTTAGGAATTCTAAAAGGTGTTATTAATAGGCATTTACTGCTACTAAAAATTCATCAATTCGATAAAGTATTTATACACAGAGAAGCAGCTATGATTGGCCCTGCTTATTTTGAATGGCTAATTGTTAAGGTTTTCAGAAAAAAAATAATTTTTGATTTTGATGATGCCATTTGGCTAAAAGATGTTTCTGACGCCAATGAAAATCTGAGCTGGCTAAAGCTTCCAAATAAAACAAAATCTATTATCAAATATGCTCACACAGTAATTGCAGGCAACACTCATTTAGCAAATTTTGCATTACAATTCAATAAAAATGTAAGTATCATTCCAACTACTATTGACACTTCCTACCACCTACCTTTACAAAAAAAGCCAACAGATAAAATAAAAATTGGATGGACGGGTTCTTCAACCACCAACAAACATTTTGAGTTATTAAAAAAGGTTTTAGCAACAATAACTTCAAAATTTCCACAAGTCGAAATTATTATGATTTCTAATGTCGCTATTTATAATAATGAATTTGATATCAAATTTAAAAAATGGAACCAACAAACAGAAATTGAAGACTTATCTCAGATAGACATTGGTATTATGCCTCTGCCAAATGACGAATGGGCTAAAGGCAAGTGTGGCTTTAAAGGGCTTCAATACATGGCTTTAGAAATTCCAACCATTATGTCTCCAGTTGGTGTGAACACAGAAATTATTCATGATGGAGAGAATGGGTTTTTAGCAGCCACAGAAGAAGATTGGCTGGACAAGCTTGACTTATTGATTCAGTCGGAAGAACTTAGAAAAAAACTAGGAAAAACTGGCAGACAAACAGTTATTGATAAGTACTCCATTGAAGCAAATAAAAACAAGTATTTAACCTTATTGTCTACTTGATTATAAATCGTTTCTTTTCTTCCCTAGCAATGTTGTATATTAATATTAAAGCCGTTACAAATAATAGTTGAGCAGGCATTTTATACCTAGATAAAGCTCCAAAATTATAAGAACTCATCCCCACAACTACTCCAAATAACACCGAAAAAATCATCATAAACAATACATCTTTGTTGGCAATTATTATTTTAAAAAACTTTCCTCTGAGCTTAATAAGTAAATACAAAAAAAATAAAAACACTAACAGACTCTCTGCAGCTCCAATAAGGGTTGGAACATTTCTAATTTCCCATGGATATGGCCTAAAAAAAGTAACATTAAACGCTGCAGGAGCAATTTTTAAATATCCTGTTGGGGTAAACTCTATCTCGCCTAAGGTATATCCAGACTGATCTTGTGTTGTAGCTAAATAACTATGCCATGATTGAAACCCCTCTAAGGTATGCTCTAATTTATCAATATCGTATTTTCCTGCCGCATCAGAAACATTTTTTAATACAGAAAAAGTCCCTACAGCTATTACCATTACTATTATTGGAATAAGCACAATTCTTATAAAACTTCCTTTTATTACATTTTTTAAATTAGATTGCCCCCAAATCATCAATGTTGGTAGAAGAATGTATAATATATACGGCTTTAAATATAATATTAATATGGAAGATATGATGATTAAGAATATACTTCCCCAAATTCTTCTTTTGAATATAAATATATTTGAAAAGGAATATATCATCCAACCCATACACCCCATTGTAACTGTATCTTTTAACACACCTCCCCCCCAAAAAATTATAGAAGGTATCATAAAGAAACTAATCATTAAATGTTTGCTGTATTTTGGATATATTTTACAAAAATTAGAATACGCTGCCCAAAGACCCAAAAATGAAGCTGCTGAAAAAATTACAGTTGTTGTCCCATAAGAAAACAACCCGAAAAAGTTAGCAACTACTATTAACTTCACCATTACCCATATATCCTTACCATTAATAAAATAGATAGTTTCCATATCCACCATGTCTCCAGTTAAATTAAGGTTGTCATGAGAAGTAAAAAAAAGTTCGATAAGTCTTATGGGGTTATTTACAAATATTTTAGAAATTTCCTCTGCTGCCTTGTAGTAACTTAAGCTATCTCCTCCCTTGTAGTAATAAACCGTTAGTAAAGCAAACATAAAGCCGCCTACCACTTTTGCTGTTAGAGCAAGTATAAAGTATTTGTATTCTGGATTTTTAGCAATTTTAATCCGTTTTACATAGTAAGCAATAATATACAACAAAGCAAAGTAAATTATTGCTAAGCACATATCATAAAGGCTTAGTTTCAAATCAAAATAATCTACTAATTGAAATTTCATTTATTATTTTAGTTGTATTTTAAGGGTTTCAATCAATTTTATGATATGCTCCTTTTCTAAATCAAAATATAAAGGCAATCTTAACAACCTGTCACTTTCTGTCTTGCTATAATCGTTTGTTGAGCAAAAATAAGGATAGTTCCTTCCTCTATCACTTAAATGTAATGGAGAATAATGGGAATATGCTGCGATACCATTTTTTTGTAAAAAGATAGATAGTTCATTTCTCTGTAATGCATCTTTAAGTTTAATAAATAATATATGTGAATTATGGTTGTAAGCTGATTCATAAAAATCAATCAGTTGTAAGTTCTTTAATGGTTCTAGATTTTCTTTATAAAAATTAAAAAGTATTTTTCTTTTTTGAGTTACAATAGGTAACTCCTGTAATTGAGCTAATAAAAAAGCTGAATTTATCTCACTTAAGCCATAACTTGAACCTAATGTTTTCCATGTATATTCACTTACCTTTCCAGCTAAAAACGCTTTTCTGTCAGTACCTTTTTCTATAATAACATCAATTTTCTCTATTAAAGTTTTATTATTTATCAATATAGCCCCTCCTTCTCCACATTGAATATTTTTTGTATCATGAAAACTGACACAGCCTATATCACCAAAAGTTCCTAAATGTTTATTTTTATAATAGGAATCAATACTTTGAGCAGCATCCTCTATTAAAAAAATGTTGTTAGCGTTACATAATTCCACTATTTTTTCAATGTTTTCTGTAAATCCGGCATAATGTACTAAAACTATAGCTTTAGTTTTTGACGTAATAGCTTTCTCTAATAAGTTTTCATCTAAACACATGGTATTTGGGTTTACATCTACAAGCACCAAACGAGCACCTCTAAGAGCAAATGCATTTGCTGATGAAACAAATGTAAAGGAGGGAACAATTACCTCATCTCCTTCTTTTACGTCAATAGCTAAAGCGGCTAATTCCAATGCAGAGGTGCAGCTTGCTGTTAATCGAATTGATTCGCAGCCTGTAATTTTTGCTAATTCTAATTCACATTTTTTGGAAAATATTCCAGGATAAGAAAAGCTTTTATTTGCAATTACCTCATTTATGTAAGTAACTTCGTCTCCTGAAACAAATGGTATATTAAACGGAATTTTCAAAATAGTTATGATAGAATTAGTTTTTGCTACAAATAACGAAAATAAAATTAAAGAAATAAATGCTTTATTAACCAACTCCATTAAGATATTAAGTCTAAAAGACATTGGTTGTCACGAAGGCATTCCTGAAACTGCTGATACCATTAAAGGAAATGCCATTTTAAAAGCAAAATATGTTTATGAAAAATATGGCTACGATTGTTTTGCAGATGATACTGGTTTGGAAATTAAATCGCTAAATGATGAGCCTGGAGTTTTCTCAGCAAGATATGCAGGAGAAGAAAAAAATGCCGATAAAAACATGAATAAAGTGCTCCAAAAATTAGCATTATATTCAGATAGAACTGCTCAGTTTAAAACAGTTGTTGCATTAGTGATTAATGGAGAAACAAGCACTTTTGAAGGAATTGTTGAAGGTGAAATTACAAGTAATAAACATGGGAAAAATGGTTTTGGTTATGATCCTATCTTTAAACCAAACGGCTACAAAATCACTTTTGCAGAAATGCCATTGTCTGAAAAAAATAAGATTAGTCATAGAGGTCGTGCTGTAAAAAAGTTGATTGATTTCTTGAATTCAACAAAATAAAAAAGAGCATGAAAAACATGCTCTTTTTAAAATATTCAACTATTTTATAACTAATTATTTAAATGCAACTTTAAACTTTACAGTAAAAATATCATCAATCATTTTGTCTCCTAATCCTTCAAAAAACTTTCCTGAGCCATATTTAATATCATATAAAGTTCTGTCCACTTTAACCTCTGCGTAAGCTGCTACTTTACCATCTTTTATATCGATAGTTGCTGGAAATTCTATTGATTTAGTAATCCCTTTAATGGTTAAATCTGCTTTAACAATATAAGTATTACCTTTTTTTTGTTTAGTAGAAATAATTTTTAAAATTGCCTCTCCGTGGTTTTTAGTATCAAAAAAATCAGCAGAATTTAAATGACCTTCTAATTTGCCTTTCATTTCTCCTTCTAAATCTGTAACAACTATCGATGTCATATCAATAATTACTTCTCCTCCAACTATTTTATTATCTTCAACTTTTACCGTTCCTTCTTTAATTTCAATTGTGCCATTGTGTTGTCCAGTAACTTTTTTACCTACCCATTCCACAGTACTTAAATCTTTTTTAATGTGTAAATGACTGTCGTCTCCATGGGCTTTTAACGATAATACTGATGCAGCTATTACCGCCATACTTAAAATAATTTTTTTCATGTTTTCTAATTTTTAAAATTTATATTACAAATATATGTAATAACATTAAATGTATATACATTTATTATTTAATTTTTGTTAATTTTTGTTAAGCTGACTTCAAAGAGATTGATTATTTTATCTCTTGACAAAGTTCTATAAGCACTCCATTAACAGATTTAGGATGCAGAAAGCATACCAATTTATTGTCAGCTCCTTTTTTTGGTTGTTCATTTAAAACTACAAATCCTTCTTTAGATAAACGCTCCATTTCTGCATAGATATCATCCACATCAAAAGCAATATGATGAATCCCTTCGCCTTTCTTTTCTATAAACTTATGGATAGCACTTTCTTCAGAAGTTGCTTCTAGTAATTCAATTTTGTTTTCTCCTGTTTTAAAAAAAGTAGTAATTACATTTTCACTTTCTACAGCTTCTGTTTTGTATGGAGCCTGATTAAAAAGCTTGGCATATGTTTCTGTTGCCTTTTTAATATCTTTTACAGCAATACCTATATGTTCAATTTTTTGTATCATATTTCATTTCAAAAAAAAATCCTCACTAAAATTAGCGAGGATTTTTTAATATTAATAATTATTTAAGTTATTTCTTCACAAAAGTCTCACTCTTGTTATCATAATTCAAATAATAAATTCCTTTTTTAAGATTAGTAACATCAATAGAATTTCCATATCCTTTTTTAACAATGTTAGCATAGCTATCATAAACTTCAAACAATGTCTCATCAGTAAAGGTAATAATGTCTTTTACTTTTATTGGGCTAAAGGTAATTTCACCTTTAGTAGAAACATAACGTGCAGCTTGAGAATATCTTGGTTTACCAGAGTAATCTATTTGCTTAACTCTAAATTTATTCTCACCTGAGTGAGGTTCAATTTTAAATTCATATTTGTTTTCTGTAGATGTACCAACACCATCAACTTCTCCTACTTTAATCCATTTGTTCCATCTAAATTGCTCAACAACAAAAGTTAATTTCCCTGTTTCATTTGAAGTTGTCCATTCAAAACTACCATCTTTAGTAACATTCATATTAACAATTTCAAAAGTACTTTTAGGTTTTAGCACCTCAGGGTTTAATACTTTTGGTTTACAATCATCTTTATGTTTAATTTTCACAATAACAGGATCTCCAACTTTTAGTTGAAATGCTGTAAAGTCAATTTCAAAAGCACTAGAGTTTACCTCATCTGTGGTAACATCTCCATTAATTGTTACTTCAAAAGTACAGAAACCGACACCTGTTCCAGCAAATGGATTTTGCACATAAAGATTTTTTCCTTGATAATGACCCTCAAGTACAATAACTCCTGCATAACTACTTAATGCTATAAAAAAAGTTAAGATGAATGTAAATATATTTCTCATTTGTATATGTATTATCTAAATAGCGTAATATAAAATGTTTTAAAAGGCAATATTAACTCCTAATTTAGGATTTTCAAAATATTTTTGCGTAATAATCATATTTATAACAACATTGTTATATAATGTTATAAGTATAACTACTTAATTGCGAAACAAAAATAATATTTTTTATAAGAATTCCACTAATTATAGAAATTATTTTTAAGGATAAATTTTCAAACTTGATTTAATCAGTAATTTTGGCGACTATGAATAAAAAAGGAATCTTACTGGTTAATTTAGGTACACCAGACAGTTACTCCACTGCTGATGTTAGAAAATATCTTCGCGAGTTTTTAATGGATAAATATGTAATTGATTTACCTTATTTAACCCGTTGGTTTTTGGTAAATGTAATCATAGCCACCTTCAGAGCACCTAAATCTGCTAAAATCTACCAACAATTATGGACTAAAGAAGGTTCTCCTTTATTGGTTTACGGAAAAAAAGTGCGTAAACTTTTACAACAAGAAGTAGGCAACGATATAAGCGTGTATTTAGCTATGCGTTATCAAAATCCATCTATAAAAAGTGTGCTAAAAGAAGTAAAAAAAGATGGTATTACCGATTTAGTGGTTATTCCTCTTTATCCGCAATATGCTTCTTCTTCCACTAAATCGAGTATAGAAAAAGTAAAAGAAGAATTAGCCAACGCCAATTACCAACCCAATGTAAAATTCATTGAAAACTTCTTAACCAACGAAAAGTTTATTGAAGCTTTCGCTGAAAATGGTAGTAATTATTGGAAAACAGAAGATTATCAAAAAGTATTATTTAGCTATCATGGCATTCCTGAACGACATATTTTAAAAGATTCTGAAAAAGGTTATTGCCAGTTAAACGACAAATGTTGCTCAAGATACTCTAACAATAACCGTTTGTGTTACAGGGCTCAATGTTATGAAACCTCTCGATTAATTGCTGCTAAAATGGGGCTGAAAGATGATGAGTATGAAGTGGCATTTCAATCTCGTTTGGAAACTCGTGCTAGAGATCCTTGGTTAAAACCTTATGCAGATTTAGTGATAGCAGATTTACCCAAATCAGGTATAAAAAATGTGCTTTGCTTTTCTCCCTCTTTTATTGCTGATTGTTTAGAAACTACTATTGAAGTAGGTGAAGAATTTAAAGAAATTTTCCATGGAAACGGTGGAGAAAAATGGCAACTGGTTGAAAGCCTTAACGATAATCCAAAATGGATTAAAGCACTTAAAGAAATTACTTTATCAAGCTTTCAACGCTAAAATTCTCTCTTCCAAAAATCTACTTAAATCAAATTGATGTTGAATTTGAATTCCCGCAAAGTTAGTAGCTTTATTAATAGCTTCTTCTAAATCAAATTCTTGCTGGGTTTGTGTGAAATAATGTTGCTTTTCAAAATGATATTTGGCTAAATATTCTTGCTCTGTTTGTCCGAGAGTAGGTACTAAAACTGCCTTTTTACCCAAAACAGCCAGATCCATTATGGTGGAATATCCTGCTCTGGAAATAACCAATTTACTTTGTCCTATTTTTTCTAAAAACAATTCTGTTGGTAAGTGGTTATGCACTTCTATATTTTCCGAATGTAAATATTCCGGGATTATATTTTCTGATGGCAACCCTCTTACTACAACTAATTTTAATGCTGTTTTTTCAGCTTGTTTAGCTACTATACTCTCAAAAACAGTTCGTTGTGGTTCTGGACCGGAAATAACAACAATAGCATCATATTTTTGTTCTGAAAACAACCCTTTTTCTGAAAATCTTGATAATGGTTCTATAAAAAAAGTAGGTATCGCATTTAGTTTTTTAGTGTGCGATAAATTACCACTCAAATTACTTTCATTTTCAATATCGGGAACCCAACATTCGTTGAATTTCTGTATAAAATAATGGTTAATTTTATCGAGCCATCTTTTTCCGAAAGAAGCCTGAATAAACAACTGATGTGTAATAAATGCCGTTGGAATTTTTTTAGTCCAAAGTCCGTAGCGATTGTCAGATATAACCAACTCTATTTGATATTCATCTATTATGGTTTGTAACAATTGATGTTCTTTTTTTATGCTTTTAAAAAATCCCGGCATTTGCGAAAGCATTTTAAAATTCATGCATCCATTAGTTGTATAGCGAATGGTATAGCCTGGTAATTGCACAAATTGCAGCTGAGTGAAAGTAGTTTTTAAAAAACTTAATGGAGCATTGTCGGCAGCAATAATTACTTTATGCCCTAAATCAATTAACGTATTAATAATGGGAACACATCTAGCAGCATGTCCTAAACCCCAATCTAACGGGCAAACCAATATTTTTTTTTGATTACTGATAATTACTTTTTATTTTCCAATTTAACAAAAGCCACTAAATTACCTTTATCGCAAGAAGAAAAGCCAAGTGCTTCATAAAAACCTCTTGTTTCTTCATTATCATCAGTCAGCAATACTTTTTGACGAATATTTTTAAATTTCTCCAAGGCTTTCTGTAACAATAAACTCCCAATTTTTCTTCTTTTATGTGATTTCATTACCAAAATATCCTGAATATAAACAATAGTCAATCCATCACCCACCAAGCGAATTAACCCGACTAATTTATGGTTTTCCCAAGCAGTAAGCACATAAAGCGAATTACTTACCGCTTGCTGCAATAAATCGGGACTATTGGTATAAGCCAACCAATTCGCATCGTTGTAGAGACTTAATAAATCTGCCTGACTTAATTTCTTTTCTTCAGAAAACTCGAGATTGTTCATTTGCAGGTTTAATTAGCTTTTTCTAAACAAATATAATTTAATTGACTGTAATCATACTTATAAAACAAGTAAAATATTATCTTTGTTCAAACTAAAACAAATTGTTATGCTTAAAAAAATTGGTCTTGCATTGTTTGCAATTTTCGTAATTATACAGTTTTTCAGAATTGACAAAACCAATCCTGAAGTTATTGCTGAAAATGATTTTTTATATGCCGTTGGAGCTCCTGAAGAAGTGACTCAAATTATTAAAACATCGTGCTACGATTGTCATTCTAACACTACCCATTATCCTTGGTATAGTAATGTTGCTCCTATTTCTTGGTGGCTGAAAGACCATATTAATGAAGCAAGAGAAGAACTTAATTTTTCTGAATGGGAAACTTTTGAGCATAAACGTAAACTAAAAAAACTAAAAGAAGCTGTTGAAGAATTAGAGGAAAAAGAAATGCCTTTAACATCTTACACTATTACTCATGGTGATGCTAAATTGTCCGACCAACAAAGAGAATTACTTATCAATTGGTTTAAAGAAACCTTAAGTTATTTTGAAGAAGGAGAAACTACTGCTGAAGAAGAACCGAAAAGTGACCTTACCTTGGATAATGGCAAAAAATGGATCGCTAATATTGAAACTATTGACGGTATTAATAACATGATAGCCATTATTGCTCAACCAATGGAAGAAGATAGAATTATTTTGTTTGTTGCCAGAGGTCAGCAGCTTATGACAGAGTTTGAAACATTAGTGTCTAAATGCAACATGACTGGCGAAGCTCACGAGCAACTTCATCACTATATTTTTCCTTTAAAAGAAAAAATTGAGCTATTAATGAATTGTGAGGACATGACTACTTGTGATTTAACTCAATTAGACATTTTAAGACACTTACATTTATTTAACGAATATTTTGAAGGGGAGAGTTTGCCTAGTTAATTGCTACTTATAAAAATTCATCTCGGTTAAATATTGATAAACCGGTTCTGTAAGTAAATAACGGACATCCTTTTTATCTTTTACCGCTTTTCTAATAAAGCTGGAAGACACTTTCATTACCGGAGCATCACAAAAATGTACATTTGGATGATTAAAAAAATCGTGCTGTTGTTGATTGGTTTTCAATTCAGATTCTTCTCTCTCTTGCTCTGTTAAAGCTCTCGGATAAACATAAATATGATGATTAGTGATAATTTCTTCATGATTTTTCCATTTGTGGAAAGTCCTTAAATTATCCTCACCCATGATTAACGAAAATTCGTGATTCGGGTATTTCTCACGCAAATAAATCAACGTATCTGAAGTATAAGATGGTTTAGGCATATTAAACTCAATATCGCAATCTTTTAAATGATTATTATCTTCTATAGCTACCCTTACCATAGCCAAACGATGATAATCTGCCAATAAAGAATTACTTAATTTTAACGGATTTTGAGGAGATACAACAAACCAAACTTCATCTAAATCGGTATACTCTGCCATGTAATTAGCAATTATCAAATGTCCGACATGAATAGGATTGTATGTTCCAAAATATAGACCTACTTTCATCTGTTTTTATCTATTGTTTTCATCTGTCAGATGTAACTCCCTATTATTAATCATTTTATTATGTGATAAAACTTTTCTCAAGGTCGTTTCATCCCTCTATTATTTTGTTAAAAAAGAGTTTACAATATTAAGTGTTTCTCTCTGAGCTTTTTCCAAATCATCATTTACAATAATTACATCGAACCACTTAGAGTAACTCATTTCTTGAGTTGCCTTTTTCAGTCTTTTTTGGATTTTTTCTTCTGTTTCACTTCCTCTGCTTCTTAACCTTTTTTCTAACTCTTCTATACTTGGAGCCTGAATGAAAATGGTTAGCGCATTCTCTCCAAAATATTTACTCAAACTCAATCCACCTTCTACATCTACATCAAAAATTACATTATGTCCTTCTTCCCAAATTCTGGTAATTTCAGATTTTAAAGTCCCATAATATTGATCTTGATAAACTTCTTCCCATTCTACAAATTCATTATTATCTATTTTGTTTTGAAATTCCTCTGTACTCAAAAAGTAATAATCCACTCCGTTAGTTTCATTCTCTCTTTTTTCTCTATTACATGCCGAAATCGAAAATTTTAAATTTAAATCTTGTGCCAACAAGTATTTAGTAATAGAAGTTTTTCCTGCTCCTGATGGAGCACAAATGATAATGCATTTGTTTTTACTCATAATTCTTATAAAATATTTAATATTTGTTCTTTAATCTTTTCTAGCTCATCTTTCATCTCCACCACAATTTTTTGTAATTCGGAATGATTTGCTTTTGACCCTAACGTATTAATTTCTCTACCCATTTCCTGACTGATAAACCCTAACTTTTTTCCTTGGGAATCCTTATCATTCATAGTGTCCATAAAATAATCGAGGTGAGATTGCAATCGTTGCTTTTCTTCCGAAACATCAAACTTTTCAATATAAAAAACCAACTCTTGCTCTAACCTATCTTTATCTATCTGATTGCCATTAACAATTTCTTCTAAATGTGCTGTAATCCTTTCTCTAACAGTAATTATCCTTTCTTTTTCGTACAATTCTACCTTATTCAATAGCTGCTGAATATTATTAATTCTCAACTCCATTTCTTTTTGAAGCGTATTGCCTTCATCCGTTCTGTAAGCATCAATATCTTGCAAGGCTTTTGTAGTCAATTCCACTATGGTTTGCCACTCTGATTCATCCATAGCTTGTTTTTCTTCTTTCTGAAAAACATCTGGCATTCCAGTAACAATTTTTATTAAATCAGATTGCTCTCCCAACTCATCAGACAAACGTTTTAGCTCATTATAATAGTTTTTAAATAAACTTTCGTTGATTTGGTAATTTGGTGTGGCAGTGGTTTGCTCAACGTATAAATTAAATTCAATTTTTCCTCTCTCAAGATGCTGATTAATTTTAGCTCTAAGTTCTAATTCTTTTTCTTTGTAAACAGCCGGAATTCTTATAGAAATATCAGCTTGTTTGCTATTAAGCGAACGAATTTCTATGCTGATTTTCTTTTGGTTGATACTGGTTGCGGATTTACCAAACCCGGTCATTGATTTAATCATCTATGATAATTTTAAGATGCAAATGTAATAAACCTAACACTTGAATAACAATAGATGGACACAAAATGCTATTTTTGTTGTTCAACTATAATAAAATAATTGAAAAATTATGAGCAATATCAACTTAAAAATTGATAATGGAGTAGGCATTATCATCCTTAACAGACCCGATAAATTCAACAGTTTTGTTCGCCAAATGGCTTTTGATTTACAAGCTGCTTTAGACGAATGTGAAAAAAAACCCGAAGTAAGAGCCATTTACATTACTGCCGAAGGTAAAGCGTTTTGTGCCGGACAAGATTTAGCAGAAGCCATAGATCCCAAACAAACCGAATTACCCAAAATTGTAGAAGAACATTACAATCCAATAATAGATCGATTAAGAAAAATTGAGAAACCTATTGTTTGTGGCGTAAATGGTGTTGCAGCGGGTGCTGGAGCCAACATTGCATTGGCTTGCGACATTACCCTTGCAGCAAAATCAGCAAGTTTTATACAAGCATTTAGTAAAATTGGGTTAATCCCCGATAGTGGAGGAACCTACTACCTACCCAGATTAATTGGTCTGCAAAAAGCTGCTGCTTTAATGTTTTTAGGAGATAAGGTAATGGCTGAAGATGCTGAAAAAATGGGTATGATTTATAAAGCTGTTGCCGATGAAGCTTTACAAGAAGAAGCCCTAAAAATAGCTCAAACCTTAGCTCAAATGCCTACCAAAGGAATTGGCTTAACTAAAAGATTATTAAATGAATCGTTTAATAACAACTTAACACAACAATTAGCCAGAGAAGGTGAGTTACAAAATGAAGCCGGACAGACGTACGATTACCAAGAAGGGGTAAATGCATTTTTAGAGAAACGTAAACCAATTTTCAAAGGGAGTTAATTAACAAAAACAAACATTGGGAACGAAGAAAAAAGATATAACTTATGAATGAAATAAACAAAGTAGGTGTACTAGGAGCAGGCTCTATGGGTTCCGGAATTGTACAAATTGCAGCAACCAACAAACACCAAGTTACGTTGGTAGATTTAAATGAAGAAGCATTAGTAAAGGCTTCAACAGGGTTAAAAAACATTTTATCTCGTTTGGTGCAAAAAGAAAAAATCGATCAGGCTACGGCAGATAATATTATGGGAAGAATTAAATTTTCTACCTCAACTAAAGATTTAGCCGAATGTGATTTGATTATTGAAGCCATCATTGAAAATTTAGAGGTAAAAAAGAAAGTTTTTGCTCAATTAGAAAGCATTACTTCTCCCAATTGTATTTTAGCAAGTAATACTTCATCGCTTTCTATTGCCTCTATTGCTGCTGCTTGTAAAAAACCGGAAAGAGTAATTGGCATCCATTTTTTTAATCCTGCACCATTAATGCCCTTGGTAGAAATTATTCCTGCGGTACAAACCTCCGAAGCTACCAAAACAACAGCTCGAGCATTAATTGATAATTGGGGAAAAGTAACGGTATTAGCAAAAGATACTCCAGGTTTTATTGTTAACCGTGTAGCTCGTCCATTTTATGGCGAAGCATTACGAATTTATGAAGAAGGAGTAGCCGATTTTGCTACCATAGATTGGGCTATGACCGAAATAGGTGGTTTTAGAATGGGTCCTTTTACGCTAATGGATTATATTGGTAACGACATTAATTATACGGTTACGGAAACCGTTTTTGAAGCGTTTTATTACGACCCGAGATACAAACCCTCTTTCACACAAAAACGACACTCAGAAGCAGGTTGGTACGGAAGGAAATCAGGTAGAGGTTATTACAATTATGCTGATGAAGCCAATATGCCTAACCCCAAAAAAGATAAAGCATTAGGCACAATTATTTTCAACCGAATTTTAGTAATGTTAATTAACGAAGCTATTGATGCCTTATTCTTAAACATTGCTTCTAAAGAAGATATTGATTTAGCTATGACCAAAGGTGTAAACTACCCTAAGGGATTATTAAAATGGGCAGATGAAATTGGATTGAAAAATGTGCTCCAACAATTAGAAACATTATTTAACGAATACGGAGAAGATCGTTACCGACCAAGTGTATTGTTGAGAAGAATGGTAAGAGAAAACAAAAATTTCTTTTAATTATGGGACAAACACACAAAATAGTAGATAAAATGATGGAAACCGATGCTTTTAGCCAATGGTTAGGCATCGAAGTCATTGAGTCAAAAGAAGGGTATTGCCAACTAAAAATGACGGTAAGACCGGAGATGTGCAATGGGTTTGGCATTATACACGGTGGAGTAACTTTTTCATTAGCCGATAGTGCATTAGCTTTTGCTTCTAATGCTTATGGCAGATTAAGTGTAGCATTGGAATGTTCTATTTCTTATCCTAATCCAGTAAATGTTGGCGACACCTTATTTGCAGAAGCAACAGAGGTAAATTTATCTAACAAAATAGGCATTTACAACATTCCGGTAACTAACCAAAATGGGGCATTAGTAGGGGCTTTTAAAGGTACTGTTTACAGAACAGGAAAAGAGTGGGAAATTTAGTTTAGTGTAGAAGTTTATGAGTTTAGAGGTAGAAACATTATCGTTTTATGAAACCTCAAACTTTAAACATTGAACCTCAAGATACCAAGACCTCTCCATCCATTTCTACTGGCAAAGCAATATCCATTAACTTTAAAATAGTGGGAGCGATATCCGCTAACTTTCCATCAGCAATAGCTTTGTAATGATTATCTATTAAAATGCAAGGCACTAAATTAGTGGAATGAGCTGTATTTGGAGAGCCATCAGCATTGATAGCAACATCAGCATTACCATGATCGGCAATAATGATAAATGAATATCCTTTTTCTATTCCTGTGTTTACGATTCGTTCCACACAATTATCCACTTTCTCCACCGCTTTTACAATGGCTTCATAAACACCTGTATGTCCCACCATATCGGGGTTAGCGAAATTTAAACAAATAAAATCGGTAGGATCATTATTAATTTCATTAAGAATAGCTTGAGTAACTTCTTCAGCACTCATTTCAGGTTGTAAATCGTAAGTAGCTACTTTTGGCGAGTCGATTAAAATTCTCTTTTCTCCATCAAAAGGCAATTCTCTCCCTCCTGAAAAAAAGAAAGTTACGTGAGGGTATTTTTCTGTTTCGGCAATACGAATTTGAGTTTTATTATGAATAGATAGCACTTCTCCCAAGGTATTACTTAAATTATCTTTATCATAAATAACATGCACATTTTTAAACGTTTTATCATAGTTCGTCATGGTAACGTAGTACAACGGAAGCGTGTTCATGTTCCATTCGTGCTTGTCTTCTTGCGTTAATGCAATGGTAATTTCTCTACAACGGTCGGTTCTAAAGTTAAAACAAATTACCACATCATCCGGCTGAATAGTTCCTAAAGGATTTCCTGTTTCATCTACCACTATAGTAGGTTCAATAAATTCATCGGTAACATTATTAATGTAGCTTTCTTGTATGCTTTGCAATACATTTTGAGTAGATTTCCCCTCTCCTTTTACCAGCAAATTATATGCTTTTTGGACGCGTTCCCAACGGTTATCTCTATCCATAGCATAATACCTGCCTATTACTGACGCTAATTTTACGTTGGTAGATTGAATTTTTTCTTGAAGTTGCTCTATAAAACCCAATCCACTTTTGGGGTCACAATCTCTACCATCAGTAAACGCATGCACAAAGGCTTTTTTTACTTGTTGCTGATGTGCTATCTCACACAATCGGTACAAATGTTTTTGATGCGAATGAATTCCTCCATCGGAAACCAAGCCCATAAAATGAACACTTACATTATTTTTCTTTGCGTATTCAAAAGCAGCTAATAAAGTAGGATTTTTATCGATGGTTTTATCTTCAACAGCTTTATTAATTTTAGCAAAATCTTGATACACTACTCTTCCTGCTCCTATGTTAAGATGTCCCACTTCTGAGTTTCCCATTTGTCCTTCAGGCAAACCCACAAAACCACCAAAAGTTTTTAGTTTAGCATGGGGATATTTTGCTAAACAGGCATCAAAAAATGGGGTGTTGGCGTTAAAAATGGCGTCTGATTTGGTTTTGTCTCCCAAACCCCAACCGTCTAATATTAATAAAGCTACTTTTTTTGTGTTCATTTGGATGTGAAAATAGTAAGTTCGACAAAGTTAAGTTCATTTTTTTAGACCTTTACTTTTTTAAGCAATTAACCACATCGTAATATAGAAATTCCTTAACTCAATAAACTATAAAAACTATGTGTCTATGTGGTTTAATTTTTAAGCTTTTTTACATTTTTGACAGTAGGATAATGCGTAATTTTATGGTGTAATTATTAAACTAATAAAATGAAAAAGACATTGATATTAGGAGCAACTCCAAACCCTGAACGATACGCATACAAAGCCACTGCTAAATTGGCTCAACACGGACATGAGGTAGTACCGGTTGGAATTAAAAAAGGTGAAATTGAAGGACATGAAATTTTAACTAATTCTCCTACCCCAACTGATATTGATACTGTTACCTTATATGTTGGTCCGGCACGACAAAAAGAATATTACGATTATGTAGTGAATCAAATTCACCCGAAACGTATTATTTTTAATCCGGGTACGGAAAATCCTGAGCTTAAAAAATTAGCCGAAGAAAAAGGCATCGCTACCGAAGAAGCTTGTACCTTAGTATTGTTATCTATCGATAAATATTAGAAAAACATTTTTTAAAACCTCTCTATCTTTTCCCTGACGAAACGCAGTGAAGGTTAGGTGTCCATATAGATATTAGTTATCGACTAGACTCCTTATCTCCGCTATGCTTCGTAAGGAGAGGACTAAATTATATCTTCATCACTATAATCTACTATTTTACTTCTCATTTTTATTTTGTCAGTAAAATGCCTAGATAAAGCAATTCTTTTGGAGAACTGACTTTCTTTACTTCCTCTATGAAACAACTTTATGGCTTTACAATTCTTGTGTTCAAAAATGGTTTTTAACAATACTCTATCTGATAAACCAAGCGAATGACCAAATACAAAAACATCATACTCTTGTTCATACAACGCATTTATTAAATCAATATAGTGCGATTCATTTGGGTAGTAAAACGATTTTATATTTTTCAAATATTCGTTATTATCCTCATCTTCTAAATCTTGATAATGCTTATTCGAGTCATCTCCATAACCGAAAATTATATTTTCTGGATTGTTTAAACTACCATGTATAGGGAAATACTTCACATTAATATCAGGATTTCGTTGTTTAATTTGTTTAATTGAATGTCTTAAAAGTCTAGTGTAATTGAAATTTATAAAAAACAGATTGTCAAGCTTAGTGGTTTCTATATCATTTTCTTTTCCAAAATATTTCTTCAAATATTCTGTTTCAGGGTTTTTAACTGATTTGAACAACCCTCCTCTATAATCAAAGTAATTAGTTATAGGTTTATCTATAATTTTTAAATACTCAATAATTTTTGTTCTAAGAAGTTTAAAATCGTTATTTAATTTTTCAATCTTGAATGATTTTCCAACCCCTTCATCATTACGTTTTTTAAAAGCTTCTAATAATTCATCAAAATAAGTTTTTTCTATATCTGTCCATTTACTTTCTCCAATTAAAGAACTTAAAAGCTTAGATTGTAATTCAATTTCGATATATACCTTATTTGGGTCTATATTATCATTACGAATATTTCTTTTATGCCTCCAAGTCCATTTTATATATTGACTTTCAATCATATTTTCTATGGTAATCTTTGACACGTAACCCATTGTGTTTTCACCACTTATAGTGTAACCATTTATAGCCCTAACTTTTATTAACTCATCAAATGAGAAATCATCATTTTCTAAAGATTTTTTAATATGCTTAATCAAATAATCTTTTAAAAAATGTTCATACTTTGTTTCTAGTTCATGAGCTAAGTCAAACCCATTACCAACTATCACCAACCTATTCACAATTTTCCTTTTTTAATGCTTTCTACTACTTCCGGGTCGAGCAGTGTACTGGTGTCGCCTAAATTGGAGGTGTCACCTTCGGCAATTTTTCGTAAAATCCTACGCATAATTTTCCCGGAGCGGGTTTTGGGCAAGTCTTTTACTATCTGTATTTTATCAGGCTTGGCAATGGGTCCAATTTCTTTGGTTACCAACTCCAACAGTTCTTTGCGGAGTTCGTTTTCATCCACTTCTTTGGCACAAATCACATAAGCATAAATTCCCTGTCCTTTAATATCGTGCGGATAACCTACTACTGCTGTTTCCACCACACATTCGTGCGTATCTAAGGCATCTTCCACTTCAGCCGTTCCCATACGGTGCCCGGAAACATTAATCACATCATCTACTCTACCCGTAATTCTGTACATGCCATCTGCATCTCTGCGGCAGCCATCGCCTGTAAAATACTTGTTTTCGTAAGTAGAAAAATAGGTTTGTTTACATCTTTCATGGTCGTTGTAAATGGTTCTCAACATAGAAGGCCAAGGAAATTTAATACACAAATTGCCTTCTACTTCCGTTTCAGTCAGTTCATTACCATCAGCATCTACAATGCAAGGCTGAATTCCCGGTAAGGGATAAGTAGCGTAAGATGGTTTTAATGGCGTCAAATTCCCCAAAGGAGAAATCATAATTCCACCTGTTTCGGTTTGCCACCATGTATCTACAATAGGACATTTGCCTTTACCAACATGTTCGTGGTACCATTCCCACGCCTCATCGTTAATGGGTTCTCCTACACTTCCCAACACTTTTAATGACGATAAATCGTGTTGGGTTACAAAAGACAAATCGCACGCTTGTAATGCCCTAATTGCTGTTGGTGCGGTATAAAAAATGTTTACTTTGTGTTTAGCAACAATCTCCCAAAATCGGCCTGCATCGGGCCAAGTAGGAACACCTTCAAACATTACCGTTGTTGCTCCTGCCAATAAAGGACCATACACAATGTAGGAATGTCCGGTTATCCAACCAATATCGGCTGTACACCAATAAATATCGTCTTTTTCATATTGAAAAACATTTTGAAACGAATATTGAGCAAAAACCATGTAACCGCCTGTAGTATGTAAAATTCCTTTGGGTTTTCCGGTAGAGCCAGAAGTGTAAAGAATAAACAAAGGATCTTCAGCATCCATCACCTCAGCAGGGCAATCGGAAGTTACTTTTGCTATTTCATCGTGCCACCATTTGTCTATGTTGTCATTAAAAGCAACTTCAGCTCCTGTTCTTTTCAATACAATGTTGCTGGTCACCGAAGTACATTGCTGCAACGCTTCATCTACCACCGCTTTTATAGGAATGACTTTAGACCCTCGATAAGATTCATCCGAACAAACTACAATATTACACTGAGCATCATTTATTCTGTCGGCAAGTGCTTTGGCAGAAAAACCCGCAAATACTACCGAATGAATAGCTCCAATTCTGGCACAAGCCAAGGTAGCAATAGCCAACTCAGGAACCATGGGCATGTACAAACAAATTCTGTCGCCCTTTTTAGCACCATTGTTTTTTAATACATTGGCAAATGCACTTACTTTTTCGTGCAATTCTTGATAGGTGATTTTAATGGTTTTTTCATCAGGATGGTTAGGTTCCCAAAGAATAGCTGTTTTATTGGGCTGAGCAACTAAATGTCTGTCCAAACAGTTTTCGGTAATGTTTAATTTGCCATTTACAAACCACTTAACAGATGGCGTTTTAAATTCCCATTCTAACGTTTTATCCCATTTTTTTCTCCACTGAAAAGTAGCAGCAATTTCATCCCAGAAAGCTTCGGGGTTTGCTACACTTTTTTGATATTGTTGTTGATATTCTTCGAAGGAGTTTATTTTTAGTGACATGACATAAAGTTTTAATTATACAATTACTACATATAAAGAGACGTAAAGGTACAAAAATTAGCTTTTTTTAGCCCTTCATGTACAGCAAACTTAATGTTATTAATAAAGCAAGGGGGTTAAATGATGCTGCTCAAATAAAAATAAATAGGCATTCCAATGGTAATGTTTATAGGGAAGGTAACAGCTAATGCCATAGGCAAAAAGAGACCTGGATTAGCTTTTGGCACAGTGATTTTCATTGCTGCAGGAACTGCAATGTAAGATGCACTTGCTGCTAAAATTGCGAAAATAAAACGATTCGAAATGTCATGGGTAACATAAGAACTTAATATTGCAAACACACAACCATTAATAATGGGTATTATAGTAGCAAAAACAAAAGGATATACTCCAAAAGAGAACATGGATCTTAGTTTTTTACCACTGGTAATTCCCATATCTAATAAAAAAACCGCAAGGAATCCTTTAAAAATATCATCTGTAAAAGGCTTTATCCCCTCAGCTTGCTCTGCACTAGCTAAAAACCCTATTACCAAACTACCTAAAATTAGCAAAACACTACCATTGGTAAGCGAATGGTAAATAGCTTTTCTTTTTTTTATTTGAGATGATTTTTCTTTATTAAAAATAGAAATCAATACTAACCCTGCAATGATAGCAGGAGACTCCATTAAAGCCATAATAGCCACCATGTGTCCGTGTAAAACCAATTCTTGACTCTCTAAATAAGAAACTGCGGTAACAAAAGTAACCGCACTTACTGAACCATAAGCAGCAGCAATAGCTCCAGCATTAAAAACACCAAATTTCTTTTTAAGGATAAAAAAAGTATAAATTGGGATAAATAGTGCTATTAAAATCCCAAAAAACATCGATAAAACTATTTCTTTATCAAAAGCTTCATGAGACAACTCTTGCCCTCCTTTAAATCCAATTGAAAAAAGTAAATAAATGGAAATAAATTTAGACGAATTGGGTGGAATCTCTAAATCACTTTTTAAATAAACGGCAATAATACCAAGTATGAAAAACAATAAAGCGGGATTGCTCAAATTATTGATAAGTAAATCTAAATTCATAGTTAAAATTATTTTTGTGAGGCTCTAAATAAGCGATCGTTTATAGTAACTCCTATTCCTGATAAAGGAACTTTTTCTGCGATAATTATATCTGTATTGATATTATCTAATTGATGTAAGAAACTATAAAGGTTCTTAGCCGCTTCTTTCAGGTTTAATGTTTTTGTTAGTCTTAAACATTTTATAATTTTTTGGTGAGATATTAATTTATTAAAAGTTAAAACACCTATTTTTTCTGCTTTTAAAGAGGCAATAAGAGCCGGTGAAACATCATCAACTAAAATTAAATTTGTATTAGGAGAATAATGTTTGTTATGCATTCCTGGAGCAATAATTTCATCTTTAATATTATTGTGAACGGTTATTTCGCCAATCTCACTTTTTATTTCTTCAATAGAAATACTCCCCAACCGAAGTATTGTTGGAAAAGAATCGTGAAAAGATATGATAGTTGACTCTATGCCTCGCTTACAAGCTCCTCCATCTAAAATAAGTTCAATCTTTTCATTAAAATAGTTATAACAATGATTTGCTGAGGTTGGACTTATTCTCATAAACGGGTTGGCACTTGGTGCAGCTAAAGGAAATGCAATTTTTTGTAATAATTCTTGTGTTTTTTGATGATGTGGAATTCTAATCGCCACATATTGTTTATGAGCTGTTATCCAGTTGGGTACTTTGGGACTCTTTTGCAAGATAAGTGTTAGAGGCCCAGGCCAAAATCTTTGTGCTAAAAGTTTGGCTTTTTCAGGAAAACTTTCTACTAATTCTTCTGCTTTATTTATAGAGCCAACATGAACAATAAGCGGGTTGGAATGAGGCCTATTTTTTAAAGAATATATTTTCTTAATCGCATCTTCACTATATATGTTGGCAGCTAATCCATATACTGTTTCAGTTGGAATTGCAATTACTTCATTGGCTTGAAGAATTTTTGCTGCTAAATCGATATCTTTTGAAATTACTGTCATTTTTTTATGGATTACACCAGTCACAATACATAGCTATCTCTACTTGTTTGTCTTTTGGGTACATCTTTATTGTTGAATGAGTACATTTTTTACATTGATAAACTAACAATAGGATTGATTTTGTTGGCATACCACACTCTTCACAAGGCAGTCCTTTTTTTACTTCGGCTACATCAAAACCCGGGTAGTTGCATTGAGGACAAGTATGCTTTATTTTTTCTATTAAATTTTGTGTAGCCTTAGCAATAGATTTAAGTCTTGTGGGATTCATCATTGCCCTCATGTCTGTTTCAACTACCACCTTTTCATTTGCTCTAAGAAGCTTTTCAAAACATTGAATTAAATTGTTTTTATCTCGTATTCCTTTATAACAAACAGAAAAGTTTTCATTTTTATCTTTTAATATTAATCCATGAGAGGGAAATCCATGATGGTAAGCAAACCTAAGTAGTTCATCAACAGATTTTACTTCCATTGCACCAAAATTAGTTTGAGTAGTAAGATGTTTACCAATAAAGTAATCTTGATTTTTTTCATCAAAAAGCATTACCAATTCTTCGTTTGCTGTTAAAAAGAACAGTTCAGGATGAGGGCCAAAACTACCTTCACTGGCTACAACTAAATCACAATTAGAATTTTTAATGGCTAAAAAACATTTTTCCTTTAAAGCATCTACAGGAGTTAATATTCTTTTTATTTCACCTGAAAAAGTACCAAAAACATCTGTGTTTATCTTAACTACATAGCTATCTAAAAGTAATTGTTGCTTTAGTAACGAAGCAATGACAACTTCTTTTTTATGCATTGTTGCAATTGCTACCTTTCTATCATTAAAAAAATTACTCAACATTTATGATTATTGTACTATCTATTTTTAAAGATACTTGTTGATTTTCAATTTCATTTATAAAAGAATATAGATTTTCTCTTGTTTCAGAAAGTTCTTTAATTCTTCTTGTTGAATGGTCATCAGGCTTCCCAAAACGTTCTTCACAACTAAAATTATGTTGTTGATGAAAACTAATTTTATAATTTATTAATTTCATTAATAAATCCTTTGAGTCTTCTAAATTGAAATGGCTATCAATTAATTTAATCATTTTTGTTTTTTTCATATTCTATAGTTTTTTTTTTGTTTATATCTATTAATAAGCATAATAATGAAAGCACTATAAATGCTTCACTTGTATGAGAATAAAATTCATGAGAGCTATTATATAAAAATATAAACGAAATTATTCCGAACAGTATAGCTAAAATCTTTGGTAGTGTTTTTTTCATTTTTTTTGATATTTTATTTTTAGTTTAAAGAAATAATTAAATACTCTCATTGAATTGGTGATTTTTCAAACTGTTTATTGTCCTTGCCCTAAAGAATATGCTTTTATACCATCAAATTCATAGAGGTTTTCCGTTTTAATAATGTCAATTTGCTTTTCAGCAGCATCAAATAACACACTTGCTATCTCTTTAGGTTCAATCATGCTCTCACTTTGATGAATAAATCTACATCTCCAGTGATCGGTGCAAAAAGTTTCATCAAATCCATTTGGCCAAACTTTTACCCCTCTGTTAGTAATCATATTTAATTTAAGGTTATTACTTGATATTTGCTGTAATTTATTGGCCAATTCGGCAGCAGCGCTTCCTTGCCAATCTACAAAAACATCTACTCCTACTAATTTTTTTGTTCTTGGCTGCTTCCTAACATATTTTGGAAGTTGTAATGGCTTACTATTATTAAATACAACTTGAGGCAAGTATTTTGGGTGGTTCCCTAAGTTTTTTATAACTGCTTCAGTAAATTCTTCAGTGTTAACCTTTTGTTTACTTACATTTTCATCATAAATATCTACTGTATGTATTCCATCCTCAATAGTTTTTAATAAAGCATTTTGGATCTTTTCAGCAAAATTATTTAGTCCAATATGATTTAGCATCATTACTGAAGCTTGAATAAGACCAGATGGATTGGCAATATTTTGTCCTGCAATGGTAGATGCCGAACCATGAATTGCTTCAAACATGGAACAAGTTTCTCCTATATTTGAAGACCCTGCCAACCCTACCGAACCAGTGATTTGAGCTGCAATATCCGAAACAACATCTCCGTAAAGGTTAGGCATAACTATTACGTCAAAGTCTTCAGGAGAATCAGCTACCTTTGCTGCCCCTATATCAATAATCCAATGTTCGTTTTCAATGGTTGGATACTCTTTGGCTATTTCATTAAAAATACTATGAAACAATCCATCTGTTTGTTTCATGATGTTATCTTTAGTAAAACAAGTAACTTTTTTTCGATCATAATACTTGGCGTATTCAAAAGCATATCTAATTATTTTTTCACAACCAGGTCGGCTAATCAATTTTAAACATTGTACTACTTCATCTGTTTGTTGATGCTCAATCCCTGCATATAAATCTTCTTCATTTTCTCTTATAATCACTAAATCCATTTTTGGATGTTTGGTTTTTATATAAGGATGAAAACTAACACATGGTCTAACATTAGCATACAAGCCAAGTGTTTTTCGCATAGTTACATTCAAACTTTTGTAACCACCTCCTTGAGGAGTGGTTATCGGTGCTTTTAAAAACACCTTGTTTTTAATTATAGATTCCCAAGCATTTTTTTCTATCCCAGCAGTATTTCCGGATAGATAAATTTTTTCTCCAATTTCAATTTCTTCGGTTTGAACTGGAGCTCCTGATGCTTTTAAAATTTTTAAGGTAGCATCCATTATTTCTGGACCTATCCCATCTCCTTTAGCAATTGTAATTGTTGTTTTTCCCATTTTGCTCAAATTTTTTCAGCAAAGTTTAGAAACAATTTTCATAAAATATTATTTAACTTTGTGATGTTATATATAAATAATATTTATGAACTATACCTTAAATCAACTTCAAATATTTCTTAAAGTAACTGATACAAAGAGCATTACGAAAGCTTCTGAAGAGCTTCATTTAACACAACCAGCAGTATCAATTCAGTTAAAAAATTTTCAACTTCAGTTTGATATTCCGCTCTTTGAAGTTATCAATAAAAGAATTTACATTACAGATTTCGGTTACGAAATAGCAAAAACTGCCGAATCAATTTTGAATGAAGTACAAAAAATCAATCAAAAATCCAGTACTTACAAAGGTTTATTAGTAGGAAAGCTAAAAATCTCTGTTGTATCAACGGGCAAATATGTCATCCCTTATTTTCTTTCCGAGTTTATCAAAGAAAACCCCGAAGTAGAATTAGTGTTAGATGTAACTAATAAAACAAAAGTAGTAGAAAGCTTAGAAGAAAATAAAATTGATTTTGCATTAATTTCTACCATCCCGAACCACTTAAAGTTAAATAAAATCACTTTAATGCAAAACAAACTTTTTTTAGTTGGTAACCAGCCAACTCACACTAAAAAAGGAGTTAAACAGCTAGAAAACATTTCTCTGATATATAGGGAACAAGGTTCGGCAACTCGACAGTTAATGGAAGCATTTATTGAAAGCAATAATTTAAAAGTGAAAAAGAAATTAGTTTTAACATCAAATGAAGCTGTAAAACAAGCTGTTATTGCAGATTTAGGTTATTCAATAATGCCTTTAATAGGAATAAAAAATGAACTTCAAAACAAACAACTTCAAATTATTCCATTAAAAGGGTTACCTTTAGTAACTTCTTGGAAATTAGTTTGGTTAGAAAACAAGAAGCTTTCCCCAATTGCTATGGCATATAAAAACTATATTGAAACCCAAACCCAAAATATAATTTCTAATAAGTTTTTATGGTTCGAAAATTTTTAGATTATCCCTTTTCAAAGTTAGGCTTAAAAGATATTTTATTTACTTTTGTCTATTCAAAAATCAACACAAAGGCATGGACAAACATTCCTATTTAAGCAATGCAGATGGAGCTGCAATTGAAGATTATTATCAGCGATACATCAATGATCCTGAAAGCGTTTCGGAAGGATGGAGGAAATTTTTTGAAGGATTTGAATTTGCTCGTAAAAATTACGATACAGATGTTCCTGAAAACTTCAACAAAGAATTTAAAGTATTAGATTTGATTAATGGTTATAGAACCAGAGGTCATTTGTTTACTAAAACCAACCCTGTAAGAGCTAGAAGAACCTATAGGCCTACTTTAGATATTGAAAATTACGGTTTAGAGCAATCCGACTTAGAAACTGTTTTTCAAGCAGGAAACGAAGTTGGTGTTGGTCCAGCCAAACTAAAAGATATTATAACTCATCTTCAACAAACCTATTGCGACTCAATAGGGGTTGAATACATGTATATTAGAAAGCCAGAAGAAGTAGCTTGGGTTAGAAGAAATTTAGAACTAAAAAACAGACCTAAATATTCTGAAAAAGAAAAAAAGCATATCCTACATAAACTCAATCAAGCAGTAGTTTTCGAGAAATTCTTACATACCAAATTTGTTGGACAGAAACGTTTCTCACTAGAAGGGAATGAAGCATTAATTCCTGCTTTAGATGCCGTAGTTGAAAAAGGTGCTGATATTGGTATCAAAGAGTTTATTATTGGAATGGCTCACCGAGGAAGGTTAAATGTATTGGCAAACATTTTTAACAAAACCTATGAAAAAATTTTTAGTGAATTTGAAGGAAAAGAATATGAAGATAACTTATTTGATGGAGATGTAAAGTACCACTTAGGTTATTCTTGTGATGTAAAAACCGATAACGGTCATGATGTTCACATGACACTAGCTCCTAACCCTTCTCACTTAGAAACCGTTGGACCAGTCGTAGAAGGTATTACCCGTTCTAAATTAGATACTTACTTAAAAGACGAAAAGAAAATTGTTCCTATCATTATTCATGGTGATGCTGCTATTGCTGGACAAGGAGTTGTATACGAAGTAGTACAAATGGCTCAATTAGACGGCTACAGAGTTGGTGGAACTTTACACATTGTTGTAAATAATCAGATTGGTTTTACTACCAACTACATTGACGGTCGTTCTAGCACCTATTGCACTGATGTTGCTAAAGTAACTTTATCTCCCGTTTTACATGTTAACGGAGACGATGTAGAAGCAGTAATTCAGGCAATACAGTTTGCTATAGAATACCGTCAAACTTTCCACAAAGATGTTTTTATTGATATTTTAGGATATAGAAAATATGGTCATAATGAAGGTGATGAACCTAAATTTACCCAGCCTTTATTATATAAAGCCATTGGGAAACACAAAAACCCAAGAGATCTTTATTTAGAAAAATTAATTAATGAAGGTGTTATCAGTAAAAACAAAGCTGCTGATCAAGAAAAAGAGTTTAATAACCTATTACAAGAACGATTAGATGATGCTAAACAAATAGAAAGAGCTACCGTTTCTCATTTCTTAAACAGAACTTGGCAAGGCATTGAAGTAAGTGATGAAGATTCTTTTTTAACTTCTCCTGATACTTCCTACGACAAAAAGAAATTAATAACATTAGCCGATAAAATAAATACATTACCTAAGGATAAAAAATTCATTAACAAACTTGCCCGACTTTTTGAAGCAAGAAAACAAATGATAAAAGATAATAATTTAGATTGGGCTATGGGTGAACTATTGGCTTATGCTACTTTATTGGTAGATAAACACCCTATTCGTTTTTCTGGTCAAGATGTAGAAAGAGGAACTTTCTCTCACCGCCATGCTGTGGTAAAAGTTGAAGATTCGGAAGAAGAATATACGCCTCTTAATAATATTTCAAAAGACCAAGCTCCTTTGTATATTTACAACTCATTACTTTCAGAATACGGAGTGTTAGGGTTTGAATACGGATACGCCATGGCTAGTCCGAATGCATTAACCATTTGGGAAGCACAATTTGGAGACTTTAACAATGGTGCTCAAATTATTATCGACCAATTTTTAAGTGCCGCTGAAGAAAAATGGAAAACACAAAACGGCTTGGTCATGTTGTTACCTCATGGTTATGAAGGACAAGGAGCAGAACATTCTAGCGGAAGAATGGAAAGATTTTTACAGCTTTGTGCTGAAGAAAACATGCAAGTTGCCAACTGTTCAACTCCAGCAAATTTCTTCCATATTTTAAGAAGACAATTAAAATGGACTTTTAGAAAACCTTTAATAGTATTTACTCCAAAAAGTTTATTACGACATCCTAAATGCGTTTCTACCATAGATGATTTAGCGAAAGGTAAATTCCAAGAAGTAATTGATGATACCGCAGCTAAAGTTAAAGATATAGACACCTTGGTATTCTGTACAGGGAAATTCTATTATGATTTATTAGCTAAAAAAGAAGAAATTAATACTGAGAACATAGCACTGGTAAGGATAGAACAGCTTTACCCGTTACCTTTTCATCAAATTGAGGAAATTGTAAAAAAATACAATAAAGCAAAAAATATAATTTGGGCTCAGGAAGAACCTGAAAATATGGGAGCATGGAGTCACATGATGAGACATCTATCTCACTTAAATTTAAAGGTAATTTCGTTAACAGAAAGTGGTGCTCCAGCAACAGGTTCATCAAAAGCACACGTAATAAGACATACTGCAATTATTGATAAATTATTTGAAAACACATTAGTAAGTTAAAAGGCGGAAGTTTTAAAACATCAAACATTAAATCTATAAAATATGGCTTTAGAAATGAAAGTTCCCTCACCGGGAGAGTCTATAACAGAAGTGGAAATAGCACAATGGTTAGTTGAAGATGGCGATTATGTTGAAAAAGACCAAGCAATTGCCGAAGTCGATTCGGACAAAGCAACGTTAGAATTACCTGCCGAAGAAGCCGGAATTATCACACTAAAAGCTGAGGAAGGCGATTTAGTGAAAGTTGGAGCTGTTGTTTGCTTAATTGATACTGATGCTAAAAAACCAGAAGGATTTGAATCCAAATCTGCTTCAGAAGAAAAAGTTGAGGAAAAAACAGAAGCTGCTCCTAAAAAAGAAGAAGTTGTACCTAACCCTGCTCCTGCAACAAAAACAGATATAAAAGCAACTCCTTTAGCCAAAGAAATGATTAGTGCTAACAACATCAACACCTCTAAACTTAAAGGCAGTGGAAGTAATGGAAAAATTACCAAAAATGATATTCAAGCTTATTTAACTGGTGGTATTGACTCATCAGCTATTGCGGGATGGGGTGGAACTCGTGAGCAAGACAAACAGAAAATGTCTATGCTTAGAAGAAAAGTTGCTCAACGTTTGGTTAGTGTTAAAAACGAAACGGCTATGCTAACTACTTTTAATGAAGTAGATATGAAGCCTATCATGGATTTAAGAAATCAGTTTAAAGATAAATTTAAAGAAACGCATGGCGTAAGCTTAGGATTTATGTCTTTCTTCACAAAAGCAGTTACAGAAGCTTTACGTCAGTTTCCTGCTGTAAATGGAATGATTGATGGTGATTTTATGATTACTCATGATTATGCAGATATAGGTATTGCTGTTAGTTCTCCAAAAGGTTTAATGGTGCCTGTAGTTAGAAATGCTGAAAAAATGAGTTTAGCTGAAATTGAAGCTGAAATAAAAAGATTAGCAATAAAAGCTCGTGATGGAAAAATTGATATTGCTGACATGGAAGGTGGTACTTTTACCATAACCAACGGTGGTGTTTTTGGTTCAATGATGAGCACTCCAATTATTAATCCTCCACAAAGTGCTATTTTAGGAATGCATAATATTATTGACAGACCAATAGCTGTAGATGGGAAAGTAGAAATAAGACCTATGATGTATGTTGCGTTGAGCTACGACCATAGAATTATTGATGGTAAAGAATCGGTTGGTTTCTTAAAAGCAATAAAAGAAATGCTTGAAAACCCAAGCAGCATCATCTTTGGAGGTAAAAACCCAGATGAAGTTTTACTTAATTTATAATGACTGACTTCTTATCAAATAGCTGGAAGGAAATTTTAACTTCCAATACAATAAAACACTTACTTTTTATTGTGATAACACTTGCCATTGCATCTGTTTTGCTAATTGTTTTAAGAAAAATAGCCACTAAAATCATAAATAGTAATGCCGATAAACTTAAAGTTGATCCTACTAACTTTTCTTTCCTAAAAAACTCTCTGAGTTTTATTATTTATTTTATTGCCTTAATTGTAATTTTCAGACACATTCCTTCATTGCGTTCTTTTGGTTCAGCATTATTTGCCGGAGCAGGAATTCTAGCCGCCATTATTGGTTTTGCTTCTCAAAAAGCTTTTTCTAACATCATTACGGGAATTTTTATTCTGATATTTAAACCTTACAGAGTAGGCGATGTAATAGAGATTAGCAATGGTAGAATAGGAACGGTAGAGGAAATCACCTTGCGTCATACCGTTATTAAAGATTTTAAAAACGAACGAATTATTGTGCCTAATACTGTTATTAGTGATGATATTATTATTAACAGTTCTATAACTGATGCCAAAATTCAATGTAGAGTGGAGATAGGTATCAGCTATGATTCCGACATAGACCTGGCAATGCAAATTATGCGAAGTGAGTGTGAAAAACATCCTTTATTGATTGATAATAGAACAGATGAAGACCTTGCTAATGAAGTTCCACTTGTTAGAGTAGCTGTAATCGCATTGGCAGATTTTTCGGTAAATTTAAGAGCAAATGCTTGGACAGAAAGTTTTACTGATGCTTTTCAAATGCGTACAGACTTACTAAAAAGCATTAAAGAACGCTTCGACCGTGAAGGTATTGAAATCCCTTTCCCTTACAGGACTATAGTTTATAAAAAAGACATAGAGAAGAAGTAAGGAAAGTTTAAAAGATCTAGCATTTATAACGTTTAATTAAATCTCCTTCAAAATTTACTTTTCCTAACTATATAAAGTAACATTATCTATCAATCTTACATTGCCTACAAAAACAGCAACAAAAGCAACACTATAAGTTGTTTCTTCCCAATTTGTTATAGGGGTTAATGTATTTCCATCAGCAATTTCAAGGTATTCTAATTGTAATGCAGGTATATTCTTAATGACACTAATAAAGTTATTTTTAACCTCTTCAACACTAAGTGTTTTAGCTTGTTGCTTGGCATCTTGCAAGAACTTATAAATATTGGATGCTTGTTTTTTTTGTTCAGGTGTTAATCGTTCGTTACGAGAGCTCATTGCTAATCCGTTAGCTTCTCTAACAATGGGACAACCAATAATTTGAACCGGTAACTTCAGTTGTTTTACTAAATTCCGAACAACAGCCAATTGCTGAAAATCTTTTTCTCCAAAATAAGCTTTGGTAGGTTGTATAACATCAAAAAAACGCTCTAAAACCATTCCTACACCATCAAAATGCCCTGGACGATGTTGTGCTTCCATCACCAAAGATAAATTTCCAAAATCGTAGCTTTTTTCTATTTTGTTGGGGTAAATATCTTTAACATCAGGTAAAAAAATAATTAACTTAGCGTCATCAAAAAAAGCATTTTTTATAAGTGCTATATCCTTATCTGTATGTCTAGGATATTTTTCTAAATCTTCTTTACTATTAAACTGAGTAGGGTTAACAAAGATACTGCAAACCATTAGGTCATTTTCTTCAATAGCTTTTTCCATTAAAGATAAATGTCCTTGATGTAATGCCCCCATTGTAGGAACAAACCCAATGGTTATATTTGTACAAGAAAAAAGAAATTGTTGAAGCTCAACAACTGTTTTGAAGATAAGCATAAAAAGCTATTTAATAAAAAGTGTGCAAAATAACGTAATTTTTATCACTCTGTTAAGCTTTAAGTTCTGAGTTTGGTTCTTCCGACTTCAGTCTTACGTCTTCTAACTATCAATTTCTAATCTTTAATATTTCGTAATTCAAACATTTCTAACTCCTAAATATTAGGTACTTATAAGTACTCCTAAGTATTGCTCTCCTCTTTTGGTTGTTTCATATGTACTACTCTTTGTGGAAAAGGAATTTCAACTTTATTTTCTTTAAAGTATTCGTATAATCTCACTCTAATTTGGCTTTTAATAGATTCTACTCTAAACACTTCATCACACCAAAAAAACACCGAAAAGTTTAAGGATGAATCACCATATTCTTGAAATCTTACCGTTGGAGCAGGATGACTTAACACTTCTTTTTGACTTTTAACCGCTTTTTCCATTAACTCCATCACCAATTTTACATCAGAAGAATAATCTACTCCTACTTTAATCTCAAAACGAGAAGAGATAGAACTATACGTCCAGTTAATCAAATTATTATTTGTAATAACAGAATTAGGTAAAATAATAAAAGTATCTTCTCGGGTAATTACTGAGGTGGTTCTTAAATTTATTTTTTGCACCCTACCCACAATTCCATCTACTTCAATCACATCATTTACTTTTATGGTAGCATCAAACAATAAAATAATACCAGAAGAAATATCTCCAAACAAACTTTGCAACCCAAAACCAACACCAACCAATAAAGCTGCCGAACCTGCTAGTAAAACGGTAATATCAACACCAACTATTTGAAGACTTATGGCTACAGCCAAAACAAATACAACATATTTAAAAATGGTAAAAAGCGAATGCTTTTTTGGCAACTCTAGTGTTGATTTTTTAAAAATAGCTTTTTTAACCCCTTTAATAAAAATAAACACACCAAATATAAAGAGCACTAGTGTTAATAAGGTGATTACCTTAAACTGATGTTTAGTAATCGTAAATAGAGAATAGTCTAATATTTCGTTAATGTCCATCATAGTTTTATTTTAAATCGTTACCACAGTTATTACAAAAATTAGCATTTACACTGTTTTGATGTTTACATTTAGCACAAACTTTTTGTTCGTTACCAGCTCGTGCTACCTCAACAGTAAAAATTGCTGTCGGAACAGCAATAATAGAATAACCTATAACCATCACTACAGCTGAAATAAATTTTCCTAAAGCAGTATGAGGAACAATATCTCCATACCCAACAGTTGTAATGGTAATAATTGCCCAATAAATACTCTGTGGAATACTTGTAAAACCATTTTCAGCTCCTTCAACCACATACATGATAGTTCCCATAATAACTACAATAGCTAAAATGGTAAACAAAAAAGTGCTAGTCTTATAAATACTAGAAGACAATGCTTTTTTTAACGTATTAGCTTCTTTTATAAACCTAACTAATTTAATTATTCTAAACACCCTTAGCAAC
This sequence comes from Flavobacteriales bacterium, assembly GCA_026196775.1. Taxonomy (GTDB): domain Bacteria; phylum Bacteroidota; class Bacteroidia; order Flavobacteriales_E; family Vicingaceae; genus BRH-c54. The sequence continues at coordinate 81,208 of JAPHUD010000002.1, forward strand.
CTTAATGAACGAATAGCCACCAAAAAATGAATATTAGGTAAAAAGAAAATTAAATAAGTAGGTAAAATAGCTAACAAATCCACTATACCCCAAAAACTAAAAATGTAATTCTTAGGCTTAGGACTTACCCAAATTCTTAAAAAATACTCTAAAGTAAAAACTCCTGTAAAAAAAAGCTCTAAAATAAAAAAAGCATAAGTGTGTTTTTCCTCCAAAATGGGTATGCTTTCCAACATTACCGCTAAAACACTTGCTAATATCAACCACAATAATATAATATCAAACCTTTTACCCGATTTGGTATCTGTTCCAAAAATTATGACAAACATTTTGTCTCTAACTGACGACATATAAAAAATATAAGTAGGTTATCACTTTCAAAATTAGTCAATTTTAAGGGAAAACAAATTCTTATTGTAATTCACTTTGAAAATGATAACTTTGCAACCCTTATATACTATGTCATGCAGTTTGAATTAACCAAGGAATATTTAGACCATCTTAATAATGCTGTTGCTGCAGGAGCAGAGCAGGAGATATTGATGTTAATTCAAGATTTGCATCCTGCAGATATTGCCGAAATTCTTGATGAGCAATCCTTAAATCAAGCCAAAGCTTTTTTTAGTTTCTTACCACAAGAATTAAGTTCCGATGTATTGGTTGAGCTAGATGAAGATACCAGAGAAAAATTCTTATCAGCCCTAACTTCCCAAGAAATTGCTTCTAAATTCATCGATAATATGGATTCTGATGATGCGGCAGATGTTATTGGGGAACTTTCTGATGAAAAAAGAGATGAAGTAATCTCGCACATTGAAGATATAGAACAAGCATCAGACATTCTTAAACTATTAAACTATCCCGAAGATACTGCCGGTGGTTTGATGGCAAATGAATTGGCAAAAGTAAATTGGAATTGGACTATTGGAAATTGCCTCACTGAACTTAAAAAACAAGCTGAAGAATTAGATAAAATTTACACCGTTTATGTTGTTGATGATGATGATGTTTTAAAAGGTAGAATTTCCTTGCGAAAACTATTACTTACACCAAGTAATAAAAAGGTAAAAGATATTTATGATGACGACATCCTTTCCGTAACTCCCGATACGGATGATGAACAAGTAGCCAACATCATGGAAAAATACGATTTAGTTTCTGTTCCTGTTGTTGATGAAATGGGTAGGTTGCTGGGCAGAATCACCATTGATGATGTAGTTGATGTAATTAAGGAAGAAGCCGAAAGAGATTACCAAATGGCTTCTGGTATCTCAGAAAGTATTGAATCTTCAGATAAATTTTGGGTAATCTCCAGAGCAAGGTTACCTTGGTTATTAGTTGGTCTGTTAGGTGGAATTGTAAGTTCAAAAATTATTGGCATTTACGAAAACCAAATTCAAATACATCCTGAAATGGCATTCTTCATACCACTTATTGCCGCAATGGGTGGAAATGTTGGGGTTCAATCTTCCGCATTAATAGTGCAAGGGTTGGCAAATAACTCATTAGGGCTAAACAGTGTTTGGAGTAAAGTAGGTAAAGAAATGGCAGTAGGAATTCTAAACGGAGTAGTTTGTTCAGCCATTATTTTTGGCTATAATTACTTTTTTGAAGAAACCTTAACTTTAGCCATCACTGTTAGTATTGCCCTAATTTCTGTTATCTTCTTTGCAGGTATTTTCGGCACATTAATTCCATTAATGCTAAATAAATACAAAATAGATCCGGCACTAGCAACAGGACCATTTATCACCACAACCAACGATATTTTTGGGATTTTTCTATACTTTTTTATTGGTTACTTAATGTATGCCTAATATTTTATTCATAGATAGTGTTCACCCTATTTTGGAAGAACGTTTAATACAAATAGGATTTGTATGTGAACACGATTATACTTCCTCAAAAACAAGTATTGAAGAACGTCTTTCCAATTACGTTGGCATTGTTATCAGAAGCCGTTTTACTATTGACAAGACTTTTTTAGACAAAGCTGAAAACCTAAAATTTATAGCTCGCTCAGGTGCTGGATTAGAAAATATTAATGTTGCTTATGCAGCACAAAAAAACATTAGCGTTTTCAATTCTCCCGAAGGTAATAAAGATGCTGTTGGCGAACATGCTATCGGAATGTTGCTGATGTTATTCAACCAACTAAAACAGGGTGATGCTCAAGTGCGACAAGGAATTTGGGATAGAGAAGCCAACCGAGGTATAGAACTTTCGGGCAAAACTGTGGGTATTATAGGCTACGGAAACATGGGAGAAGCATTGGCTAAAAAATTAATAGGTTTCGATTGTAACGTAATCGCTTACGATAAATATAAAAAAGACTTTGGTAGTTTATTCGTTAATGAAGTTTCCTTAAACGAATTATTTGAGCAAACTGATATTTTAAGTATTCACTTACCACTTTCAGAGGAAACCAAACATTATGTAAATACTGCTTTTCTGAATAATTTTAAGAAAAAAATTTACCTGATAAATACCGCTAGAGGAAACAATGTAAAAACTGACGATTTAATTCAAGCACTTCAATCGGGAAAAGTATTGGGAGCTTGTTTGGATGTACTGGAATTTGAAAGCAAATCTTTTGAATTAGCACAAACCCACCACGAAGCTTTTAACTACTTAAAAAATGCCGAAAATGTTATTCTTAGTCCGCATGTAGCCGGTTGGACAAATGAGTCTTATAAAAAACTCTCTACTTTTTTAGCTGATAAAATTGAGGGGAAATTCAAGTCTTGAATTACATTTCCAAAATCCAAGCTTTACTATTGTCAGATTTTGCTAATGCCAACGCATCTAAAGCTTGTTGTCTGGTAGAATGACTGTTGTAACTAACCGTCCACAAACCTTTTCTTTTGCCAACTATCCAAGCATCAAAACCTTTATTTTTAAGCTGTTTTACCATTTTGTTAGCATTTTTCTTTTCAGAAAAACACCCAGCAACAATGTGGTAACGCAAATTGGTTTTAGTAATAAGCACTTTGGTGGTATCTGCCTCAGCAATATATTTATCTGTTAAAGCAATAGTTACTGGTTGTTCATCTTTTAACCAAGAAAAAGTAAGATAATTTTCACCTTCTTTAGCGTTGTTAATGCTTTCTTTTAACGAAAGAACATCATCATGCTCAAAAGTTGTCAAGTCTGTTCTAGGTGAATAACTTGCTGCTTTTTCCTCCACAAATGGATTTAATTTAGCGTAATTAATATTTTGTGATAAATCATATTTTGTAGGTATCCAAAAAGCTAAAAACCCTAAAGGCATAATAATAGCAGCAGCTGCAGCCCATTTTTTAACACTACTTTTATTTTGAGGAATAGTTTTTACTTGTTCAGCAATTTTTTCCTCGTAGTTTTTTCTCTTTATAGGACTAACCTGTATTGGTGTTAATCCATAAGAAGAAAGTAAATAGTTTTCACTTAGTGATGGTTCAAAATGAATTCTATTTTCATTATCCATTACAAAAATGCCAATATCACCAAGAGTAAACTCTTTTTTCGTTCTCAACTTTGTTTTTGTTGTTAAAACAAAAGCTTCAATTTCTTTTAAGGCTTCATCATAACTTATATTTTCTTTTTTAGAAACATAATGTGTAAGTAGACCATCATTAGCAATTAAATTCTTATTAAAAGAAATTTGCTTAGATGGTGGATGAAATTTATGCTGAACTGTTTGTATATAAGCCGGCTTATAATTACATACAAATCCTCCAAAATTTGGTAGAATCACACACTCGTGGTGAAAAAGCAACTGACTTATATATACTGAAATATCCAACATAACAACTTACGAAGTTATAAATTTTTAAAAGAAAACAACGTCTAGTTTTAAAAGATTTTTTGATTGTCGATTCAAATCAGGTTCAAATCTTCAGGAACATCAATAGAAATAGCTTCATGGAAAGTTTCTTTCACTTTAATTTTATAGCCATTTTCTAACCATCGCAACTGCTCCAAGCCTTCAGCTTTTTCTAAGCTCGACATAGGTAATTTAGTAACTGCTTTCAACACTTCAGCTCTATAGCCGTAAATGCCTATGTGCTTAAAAAATGTTTGATGGTTTAACCAATCTTTTTCCTCAACCCCTCTTAAAAAAGGCAAGGTTTGGCGACTGAAATACAAGGCAAAATCATCAACAGATTTAATTACTTTAGGTTTATTGATATTGAAAAGCTCTTCTTGCTTGGTTATTTTCTTTCCTAAGGTAGCAATTTCGGTTTTCAAATCTTCAAAACAGCCGCCAACTTCATCAATTTGCTCAGGATTGATATAAGGTTCATCTCCTTGAATATTTATTACCACATCATAATCTGTATCAAGTTTGTTTAGCACTTCAGCACATCTGTCTGTCCCACTTTGGTGAGCCAAATCGGTATAAACTACTTTAAAATTTAATGCTTGTACATGATTAAAAATTCTTTCATCATCGGTAGCAATAATTACATCACTTAAACAAGTAGCCTTTTTGGCTTGCTCATACACTCTTTGTATCATCGATTTCCCTTTAATCTCTACCAATGGCTTACCGGGAAATCTTGTAGATGCGTATCGAGATGGAATGATGCCTAAAATTTTCATCTGTTTATATTTATTGTTTTTTATATGTCATATGTAACTCCCAAATAATCATCCTCAATTGTGAGAAAATTTTACTCATGGTCGTTTCATGTTTATATTTTTAATTTACTACTTTGTAAAAATAGTACTTTTGAAAAAAAGAAAACTAATAGAGGTTTAGTTTTATTAAAAGTACAATAAATAATAAACTAATGCACAAAATAACTGCCGACTATATTTTTACAGGAAATGCTGAACCAATAAAAAATGGCATCATCCTTATTAAAAATGATGGAACTATAGTAGATGTTATTAATCCTAAAAATTCAACCATCAATTTTGATGATGTAAAAAAATATGAAGGTGTTATTTGTCCTGGATTTATAAATACACATTGTCATTTAGAGCTTTCGTATCTTAAAAATAAAATCACTCAAAAAACAACCTTACCTGGATTTGTTAAAGAATTAGTACAAAAAAGAAACAACTTTTCTGAAGAAGAAAGACAAATAGCTATTAATAAGGCAGAGCAAGAAATGATAAAAAATGGAATTGTGGCTGTAGGCGATATTGCCAACGGAAATAGTACTTTTCAGCTAAAAGCAAAACAAAATATTTATTACCATACTTTTTTAGAAGTATTTGAAATAGCCGATGAACTCGCCAAAAGTGCCTTTAATAAAGTAGCAGAACTAAAAGCTACTTATTTTAATAACAAACAAATCAGCATTGTTCCTCATGCTCCTTACTCTGTTTCAAAATCGTTGATAAAATTAATTGCCAATCAAAAAGATGTGCTTCTTTCTATTCATAACCAAGAAACTGAGTCTGAAAAACCTTTTTTTAAAGAAAAATCCGGAAAACTGTACGAGCAAATGGCTACTTTTAATCCTAAAGTAGCCACCTGGGGTAATAAAAAAGACGGATCTTTAGCACATTATCTTCCTTATTTTAAAAATACAGCATCGCTTTTATTGGTTCACAATACGTATACAACAAAAGATGATATTGCTTATGCTAAACAACAAAACATTTCTATTTATTGGTGTTTTTGTCCCAAAGCCAATTTATATATAGAAAATACGCTACCTGATTTTACTTTGTTTGAAAACGAAAATTGCACAATAGGTACAGATAGTTTAGCCAGTAATGATACACTTTCTGTGTTAGAAGAATTAAAAGTGATTACTGAAAATTCCAATATCTCATTAGAAAAGCTCATACAATGGGCAACCTACAACGGAGCAAAGTACCTCAACATAAATAAACAATTTGGCTCAATTGCTAAAGAAAAAAAACCTGGAATAAACTTACTGACTAACATTAACTTAGAAGAATTAAAACTAACCCAGAATACCTCTGTTGTAAAACTTTATTGAAGCTTATAATATATAAATAGTTAATTTTTATATTTTTGTGCACCCAACTACTAACTAAAAAACAAACATGAGTCAAGCAAAAACAAAAATAGCTGCACTTCCTTTAGCTGGAAGAATTGTAAGCTATGCTCATTTGTTTAAGTTAAGACTTACCTCTTATGTTGTCTTATCAGCTGTTTTAGGTTATTTTATAGGAGTTCAAACCATTAATTACACGGTTCTTTTTTGGTTAATCTTGGGAGGTTTTTTAATTACGGCTAGCTCAAACGCACTAAACCAAGTACTTGAAAAAGACACTGACAAACTAATGAAGAGAACGCAAAGCAGACCACTTCCTGACGAAAAAATGTCTGTTGTCCATGCTTCCATAATTTCTCTACTGATGGGAATTATTGGTGTATTTATCTTATGGTTTGGCATTAATCCACTAAGTGGCATTTTGGGAGCTCTAGCTATAGTAACCTATGCCGGAATTTACACCCCTCTAAAAAAAGTTACTACCTACTCTGTTTTTGTTGGAGCCTTCCCTGGAGCTATTCCTCCAATGTTAGGTTGGGTTGCTGCAACAGGTTTTTTTAGCTTAGAAGCAGGAATTTTATTTGCACTTCAATTTCTATGGCAATTCCCCCATTTTTGGGCAATAGCCTGGAAACTAGATAATGATTACAAAAAAGCGGAATTGAAAATGTTGCCTTTCAACAAAAAAAACAAAACAAGTTCTGTAATTATTCTTTTCAGTGCTTTAGTGTTATTTAGCGGAAGCTTTTTACCAGAATATTTTAATATCTCTGGACGAATTGCGACTATAACACTTTTCATACTAGCCGCCCTAATGGTTTATCCGGCAATAAAGTTGGTAAAAACACAAGATGATAAATATGCACTAAAAGTGATGTTAATGTCTTATCTTTATCTTGTCTCATCATTAGCTATTCTTTTAATAGATAAAAATTAATTGAGTTGAAAAACAAGACGCTAATTATTATTATCTCAATTGCACTTCCTTTAGCTGTTACCGTTTTGTTTAACGTTAAACTTCCTAATGTAGAACCACTTAGTTTTCTTCCACCCATTTACGCAGGAATTAACTCCATAACTGTATTTACCTTAATTTTTGCTGTAATTGCGATAAAAAAAAACAAGAGAAAACTCCATGAAATGTTGGTGAAAACAAGCTTAGCACTTTCTACATTATTTTTGTTAATGTATATCGCTTATCACATCACCTCAGACCCAACAAAATTTGGTGGAGATGAGACAACAAAAATCATTTACTTTGTAATACTAATTTCTCATATTATATTATCTGTAACTATTATCCCTTTAGTATTAATAACCTATAATAGAGCACTATTACAAGAATTTGATAAACATAAAAAAATAGCACGTATAACATTCCCATTATGGCTATATGTAGCGATTTCAGGTGTTATTGTTTATTGGATGATTTCTCCATACTACATTTAAATACTAAGCTTATTGGCATGGTTTTTACCATCCTTTAAAAAAATATATATTTAAGTTTCATAATTTTGAAACCTTTTAATTTTTGAAGCGTTCAAGTACACCGAGTTATTTTTTGTCGATTAATATACAGTGTTAATCTAAAAGATTTTATTTATTTGTTATTTTTGTTTAAATTTACGTTACATTAAACTTCATTTTAATGAAATATATATACTACATAATAATCACAGTCTTTATCTCCTCAAACATTAGTGTTGCGGCACAGAAGTTTGAAATAATAAATGGAGATACTATAAACTATATAGATGAGAGTAACCTTAAACAAGGTTTTTGGAAAATCTTTGGTAGAATGAAAAAACTTCCTGACTATCAGCCAGATCAAGTGGTTGAACAAGGTGAGTATGAAAATAGCCGTAAACAAGGTATTTGGAAAATGTTTTATCCAAATGGAAAAACTAAAAGTGAGGTTGCTTATGTTAATAGCCGACCAAACGGATATTACAAAACTTATTACGAAAATGGTGAGTTAGAAGAAGAAGGCGAATGGAAAAACAATAGAAATGTTGGTAAATTTGTTAGAAAACATCCAAATGGTGAAGTCGCTCAAGAATTTGTTTTCAATGAAAAAGGCAAAAGAGATGGTGAACAAAAATATTACTATGAAGATGGTGCAGTAATGATTGTTGCTGAAATTAAAGAAGGAAAAGAAGAAAAAGTAACTGAATATTACCCAGATGGTTCTTTAAAAGCGGAAAAAGTTTTTGTTGATGGTAATTTAGATGTTGCTAATACTAAGGTATATGAACCAAAAACACCTATCAAAGAAACTGTAGTAACCGAAAAAGATCCTGTGAAAGTTGTGAAAGTTGATAAAGCTGAAGTTGTGAATAAAGGTGTTTTTGACGGAAATGGACAACATAAACTATACAATAAAGACAAACAAATATCTAAAGATGGTTTGTTTAAAAACTATCGCTTGATGGATGGTAAAAACTACAAATATGATGAAAACGGAATTTTAATAAGCATTGAATTAATTAAAAACGGAAGATACATTGGTGAAGCACCTCTTCCAAAAGATTAATATTATATCCTTTATTTAAAAAACCCAACTTTTATTAAAAGTTGGGTTTTTTGTTTTATAGATTAACATTATTTTTACCAAAAATTTTAACATGTCTGATAATCGATTAAAAATCTATAATAGCTTAAACTCTAAAAAAGAAGTTTTTGAACCACTTTCACCTCCATTTGTTGGACTTTATGTGTGCGGCCCTACTGTTTATAACGAAGTGCATTTAGGTAATGTTAGAACCTTTATAACATTTGATGTTGTTTATAGATATTTAAAATTTTTAGGTTATAAAGTAAGGTATGTAAGAAATATTACAGATGTTGGACATTTAGTTGATGATGCTGATGCAGGAGAGGATAAAATTGAAAAACGTGCCCGGTTAGAAAAAATTGAACCTATGGAAATTGTTCAGAAGTACACCAACAGTTTCCATGATGTTACCAAATTGTTTAACTTAATCCCTCCAAGTATAGAGCCTACAGCAACAGGTCATATTATTGAGCAAATTGAGATGATTCAAGACATCATAAAAAATGGATATGCTTACGAAATAAACGGTTCTGTGTATTTTGATGTAAAAAAATATGCTGAAAAATATAATTACGGAGAACTTTCGGGAAGAAAATTAGACGAACTTATTGAAAATACTAGAGAAGAGTTAGAAGGCGGAACTGACAAAAAATTCTTTGCGGATTTTGCCCTTTGGAAAAAAGCTTCCGAAAATACCATTATGAAATGGCCTTCTCCTTGGGGAATTGGCGTGCCGGGTTGGCATTTAGAATGTTCTGTAATGAGTACTAAATATTTAGGAAAATCTTTCGATATACATGGTGGAGGAATGGATTTAAAATTCCCACACCACGAATGTGAAATTGCTCAATCTGTTGGAAGTGGTAACGAACACCCGGTAAAATATTGGATGCATGGAAACATGCTTACTGTAAATGGAACCAAAATGAGTAAATCATTGGGTAATTCTTTCTTACCGCTCGAACTAATAGCAGGAAGTCATCCTTTACTAGAAAAAGGTTATTCGCCAATGGTGGTTAAATTTTTCTTCTTACAAGCTAACTACAGAAGCACGGTAGATTTCTCTAACGAAGCTTTACAAGCTGCCGAAAAAGGATATGCTAGAATGATGGCTGCAACGGAAACATTGGAAGAAATTAAGCCTTCAGCTACTACATCATTTGATGTTGATGCTTTGATTAACAAAACCAACGAGAGTATGAATGATGATTTTAATACACCTGTAACTATTGCTAATTTATTTGATGGTGTTAAAATTATTAATACCATTAAAAGTGAAAAAGCTACCATAACTGCCGCAGATTTAGAAAAACTAAAAGTTTTATATAACAACTTTATTTTTGACATTTTTGGATTACAAAAAGAAAGCTCAGATGCTAAAAATGATTATTTAGATGGCATAATGAATGTAATTATGAACATTAGAAATGAAGCAAAAACATCAAAAAACTGGGCACTCTCTGACTTAATTAGAGATGAACTAAAAAATTTAAGCATTACTATTCAAGACTCAAAAGATGGCTCAAATTGGACTGTGGAGAATTAACTTATTTCTCCTATTAATACTTAGCTTTTTTATATTTTCTTGTGAAGATGATAAAAAAAAAGAAAAGCAACAAACAACCGAAACAGAAAAACCGGTAAAAACTACTTTTATCCCACTCGAAAAACCTGATTTTAGTGAAGATTCTGCTTATTTATATGTACAACAACAAGTAGATTTCGGCCCTCGTTTTCCTAATAACGAAGCTCATGGAAAATGTGCTATTTTCTTAAAAAACAAATTGGCTTCTTTTGGTTTTTCTACTCAAATTCAAGAAGGAAAAGCAACTACTTTTAATAATAAAAACATTACCATTAAAAACATTATAGGGACTTACAATCCTACAGCAACAAAGAGAATTTTATTATTTGCTCATTGGGATACCCGACCATTTGCCGACCATGATGATAAAGACAGAACAAAACCAATTTTAGGGGCAAATGATGGAGCAAGCGGTGTAGGCATTTTGTTAGAAGTAGCTCGTCAGATAAACATTACACAGCCAGAAATTGGTATTGATATCATATTTTTTGATGCTGAAGATTACGGACAACCTTCAAGTTTAATGAGTCCATCATCAGCAGAAACTTGGTGCTTAGGTTCACAATATTGGGCAAGAAATCCTCACATCCCTGGATATAAAGCCGATTTCGGAATTTTACTCGATATGGTTGGTGGCCCAAACCCACAATTTACCAAAGAAAGTATCTCTATGAGATATGCTCCAAATATTGTAAGAAAAGTTTGGGATGTTGCCAAAAGATTAGGACATCAGCATGTTTTTGTAGATAAAGAAACTTATTTTGTAGGTACAGACGATCATCAATATGTAAATGAAATTGCCAACATACCAAGTATAGACATCATTCATTTTGAAGAAAGTACAGGTAGTTTTCATCAATCGTGGCACACTCATGACGACAATATGGATATAATAAATAAAAGCACTTTAAAAATTGTTGGAGAAACAGTATTGGGTGTAATTTATAACGAAAAATAATTTTTTTCATATCTCCCTTGCATTTTACAAATATTTGTTTACATTTGTGACCTATTTTGACTAATAGGAAACTAAAAATCAATCAATAACCAAAAACAATTAATTAAAATGAAAAAAGTATTAGCATTATTAATGGTTGCAGGTATGTTCTCTCTAGTAGCATGCGGACCATCAGAAGAAGAAAAAGCAGCAGCAGAAGCGGAAGCTCAAAAAATCGCTGACGATTTAATGAAAGGCTTAGAAGAAGCTGTTGAAGAAGAGCCAACTGCTGAAGTAGAAGAAGAAGTTACTGAAGAAGAAGCTACTGAAGAAGAAGCTCCAAAAGAAGAAACTGAAGCTCCTGCTGAAGAAACTGCTGAATAAGGATTAGGTAAGATTAAATCTTATAAAAAAGACTGTCGTTTTAAAACGACAGTCTTTTTTTTTATCAAATTTGCAAAATGGGACAAAAAAACAAATTAGCCAAGTGGGCAGACAACTTGACATTTGGCAATGTTTACCAGCCAAAAACTGCTGAAGTATTAAATGCTAATTACCATTTAAAAGGAAAATGGGATACCGAAGTGTTTAAAAATAGCCACCCTATTGTATTAGAATTAGGTTGTGGTAAAGGAGAGTATTCTGTTGGCTTAGCAAAACACTTTCCTAATAAAAATTTTATTGGTTTAGACATTAAGGGCAATAGAATTTGGAAAGGTGCTAAAGAAGCCTTTGAAAAAAACATGAACAATGTTGTTTTTATAAGAACCCGAATAGATTTTATCACCTCGTTATTTGATGAAAATGAAGTAGACGAAATCTGGATTACCTTTCCCGATCCACAACCAAAAGACCGTTTAGCAAGAAAAAGACTAACCTCTCCCTTATTTATTGAAAGATATAAGCAAATTTTAAAACCAAAGGGAATTATCCATCTTAAAACAGATCATGAAGGTTTCTTTAGATACACCCTAAAAGAAATTGAAGCTCATAACTATCATTTAATAGAACATACCTTTAATTTATATGGCGAAAAAATTGCAGATTTAGATGAAAAAACTCGTAATATTCTATCTATAAAAACTTTTTATGAAAACTTATTTTCTCAAAAAGGACACAGTATTCATTACCTTAAATTTCAAGTAAACAAGTAAGCATAATTATTATTGTTAAAAGATGAATAAAGCGTAATTTTACGAATGAAAATCATCTAAAATAGTTAATTATGCGAAAAATAATTGGTTTAATTATCGTAGTTTTTTTTCTATTCTCTTGTAAAGAAAAACATATTGAAAAAACAGAAGAAGCTTATCCCGACAAATCTCCTAAAGTAGTTGGCATCTATAAATTAGATGAAAATCAACAAGAAATTAAATTCGAAGAAAAAATACTATTTCCAACAGGAGAACTAAAAATGAAAGGTCCAATTAAAAACAACCTCAGACATGGTATTTGGGTAGCATATTTTAAATCGGGCAAAAAACAAAGTGAAGGAGAGTTTGTAAATGGAGTAAGGAATGGATTTACCATTGTTTATCATGAAAATGGCAATAAACTTTATGAAGGTTTTTATACCGATGGCAAAGAGTCTGGTGTATGGAAATTTTACAATAAAGACGGTAGTTTAAACAACGAAAAAAAATTTGATTAACACTTAATGATTCCAAAGGAAACCATAGATGAAATTTTTAACGCCTGCATTATTGAAGATGTTGTAGGCGATTTTGTTACGCTTAAAAAAAGAGGAGCAAATTATTTGGGTAATTGCCCTTTTCACAACGAAAAAACCCCCTCTTTTACTGTTTCTCCTGCTAAAGGCATTTATAAATGTTTTGGATGTGGAAAAGCCGGAAACTCCGTAAATTTTATAATGGAGCATGAGCATTATACTTACCCTGAAGCGCTTAAATACCTAGCCGACAAATACCAAATTGAAGTTGAAGAAGAAGAGCAAAGTGATGCTCAAATACAAGCTGCCAACGAAAAAGAAAGTCTTTACATTGTTTCTAATTTTGCAGCTAAATATTTTGCCAACGAACTACTTAATACCGACAAAGGCAAAGCCATAGGGTTAAGTTACTTTGAAGAAAGAGGCTTTACACCCGAAACCATAGAAAAATTTCAGTTAGGTTATAGTCCTGATGAATGGACTGCCTTTACGGATGAAGCCCAAAATGCAGGTTACGATATTAAATATTTAGAAAAATCTGGACTAACCATAGTTAAAGAAAATAAAAAATTTGATAGGTTTAAAGGCAGGGTAATGTTCCCAATTCATAACCTCTCTGGTAGGGTTTTAGGTTTTGGAGGAAGAATATTAACCAACGATAAAAAAGCAGCAAAGTATATTAACTCTCCTGAATCGGAAATTTACGATAAGAGTAATGTGCTTTATGGAATTTATTTTGCCAAAAAAAGCATTACACAAGAAGACAATTGTTTTTTAGTAGAAGGTTATACCGATGTAATTTCTTTATCTCAAACCGGAGTAGAAAATGTGGTGGCTTCTTCTGGAACTTCACTTACCGAAGGACAAATCAGGTTAATTAGCAGATACACTAAAAACATTACTATACTTTATGATGGTGATATTGCTGGAATTAAAGCATCTTTTAGAGGAATTGACATGATTTTGCAAGAAGGTATGAATGTTAGGGTGGTGCTTTTTCCTGATGGTGAAGATCCAGATTCGTATGCTAAAAAAGCTACAACCGAAGAACTAAAAGAATATATTGGAGAAAAAGCTCAAGATTTTATTCAGTTTAAAATAAGTGTTTTATTAGAAGAATCTGGTAAAGACCCTATAAAAAGAGCTGAGCTTATTAAAGACATTGTAAGTAGCATTGCCCTTATTCCCGACCAAATTAAAAGAGCTGTTTATACCAAAGAATGTAGTGTTTTATTAGAAATTTCAGAGCAAGCTCTTATTAATGAAACAAACAAAATTCTTAGAAAAAAGTATACTAAACAATCTTCCACTTCAGAAGAAGTTATTGCTGAAACAGATTACAAATCGTTTACACAACACGAAAAAAAAGACGCTTCAAATATAGATTTATTAAATTGGGAAAGAGAAATTATTCGTTTGCTAATTAATTATGCCGACCAACAAATAAAAGTTAAAGTAATACAAGAAGAAAAAGAAGAAACAAGAGAAATTCCGATAGTTACTTATATCGTTCACTCTTTATTGAGTGATGAAATTGAGTTTACCACGCCTGTTTTTCAAGATATTTTTTTGCTCTACAACACCCATCTTAAAGATGAAAAAATATTGTCTCAGCAAACTTTAATTCAACATGAAAATAACGCTATAAAAAATGCCGCAATAGACTTGCTTTCAACAAAATATGAATTAAACGATTGGGGGAAACATAATATTACCGTAAACACGGAAAACAACCAACTCGAAATAGCTGTTATCAACTCTGTACATGCTTTTAAATTGTGTAAAGTAAAACACCTTATTAAAAAAACACAAGATGAACTTAGAGGAGTTGACGATGAAAATCAACTAAAAATTATCCAAAAAATTATGCTGCTAGAGCAAGTTAAAGCTCAACTTTCTGATAAATTGGGAATTGTTATTGTGGAGTAATTTTAATTCATTAGTATGAATTTACAATAGCCTGATCTCTATTATTCTTTTAAATTCAGACCATTTATAGAAACCCATTTTTCTTATAAAACGATTGTTTAAACTATTCTAACGCTCAACCAACACTTCCTGATGCGTTTCTATGGCTGTTTTGTAGTGTTGATAACGCTCCATAATTTCTTTTACGTATTTGTAAGTAATATGACCTTTACAGTAACCGTGTTTTACCACTTCATCTTTATAATATTTTGGCTTAGATTTATTTTTTAGAAAATAACTAACGTCTTTCCAAAGCTGAGGATTCTTATTATATTTCTGTGCTAAACGGTAAGCATCAAAAACATGTCCGGGTCCAACATTATAACTCGCTAGAACATATTTTACCCTTTCGGTAGAGTCTGTAACTTTATCTTCCCACATTTTACTTAAATAACGAATGTATTTTACCCCCGCTTTAATGTTTTCTTGAGCCGAAGAGGTAGAGTCAACCCCATATTTGGCTCCCGTTAAAGGCATAAATTGCATGACTCCAAAAGAGTTCCCCCAGCCTAACGCACTATTATTAAACTTCGATTCCTGATAAATCAATGCAGCCACCAACTCCCAATCCCAAGGTATTTGCGGTGCATATTTTTTTAATGTTTCATCATACG
Source organism: Flavobacteriales bacterium (assembly GCA_026196775.1). Classification (GTDB taxonomy): domain Bacteria; phylum Bacteroidota; class Bacteroidia; order Flavobacteriales_E; family Vicingaceae; genus BRH-c54. The sequence goes on from JAPHUD010000002.1 coordinate 96,495, forward strand.
GTGTAAGTTGTCCACTATTCATTGTAAACGACTCATCATTAATTCGTTTATCATGTTGTGATCGGTTATCATAATATTTTTTATATAACAACTTAAAAGCAACAGTCTTTTGATAAGCTTTTAGCCAGTTATTAATAGAAGCAGTTAAGCTATCACTATTTTTTCTAAGAGCAAAGGCTATTTGTTGTTCATTACTTACCTCCACTCTTGCATCAATATTAGGGTATTGCCATTCGTTTACTAAAGCAATATTTTTATCAGCAACCGTGTAATCTATTGTTCCTTGAGCTACTTGTTCAATTAGTTGTTCCATAGAAACTTCACCAGGAACTACCTCAACTTTAATTTTTTCACCAATCTCTTTAGATAAACTATATAAACGTTCATAAAACGAAGACTCTCTTCTTACATAAATTGTCTTTCCACCTAACTCTAAAGGAGAGTTTAGCAAGGAATCTTTTAGTGATTTTTTAGAAAGTTTTTTCCAGTTTTCAGGTTTACGCTGAACTAGCACCTGCTTTGTAAATAAAATTGGCTGCGAAAAATCAACTTGCTTTTTTCTGTCTAAAGTAACCGTTAAATTAGCGGCAACAAGATCACCAACACCATTATTCAAATGAATAAACACACTATCCATATTTTTTATTGGAATAACTTCTAGCTCTACTCCCTGACTTTTAGCATATTGATTCAACAATTCATACTCAAAACCCATAGGTTGACCTCGATAAATAAAATAACTTGTTGCACTATAATTAATTAAAGCCTTAATTTTACCGTCAGCCCTTATCTCCTTTAAATCTTTTTTTACAGGACGAGGCAGCTTAGATTCATTAACCATTACTTCTTTACAGCTAAACAAAGAAATGCTTAAAACTAAAATTAATATATATGAGATTTTTTTCGTCATAAAAAACATTCAACAAGTGTTTAATACGTTAGCTTTTCAAAAAATGTTTTTAATTTCTAAAAACACACTTGTATTAATTTTTATCTCAATCCTTACTACAAGCGGTTTTTCGCAAGATTTATTTAGCAGTAAATTAACTAAAAGTTATGCCGCTTTAGAAGTTCATGACTATTTTAAAGCCAAAAAATACTTTGAAAAATCATTGAAAAAAAATCCTGTTCCGGCTTCTTATGGACTTAGCATAATTTATTACAGAAACAATAATCCTTTCCATAATATAGATTCAGCTTTATATTATATTCAAGAAGCATCTTTTCTTTATCCGAAATTAAGTCCAAAGAAAAAAGAAAAGTTTAAGGCTTTTGGGGTTGACTCATCAAGTATTTATGTTCAACATCAATTAATTAATGAAAAATGTTTTGAAGTTGCTAAAAATAAACATTCTATTGCTGCTTATAATAAATTTATTGATTGTAATGTTGGAGCAAAACAAGTTGATTCTGCTATTTTATTAAGAAATGAAATTGCTTTTAACTTCGCTAAAAAACAAGAGAACGCTGATGCAATTCAACATTTTATCAATACTTATCCTAATGCTAATGAAATAGAAATTGCAAAAAATATTTTAGATACTTTAATCTATAAAGAATTTATGCAACCCAATACTATAGAAAACAACCTAAAATTTATTCAGCATCATCCTAACAATCCATTTGTGCCACAAGCCGAAAGAACCATTTACGAACTTTCCACCGCTGATAAAAAAATAAAATCTTACTATAATTTTATAAAAAACAACCCAAACAACCCTTATACAGCAAGTGCTTGGAGAAATATTTATAATTTATCTATCATCAATTATACCACTGATAATATTAAAGCATTTTTAAGAACATATCCCGAATACCCTTTTAAAGATGAACTGGTAAAAGATTTTCAGTTGGCAAAAACTACTTTCTACCCTTTTATGAAAAACAGCAAATGGGGATTTATAAATGAATATTTGCAAAAAGTAATTCCTCCAACTTACGATTTTGCAAACGACTTTAAAGAAGGTCTTGCATTAGTAGGTTTAAACGGAAAAATAGGTTTTATAGATAAAACCAATCAACTTGTTGTTCCTTTTAAATATGATGAAGCTGAAGATTTTGTAAACGGATTGGCAATAGTTGGAATAAACGATAAATATGGAATAATTAATCGTTTGGGAGAAGAAGTAGTTCCATTAATGTATGATGAAATTGGAAGCACCAAAAACAAATTTATTGCTGTTGCTCTAAATGAAAAGTACGGGTTTATAAATACAAGTGGCAATCTTGTAATTGGTTTAGAATACGAGTCTGTAGGATATTTTAACAAAGGTATTGCTTACGTCTTCAAAGATAATAAATATGGCATTATAGATACTAATTTATACTATGTAGTAAAACCTATTTACGATTGGATAGATAATCTGGAAAATGAATTTATTCGCGTTAAATCAACACAATTTTATGGTGTTATTAATAGTAAAGGAGACAGCATTTTACCTCCCATTTATACTCAAGTTACTGAACCTAAAAATGGTTTAGCGATTGTAGTAAAAGATAATCTTTACGGTTATGTAAATACTACTGGAACGACAATTATTGAACCCACTATTCCATATCAAGATGGTGTATTGAATTGGGCGTTGTTTAATGATAAAGGCTATGCCAGACAAATGACGGAAGGAAAAATAGGCTTAATAGATACCACAGGAAAAAAAGTTGTTCCCGCTTTATTTGAAGATATTGGGGCAATATCAAAGGATTTAATTGCTATAAAAAGACACGGCAAGTGGGGGTATTGTGATTTTAATACCAAACTTAAAATTCCATACAGCTTTATCATTGCAGGAGAGTTTGTTGATGAAATTGCCATCGTTAACTTTGAAAATAAATTTGGTATAATTAACACTAAAGGTAGCTATGTAATTCCTGCAGAATATGAGTTAATAGAACATTTTTTGCCTCAATTGTTTATCGCTGAAAAAAATGGCAAAAAAGGACTTATATCAATTGAAAACACAGAAATATTACCATTTTTATATGATAAAATTGAGTTGACAAATGACAAGAAGCTTATTAAATTAATTACAAAAAATGAAATTCAATATTTATTGAAGCCTACATTGATTAAAGAATGATAAATCACTTTAAAATATACATTACTGAACGCTTTAAAAAGCCTCTACCTGGTATTAAAACCCATTTAGAAGCTGCTCCGTACAGAAAAGCTGATGTTGATGAATTAACCAAAAAACAAGCTCGACAAAGCGGAGTATTAATTTTATTTTATGAAAAAAATAATAGCCTACATACTGTCTTAATTAAAAGGGCCTATAACAATAGTAGTCATAGTGGACAAATTGCTTTTCCTGGAGGTAAAAAAGAGGAGCACGATGTAGATTTAATTGAAACTGCTTTGCGTGAAGCAAATGAAGAGATTGGCATTGTTAGAGAACATGTTCAAGTTATCGGTAGACTAACGGATGTATTTATTCCTGTAAGCAATTTTTTGGTTGTCCCTGTTATTGGTTTTATCGATTACTCTCCAACTTTCACCTTGCAACTTAGCGAAGTTTTTGATGTGGTTGAAATCGAAGTTCAAACCCTAATTCATCCCAACACTTTTCAGCAGCAAATGGTTAAACTCTCTGATGGAGTTCAGCTTAAAGTACCTTGTTTTGTGTTAAACGAACAAATTGTTTGGGGAGCTACTGCCTTAATGATTAACGAATTAAGGTATTTAATAAGAGACTTTTATTGAATATAAGACATTTACATCAAAACAGAATAAATATAGTGTAAAAAAAAACCGTCTTTTTAAAAGACGGTTTGAAGCTTTTTTATAAATGATAGATTATTAATATAACCATTTTTCCATCATTTCTGAATAAACACCTTCAGTAATTATATGATATAATAAATATAAGGCGAAAAGTACAAAAGGAACTATAATAGTATTTTTAAAGGCTTTTACTTCATGTTTTAAGTGCATGTAGTAAGCAACAATATAGTAAGCTTTAGCAATAGTTAAAACAATGAAAGTCATTTTAACAGCTCCCCAAGAAACACCTATATTTTTCCATATTAAGCCTAAAGTAACTTCTACAGTAGTAATAGCTAAAAGCACCCAAAACATGTTCCATATTACTCTTCTAGCTTTTTTACCATCTTCTTCGGAGTGGTGAACAGCATATTTGTATGGTTCTGGTGTATGATGATCGTGTGAATGTTCCATATCTATTAAGATTTTAAATGTGTTAATTTATTTATACTAAGTAGAAGAATGTAAATACAAATACCCAAACTAAATCTACAAAGTGCCAATATAAACCTACTTTTTCTACCATTTCATAATGACCTCTTTTTTGATAGGTACCCATTATTACGTTAACAAATACAATAAAGTTTATTACAACACCACTAAAAACGTGAGTTCCATGAAAACCTGTAATGAAGAAGAAGAAATCTCCAAATAATGGATGTCCATACTCATTGTGTGTTAAATTAGCTCCATAAATTTCCTTACCTGCCGCAAGAGCTTCTGTTAATTCCTGACCAGTTAATTGTAAATAAGGACTAGTTACATCGCCAGCAATTTCTCGCCAAGGTAATAATAGCACTTGTTTTGAATCATCTGTCCAACGAGCAATAATACCTTTGGTAGATTCTACGGTACCATCAGGAAGTGTGTAATAACCTTTACCTAATTCAATAGCGCCTAATTCTGTACCATGAATAAAATGATACCATTCCCAAGCTTGAGAGCCTAAGAATATTGCTCCACCAATTAGCGTTAATCCTAACCAAAAGGTAACACCTTTTTTATCCATTCTATGACCAGCTTCCACAGCTAATACCATGGTTACAGAACTCATAATAAGGATAAAAGTCATTAAGGCAACATAAAGCAAAGGATGATTACCATGCATAAAAGGAAAATGTGTAAATACATTTTCGGCTGTAGGCCATATACTTGAATAATAGTGACGGTAAAACCCATAAGCAGATAAGAACCCTGTGAAGGTTAATGCATCCGAAATAAGGAAAAACCACATCATTAATTTTCCATAACTTGCACCATAAGGAGAAACATTGTTTCCTCCCCAAGCAGTTTTACTATCCATTACTGTTGAATTTGACATATTTGTTATTATTTATGCTATAAATATTAAAAATAAATAAAGATATACCCACAAAGCCGTTAAAAAATGCCAATAAGTAGAACTTAATTGAACACCTAATAAATTTTCTTCGTTATATCTTTCTTTCATCGATTTAAAACTAACTACTAAAAGACTAATTAAGCCTCCTAACAAGTGAAGCAAGTGTAAAGCTGTTAACGCATAAAAATACGAGCCTGCAGCACTACTTTCACTTCCTGCCCAAACAACACCGTTTTTATATAATTCTGTCCAAGCTAAATATTGAGTTATGCTAAAAAGTAGTCCTAAAATCAATGTTGCTAAAATAAATATCTTTGCTCTAGCTATATTATTGTTTTTTAAGCTATTTTCTCCTAAATAAAAAGTAAGACTACTTAATAAAATAAAAACGGTACTTATAGCAAATGCCGAAGGAATTTGTATACTTTCCCATACAGCTGTTCCTTTACTAACAATTACAGCACTAGTAAGACCAGCAAAAAACATTACAATACTCACTAAACCTATCCACAACAAAGGCTTAGCAGTCTTTTGCTTAATTTCTTTTTTGTAATCGTTATTTTCCAAAACTATAGTAGTCATTTAACTTGTAATTAAATTATAAATTAATGTCCTCCGTCTTTTTCATTTGGTCCTAATGGCACCACTTGAGAAATAAAGTCTTCTCCAGAAATATACTCTCCATTTTCATCTACTTTACTGTAATCATAAGCCCATCTATGTACTTCAGGAATTTCGCCTGGCCAGTTCCCATGAATATGTTCAACAGGAGCAGTCCATTCTAAGCTATTTGCTCTCCAAGGGTTTTGAGAAGATCTAGGTCCTCTTAAAGCACTATAGAAGAAGTTGAATACAAATAATAATTGTGCAAAAGCAGCAACTATAGCAAACCAAGTTACTAATTCATTTATATCAATCATGTTTTCAAATAGAGGGAATTCAGAATTAGTGTAATATCTTCTTGGTACACCAGCAAGACCTAAAAAGTGCATTGGAAAGAAAACACCGTAAGCACATACAATAGTTATCCAAAAATGGAAAAACCCAAGAGTGTTGTTCATCATTCTACCAAACATTTTAGGAAACCAATGGTAAACACCAGCAAACATTCCAAATATTGCAGACAATCCCATTACGATGTGAAAGTGACCGACCACAAAATAAGTATCATGTATATTAATATCTAAAGCAGAATCTCCTAAAATTAAACCAGTAACTCCACCAGAAATAAATGTTGATACTAATCCAATACTAAAGAGCATTGCCGGAGAGAAAATAATGTTTCCTTTCCATAAAGTGGTTATATAATTAAATACTTTAACTGCTGAAGGAATTGCAATAAGTAATGTTGTGAATGTAAATACTGCTCCTAAAAATGGGTTCATACCTGTAACAAACATGTGGTGCCCCCAAACAATTACAGATAAAAATGCTATTGCTAAAATTGAAGTTACCATTGCTCTATATCCAAAAATTGGTTTTCTAGACATGGTAGAAACTATTTCTGAAGTAATACCTAAAGCAGGCAGTAATACAATATATACCTCAGGGTGACCTAAGAACCAGAATAAGTGCTCAAATAAAATTGGGCTACCTCCAGAGTGTTCTAATACTTGACCACCAATGTAAATATCTGATAAGTAAAAACTTGTTCCGAAACTTCTATCGAAAATTAATAATAAAGCAGCTGAAAGAAGAACAGGGAATGAAAGAACACCTAAAATAGCTGTAACTAAGAAAGCCCAAATAGTAAGTGGTAATCTTGTCATAGTCATACCTTTTGTTCTTAAGTTTAAGATAGTAACAATATAATTTAAACTACCTAATAATGAACTTGCGATAAAAATAGCCATAGCAACTAACCAAAGTGTCATTCCTAATCCAGAACCTGGTATTGCTTGTGGCAATGCACTTAATGGCGGATAAATTGTCCAACCCGCTGATGCAGCACCTCCTTCTACCCCAAGTGAAATTAGCATAATAACACTTGATACAAAGAAAAACCAATAAGACAACATGTTAAGGAAACCTGAAGCCATATCTCTAGCTCCAATTTGCAATGGAATAAGTAAGTTACTAAAAGTTCCACTTAATCCTGCCGTTAAAAGGAAGAATACCATAATAGTTCCGTGCATGGTAACTAAAGCTAAGTATTTATCTGGAGCCATTACACCATTTTCAGCCCAACTTCCTAAGAAAAAATCTATGGCCCAAAAACTTTCTCCTGGAAAACCTAATTGCAATCTAAACAAAGTTGACATTACCATCCCTATAAATCCCATAAGAAAACCAGTAATTAAAAATTGCTTGGAAATCATCTTATGATCTTGACTAAAGATGTATTTAAATAAAAAATCTTGTTCTTCGTGATGATGATGTGTTGCACTCATATAATTTATGTATTATGATAATGTCTTAAAATTAAATCTTTACTTTTTTTACCTTAGTATTTTAATTTTCGGCAAACTGTTTTTGTTCAGCTAACCATTTTTCGTAATCTTCTTTACTCTCTACTATAATATCCATTTGCATATTGTAGTGAGCAGCACCACAAATTTTATTACATAGTAAAATGTAGTTAAAATCTTCATTGTTCGTAATTTTTTTCATTTCCTCAGTTGTAATGGTAGGAACGAAGTTAAATTGAGTTTTTACACCCGGAACACAATTCATTTGAGCTCTAAAGTGAGGCATATAAGCACTATGAATAACATCAATAGATCTAAATACAAATTGCACAGGAATTCCAACAGGAAGGTGGATTTCTCCTCTAACAATTTTGTCATCTTTTGAATTTTTATCTTTAATGTCAACACCCATAGCATTTACGCCTTCAATAAATTCAACTCCTGCACGACCCAATTTTCCGTCTGCTCCAGCATACCTTGCACTCCATGAGAATTGTTGAGCTTGTACTTCTATTAATACATGTTCTTTTTCACTATCAACAGGGGTCATAATTTCATTCCAACTACTTAATCCAAATAAAATTAAAACGGTTAGAGCAATAGAAGGAATGATAGTCCATACTAACTCTAGCTTATTAGAATGAGAAAAGAAAGTTGCTTTTCTATTAGGGTTGTAAGCATATTTATAAGCAAACCAAAATAAGAAAATATGAGTAATTACAAATACAGGAATAATAAAAGCGTAAGTAATGTTTAACAGTCTATCTGTTACAACCCCATGTTCAGAAGCTGATACAGGAAGCATTAAATCTCCCCACTTCCAAACTTGCCAAGCAAAAAATGCAAAGTAAGCTACTAAAAAAACAAGCATTAATAGTGCTTGTACCTTATTTTGTTTTTGAGTAACTTCATAAATTACCTTACCTTTGTTTATTGCCCAAAGCTCTGCTATTTTAAGTGTTTGAACAGCAGATATTACAATTAATAAAACTGCAACTATTGCTACTAAAGCTACCATACGTTCTTGTTAAATTTATAAAAAAATTAATTTCTTTCAACTTCAAATGAGTACTATCATATAAATGTTATGATTATACTCATAAAAAATTATCGCCAAAAATACAATAGATATTTATTATTCAAAACAAAAATTAAAAAATAATACAATAATTTTCTTGTTAAATCTTTGTTTAGACTGATTCTAATTTAATTACGTGCTATAAAGCTTCTAAATAAAATAGTTGAAAAAATAATTGTGAATTTATAGAATAAAACAATATATTTGCAGACTGTTTATTTTAACCATTTGATAAATAACACATAAGACATGCGACAAGTACTACTAATTAGTATTTTACTACTTCTATTACCCTCTTTTTTCAATGCCCAAACTTGGAAAAGACAACGAACTGAATACGTTTTTGCTTTAGGAGCAACTAATTTTTTAGGGGATTTAGGTGGAGCAGATCAAATTGGAACCAATGGATTAAGAGATTTTGAGCCAAGTGCGACTCGTTTTGGAGTTGGATTGGGTTACAGATATCAATTGGGAAGAGATTGGTATGTAAAAGGTAGCGGATATTATTTAATGTTCAGTGGAGACGATGCACTTACCAAAGAACCTTCAAGGGCTGCTCGTCAGTTAAATTTTAGGTCTCATGTTGTAGAACTTTCTGCTCAATTAGAGTATATGTTGATTAAACAAAAATCAGGACACTTATATAAGTTAAGAGGGGTTAGAGGTAAAAGTTGGTTCAGATTTGAGGTTTACTTATTTGGCGGTGTTGGTGGTATTTGGTTCGATCCTCAAGGAAAAGACCAAAGAGGAGACTGGCAGAGATTAAAACCGCTTCATACAGAAGGACAAGGATTGCCTGGCGGACCTGATCAGTATAGTGGTTTTTCATTAGTTATTCCTTACGGAATAGGAATCAAGCGTAACCTAGGCGGATCTGCTAGAATGCGTAATTTTAGCCAGTGGAGTATTAGTTTAGAGCTAAGTATGCGTAAAACATTTACCGATTACATTGATGATGTTAGTTCTTATTATTACGGTACAGATCAGATAAGAGAAGCTTATGGAGACAAAGCAGCTTATTTTGCTGACCCATCAGGAAGAATTACCGATCATACACTTTATGGTGATCTTCAGCAAAGAGGAGATAAAAATGATAATGACTCTTACATGATGGGGATGATTACCGTGAACTACAAAATAAGCAAACGTAGAAGAAACCTTCCTAAATTCTAGTTTTATACTTTTTTTATAGAAAAGATAAGTAAACACACTATTTTATTGCTTATCTCGTTAGTTGAGCTGTTATGAGATTTTATCTAATATTTTTAGTAATAATTCTATTTTCATTAAAATTGTTTTCGCAACATTCCGAATTAGGGATTGGCGGTGGAATAGCTTATTATTCAGGAGAGCTTAATCCATCACCTAATATAATGAATAAATTACGACCAACTATTGGAGTTTTTTATAGAAAAAATTTAAACTATAGATATTCTCTCCGTTTTGGAGCTAATTATGCTAAGTTAGCTGCTGAAGACAATGTTAAAACTAATAAAGAGATAAACTTTTTTGAAGCAAGGCACTATTCGTTTTCAAGCACAATGTTAGATGCTTATGGAATAATTGAGTTTAATTTTATACCTTATCAGTTAAATAACGATGCAACTTCAAAAGTTACGCCTTTTGTTTTTATTGGCTTAGCAGGTTTTTACACAAATCCAGAAGTTGGAAACAATGTGTCTAATACATCTTATAATACTTCTATAACATCTTTAGCAATACCGTTTGGGGTAGGAGTAAAATCTAATTTTATTCAGAACTTAGGTTTAAATATAGAATGGACTTATAGAAAAACTTATACAGACTTAGTTGATGGATTAGAAAGTCGACATTTTAACGGTTACCAGCTTAGTAATTCTCAAAATAATGATTGGTATGCTTTTGTAACAATTTCATTAAGTTATAAATTTTTAAGAAAAACAGACAAATGTTCCTTTCCTATTAATTAGTGATTGTTATATTTGCGTCTTGCTATTTTTAAGCAGCCAATGGAAAGTATTAATTTAGATAAAAGCAACATCCCTCAACATATTGCAATCATAATGGACGGCAATGGTAGATGGGCTAAAAACCATCGACAGCCGAGAGTTTTTGGACATAAAAAAGGGGTTATTTCGGTAAAAAGCGTGGTTGAAGGTGCTGCTGAAATTGGAGTGAAACATTTAACATTATATGCTTTTTCTACCGAAAATTGGAAAAGACCTAAATTTGAAGTTACTGCTCTTATGCAACTTTTAGTAAGTACTATTACTAACGAAATTAACGAATTGCACAAAAACAATATAAGACTTTCAGCTATTGGCAATCTTAGTAATTTGCCTACAGAGTGTTATAACGAACTTATGCGAGCCATTGAAAAAACCCAAGACAATGAAGGATTGAATTTAATTTTAGCATTAAGTTATAGTTCTAAGTGGGAAATATCTGAAGCAGTAAAAAAAATTGCAGAAGAGGTTGTTAGTGAAAACATTAATGTGGATGATATTAATGAAGAATTGCTTACAAAATATTTAAGTACTTCTTCTGTGCCAGACCCTGAACTACTTATTAGAACAAGTGGAGAATGTAGGATAAGTAATTTTTTATTGTGGCAAATTGCTTATTCAGAATTGTATTTTACTAATACTTTATGGCCAGACTTTAGAAAAGAAAATTTATTTCAAGCCATTATGGATTACCAAAACCGAGAAAGAAGATTTGGTCTTACCAGCGAACAATTAAATAGTTAACAAATTATTACTCACCTAATTTTATTATGGTAAATAACATATTAATAAACCTCAACAAAGTTGCAGTAAAAATTATTTTACCCGCTTTCTTGTTATTACCATTATTCTCTAATGCTCAATTTTCGTTTACGAGTGAATTAGATAAATTAAATTATGCATCACCGAAAACATATGAAATTGGTGGTATTACTGTTTCAGGAGCTGAATCTTTTAGCGGGCAAGCAATTATTTCTTTATCTGGCTTTGTTGTAGGTCAAGAAATTAAAGTGCCCGGAGATGCTGTTACAGGTGCAATTAAGAAACTTTGGGATCAAAATCTTTTTAGCGAAATTGAAATAAGGGCAGTAAAAATAGAGGGGACTAAAATATTTTTAAATATAAATGTAAAGGAACTTCCTAGATTATATAAATTTAAGTTTAAAGGAATTAAAAAGGGCAAACAAAAATCATTAAGAGAGGAAATTCTACTTACAACAGGAATGGTAGTAAATGAGAATTTACTAATGAATACCAAAAATAAAATTAAGTCTTACTTTGTTGCTAAAGGGTTTTTAAATACAGAAGTAAAAATAACTCAAGAAGAAGATACAATCAGACAAAACAATGTAATTCTGAACATTGAAATAGATAGAAATAAAAGAACCAAAATAAAAGACATCACTTTTTCTGGCAATGAGAATATTAAATCAGGAAAATTGCGTAGAAGCCTTAAGAATGTTAAAAGAAAAAGATTTTATAACATTTTCACGCTCTCAAAATTTGTACCTAGTAAATATGAAGAAAGTAAACCTAATATTATTCAAAAATATAATGAAAAAGGTTTTAGAGATGCCCGTATAGTTAGTGATTCAGTCTATAAAGTGAATGATAAACTAGTTGCTATTCATATAGAAGTTGAAGAGGGTAATAAATATTATTTTAGAGATATTAAGTGGGTTGGAAATACTATTCATTCGTCAAAAGAATTAGATAAAATTTTAGACATACAAAAAGGCGAAGTTTATAATAAGAAAACGCTTGAAGCTAAGCTTTATATGAACCAAAGTGGTAGAGATATTAGCTCTTTATATATGGATAATGGATATTTATTTTTTCAGGTAAATCCAGTTGAAATAAGAGTAGAAAATGATTCCATAGATTTAGAACTGAGGATTTATGAGGGGAAACAAGCTACGATTAATAAAATAACAGTTGTAGGAAACGAAAAAACCAAAGACCATGTAATAAGAAGAGAGATTAGAACATCTCCTGGACAGTTATTTAGTAGAGCAGATATTATCAGGACACAAAGAGAATTAGCACAATTAGGATACTTTAATCCGGAAACGTTAGATGTGAAACCGAAACCAAACCAAGAAGATGGTACGGTAGATATTGAATATGTTGTTGAAGAAAAACCATCCGATCAAATTGAATTATCAGGAGGCTGGGGAGCCGGTAGAGTTATCGGAACGTTAGGAGTTTCCTTCAATAATTTCTCTGCTAAAAACTTCTTTAAAGGAAGTGCTTGGAGACCTTTACCTTCTGGAGACGGGCAAAAATTAAGTTTAAGAGCACAATCAAGTGGCACAGGTTACCAAAGTTATAGTTTATCTTTTATGGAACCGTGGCTTGGAGGAAGAAAACCAAATTCATTAAGTGTAAGTTTAAATCATTCAAACTTTGGTTTTGGAAGTGGAGATACTCGTTCTTTTATGAAAATGTACGGTATATCTGTAGGGTTAGGGAGAAGATTAAAAGTGCCTGATGATTATTTTACCTTATATAATGAAGCGGCTTATCAATATTACGTACTTCAAAACTATGGTTCTATTTTTATTTTTTCTGATGGATTTGCTAACAACTTAAACTTCAGACATGTTTTATCTAGAAATTCAATTGACCAGCCTATTTATCCAAGGTCTGGTTCTAGTATTACCTTATCTCTAAAACATACCTTACCATATTCTTATTTCAGACCTGATGACACAGATTATTCATCTATGTCTATTCAACAAAAAAATAAATATGTAGAGTTTCATCAATGGACTTTCCAGACTTCTTGGTTTTCTAGATTAGCAGGAGAAAAACGCTCTTTAGTGTTACACACTAAGTTCGGCTTTGGTTATCTGGGGGCGTTTAATAAAAGTTTAGGAACATCACCATTTAACAGGTATTATTTAGGTGGAGACGGACTAACAGGTTTTAACCTAGATGGTAGAGAAATTATAGCATTGAGAGGTTATGGCAATGGAACATTGTCGCCAACAACAGGGGCTACAACAGTGGTTAAATATACTGCGGAATTACGTTATCCATTTTCATTAAACCCAAGCGCAACAATTTATGGCTTAGTTTTTGGGGAGGCGGGTAACTCATGGGCAACCTTTGGTAAATCCAACCCATTTGAAGTGAATAAATCTGCTGGTGTTGGTATCAGAATTTTTATGCCAATGTTTGGATTGTTAGGTCTTGATTGGGGATATAGATTTGATGATATTCCTGGAAGAACAGATCCGAACAGCAGAACAGAAATTCACTTTAGTATTGGAGGAAGCCTTAATGGTTGGTAAACTTATTTGTTAAACAATATAAAAACTGAATTATGAAAACATTGATGAAAACATTAGTTATAGCTTTATTTTTAAGTATACCTTTTTATACTACTGCTCAAAAAATTGGATATGTAGATACAGAGTATGTATTAGAGAATATTCCTGAATATAAAGAAGCACAAGGAGAATTAGATAAGCTATCTATAGAATGGCAAAAACAATTAGAGAGAAGATATGCTGAAATAGACAAGCTTTACAAAAATTATCAGGCAGAACAAATTTTGCTTACAGATGAAATGAAAACTAAAAGAGAAGAAGAGATAATTAAAAAGGAAAAAGAAGCTAAAGAATATCAAAAACAAAAATTTGGTGTTGATGGTGAACTTTTTAAGAAAAGACAAGAATTAGTTAAACCAATTCAAGACAAAATATATAATGCTATTAATGATGTAGCGAGTATGGGCGGATATGATATTATTTTTGACAAATCTAGTGGCTTAACTATGTTATATACTAACCCTAAATTAAATAAAAGTGATGCTGTTTTAAAAAAATTAGGATATGACCCAGGTAAATAAGTCATTTTTAAATAATTTAATATAGATTTGCATCTAAAATTAACTTTAAAATAAAAACAAATAATAAAAAACAACTTTATGAAAACAATAAAAGCAATATTATTAGCAGCTGTAATCACAATGTCTTTCTCTGCATTTGCACAAAAATCTGTAAAAATAGGTCATATTAATTCTAATGAATTATTATCAGCTATGCCAGAAAGAGAAACTATACAAAAAGACATAGAAGATTATGCGGCTCAACTAACAACTACTATGGATGCAATGAGAAAAGAATATGAATCTAAAGTAGCAGATTTTCAAAGCAAACAAGAAGTAATGTCTGATATTATTAGAGAAAATAAAATTAAAGAAATTACTGATTTAGAAAAAAGGATCACTGAATTTCAAAAAACTGCTCAAGCAGATTTACAGAAAAAAGAAGAAAAATTGTTACAACCAATAATTGATAAAGCTAAACAAGCGATTGATGATGTTGCCAAAGAAAACAATTATACTTATGTATTAGATTCAAGTATGGGAGTGGTATTATACTCTATTGAGTCAGATGATATTTTACCTTTAGTTAAAAAGAAATTAGGAATTAACTAATACTAAAAACCTCCAAGATTACTTGGAGGTTTTTTTAACTTGTAAAGTCTTAATGGTAGTCATTAAGACTTTTTTTGTTTGTAAACAGGAACAGCCGAACAAGCTTCTCCAAACATAATACTTTTAGCATGTTCTTGCAGTTTAAGTGTAAACTCAATAAATACATTATTTGGAATAGGTAATTTACCACAACCTTTTAAAATTAGATTTTTATTTGCGTAAACAGAAAAATCAAAAGCTTTAAAAACATCATTAAAAATAGCCGTTTCTAAAACAGAAAAATCGCCAACAACAACTTTCCTGGCTATAGGAGCAAGCTTAGAAGCGATAAGCATATATGCCCACAAGGGAACAATAGCATCTTCTTTAAAAAAAACAGCAACATACTTGTCTTTGTAAACATCCCAATTGGTTTGGCTAACTAGCTCTCTAAATGGCTTTTCTCTTAAAATAAGACCATTATCTAAAAAATCAGTAATATCAATTTTCACTCTTTCACCTTTGGGATAGAGGTCTTCTATGTTTAATTGAATTAAACCGCTTTTTTCTACTCTGTTTAAAATTTCATTTTCCATACAGAACAAAATTACCGAAACAAATTTAAACTATAGTTTTTTCAAAGTTTTGGAAAATAGCCAATATTAGGTGCTTAGTTTTTGTTAAATTTGTATCCATTTTTAAGATTAACCTAAAATAATTTAACATGACAACTACCGCAATAGCAGATAAATTTGGAATACAAGACGCTCTTGATAAATTGGGCGTAAAAGAAACTAATAACGGAACTTCAACGGGTTCTCATTCATTTGGAAATGGCGAAACAATAACTTCTTATTCTCCAACAGATGGTCAATTAATTGGAAAAGTTACTACAACCACTAAAGAAGATTATGAAAAAGTGATGGAAGCTGCAACTAGTGCGTTCAAAACTTTTAGAGCAATGCCTGCACCACAACGAGGTGAGATTGTTCGTCAGTTTGGAAATAAATTGAGAGAATTGAAAGAACCTCTTGGTAAATTAGTTTCTTATGAAATGGGAAAATCCCTACAAGAAGGTTATGGAGAAGTACAAGAAATGATTGATATTTGCGATTTTGCAGTTGGACTATCAAGACAATTATACGGACTAACTATTGCTTCAGAAAGACCTGAACATGTAATGAGAGAACAATATCATCCATTAGGAGTAGTGGGAATTATTTCTGCTTTTAACTTTCCGGTAGCTGTTTGGAGTTGGAATACTGCTTTAGCATGGATTTGTGGAGATGTTTGTGTATGGAAGGCTTCTGAAAAAGCTCCTTTATGCTCTGTAGCTTGTCAGAATATTATTGCTGAAATATTAAAAGAAAATAACTTACCAGAAGGAATCTCATGTATTATTAATGGAGATTATAAAGTAGGTGAATTGATGACTACTGATAAAAGAGTTGCGTTAGTTTCTGCAACAGGATCAACCAGAATGGGAAGAATTGTTGGAAAAACAGTTGCTGAACGTTTTGGAAAATCTTTATTAGAATTAGGTGGTAATAATGCCATTATAATTACTCCATCTGCAGATTTAAAAGTGGTTGTTCCGGGAGCAGTTTTTGGAGCCGTAGGAACTTGCGGACAAAGATGTACTTCAACAAGAAGGTTAATAATTCACGAATCGGTTTATGATAAAGTAAGAGATGCTATTGTTGGAGCTTACAAACAAATAAGAATTGGGAACCCATTAGATGAAAATAATCACGTAGGGCCACTTATTGATAAAGCTGCTGTAGAGATGTATTTGGCTGCAATTGAAAAAGCTAAAGCTGAAGGTGGAAATGTATTGGTTGATGGTGGTGTATTAGAAGGCGAAGGTTATGAAAGTGGTTGCTATGTAAAACCAGCTATTATTGAAGCTGAAAATCATTTTGAAATTGTTCAGGCAGAAACGTTTGCTCCGATATTATATTTAATGAAATACAGTGGAGATGTTGAAAATGCAATAGAAATACAAAATGATGTTGCTCAAGGATTATCTTCAGCCATTATGACTGAAAGCATGAAAGAAGCACAGAAATTTCTTTCTTATGCAGGTTCAGACTGTGGAATTGCTAATGTAAACATTGGTACTTCAGGAGCAGAAATTGGTGGTGCATTTGGTGGCGAGAAAGAAACCGGTGGCGGACGTGAATCGGGTTCTGATGCATGGAAAATTTACATGAGAAGACAAACCAATACCATTAATTATTCAGATAGTTTGCCATTGGCACAAGGGATAAAGTTTGATTTGTAAAATCAACGATAAAAAACTAAAAAGCTCCAACAATTGTTGGGGCTTTTTTTATCTCAAATAATTAATCAACATTAAAACAAAGAAAATAATAAAAATAGTTTCTGCTATCCATTTCTTTTTTATTTCGATGAGTAAATTACCTATTATTACGGATAAGGGAATACTTAGTAATGCAAAAAAATCGGCATTTATTGTTGCATTTTTTAAGAAAATGAAATGTTGTAAAACAATACCAAGAATCAATAATAACATTACACTTCTATATTTTCTAACTCTTACAACACTTTTTTGTGTAGCAATAACAAAATGCCACAGAGCATAAAGAAAAACAAGCCCCATTACAATAAAAAATAGTAGTTGATTTAGACTCCAACTTTCATCTATGGGTGCTGAAATTTCAGCCGTTTCAATAAAATATATTTTATCAATAGAAAACTCATTAAAAATAAAATAATAAGCTAATAGATAAACAAAAGGTACAAAGACGCCCATTAGTGAAACCACATACTCTTTCCAATAAGGAGGCTTATAATACCTCATAATAAACCAAATCAACAGCATTAAAAAGCCTATGGGTAAATATAACATAGCTGCTAATCCCATAAAAAAACCTAGGTTAAAGGTTTTTAGTGTTTCTTTTCTTGTGTTATAAAGTTCATTAGATTGGTGTAGTATAAATAAAATAAATACTGTAATTATTTGTGTGGGACTAAAAATGAGTGCCGTAGGAAATAATGTTTGTAACACAACATAAATAATAAAAGGTACATGAGTATTGTTGTTTGCTAATTTGTATTGATTAACAATATAGTTTAAATAATAACCAATGCCAATAGTAAAGGCACACCACAAGATGTATCTTAGCCAAGTAGTGTTGTTTATGTTATTAAAAAACTCGCTAAACCGAAATAAATTGGCATCAACAACAGTAGGTTCAGTAAAAAAAATGGGTAAGCCTAGAGCAATTGTTATAAGAACAACAATCACATTTACAAATGGTTGATTCGATTTGAATATTTTTAACACTAATATTTTTATTTACCGTATATATTTTGTTCTTTTATTAAAGATAAATTTATACATTTGTGCATCAAATTTAATATTATGACTGATTTTATTTACTGGTTAGGCGATTTCTTTTTCACAATCTTTAAACCGTTAGAGTGGTTAGGAGAAACTCCATACTTTAATTTAAACGTAGCTTTTATTATTTTAGGCTTTATAGGCTTGTTTGTTTGGTTAAAAATGCAAGCAAAATTTAACAAAGAAGCTGAAGAAAAAGGTACTTTAAAATAATTTCTTTCTTAGTAATACCCTACTATTGTTCAATAGTATTTAGGTATATTTTCTCTTTTCCTGTTTTGTCAAATTATTATAACCTACCTCATTAAAAAATAATAATTTAAGTAGAATTAAGTAGAAAATACATGAAGGAAGGTATTATCAATTATAGGATAATTGATAAAATTAACTTCTGTTAATTACAGTTTTCGCAATAGGTTGACTTTAAATAGGGGTCGTTTAACAATTGAAAATTAATTCCTCCTCTCCCATAAGGATCAAATAATTTACAAAATCTATCTTTATTAAGATTAATAGCATTTAACATTATTGCTCTATAAGATTGATTTTTGGTGTTTTTCTGATCAATAATTGTCAAGTTTAAATAGTAGAATAATAATTCTTCATCAACATCAATTTTTCTAATGTGAGGTTTTAAAACTTTTTCAGATAAATCATATCTACCATAGCTAGAAAAGTATTTAGCTAATTGTAAAAAGTCTTGGTTACTCATACTTACGTAGCTATAATTTTTGCTAATGTAATTTATAGAAATATCTTTTGCTTTGTAATCTCTTTTAAACATCATATATTCACTGTTAATAATGTGATAGTTTAAAAGTAATCTTCTTACTTTGCTAACATCTATTCCTTTTGATGTTAACGCTTTGATTTCTTTAAGTAATTGATTTGGTTCTATAATAAGTTCCCCATAAAAAAGGTAGAGTTAGTTAATTGATTCTCGGAGTTACAAGGAAATTGGCTTTTAGTTACAACATCAACAGCTATTCCATCATTTGGTTTTTTGAATAATAGATTAAAATAAGTTTCATCAGTCATTGCAAAATAGATGTCTCTACCTTCTAATAAGAATCCATACGTAACTTCTGGTGGTAAGCTGTTTACTACAGATAAACATTCTCCACATTTTTGTTGAATAGAAGCGGGAGAAACTTCTTTAATATCGTAAGTGTTTTGAGCATTTATTGAAAAAGTGAATATGTTTACTATAATGAGAATGAAAAGATACTTCATGTTAAAATGATTTTATTGAGCCAATAGCTTAAAACTTTGCTGTGTTTTATTAGAAGTAATTTTTAAAATAAACACTCCTTTTATATTTTCATTTATTGCTAACTGAAATTGATTTTGATTGTTAAATTGAGCAGTCTGGATTAGTTTTCCTAGTAAATCATAAACTTCTATAGTTAATTTTTCTTCTACATTTTTAGAAGAGAAATGAAAATATTGATTTGCATAATAGCCTTTCCATGGAATAGTAGCTTCTTCTTTTATACTCACATTGTAGCCAATTTCTGTTTTCATTATTACAGGCAAATGATCTGACATATAATGTAACGCTTCAATAATATTTTGAGGTGCTGATGTATTGGTTGGTGCAGCTAAAATAGATTGATTATAGTGATTACCATCATTGCCTAAAGCATAATAGGAATTCGGTATATATTTAAAATAGTTATGCCCACTTCTTACATCATCACTCACAAACATCCAGTCAAACCTGTCATCCATCCCTCCATTAGAACCACCATCTGGTAAGATTGCAGTTCTTGGACTTTGTGTATGCACGTTAGCAAAAAAAGAATTGGCATGCCATAATCCAGGTGCATTTATTGGGTCGTATAAGTTTACGCTTCCACCGTTTAATATAGTATTGAAAGCTGCTTCATAATCTCCATAAATATTCATGTCACCAGCAAAGATTACATTTTCTAATGTTGCAGCTTTATTATCTAAATAATTTTTAAAAACTACTGCTTCTTGGTTTCGTTGCTGTTCATTGCTCCACCCCTGACTAGCTTTTAAATGTGCCATGTAGCAATGAATAAAAATAGTATCATCACCAGGTCCTAATCCCGGAGATTTATAAAACAATATATACTCACTAATGTTTCTTAATGAAGTGGGAATTTCGTATTGACTGTAAAGTTCTAGTTTGTTAGAGTTATAAAAAAGCATGTTGTCAGTATCCGGACCATCAAAATAGGTTGCACTTTGATAGTGAGAAATACCATCAACATTTAGGGCATCATTTAAAATAAGATTTATACCACTAAAAGAAGTAAGTTCGGTAATTAAAAAAATATCAGGTTGCACATGTTTTATTATAGGCTTAAGAGTGTCTGCTTTTGAAGCGTTTGATGCAGGATAATTTAGGATGTTATATGCCATTACTGTTAACGTATCTTGTGCAGTAATGAATAAAGAGCTAAATAGAAAAAATAAGGCAATAAAATATTTCATTAAAAAAGTTTGAGTAAGCGGTTAAATAGTGTAGAGATTACATCTCTTTAATTAAATACAAATATACAGGAAAGTGGTCACTAAACCCGCCAATATATTCTCCAAAAGAATAAGTTCTGTAAGGATATCCTTTAAACCTTCCTGTGTCTGATTTGAGGTAGTTTTTGTTATAAACAACTGATTTATAGTATTTCAATGAAGAATAATCATCGCCTAAAAGTGGTTCGGAAATAATAATTTGGTCGAATAAATTCCAAGCATCTTGATAACCTAAGGTGCCAATTCCTTTCTTAAAGAAATCTTCAAAAGGATTATAAAGCTTACCATTATTGGCTTCTTCTTTCGTTCCAACAGTTTTTAAATAACCTCTAACACTAACATCTACAGGATCATCATTTAAATCACCCATATAAAGCACTTTTGTATTAGGGTCGACCTGTTGTAATGAATCTATAATGGCTCTTGCTAATTGTGCAGCAGCAATTCTTTTTGGTTTACTTCTTTTTTCTCCTCCTCTTCGTGATGGCCAATGAGCAACGATTACATGAATTTTTTCACCATGTAGTTCTCCTGAAACCAATAGTTGACTACGTGTAAAAAAATTACTGTCAGTTGGGATACTTAGGATATAACTTTTTGCACTTACATTCTTAAAATAATTGGGATTGTACAATAGCCCAACATCAATTCCTCTTTTATCAGGAGAATCGTAATGAACAATTTGGTAATTTCTGTTCTTAATGGCATCTTGTTTTATCAAATCTTCTAAAACAGATTTATTTTCAACTTCAGCAACCCCTAAAATAGCAGCTCCATCAGGAGTGACTTCTGTACCAAGTTCAGAAATAACTCGAGCCATGTTGCCTAATTTTTCGTAATATTTAGGAGTGTTCCATCTTTTGGGTCCTTTAGGAGTAAAATCATCCTGCAAAATTAAAGTGGTATCGGAGTCAACAATTGTATCGAATAAATTTTCAAGATTATAAAAACCTATACAAGTTACTGCATAGTTTTTTTTGTCGGTATTATTTTGAGAAAAAGCTACTATCTGTAGGCTTATAATTAACCAAAGAGAAAGAATGATTTTTTTAGTCATAAAAATTGTTTTTTGCAAAATAAAGCATAATTCAACAATTATACCTTTTAGCTACTTTTTGATGACAATAAATTTAGGTTAATAAATCATTAAGTTACCAACAAATTGTTTCTCACTAATTAAATATTACTATTTTTGCCTCGCATTAATAAAAAGTGATCATCCTAGGAAGCAACCAAGTAAGACTTCTAACCGCTTTTTAAATTATTGATATATCATTATATATACATGAGTTTTTTTAGATATTCTATTGTTGCGGCTAGTACCGTTTTTTTTCTGTTTTCAAACAATTTGTTGGCACAAACAGATACAACTAAGATTGTAAGTAATTCAAAAGATACCACCGAGGCTGAAATAGAAAGGGTGGTAGTCCCAACTTTTACAACAACTTTAGATGCGTTGGAAGATGAAAATGCCGAAAACCAAGATGTTTCAGGTTTATTACAATCTTCACGAGATATTTTTAATTCTACTGCCGGATTTAATTTTGGCGTAGCTCGTTACAGAATTAGAGGGTATGATTCAGAAAATTTTGTGGTAACCATGAATGGTGTTACATTAAACAATCCCGAAACAGGTAGAGCCATTTGGGCTTTGTGGGGTGGATTAAACGACATTACTCGTTACCAAGAAACTAAAAATGGTATTTCTTCATCACCACTTACTTTTGGAGGTATTGGAGGGTCTTCTAATATTAATGCTCGTCCAACTGCGGTAAGAAAAGGAACTAACATTTCTTATGCCCTTGCTAACAGAACTTATAGTCACAGAATTATGGCTACGCATTCAACCGGAATGATGGACAATGGAATGGCAGTAGCAGTTTCAGCTTCTGGCAGATATTCTGATGAGGGATATATTGATGGTACCTTTTATAGTGGAGCAAGTTATTTTGTATCTATAGAAAAAAAATTAAACAATAAACACAGTTTAGGTTTTGTGGGTTTTGCTGCACCAACTGTTCAAGGTAGAAATAGCATTACTACTCAAGAAACTTACGATTTAACAGGTAATAATTTTTATAACTCTTATTGGGGTTATCAAGATGGTGAAAAAAGAAATTCACGTGTAAGAAATACGCATCAACCTCGATTAATATTAAATCACTATTTTGATATTAACGATAAAACCCAATTGATGTCTTCTGTTTATTACACTTTTGGTAGAAGCGGAAATACACGTTTAAATTGGCATGATGCTGCGGATCCAAGACCCGAATATTGGAAAAATTTACCAAGTGCTTACAGTGAGCCTGGCAATGAATTATTATTTGCTCAACAAACTGCATTATGGCAAGCACAAGATCCTACAACTACCCAATTAGATTGGGATCATTTTTATTTTGCTAATAGCAAAAATCTTTACACCTTAGATAATGTTGATGGAACGGGAACCTCTTTAACAGGAAATAGATCTAAATACATTGTTGAAGAACAAAGACAAGATGTTTATGATTATGGTTTTAATTCAACATTAACTCATAAATTAGCTGATAATTTAACGTTGTCGGGAGGAATTAAAGGTAGTATTTATAAAAGTAAAAACTTTAAAGTAATAGATGATTTATTAGGAGGAGATTTTTGGGTAGATGTGGATCAGTTTGCAGAAAGAGATTTTGCTGACCCAGATGCTGCTCAAACAGATTTAAATAATCCTAACAGAGCAGTTAGAGAAGGAGATAAGTTCGGATACGATTATGATATTAACATTAATACCACTAATCTTTATGCTCAGTTAGACGGAACTTCGGCTAAAATAGATTGGTTTTTTGGAGCTTCAACTACTTACACTTCTTTTTGGAGAACAGGAAATGTAAGAAATGGACTTTTTCCGGAAGATTCTTATGGTGATTCTGAAAAACAAAACTTTTTTAATTTTGGAACAAAAGCCGGATTAGTATACAAACTTACTGGAAGACACATGTTCAGTATTAATGGAGCTTATTTAACAAGAGCACCATTGGCAAGAAACTCATTTTTATCACCTAGAACTAGAGATGAAGTGGTAAGTGGACTTAAAAATGAGCAAATATTTTCCGGAGATTTTAACTACATTGTTCGTTATCCTAAAGTAAAAACAAGAGCAACAGTTTTTTATACTAGTATTCAAGATAAATTATGGTCAAGAAATTTTTATCACGATGAGTTAAATACTTTCGTAAACTATGTGATGACGGGTGTTGATCAACTTTTTGTTGGTGTTGAATTTGGTGGAGAAGTTAAAGTAACACCTACAATTACCGCTACAGGAACATTTGCTATGGGAGATTTTACTTATAACTCTAGACCAACAGCAACAGTTACTCAAGATAATTCAACAAAATTATTGGAAGAAAACAAAACCATTTATTTGAAAAACTATAAAATTGGAGAATCACCTCAAACAGTATCTTCAATTGGTTTAAGATATCGTTCTCCAAAATATTGGTTTATGGGAGTAGATTTTAACTATTTTGCAGATATTTATTTACAGGTAAACCCTGATAGACGATCTGAATCTGCTGTTGACAATTTTGTAGATACGGATCCACAAGTATCACAAATCTTAGATCAAACTAAATTAGATAACAATTATACATTAAACTTTTTTGCAGGAAAATCGTGGAAGTTTGGTGAATACTTTCTTCGCGTAAACTTAAATGTTACTAATGTATTGGATAATAAAGATTTCCAAACAGGCGGATTTGAACAATTAAGATATACTACAACCAATATAGATAAATTCCCTCCAATGATTGGATACATGATGGGAAGAACCTATTTTGCAATGGTATCATTCTCATTTTAAAAATATTAATTAATTTTATACTAACAATATACACTATGACAATTACTAAAAAAATAACAGGAATACTATTATTAGCTGGAATTTCACTTTTCTCAGTTGGCTGTAAAAAAGATTTTGATACACCACCTATCAAAACTATTCCCGAAGGAAATAGAATAACTATTGCCGATTTAAAAGCAATGTATCAAAATACTCCACTAAAAATTACCGATGAACTTTCTTTGTTTGCCGTAGTAACCATGGATGAGCAAAGTGGAAATATTTACAAAGAAGCTTACATTCAAGATGAAACAGGAGCTATTAATTTAAGATTGTTATCTTCCGGTGGTCTATATCAAGGAGATTCGGTTAGAGTTTTTTTAAAGGGAACAATACTCAATATGTATAGAAAAATGATGCAATTAGATTCTGTAGATGTAGATAATAACATCATTAAACAAGCTACTAAGAAAGATAGACAACCCGATGTACTTACAAGTATAGCTAATATAGATACAGTATTCCATCAAGGTAAATTGATTAAATTTGAAAATGTTCAGTTTTCTTCATCAGAATTAGGGAATACGTATGCGGATGGTATAAATTTACTTGCTAAGAGTAGAACGTTAGAAGATGCTTTTGGTAAAACTATTATTGTTAGAACAAGTGGTTATGCCAATTTTGCTAATGATACTTTGCCTAATGGAAAAGGTTCATTAATTGCCATTGTAAGTCAATATGACGAAACCCTACAGTTATTAATTAGAAATCCGAATGAAGTTATTCTCAATAATCCACGTTCTGGTTTAGCTAAGAATTTTCAAGATGAAAGTATAACTTCTGGAGGTTGGACAACTCAATTAGTTACGGGAACATATAATTGGACAACAAGTGATGCTGGATCAACAGGTAATTTCTATGGAATGATGTCTAACTGGACAGGTAGTGGAAATGTAGCCTCTGAGGCATGGTTAATTTCTCCTGCCATTGATTTAAGTGCTTCTACCAATGCTACTTTTGATTTTAGAAATGCTTCTAATTTTTCAGGGCCAAATATGGAAGTGCTTGTTTCAACTAATTATGATGGAGTAAGTGCTCCATCAACAGCCACATGGACCCAATTAGGAGCTAATCTTTCTACAGGTGGTTTTGCGTGGGTAAATGGAGGTCCGTTAAGTTTAAATTCTTACTTAACCAATGGTGTATATTTAGCTTTTAAATATACAGGAACTGCATCAAGTGGTAAAACTTGGGAAGTAGATGATATTATAGTAACATGGTAACTTTTTTAAATAGATAAATTTTATTAACCCCTTAAAATTAATAGTTATGAAAAAAATCTTTACAATTTTAACAGCCGTTTGTATCGGAGCAGTTAGTTTCGGACAAACCGTTTTTCAAAGTAACCTAAGCTCTTGGGCTAGTGGAGATCCAACAGATTGGATGGGAAACACAACAAGTATAACTTCAGCTAACGTAGTAGAACAAACAGGACTAGCTACTTATGGAACCAGCATGGCGTCCTTAATTAATGCTACAACCTCTCATAAAAGATTTACTACACAACCAGTGAATGTTGTAGCGGGAGAATCTTACCTTATAGAAATGTGGGTAGTAGCCCAAAATTCTGGTGAATTAAGAACAAATTATTATGATGTAACTAATAGCGCTTATGGGACATATAACCCTTATATTGATGTTGCAGCTGCTTCAGGTGGTAACTTGGTGATGATTTCTCAAACAGTAACAGTTCCTGCTAACTCTACTAGCGTTGAGTTTATTTTATCACTTAGGAACACAGACCCTACAACAGCTCCAGCACCATTTGAAATCGGTATTTTAGTTGATTCCGTTGCTATTACTTCAACAACACCTCCAACTACTAGCATTAAAAAAATCTATGACATTCAGTTTACAACTAACCCTAATGGAGATTCTCCTGAAGTAGGAAATGTTGTTACAACTAAAGGTGTGATTACAGGGATTATTAAAAATGGACCAGACAGACATGCTTTCTTTATACAAGATAGTGCTTTAGCTTGGAATGGAATATATGTGTACGAAAGAAATGATTCAACTTTAGTTATTGGCGATAGTGTTGAAGTTACCGGTACTGTTGCTGAATACAATGGATTAACAGAACTTTCTTTTGTATCAAACATTACTGTTTTAAACTCTGGAAATACCTTACCAACTCCTGTTGTAACTACTACTGCAAATGCAAATATGGAACAATGGGAAGGTGTTGTAATTCAGACCTTAAATGCTGAATGTACTAGCAATACTGTAGGTTTCGGAATGTGGGAAATTAATGACGGATCAGGTACTCTTTTAGCTGATGATGATATTTTCCCTTACCATTTTAATGCTGTAGTTGGTTCTGATTATGATGTTACTGGTATCGGACATTATTCTTTCGGTGATTATAAAATCTTACCTAGAGATGCTAACGATATTAGTTTAGTAGTGGGTATAGATGAATTAAATTCAAGTAATGTTGCTGTTTATCCAAATCCTGCTAACAATCAAATTACTTTTCAATTAGAAAATAATGGTTTTGAAGTAATTGTTGCTGATATTACAGGTAAAACTGTTACTACTGCTAATACAGTTGCTAATAAACTTACTATATCTTTAGATAATTTAAACAACGGAATTTACTTATATACTATTAAAAATAAAGATTTGGTTATTGCTACTAACAAATTTGTAGTAGTTAAATAATCAAACTCAAATAACATTAACAAAAAAGCCGATGAAGATAATTTCATCGGCTTTTTTGTTAGAAACCCTTTAAGGAGCAATACTTACTTAATTTAATAGCGACAAACTCTTTTTGTTTAGAAGACATTTCCGCTCTAACTAAAGTTATAATTATACTTTACAAATAACAAACATAATTTTAGCTGCCTCCTTATTGATAATTTTCTTACTTCATTTCAGATAAATAAAAGTATAAGGTCTGGTTTCCCAAATGAAATTAACTGCCTTAAGATTTCTTAAATTAATTTAAGAAAAAAAGAGCCAAACAGTTTTGTTTGGCTCTTTAAATATAGATAAGTTATATATCTTAATAAAATTTATACCTTAAATCAACTACACCATATTTGTCTTTTAAGGCTTCTAATGAACCAGAAGCTACAGAAGCATATCTACCGTTTAGTTGTTGCTTAATATTGGTATAATCTGCAGTTTCAGGAGCTGGAGTAACTTCTTCAACCAATATCATAAATACTCCTGTACCGCCAATCACTGGTTTTTTAGAAAGTTCACCTTTATTAAGTGCTGCCGTTACACCAATTACTCTTGGTTCTTGACCAATTCCAGGAACTGAATACGAAGCAAAATTTATGGCTGAATTTGTACTCAAAGGCACACCTATTTTTTCAGCTAATTTTTGCATATCCGTCTCTCCTTCCATTTCTTTGCTTATTTGCTCGCCTTTCTTCTTCTGTTTTGCAGCCATTTCCATTTCTACAGCAATTTGCTCCAATGGAGCTACACCATCTTCTTTAACCTCAGCTAAATGTGCAACAACAAAAGTGTTATCAAATTGCATAGGCTCGCTAATGGCACCTTTATCGCTTTTATACGCCCATCTTACTAATTCTCTCGCACTACCAACACCTGCAATAGTCTTGTCACCAACTTTAATATCATTTGCTTCTAACTTTTTATACTTAGCATCTTCTTTAGACAATGTTGCTTCAAAAGCTTCTGAGGTATTATTTTCTGAATAAAATGTACTTACTTCAGCAAATATTTTATCGTAAGTTTCACTACTTGGAGCAATGTTTAATGCTACTTTAGCTAATTGAACTTTTCTTACTTTTTCGCCTTGATCTTGTATCTCAATTAAGTGAAATCCAAACTGAGACTCAACAATTACTAAGTCTCCTTTGTTACCATTAAATGAAGCATCTGCAAAAGGTTTTACCATTCTATCTTCAGTAAACCAACCTAAGTCACCACCTTCAACCGCAGAACCAACATCATCAGAATGTTCTTTAGCAATAGCAGCAAAATCACCACCTTTTTTAATTACTGTTTTTAATGAATCTAACTTTTTGTATCCTGTAGAATCTCCTGGTTGAGTTGCATTAACCAAAATATGTCTTGCTTTTACAGAGTCAGGCATCATCTTGGTATCAGAAATTTTAACAACTGCAAATGTGTTATTTTCTTCGTATGGACCAAACATTTCTCCTACTTCAGCAAAAAAGAAAGAAGAATCTATATTATAAGGAAAATCGTTTTGATTGAAATACCTTTCGCTTAAAGGCAAGTCTGAATTAAATACAACAAAAGCAGAGTCACTTTCGGCAGTTTTAAAATCTTTTGCAATATCTTTAAGCTGTGCCATTATAGCTTCTCTATCTTCTTCAGAAGGCTCTACAACAAACTTTACAAACTCTAAAGAACGAGATGATTCTTGTTTAAACTCATGCTTATGTTCTTCGTAATAAGCTTTTATTTCAGCATCCGTAACTGTTACCGAACTATCAGGAATTGCATTAAACCTTTTTACTACATACTTAATTGCTCTCTTTTCATTTTCTTCTTTGTAAGCATTTTTAATCATTACAGTTGTAGCAAACATCCCTTTAGTAATAAGTGTATTATACTTTGAAGACATTCTTTCCTGAATTAATCCATCTTCAAACATTAACCACTGATTTTTTCTATCAGCAGGCATGTTGTCTAGCCCTTTTAAAAAGTTAATTACCTGATTAGGATCAAAAACATTAGTTTCCGGATTAGTAAACGATTGTTTAATTTGAGGATGAGGATTTGGTCCTGTAATCATATCATCCAATTCTCTTGGACTAACATCTAAACCAAGAATTTGATATTGTTTTACCAACAATTCTTCACGAATAATATCATTCCACACTTGTTCTTTGATAGATTCTCTAACTTGAGCATCTGCTGGACCATTATTCATTTCATATTGAGCGATAAACTCATTTAGTTTTCTATCAAAATCTCTAGCTGAAATTTCAACATCACCTATTTCTCCAACATTTGTGTTGCTAGAGCTAAAAAAAGATTGCCCTGACTGAAGCATATCTCCTAAAATAAACGCCATCATAGCTACTCCAATAATGATTAAAAGTAGTGACGACTTTTCTCTGATTTTTCCTATTACTGCCATATTAATTTTTTAAGTTTTTTCGGGTTGCGAATATACGATAGTATTATGATATAAAAAAGTGTTTTTTTATGCTATTATTTTATCATTTTTAATAAAGTTCTGCCATAAAGACTTTATTCCTTAAAATATTATCTCTTCTAGAATGATGTATCAAAATCTTTCGTACCTTTGGACGCTATTAAAAACACCTCTAAGCAAGGTTAAAAATATAAATAATGAATTCAATATTAGCATTTTTAGGTACACAAGAAATAATAATTATTGCCATAGTTGTGGTACTTTTATTTGGTGCAAAAAAAATTCCTCAATTGATGAGAGGTGTAGGTTCCGGTATTAAAGAATTTAAAGACGGCATGAAAGAGGGTGAAAAAGATTCTCAAGAAAAAACCGATAAAAAAGAAATAAATTCTTCTGATAACTAAAAATCTATCTCAACAATAATTTTAAGAGATAGTGTCCGAAAAAGACTACTATGGAGAAAATTTATTCCTCTTTTGAGGCAATTCAACAAGATTTAAAAACTCAACAAACTACTTGCCAGCTAATTGTAAAAGCTTATCTTCATCGTATTGATGAAAATAAACACCTAAATGCTTTTTTAGAAATTTTTGCTGACGAAGCTATGCAAAAAGCCCAAGAAATTGATGCTAAAATAGCTCAAAATAATGCTGGCAAACTAGCAGGAATGGTTATCGCTATTAAGGATAACATTTGCTACAAAGACCATAAAGTTTCTGCTTCGTCAAAAATATTAGGCAACTTTGAATCACTTTTTAGTGCTACTGTTGTAGAAAGATTATTAGCTGAAGATGCCATTATTATTGGAAGAACGAATTGCGATGAGTTTGCCATGGGTAGCTCAAACGAAAATTCTGCTTTTGGCAATGTGCTTAACCCTATAGATAATTCAAAAGTTCCCGGAGGTTCATCAGGAGGTTCTGCTGTAGCTGTAAAAGCCAATTTATGTTTAGTAGCCTTAGGCTCTGATACAGGCGGTTCTATTCGCCAACCAGCTTCTTTTTGTGATATTGTAGGATTAAAACCTACTTATGGAAGAGTCTCCAGAAATGGGTTAATAGCATATGCTTCTTCTTTCGATCAAATTGGTCCTTTCACCAACAATATTGCAGATGCAGCTTTGGTAATGGAAGTAATGTCGGGAGCAGACAAAATGGATAGTACTTGCTCTGCACAAGAGGTACCTCAATACTCTAATCATCTTAACGATAAAAAAACATATAAAATAACTTATTTCAACAGCTGTATAGAAAACGATGGTTTAGATGCTGAAATTAAAGCCAAATTTATGACTTTTGTTGAAGAGCTAAAAACTGCTGGACATACTGTTGAAGCTACAGATTTTCCTTATTTGGATTATTTAGTTCCTACTTATTATGTTTTAACTACTGCCGAAGCTTCATCTAACTTAGCACGATATGATGGTGTTCATTTTGGATACAGAAGTCCTAATGCAGTTGACTTAGAATCTACTTACTTAAAATCTCGCTCAGAAGGTTTTGGTGAAGAAGTAAAAAGAAGAATAATGCTAGGAACGTATGTGTTAAGTTCAGGTTTTTATGATGCTTATTACACCAAAGCCCAAAAAGTAAGAAGAATATTAAAAACCAAAACTGAAGAGATTTTGTCTGATTATGATTTTATTCTTTCACCAACTTCACCACATACTCCATTCGATTTAGGCAAACAAGTTGACGACCCTATAAAAATGTATTTAGAAGATATTTATACTGTTCACGCCAACTTAACCAGCTTACCATCAATATCATTACCCTTAAACAAACACACAAACGGTTTACCTTACGGCTTCCAACTTACAACTAAAAGTTTTAACGAAACAGCATTATTAGCTTTTTCACACCAACTGTTACAAAACAAAAATTAATTTTTTTCGTTCATTACCAACACGAGTTTGTTTCGAATAAAAATACCTATATTATTAAAGACACATGAAATACTTTTTATACATATCCACTTTTTTATTATTTATTTCTTCGGCTATAGCTCAAGATAAAACAAATAAAAATAAAGAAGAAGAAAATACTTTTGAAATCTTACCTGATGACCCTGTGTTACTAAAAATTGACAGCATGATGATGTCAGGATATTTTGAAAGCTTAGGATTTAACGACAATGTTCATAAAGTTAAAAACTATAATCCAGACTCCGTTCCTGTTTTCGATAGCATTATTTATGTAACAAGATTCAACAAACTTAATGCAAACTCTCCCTTCTCTTTAGTTTACAATGATATTGTAAAAGCTTACGTAAATTTATACGCCAAACGAAGAAAAAAAACTACGGGCAGAATGTTAGGACTTGCCCCTGTTTATTTTCCGATTTTTGAAGAACATTTAGATAAATACAATTTACCATTAGAATTAAAATACCTTCCTGTTGTTGAGTCTGCTCTTAATCCTAAAGCAAAATCTCGAGTTGGAGCAACAGGCTTATGGCAATTTATGTACGCTACCGGAAAAATGTTCGATTTAGATGTAACCTCTTATTATGATGAAAGAAGCGATGTGTATAAATCTACTGATGCTGCTTGCCGATATTTAAAACATCTACACGATATGTATCACGATTGGGATTTAGTATTAGCTGCTTATAATTCCGGACCGGGAAATGTAAACAAAGCTATAAGAAGATCGGGGGGTAAAAGAACTTATTGGGAAATTCGACCTTTTTTACCAAGAGAAACTCAAGGCTACGTTCCTGCTTTTATAGCGGTAAATTATGTAATGAATTATGCTGCTGAGCACAATATTTATCCAATTGAACCAGATATTTCTTGTATGAAAGTAGATACTGTAAATGTAAAACAACATCTTTCTTTCGAGCAGCTTTCTACTTTTTTAGAATTGCCTGTTGAATATATTGCTTATTTAAACCCTTCATACAAACAAAACTTTATTCCCAACACTAAAGGTGCAAATACACTTTGCTTACCTGCTGATAAAATAGGAGCTTTTTTAATGAACGAAAAAACCATTTATGCACTAAAAACGAAACAAGATATTAAAGACAGTATTGCTGCCGCACAAAACACAAATACAGAAGTTGCTGAAAAAAGAAGTGGCAATGAAGTTATTTATACGGTTAGAAGTGGTGATTTTTTGGGCAAAATTGCTTCTAAATATCACTGCAGAGTCAGTCAAATAAAAGAGTGGAACAACTTATACAGCGACAGGTTAAATGTTGGTCAAAAACTCAAACTTTATCCTAAAGCAAGTTATGCTGCCCAAAATAAAAGCAAACAAAAAATTCAACAAGAAAAACTACACAGTTACGATGGCAAATATGAATATTACACCGTAAAAGAAGGAGATAATTTGTGGGATATTGCCAACAGATATGATGATGTTACCCTAGAACAAATTCAAGAATTAAACAAAGATATAGACCACAGCAATCTAAAACTAGGTACTAAAATTAGAATCAGAAAAGTAGGATAAAAGCTAAAAACCATGATAAACAACAAATTTTTATTATTTTTCTTAGTTTCTTTTTCAACCTTATTTTATGCTTGTGATGAAACCAACGAGCGCATCTTGCCTAGTATGTCAGGAAAATCAGGCGAACTTTTAGTGGTAATAGATACAGGCTATTGGAGTAATCAATCTGGAGAAGCTATCAGACAAACGTTTATGCAAACACAAGTTGGCTTACCTCAACAAGAAGCTATTTTTGACATTATTCATGTACCCCACAGGTCTTTTGCCAGAATTTTACAAACCAACAGAAACATTATAATGGTAGAAATAAATGCTCAGGAAAAACCAGCTATTTCTATAAAAGAAAATGTTTGGTCGGAAGGGCAATTGGTTGCCACCATAGTAGCAAAAAACGATAAAAATGCTGCCGAAATAATTGAGAAAAACTCCCAAAACCTGTTAGATTACTTTAATGAAAAAGAAACGCAACGACTTCAGAAAAAATACAAAGTCAATAAAAATAGCAAACTGGCTAAGGAATTAGAAGAAAAATTAAAGCTCTCTATGCACATAGATGATTTGTTTTACATAGCAAAAGAAGACACCAACTTTATTTGGCTCAGAAAAGAGTATTCTATGGGCGAGCATCCTATTAGTCAGGGATTTATTATTTATACGTATCCTTACGATAATGACAGTATTTTTAATGTACATCAGCTTACTGCAAAAAGAAATGCCATTACCAAAAAATACATTCCGGGAGGTGCCGAAGGTTCTTATATGACTACTTATGAAGAATACATCCCTAAGGAAAGAGAAATTAACCTTAAAGGAAATTATGCCAAAGAATTACGAGGTTTATGGCATGTTCAGGGTGATTTTATGGGCGGTCCATTTGTAAGCTACTCTATGGTGGATGAACACAGAAACCGAGTAATTACTATTGATGGTTATGTTTACGCTCCTAAATTTGATAAAAGAGAATACCTTAGAGAACTACAAGCGTTAGCGTTGACAGTGAGTTTTTAATTTCTATCAAAAAGTTCTCCCAACCTATGACAATAATCACACGCAATCATTTTTTTGTGTGTAATTTTGTATCAAAATAGTTACCATGAAAACAAAAAAAGCAATTGAAACTTACACCATGATGACCGAAATTGTGTTGCCGAATGATACCAACACCTTGGGAAATTTAATGGGAGGAAGGTTACTACATTTAATGGATATTTGCTCAGCAATAGCAGCTCATCGTTGCAGCAACAGAGTAGTAGTAACTGCATCAGTAAATAATGTTTCTTTTGCTCACCCTATTAAATTAGGCGATATTGTAACGTTAGAAGCCAAAGTTTCCAGAACATTTAACTCTTCTATGGAAGTATATATTGATGTTTTTGTGGAAGACCACCGAACAGGTAAGAAAAAACACTGTAACAATGCTATTTATACTTTTGTAGCTGTTGATCAATTAGGAAACCCTATTAGTGTTCCAGAACTTATTCCAGAAACAGAAGAAGAAAAAGAGCGTTATGAAAGTGCTTTAAGAAGAAGGCAACTTAGTCTTATACTTGCCGGTAAAATGAAGCCTTCAGAAGCTACTGAGCTAAAAAAACTGTTCGAATAATCATTAAAATTTCTAAAAAAACACAATATATTAAATATTGTTAGTAATTTTGTATATAAATATCTATATATGTTAATACGATATGACTAATGAACTTACAAAATTAATCCAAGCATCCGAAATGCTAAAAGCCATTGCTCACCCAATTAGGTTGGCAATAGTACAGCTTTTAGAAAACGACAAAAGAATGTCTGTAACTGCAATACATGAAACATTGAATATAGAACAAGCTGTAGCTTCCCATCACTTAAG
The DNA here is from genome assembly GCA_026196775.1 of Flavobacteriales bacterium. GTDB lineage: Bacteria > Bacteroidota > Bacteroidia > Flavobacteriales_E > Vicingaceae > BRH-c54. The sequence continues at coordinate 131,672 of JAPHUD010000002.1, forward strand.
TATCTTAAAAAACAAAGGTGTATTAAGTGTTGATAGAGAAGGAAAACATTGTTTTTATTTTCTTAAACATCAGCGTTTGGCGGAAATAGTAGTATGCGTAAATAAATGTCAAGAATAAATGGAAATTATAGGTTATATAGCTGCTATTTTTGTTGGAATTACTTTAGGACTTGTTGGTTCAGGTGGTTTTTTAGCATTACCCATTTTAGTGTATTTATTTTATATTACCGACCCTGAAATAGCAACTGCTTACTCCTTATTTTTGGTAGGTGTGGTTAGTATAGTTGGTGTATTTTTAAAAAATAAGCAGGGGTTTGTAAGCTATAAAACTGCTATCTATTTTGGAATACCAACTGTTATTGCCATTTTTCTTACCAGAAAATTTTTAATGCCTGCCATTCCGGAAGCTATCTTTTCATTTAATGGATTTGTAATTACTAAAAGATTAATAGTGATGTCTCTTTTAGCCACAACCATGATGATTGCTTCCTACTTTATGATTGATAGAAAAAAAGCAGAAAGTGAATTACCCTTGAGCAAAAAAAATAAAACCATGAACTTTTTAGGAGGAATGGTAATTGGTAGCTTATCGGGAATAGTGGGAATTGGTGGTGGTTTTATTATTGTTCCTGCCCTACTTAAAATAGGTAACTTATCCATGAAAATGGCAGTCGGAACTTCTTTATTAATTGTTGCATTAAATTCTGCATTTGGATTTTTAGGAAGTGTTTCTCACTTTGTAATTGATTGGAAATTGCTACTTTTATTTTCTATATTTTCAGTATCGGGAATGCTTATAGGTAACTTAATTTCCAAAAAAGTAGATGGCAAACATTTGAAAGTGAGTTTTGGATGGTTTGTATTATTTGCAGGAGCCATTATTATGATAAATGAATTATTTTTTACTAATTTTTAAAACTATATATGATGTACGTAGAACAACTTTATACCGGATGTTTAGCAGAAGCTGCTTATTACATTGAATCTAATGGCGAAGCTGCCATTATTGACCCTCTTAGAGAACCAACTCCTTACGTAGAAATGGCTAAAAAAAGAAATGCTAAAATAAAATATGTATTTCTAACGCATTTTCATGCCGATTTTGTTTCAGGACATGTTGATTTAGCCAAAGCTACAGGAGCAACCATTGTATTTGGACCAAATGCTCACCCATCTTTTGACTTTCATTCAGGTAAGGACGGAGAGCTTTTTCCTATAGGAAATATCAATTTAAAATTACTACACACTCCCGGCCATACTATGGAATCTTCCACCTATTTATTATTAGATGAAGAAGGTAAAGAAAAAGCTATTTTTACAGGAGACACCTTGTTTATTGGTGATGTTGGAAGACCCGATTTAGCCGTAAAATCTGACCTTACAGAAAAAGATTTAGCAGGACATTTATTTGATTCATTAAGAAACAAAATTATGCCTCTTCCTGATGAGATTATTGTTTATCCGGCACATGGAGCAGGTTCTGCTTGCGGAAAAAATATGAGTTCAGAAACTTTCGACACCTTAGGGAATCAAAAAATTGAAAATTATGCCTTAAGAGCCAACATGACCAAAGAAGAATTTATTACCGAAGTAACCACAGGCTTATCTTCTCCTCCACAATATTTCCCTAAAAATGTGGCAATGAATCAAGGAATAAATAAACATTATGAAGAAATTCTTGAGCATGGCTTAACTGCTTTAAAAGCTAAAGAGGTTGAATTTTTAATGCAAGATCAAAAAGCCTTGATTTTAGATGTACGTTCACCTCAAGAATTTGCTGCTGCTCATATTCCAAATGCCATTTTTATTGGTTTGGATGGTGGTTTTGCACCATGGGTAGGAACTTTAATAGAAGACTTAAAACAGCCTATTATTATTGTAGCTCCAAAAGGTAGAGAAGAAGAAGCTGTAACCAGATTAGCAAGAGTTGGCTATGACCATTGTTTAGGTTATTTAGAAGGTGGTTTAGATACATGGAAAAATGCAGGTTATGCTGTTGAAGCTATTGAAACTATTTCTCCTGAAGCATTTTCTGAAAAGTTACAAGCTAATGATGCTGTTGTAGATGTTAGAAGAATTGGTGAAGTAAATGCCGGAAAATTAGTTCACAACAATCTTATTCATCTTTGTTTAGATGATATCAACCATAACTATACCCAACTATCAAAAGACACACCTTATTATGTGCATTGTGCCGGTGGTTATCGCTCAATTATTGCTCTATCTATATTACGACAAAAAGGTTTTAAAAACCTGATTAATGTTGAAGGTGGTTTTAGTGGAATTAAAAACTATGGCAAATTACCTTGTGTTGAACAAAGTTGTTCCTCTACTGCTAGTTCTTGTTCCTCTTAAAAATTTAAGCATAAAAAAACCTGATGATATCATCAGGTTTTTTTGTTTATTTAATCACTCCCAGTTCTTTACCCACTTTTTCAAAAGCCGCTATGGCTTTATCTAAATGTGCTTGCGTATGGGCCGCTGATAATTGAACTCTTATTCTTGCTAAATCTTTTGGAACTACCGGATAGAAAAATCCAATAGCATAAATTCCTTCATCTAACAATTTATTGGCAAACTCCTGAGCTAATTTAGCATCATAAAGCATTACAGGGACAATAGCTGAATCTCCATCACGAATTTCTAAGCCAATTTTCTTTACACCTGCCTTAAAATAAGCTACATTTTGTTCTAATTTATCTCTTAGTTCGGTAGAAGTTTCTAATAAATTAAATACTTCTATTGCCGCTCCTACAATTGCAGGAGATAAAGAGTTAGAAAACAAATATGGTCTTGATCGCTGACGAAGCATGTCAACAATTTCTTTCTTACCCGAAGTAAAACCACCCATGGCTCCACCTAACGCTTTTCCTAATGTAGAAGTAATGATATCCACTCTACCCATTACATTTTTAAGTTCATGAGTTCCCTTTCCTTTTTTCCCTATAAAACCTGTCGCATGAGAATCATCTACCATTACTAAAGCATCATATTTTTCTGCTAAATCGCATATTTCATCTAACTTAGCCACATAGCCATCCATAGAGAATACGCCATCAGTAACAATAATACGATTGTGTTGAGCTTGAGCTTTTTTTAATTGCTCTTCCAAATCATTCATATCGCTATTTTTATAACGATAACGAGCTGCTTTACATAAACGCACTCCATCAATAATAGAAGCATGGTTTAATTCATCTGAAATAATAGCATCATTTTCTCCAAAAAGTGGCTCAAAAACTCCTCCATTGGCATCGAAAGCTGCTGCATATAAGATGGTATCTTCCATGCCTAAAAAGTTAGAAATTTTATGCTCTAACGTTTTGTGTATATCTTGTGTTCCACAGATAAAACGTACCGAAGACATGCCATAACCGTGCGTATCTAATGCTTTTTTAGCACCTTCAATTACTTTTGGATGAGAAGACAAGCCAAGGTAATTATTAGCACACATGATGATAACATCCTCTCCTGAATTTACTTTTACCTCAGCTCCCATTGGAGTAGTAATAATTCTTTCTTTTTTATATAATCCTGCCTCCTCAATATTTTTCAATTCGGCCTGTAGTTCTTGTTGTAATTTTCCGTACATTACTTGAAATGTTTAATTGATTGTAAATTATGAATGTTGAATAATAGGTAAGTTTATTTAACCCTTAACATTTAAAATTCAACACTGTTTTAAACTGTCATAATATCTTTTTCCTTTGCTACAATAAGTGCATCTACTTTAGCGATGAAGGTATCTGTAAGTTCTTGAACATCTTCTTCATAAGCTTTGCTCAAATCTTCACTTAATCCATCATTTTTAAGTTTCTTGATTTCATCATTTGCGTCTTTTCTGGCATTACGAATACCAATTTTAGCGTGTTCACCTTCAGCTTTAGCTTGTTTAGAAAGGTCTCTTCTTCTTTCTTCGGTAGGAGTTGGAACATTAATGATAATCATCTCACCATTATTTTGTGGGTTTAACCCTAAGTTAGCGTTAACAATGGCTTTTTGAATTTCTTCCAACATAGCTTTTTCCCAAGGTTGAACAGTTAATGTCCTACCATCTACAGCAGTAACATTAGCCACCTGAGTTAAAGGAGTTGATGCCCCATAATAATCTACATAAACACTAGACAACATTAAAGGTGTAGCTTTTCCAGCTCTAATTTTAATTAACTGATCATCTAAATGACTAATTGCACTTTGCATTGCTTCTTTAGCACTATCAAGAATAAAATCTAAATCTTCGTTCATCTTTTATAATATTTTTAAAATTGAATTAAAACTGTACTAAAGTACCAATTTTTGAATTCTTTTCAATTACTTTTTTAAGATTTCCAGGAGTATTCATATCAAAAACAATGATAGGAAGTTTGTTTTCGTTGCACAAAGTAAAAGCAGTCATATCCATTACAGTAAGTCCTTTTTGATAAACTTCTTCAAAAGTAATCGTTGCATATTTGGTTGCATTTGCATCTTTTTCGGGGTCGGCAGTATAAATTCCATCTACTCTAGTTCCTTTAAGAATAACATCTGCTTCAATTTCTATAGCTCTTAAACTTGCTGCAGTATCTGTAGTAAAAAATGGATTTCCTGTACCGGCACCAAAAATTACTACTCTACCTTTTTCTAAATGTCTTACTGCTTTTCTTTTTATAAATGGCTCGGCAATTTCTTTCATTTCAATAGCAGTTTGCAAACGAGTTTCCACATCAATAGCTTCTAAGGCTGCTTGTAATGCCATACTATTAATTACTGTTGCCAACATTCCCATATAATCTCCTTGGGTTCTTTCCATCCCTCCTTCTACTGCCTGAATACCTCTAAAAATATTTCCTCCACCAATTACAATAGCAACCTCAACACCACTTTCTACCACTTCTTTAATTTCTTTTGCATAAGTTGCAATTCTATTATTATCAATTCCAAATTGTTTATCTCCCATTAAGGATTCTCCACTTAATTTTAGCAGTATTCTTTTATAAGACATGTAGTTGATGAGTTTAAGTTTTATAAATTATTTTTTAGACAAAAAAAAAGAGAAAATAAATTTTCTCTTTTTTTAAAATGTTAACCTAACATTATACGTTTGAAGCCTGTAACGGATAAATCGTTTTCAGTTTCTTTTAGTATTTGTGCAATGTTCTTTTTGTTATCTGTAATAGATTCTTGGTTTAATAAAGTGTTCTCTTTTAAGAATTTTTTCACTTTACCTTCTGCAATTTTATCAACCATAGCTTCCGGTTTACCTTCAGCTAAAGCCATTTCTTTACCTAGTGCTAATTCATGGTCAATAATAGCTTTATCAACACCATTTTCATCAACAGCTAATGGATTCATTGCAGCAATTTGCATTGCAATTTGTTTTCCAACCTCTTCAATTTTATCTCCTGATTTGTTGAAACCAACAATAGAAGCTAATTTATTTCCTGGATGGTTGTAAGCGATAGTTGTTTCAGCTTCGATAGTTTCATAAGCAGAAACTTCGATTTTTTCGCCAATAACACCTGTTTGCTCAATAATTTTTTCTTCGATAGTAAGTGCATCACTACCAAATTTTAATTTTTTCAATTCTTCTAAAGAAGCAGGACTGTTTGCGATAGCAGCATCTAAAATAGTGGTTGCGAATTTATTAAAATCGTCATTTTGAGCAACGAAATCAGTTTCGCAGTTTACTACTACTAAAACAGCTTTTTTGCCACCGTTAGTAGATTTAGCAATCACTAACCCTTCTTTTGCATCTCTATCTCCTCTGTTAGCAGCAACTTTTTGTCCTTTTTTTCTTAAAATATCTATAGCAGTTTCAAAATCGCCATTAGCTTCCACTAACGCTTTTTTACAGTCCATCATTCCTGAACCTGTTTGCTTTCTTAAATTGTTTACGTCTGCAGCAGTTATATTTGCCATTTTTATTTGATTTTAAAAAGTTAAAATTATATTAGTTTATTAGAACGAAGTAAATTATTCTTCTGTTTTAACAGGAGCTTCTTTATCTTGTTTTACTTCTTTTTCAACTTTAGTTTTTTCTTTATCTTTTTTTCTTTCAGATAATCCTTTCGTTACAGCTTCTGCAACAATAGTCATAATTTTATCTATAGAGCTTGATGCATCATCATTACCTGGAATAGCAAAATCAACTAAAGTTGGGTCTGAGTTAGTATCTACTAAAGCGAAAGTTGGTATATTTAATTTTTTTGCTTCAGCAATTGCAATGTGTTCTTTTTTAATGTCCACAACAAAAATTGCAGAAGGCAAACGAGTTAAATCAGCGATACTTCCTAAGTCTCTTTCTAATTTTTCTCTTTGACGTTGAATTTGAAGACGTTCTCTTTTAGAAAGCGTATCCATTGTTCCATCTTCTTTCATTTTATCGATTGAAGACATTTTTCTTACAGCTTTTCTAATAGTAACGAAGTTGGTTAACATACCACCTGGCCATCTTTCAGTAATGTATGGCATGTTAGTAGGTTTAATTTTTTCAGTAACAATATCTTTTGCTTGTTTTTTAGTAGCAACAAACATGATTTTTTTACCTGATTTGGCAATTTGTTCTAAAGCAGCACAAGCTTGGTCTAATTTTGCTGCTGTTTTGTGAAGATCAATAATATGGATTCCGTTCTTCTCCATGAAGATGTACGGAGCCATTTTAGGATTCCACTTTCTTTTTAGGTGACCAAAGTGTACACCTGCATCTAGTAATTCTTTAAAATCTACTTTTGACATTTTTTTTAATTGTTTACATTCTTTAATACTTCAACTCTTGAGTAGCTCGACAATTTCTTTCGAAGTCTCAACAGTTTAGATACTAAACAATAATTGATTACTTGTTCGGAAAAACCGAACTTATTTATTAGTTTAATTCTAACGTTTACTGAACTGGAATTGCTTACGAGCTTTAGGTTGTCCTGGTTTTTTACGTTCAACCATTCTAGGATCTCTAGTAAGTAAACTTTCCTTTTTTAATAAAGGTTTGTTTTCTTCACTAACTTTTACTAATGCTCTTGCAATTGCATGTCTAACAGCTTCTGCCTGACCAGTGATACCACCACCAAAAACATTTACTTTAACATCGTAATTGTCTTTTAAATCAGTTGCTACAAATGCTTGTTGTACTTTTCCTTGTAAAACTGTTGTAGGGAAAAACTCTTTATAGTCTTTTTTATTTACAATAATGCTTCCTTTTCCTTTTGAAAGGTAAACTCTAGCTACTGCAGTTTTTCTTCTTCCTGTTGCGTTAATTACTTCCATGGATTTTATTTAAGTTCTGATAATTTTAATTCTTTAGGTTTTTGAGCTTCTTGGTTATGTTCAGCACCTTCATAAACGTAAAGGTTTTTGAAAATTGCTCTACCTAATTTATTTTTAGGCAACATCCCTTTTACTGCAGCCTCAACCATAAATATTGGTTTTTTAGCCATCATTTCTGTTGCTGTACTTGATTTTTGCCCACCAGGATATCCAGAGAAAGTAATATACTTTTTATCATCCCATTTATTTCCTGTCAATCTTACTTTTTCTGCATTGATAACAATTACATTATCACCGCAATCAACATGAGGAGTAAAATTTGGCTTATGTTTTCCTCTTATTAAATTAGCAACTTTAGATGCTAATCTCCCTAATGTTTCATTTTGAGCATCAACTAATACCCAGTTTTTGTTAACTGTAGCACTGTTTGCTGAAACTGTTTTGTAACTTAATGTTTCCACGTATCTTTATTTTGATTATTAGAATAATACAATATGTCCCCTAAAATGGGGCTGCGAATTTACGACATTTTTTTAAACCTGACCAAAAATTTAAAAAATATTTTCAATAACTTTTGGTCTATTAATGTTTATTTCTTTTTTCAAGGCCGCGAAGTTAGGGTTTGTTTTATAAAAACAAGTTACTTTCTTACAAGTTTTCTTATTATTTAAAATGGTGATGTCTACATCCCTCAACAAGTTCTCTTATAAAAAACAGTAGACAATAAACCTCTAATTATTATTACTTCACAAACTTACCGCTTGAATCCATTTGAGGTTTGTCTTGAGTTGCTTGTTGGTTAGTTGTATTCGTTTTTTCAGTAGTTGTTGAACTTTTAGTTGAACTACAACTTAAAAAAATCAGTAAAGTAAAAAATAAAACGATTAGTGATTTCATAGAATAATAATTTAAAATTTAACGTTCAAAAGTTAATCTTTTCCCTCTAATGGTATCATCAATTTCTCCAAAATTATAAACTAAATTGCCATTAACAAAAGTTTGCAACACCTTAGATTTAAAAGTTGTTCCTTCAAATGGCGACCAACCACATTTGTAAAACAAGTTTTCTTTCGCTACTGTCCAAGGATTATCTAAATCTACTACTACCAAATCAGCAAAAAATCCTTCTTTTATGTAGCCTCTTTTTTCAATTTGGAAGCAATCGGCAACAGCATGACTCATTTTTTCAGCAATTTTTTCCAGGCTAATTTTACCATTATGGTAATGCTCGAGCATAGAGACTAAAGCATGTTGGACTAATGGACCGCCTGAAGGAGCTTTAAAATAACTGTTCGATTTTTCTTCTAAGGTATGTGGAGCATGGTCGGTAGCAATTACATCAATTTTATTGTCTAACACCCCTTGTAAAATAACATCTCTATCTTTAGCCGTTTTTACTGCTGGATTCCATTTAATTAATGTGCCTTTATCCTCATAATCTTCATCACAAAACCAAAGATGATGCACACAAGCTTCGGCAGTAATACGCTTATCTTTTAGTGGTAAAGTATTATCAAAAAGGTCTAACTCTTTAGCTGTAGAAATATGTAAAATGTGTAATCGGGTGTTGTGTTTTTTTGCTAACTCCACCGCAAAAGAAGAAGATTTATAACAAGCTTCTTCACTTCTAATTTTGGGATGACAAGCAATAGGAACATCTTCTCCATATTGTGCTTTATATTTTTCACTATTAGAAATAATGATATCCTCATCTTCGCAATGTGTGGCAATAAGCATTTTGCAGTTGGCAAAAATATTTTCCAATACTTCTTTTTTATCTACCAACATATTACCTGTTGATGAGCCCATAAAGATTTTTACTCCACAAACATTTTTTGGATTGGTTTTGAGCACCTCCTCCAAATTATCGTTAGAAGCTCCCATAAAAAAAGAATAGTTGGCAGCCGAATTTTTTGCAGCAATAGCATATTTTTCTTCCAATAATTCTTGAGTAAGCGTATTCGGAACAGTATTTGGCATTTCCATAAAAGAAGTAATCCCTCCTGCAACAGCAGCTCTAGATTCAGTAAAAATTTCGGCTTTATGGGTTAATCCTGGCTCTCTAAAATGTACTTGGTCGTCAATTACCCCAGGAAAAACATACTTGTTTTTTAAATCAATAATCTCAGTAGTATTAGCTAATGAACTGATATCATCATGAACATCAAAAATTTTACTGATAATTTCATTTTCAACAAGAAGATGCCCTTTAGTTATTTTACCCTGATTAACAATTTGGGCATTTTTTAGTAAGATAGCCATGAACTGGAATTTTTAATTATCCCCCAAAATTACTTTTTTATAACTCTTTAAATTAAATTTTTAACGTATTTTAAACCCAATAAAATACCATGAAACTAAAAATGCTTAATTTTATAACTCTAAATTTTAACATGAATAAACTACTGCTCATATTGCTATTGGCAATTTCTGCTAACATTTATGCTACTCACAACCGTGCAGGAGAAATTACCTATACCCATGTTTCAGGCTTAACTTATGAGATAACAGTAACTACTTACACCCGAGATCAAAGTCCTGCCGATAGACCAGAACTGCCTATAAATTGGGGGGATAATTCTCCTATAGATTCTATAGATAGAATTAGTAAAGTTTTTTTAGGAAATGACATCAATAAAAATGTTTATGTTGGTAGACATACTTACCCAGGTCCTAGCCCAACCCCTTATATTATTAGCGTTGAAGACCCTAACAGAAATGAAAACATTGTAAACATACCCAACTCGGTAAACATTGTTTTTTACTTAGAAACAAAGCTATATATCAACCCTTTTCAGGGAATAAATAATTCACCAGTGCTTCTTAATCCACCAATTGACAATGCTTGTGTAAACCAAATTTATATACACAACCCCGGAGCAGTTGATCCTGATGGAGATAGTTTATATTATTCTATTGACAGAAGTCGAGCCCAAGGTGGGGCTTTAATTCCAGGCTATACCCTACCCAACGCTTCAAATTTTTTGACCATAAATAGTGCGAACGGAGATTTGATTTGGAACACCCCCACTATGGCTGGAGAATTCAATATTGCTATCTTAATAGAAGAATTTAGAAACGGACAACGAATTGGGGCTATTCTAAGAGATATGCAAATTACCGTTTACCCTAATTGCCCTCCACCACCCAATATTACTACTGTAACCGATACTTGCGTTATTGCTGGAGATTTTTTAGGGTTTAATGTTTTTGCAACAGGAAGTTCAGCAGTTACGCTTACCTCAACAGGAATTCCTTATAGTTTACCTAATGCTGCCAATTTCCAACAAGTTACAGCCCCTTCAACATCTACTACTGGTACTTTTACTTGGTCAACTAATTGTTCTAATATTAGAAAAACGCCTTATTATGTAAGTTTTAAAGCAACAGATTCTCATACAGCTAATTTAGTAGATTATCAAACCACTACCATTAGGGTTATTGGTCCGAAAATTCAAAACTTAACTACTACTGTTCAGCCCAACTCTATAAAATTAGATTGGAGTCCGACTTGCTCCAATGCTATTGGCTATCATGTTTACAGAAGAAGAGGGAATTCCACTTGGAACCCAAGTATTTGCGAAACAGGAATTCCTCCAATTGCAGGATATCAATACATTGGGCAAACTAATAATGTAAACGATACCACTTACACAGACAATAACCAAGGACAAGGTTTAATTCCCGGTGAAGACTATTGTTATAGGGTTTATGCTATTTATCCCGATGGAGCTAAAAGTATAGCATCTGATGAAGCTTGTGGTCAGTTAGAAAAAAATGTACCTATTATCACTCATGTAACTATAAACTCAACGGACATCAGTACAGGAGACATTTATGTAGAATGGTCGAAACCAACAGATCATAATACCACCATCTATCCCGGACCTTACCGATACTTAATTTACAGAGGAGTTCAAAACACAAGCAATATGGTTTTGATAGATTCTACCGCAACCATTAATGACACAACTTATACCGACATTAACCTCAACACCAAAGACTTTCAATATTATTATCGTGTTGATATTTATAATTTAACTAATGGGACAAGAGAATTGATGGGACAATCTACTGTCGCTTCTTCTATTTATCTTACGTTAGTACCTTCAGACAATCAATTAACCTTAGTTTGGAATGAAAATGTACCTTGGACAAATACACAACATGTAATTTACAGACAAAATACTACTACCTTACTTTTTGATTCATTGGACATTACTTCTAACGCTACTTATACAGATACCGGGTTATCCAACCTAACAACCTATTGCTATAAAGTAAAAAGTATTGGTGGATATTCCTCTCCCGATATCGTATTCCCTATCATTAACTACTCACAAGAAATTTGTGGGCAACCAATAGACAATGTTAAGCCTTGTCCGCCTGTATTAACTATTAATGCCGATTGTGATTTACAACAAAGCGAACTGAATTGGCAAAACTTTTTTAGCACTTGTGCCGATGATGTGCTGAGTTTTAATCTTTACAAAAAAGATTCTCTTGATGGCGATTATGTATTAATTGCCACTATTAATGACAATAATATTTCCAATTATTTGCATAGCAATTTATTTTCTATTGCCGGATGTTACGTAATTACAGGTATTGATTCTGTGGGCAACGAAAGTGCTTTTAGTGATTCCGTTTGTGTAGATAACTGTCCGAATTATGACTTACCTAACATATTTACTCCGGGTGGTGATGGCATGAATGACTTTTTCCAAGCCTTTCCTTTTAAATATATTGGTTCCATAGATTTAGAAATTTTTAATCGTTGGGGACAAGTTATTTACAAAGCTACCGAACCCGATTTTAAATGGAACGGTACCCACAAAGACAATGGTGCCGATGTTCCTGATGGAACCTATTATTATTTATGCAAAGTAAATGAACTCACCCTTGAAGGAACAAAACCGAGAATCATTAAAGGTTTTGTAACTTTGCTCCGAAATAAAGGCGTATCAAAACCATAGTATGTTTACAGGAATTATAGAAGATTTAGGGCAAATTGTTAGTATTGAAAAAGAAGGCAACAACATCCATTTTTCGGTTAAAAGTGCATTAACAAAAGAACTTAAAATTGACCAAAGTGTTTCTCATAACGGTGTTTGCTTAACCGTTATTAATATTAATGATGATGTTTACACCGTTACCGCCATTAAAGAAACTTTAGCCAAAACCAACTTAGGAGATTTAACCATTGGCAGCTTAGTTAATTTAGAAAGAGCAATGTCAGCAAGCAGCAGGTTTGACGGACATATTGTTCAGGGGCATGTTGACCAAACAGGTGTTTGTAAATCTATTAAAGAAGAAAATGGCAGCTGGATGTTTACCATTACCCACGAAACAAAAGACCACATTACCGTAGAAAAAGGTTCTATTACCATAAATGGTGTGAGCTTAACTGTTGTAGATGCTCAACGCACGCAATTTTCTGTTTGTATTATTCCTTATACGTTTGAGCATACCACCTTTAAAACTCTAAAAGCTGGAAATACCGTAAACCTTGAGTTTGATATTATTGGCAAGTATGTAGAAAGGTTATTGGCTTACAGAAAGTAATTCATAGGTTTTACCACATAGACACTAAGACGTAAAGGCTTTTTTGTCCATTTAATCCTGCCATTTGCATTCTATTTTTATGGCACACGGATTTGGCTGATGTTCGCAGATGTTAATTGCAATAAAGTTTAAAACCACATCATTAAAAAATTATTTTTATTGAAAATCAGTTATTTATATAAATAACATTAAAATTTATTACCTAAAACTTAAATACATAAGAAATTTATGTATTTTTGTCCTATGTATTCAAAAGAAATAATAAAAGGCACATTAAAACCCATTATCCTAAAATTGTTAGAACAAGAAGGAAGAATGTATGGGTATGAAATTACCAGTAAGGTAAAAGTATTAACGCAAGGTAAAATTCAAATTACTGAAGGAGCTTTATATCCGCTGCTACATAAATTAGAAGCAGAAGGAATAGTAATTACCGAACAGGAGAATATTGGTAAAAGAATAAGAAAATATTATTTATTAACTCCCGAAGGTAAAAATTTAGCAACCGCAGCAATTGATGAGTTTTTAGATTTTATGATTACCATTAAATCTATTTTAGATCCAACAGCTAATATTAGTTATGGCAACGCTAAGTGAACAACAAATAGACAAAATTTTTGATTTGATTGTAGATAATGGCGTAAGCTATGAATCGCTTCAAGTTGATTTGTTAGACCATGTATGTTGCATGGTAGAACAAAAAATGGATGAAGGTAAATCTTTTGATGATTCATTAAAATTAGCCTTACAAGAATTTGGGTATAAACACTTTTCAGAAATACAAGAAGCAACTATCTATTTATTAACCCTAAAACAAAGAAAAATGAAAAAAACAACAGGAATTATCGGAATCATTTCATCACTTTTAGTTATTGGTGGTGTGTTTTTTAAAATCATGCATTGGCCAGGAGCAGGAATACTATTGGTTATTGGTTTAGTGCTAGTAGGTGTAATAGTTTTCCCCTTAATGGCTACATTAGACATTAATAATGCTAGTGGAAAAATGAAAAAAGTAACGGCCTCAATAGGTTATTTGGCAGCAATTTTATTGAGCATAGCCACACTTTTTAAAATTATGCATTGGCCGGGAGCCACAATTACGTATTATTCAGGACTAATTTTATTGGTATTTGTGTTTATCCCTTTATTTACCATTAAAAACTATAAAACGGCCGAGAATAAAATAATGGCAATAGCCAAATCAACGCTTATTTTAGCAGGGGTGGTTATTTTTTGGGGATTAATGCCTACAGGCAATGTTTCTCATCTTGAGAAAACACATAATTCTTACCACCAACGTGTAAGTAAATAATTTAAAATTTTTTATAGTTTTATTTTGAGAAACGAACTGTTTTATACGGTTCGTTTTTTTATTTATATACAACAACTTGGCATATACATTTTAGTTAATTTTGCACCTATATTTTCTTACAATATAATGCAAAAATTAGTTCAACATATACTGTTTACTTTACTCATAACAGTTTATTGTTTTTCGGTTAGTTGGTATGGACAAGGTGCGAATTACGAAAAAGTAAGTTATGAAATTACAGATGCTAATAAAGCTGATTTAAATATTGCTCATTTTAAAGTCGAATTTTATACTAATCCTACTTCTCAGAATTCCACTATAAACTTAAGCTCTTTAGCTTCTTTTTATAAAGAAGTCTTTTCGGAAGATGAATTTGCTGAGGCAACTAATAATCAACTACAAAACGATAGGTATTATAGTTATCTTAGGTTTTCTTATTCTTTTGTTACACTATTTAGTGTAGCCGATATCATCTTTCCTTTTCATTGTTTCTGGTAAACATCCATTTTTTGTTGCAATGCAACTAATTTAATTTCAGCATATTGATTTTTTTTCAATGTGCAATTATTCAATATTTAAATTTTAAAAAATGGATTTAGGAGTCGCTTTAGTAGGAGCTTTAGTTATTGTTGCCTGCATATTGCCTTTTATTATAATGTATAAAACAAAAAAATACAAAGAAGAACAATTATTAGAAGAACTGAAAAACACAGCTAGTGAAAAAGGATTATTGCTTACCAACTACGAAGTTAGCGGAGATTTAGCTATAGGAATAGATGAAACTAGTAATGTTTTTTGTTTTTGTAAAAATGTTAGAGATAATAAGTCGCAAGAAATTATTCGTTTAAATGAGGTAAAAAAATGTGGTTTAATCAACCTCAAAAATTCAACTGGTAGTCAGTCTATTATTGATAAACTAGCCTTGTCTTTTGAATTTAAAACTAAAACCAGCCCAAGTGTTTCTGTTGTGTTTTACGATTCAGAACAACAATTACAATTAAATAAAGAGCTGCAATTAATTGAAAAATGGTATAGTATCATTAATCAAAAAATTAAAGCGTAATTAGTTAAGTATTTTTATTTTGAGAAGCGGACTGTTTTATACGGTTCGCTTTTTTTTTATTTTTGCCTGTAACTTTTAGAGATGCTCGATCGTCCTACTTAAAAATAACAAAACCTTGCTTTGACAATAAGCCAATTTAATAAGTGTGTTGATGATTATTCTGATAATCTTTATCGCTTTGTGTTGAAAAACATTAAGGATGAGGAAAAGGCGAAAGATATTATTCAAGATACCTTTGAAAAATTTTGGCACAAAAAAGATGATGTTCAGCCGGGGAAAGAAAAATCGTACCTTTTTACTATTGCCTACCATGCTTTTATAGATCAGACCAGAAGAGACAAAAAAATGGGCAGTTTTAAGGAAGTTAAAGAAGAAGATTTTTTTGAAAATTCTCATTATAGCGATTTACAAGAAGTATTACATCAAGCTATTAATCAGCTACCAGAAGATCAAAAAGCAGTGATTATGCTTAGAGATTATGAAGGGTATGCGTATGATGAAATTGCTGAAATTACGGGGCTGTCAGAATCGCAAGTTAAAGTTTACATTTTTAGAGGAAGAAAGTTTTTACAACAATATTTAGGAAGTATAGAACAAGTTTTATGAGCAACATAAACAGACATAATTACGAAGCCTTTTTGCTCGATTATTTAGAGCAGAACTTATCGCCAAACATGGTAGCTGAGCTAATGGTGTTTTTGGAGCAACATCCCGATTTAAAGCAAGAGTTAGATGAACTACAAGCTTTTGAAGTACTTGAACCTAATTCCGTTCTATTTGATAATAAAGCAACTCTAAAAAAAGAGGCCTTAGATAATTTAATGATTGCCGAAATAGAAGGAATAAACACTTCTCAGGAAACAAAAACATTAAAACATATCTTAAAAGCAGATAAAACTGCAAAAAATGATTTTAAGCTTTTTCAACAAACGAAATTAAAATCTAAAAAAGTCATTTTTAAAGACAAAGAAGCTTTGAAAAAAGAAGCTGTTATTATTCCACTAAGATGGTTTAAAAATGCTGCGGCTGCAGTTATTATTATGACTATTTTAATTCAAGGAATAGATGATGGGTCAACTATTGATAACCAATTTCAAATGGCAACTTTTAATCCAGTGCCTATAACTAAAGAAGTGTTTACCATAAAAGAAACAACGCACAAACCAACTACATCAACTACTCAACCTATTAAACTAAAATCGAAGAAAATTATTGAAGAAAACACAACTATTACACCTGATGAAAAACTAAATACCACTGAACAATTAGCCGTAAATCATATTACTGAAAAAGACAGTATTGTTATTTTACCAACGGTGCTAAAAAAAGAAGAAAAAGTATTAGCAAATAACACTAAAGAGCAAGCTCCAGTTTTAACCATTGGCGGATTTCTGAAAAAAGAAGCTACTAAAAAAATTCTTCAGGAGGAAACAACCAATACAAAACAGCCATTAGAAATAGTTGTTGCTGATTTAGCTGCAAAAGTTGCCGGTAAAAAAGGTGGGATGAAAAAGAATAAAAATGACGAAGGAGAGGTTAAAGAATACGCCTTAAGTATAGGTAAATTCTCTATTTCAAAAAAAGTTAAAAATTAATTTTTCTGAGCTGTAACAAATGGATTAGCTCAAGCGTCACACTTTCAAAATGAATTAATTTTTTGAGATAGCTATCAAAAAAACAATATCAAACAAAACAAGTTAAAAATATAAACAGATGAACAAAAGAATTTTAATAGCAGTGCTTAGTATGTTGTTCGTAACAACCGTTTTTGCACAAACAACAGAAAGAACAGTAGAAAGTTTTGATAAAATCAACATCTCTTCTTCCTTAAGCGTAGTGTTAATTGAAGCTGAAAACGAAAAGATTGAAATTATTGGGGTTCCTGAACAGTACTTGGAAAATCTTATCACCGAAACTAAAAATGGCACTCTAAACATTTATGTAAAAGCCAGAGTAAAAAGTGCCAGCGATATGCAAGTAAAAGTATATTATACTACTTTAAATAACATTGAAGTGAGCGGTGCAGCAGGAGTGAAATCTCAAAATGATATTAATAGCGAAAATTTAGTCATCAATTCTAGTGGAGCAACAGAATTAGACTTTTCTATTAATGCACAAGATGTTTCTTTAACTACCTCTGGAGCAAGTTCTGTAAATCTGAAAGGTGTAACAAACAACTTTACTATTTCGCTTTCTGGGGCTGCGGAGCTAAAAGCACAAGATTTTGAAGCTAAAAAGGTAGCGTTAACTACTTCCGGAGCGGCAGCTGTAAAGGTTTTTGCTGTTCAAGAAATATCAGGAGTACTTTCTGGAGTTTCTGAAGTAAAAATTTATGGAAATCCTCCTATTAATAACCTTCAAAAATCAGGGTTGGCGGATATTAAAAATGGAAATAATGTTTCTATAACGCTTACAAATGATACTTTAGGAGAAATCAACACCAAAAGTAAAAACGATACTACCAGAATTAAATGGGGTGGAACAATGGTATTAATTATTGATGATTCGGTTTCCATTAATAGACCTGTTAAAAAAAGACGTAACCATTGGGCTGGAATAGATTTAGGAATAAACGGTTTTGTAAATGCCAACAATAGCTTAAACCTAAATAATCCTGCCGGATTAGATACGAGCAATCCATCAAAAGTTACTCAATTTATGGAGTTGGATTATGCTAAATCTTGGACAGTAAGTATTAATTTCTACGAGCAGTTTATCAAACTATATAAACATCATGTTGGCTTAGTTACAGGATTAGGAATAGAGTATAATAATTACGAGCTCAAACACAATGTTCAGTTAATTTCCAAAGGAGGAAGTTTTGTACATGATAATGTAACTGCCTACAACGAAAACTATACTTGGGGAGTAATTGACACCAACATTAATTATTCTAAGAATAGGTTTAAAACCTTTTATATTAACGCTCCTTTATTACTTGAATTTAATACAGGTCAACATAAAAATAAATCTTTTCATTTTGCTGCGGGAGCCATTGTAGGTTATAAGTTTACTACTAAAATGAAGTATAAATACAAAGATGACGGAGATACTCAAAAATATAAGGACAATCAGAACTTTAACACCAATCCATTTAGAGTGAGTTTAACAGCTAGAGTTGGATATGGAAGAATAAATTTATTTGCAACGTATGGGTTAACACCATTATTTGAAAAAAACAGAGGCCCTGAATTGCATGCTTTCAGTGTAGGTATGACTTTGTTAGGATTTTAACTTGAACAATAAAAACAAACAAAAATAATTTTTATAAATATTTTGAATATTTAAACAAATATGCGTTACTTTGCCGTCCTTAAAAATTAAAGCCAAAAGAAATGTCTAGAGTTTGTCAAATAACAGGAAAAAGTGTGATTACAGGTAATAATGTTTCTCACTCTAAAAGAAGAACTAAAAGAAAATTTTTACCGAACTTGTTCGTGAAAAAATTCTACTTAGAAGAAGAAGATTTATGGATATCTTTAAAAGTATCTGCTGCAGGTATTAGAACAATTGATAAAATTGGTATTAGAGCTGCACTTCAAAAAGCTCAAGAAAAAGGAATTATTTAATTTATAAAATCCTTTATTGATATTAAAAACGTTGTTACTTTAGTAGCAACGTTTTTTTTTGTCAAAATTTAGGTTCAATTATTGAATATTAATTACAAACTAAACTTATTATGAAAAACACATTTTCTACTATTATTCTTATTTGCATATTTTCATTTCATGCAATTTTGGCCCAAGAAATCCCTAATAACATTGATTTGCCACAACAGCAAGAAGAACAATATGCTTATGATGAAGATTTGCTTCCTGCAGAGTTTTTTGCCAAAAATAGACAAGCACTTAGAAAACAAATGCCGAATAATTCTGTTGCCATATTCTTTGCCAATCCAGTAAGAAATCGCTCAAACGATGTAGATTTTGAGTACCATCAAGATCCTAATTTTTATTACTTAACAGGCTTAAGAGAACCTCATGCGGTGCTTATTATATTTAAAGAAGAACAAACTTTTGGTAATGAAGTAACCACCGATGAGATTATTTTTCTTCAAAAAAGAGACAAAACTAATGAAGTATGGACAGGTAAAAGATTAGGTGTAAAAGGAGCAACCGAATTTCTAGAAATAAGAACAGCTTACGAAGGATCAGATTTTTCGAGTTTTGAAACCGAATTTGAAACCTTCGAGCATATTTTAGCTTTTCCCTTACCACAAGATGTAAGAAATACTAAGGAACCGGATGACTTGGCTTCTCTCATTCAACAGTTTGAAATGAAAACCAAAACAGCGAGTGACAAAATTGATAACATGAAGCTAGTTACTATCATGGC
This sequence comes from Flavobacteriales bacterium, assembly GCA_026196775.1. Lineage (GTDB taxonomy): Bacteria > Bacteroidota > Bacteroidia > Flavobacteriales_E > Vicingaceae > BRH-c54. The sequence continues at coordinate 151,186 of JAPHUD010000002.1, forward strand.
TTCGTTAAGACAAATAAAATCGGAAGAAGAAATTGCTTTGTTACGTAAAGCCATTGATATTACTTGCGATGCTCAAATTGAATTAATGAAAAACCTAAAACCCGGCATGAAAGAATATGAATCGGAAGCCATCATTGAATATTTTTTTAAGAAAAATGGAGCCGAGCATCCCGGGTTTCCTTCTATTTTAGGAAGTGGCGAAAACTCTTGTGTGTTGCATTATACCACCAACCGAAAAATGTTAGGAGAAAACGATTTATTGGTAAGCGATGTTGGTGCTGAATACAGAGGATATACGGCTGATGTTACTCGAACTATTCCTGCCAAGGGAAAGTTTTCTGAAGAACAAAAAATTATTTACAATACCGTTTTAGCAGCTCAAGAAGCAGCTATTAAAGCCTGTGTAAAAGGTAATAAGTTTTGGGATCCTCACAATATTGCTACGGAAATAATTGCTACCAAATTAGTTGAATTAGGTATTATCGAAAAAAAGTATCAAGTAAGAAAATACTTTATGCATGGTACTTCGCATTATTTAGGGTTAGATGTGCATGATGCTGGTTTGTACGGGCCACTTACCCCTGGGAATGTAATTACTGTTGAGCCGGGAATTTATATTCCTGAAGGCTCGGATTGCGACCCAAAATGGTGGAACATTGGTGTTAGAATTGAAGATGATATTTTGATTACCGATGGCGAACCGGAAAATCTTTCTGCAAAAGCTCCTCGAAAAATTGAAGAAATTGAAGCGTTAATGCAACAAAAAAGTACGCTTGAATAATCCCTGTTTTTAATGCCGACTTGTGCAATAATCTGTAAATTTGTCCCAAAATAATTTTCCAAAAATTGTCTGTAGTTAGCGATATAAAACACCCTATAAAACAAGAACTCGAAGAGTTTGAACCAAGGTTTAGGGCGTTTATGAAAAGTCGTGTTTCATTGTTGGATAGGATAATGAACTACATCATTAAAAGAAAAGGCAAGCAAATGCGTCCGATGTTTGTTTTTCTTTCTGCAAAAGCATTTGGCGAAACAACAGAATCTACTTACAGAGCAGCTTCCATGATAGAGTTATTGCATACAGCAACTTTAGTTCATGATGATGTGGTGGATGATGCCGACAAAAGAAGAGGTTTTTTCTCCATCAACGCTCTTTGGAAAAATAAAATAGCTGTTTTGGTGGGCGATTATTTGCTTTCTAAAGGATTGTTGTTAGCAGTAGAGTATGATGAGTTTGAATTGTTGCGTATCATGTCCAACTCTGTAAGAGAGATGAGTGAAGGCGAATTACTGCAAATAGAAAAGGCCCGAAAGCTAGACATTACCGAAGAGGTGTATTACGACATTATCCGACAAAAAACAGCAACACTTATAGCTTCTTGTTGTGCTTCTGGAGCTAATTCTGTTGGTGCCGATAAAGCAACCATTGAAAAAATGCGTTTGTTTGGCGAATATACCGGTATTGCTTTTCAGATTAAAGATGATTTGTTTGATTATGGTGGAAGTTCTGAGGAAATTGGCAAACCAACGGGAATAGACATCAAAGAAAAGAAAATGACACTTCCGCTTATTTATACCTTGGGAGTGGCTTCAGAAAAAGATAAAAAATTTATTATTTCTACGGTTAAACACAATAATACCAACCGTAAAAAAGTGAAAGAAGTAATTGCTTTGGTTGTTCAGTATGGAGGGATTACCTATACCCAAAAAGCCATGCACGATTATAAAAATAAAGCCTTAGCCATTTTAGATGAGTTGGAACAAAACGAGGCGGTAGAGGGGTTAAGAAAATTAGTTACTTACGTTACTGAGCGTAATAAATGACGCAATTTTTCAGCATGTTTTTTGGCTGAATTTTCCAAGCCGCTTTTTGGTTCTCCAGGAACATGAACCTCTCCAAAAGAGATTACTTCAGCAAAATAATCCATTTTACAATAGTCTGCCAATCCTTGAAATGGGAAAAATATTTTTTCTAATGTTTCAGCAGGGTAAATGTCTTCCTTGCTCCCAATGGTACAAGAAACCACTATTTTTTTGCCTTCTAATTGGTAGTTTCCTTTGCCAAAAGCAAAACCATAGGTAAACACTTCGTCTATCCACAATTTAAGAATTGGCGGAACATTATACCAATACAGCGGGTATTGAAAAACAATAATGTCAGCCTCTACCATTTTTTTTTGCTCTTCGGCTACATTGATGTTATAATCAGGGTAAAGCCCTGTTAAATCTCGTATTTCTACATTATTTTCGGTAGCCAATTCTTCTGCAATCAGCTTATTTCTAATGGACTTTTGTAAGTGCGGATGTGCTAGTATGAGTAAGGTTTTTTTCATATTTTTTTATGTTCTCTCAAATCCCGAAATATATTTTTATTTGAAAAAACTAATATTTCGAGGATGCTCGAAAAAAACAAAGAATTGAAAATTCTTGTTTTTTCGGCAGACGCAAAGGTATTAATTTCTAATTAACCATTGAGGCACAGAGGACACGGAGAAAAAACTTTTAAATATTCCTAAGTACTCTTAAGTACTCCTTTACTCTCCAATTCATCTACTCGTTTTTCCACTGCCTCATCTTTTTCTAATGGTGGTGCATGATGAGGTTTTATTCGGGCATCAATAATTAGTGGTCCTTCACAGCCCCAATGCTTGTTGTTGATAAATTCGTTTACTCCGTAAATATCATTTGCCGGATTGCTTCGGGTAAAAGTAACCCATAAAAAGTTGTTTAAGGTTGTTGCTACAAAATCAGCATCATCCACCAATACAATTAACATAATACCTTCGGTGTTTAATGTTTGAAGCAGGATGTTTAAGGTTTCAAGTTCTTTTTGAGCATTTTCATACGTTGTAAAAACATCACCATTCATGGCAATTACTCCGGGTATTACTAATTTTCCATTTTCAATTGGATAATTATCAATTAGTTTACATTTTGCTTCGCCAACGGCTGCCATTACTACTTTTGAGCCACTGTTAATAGCATTTCCACTGTAATCGAGGGTATCTATAGTGGTATTGGTTTGAAAGTGTACGTCTCTTTTCCAATCTATTCTTTCCAAAAAGTGGATGAAATAACTTTCAATATCATTACACGAAATTGTAGGATTGTCTTCTTTATTGGTAATGAATAAATATTTCGCCAATGAAAGTTGTCCGAAACCTAAAATATGGTTGGCAATGGTTAAAAGTTCTTGTGGTTGTTTTAATGTGGTGTAGGGCGTATATCGTTCACTTCCTACGGCCAACAGTAAGGGATGAACTCCAGCTGCATCAACAGCATTTACTTCGTGCAAACCGGGAATTTCTTCAGGAATGGCACTTCCGCTTAGTTCATGAATTAACGCTCCAAATTGCGAATCCTCTTGTGGTGGACGACCAACAACGGTAAAAGGCCAAATTGCATTTTTTTTATGATACACTTTATGGACTTTCATCACAGGAAAATCGTGGGTCAGACTGTAATAACCAAGGTGGTCGCCAAAAGGACCTTCGGGTTTGGTTGCATTAGGGTAAATTTCTCCGGTAATTACAAAATCGGCATCCGTACTCAAGCAATAACCTTCTTGGTAAGTGTATCTAAACCTTCTTCCCGACAATGCTCCGGCAAAGGTTAATTCAGATAAGCCTTCGGGCAAGGGCATTACTGCCGCTAAGGTATGGGCAGGATTTCCTCCAATAAAAATACTGACTTTTAAAGGTTTTCCTAATCGGTTGGCTTTTGCCTGATGCACTCCAATTCCTCTGTGAATTTGATAATGTAAGCCTATTTCTTTATTGAGTTCATATTCATTTCCATTTAGCTGCACACGGTACATTCCCAAATTACTGTTCATTACTCCGGGTTTTTCAATGTCTTCAGAATAAACTTGAGGTAAAGTAATAAAAGCTCCACCATCTTTTTTCCAACATTTAATTAAAGGTAATTTATCTATGGTGGTTTCTAAAAAGTGATGATTACTTACTTTTTTGGGCAAAGAATTTAACGCAAACCATCCCAAAGACAAATGTTTAAATGGAGATTTTATGGCTTTTATGGGATTGTTTTTCAATTCGATAAGCTGTTGTACTTTATCAAAGGTAGAACGGAAAATAAATTTGCTGCGTTCCATCGTTCCAAACAAGTTAGATACTGCATGAAATTCACATCCTTTAATATTTTCAAACAAAATTGCCGGTCCGCTATTTTCAAACAAACGCATATGAATAGCTGCCATTTCCAACTCACCACTTACTTCTTCCTTAATGCGGATTAAGTGTCCGTGCTGCTCTAAGTCGTTTATTAAATCGGATGTGCTTTTGTAAATCATAACTCCCCAAAATTAAGATTTAAGGGGATATGTTTTGAATAAAAACATTGTTTTCATAGAACAGTATGAATACCTATTTGCACTTGATTTTTACCAACAACATTGGTAAGTTGCCTCATCATTCCTGCTTGAAATTTTAACTTTTCAGTAAGTTGATAGCCCAATGCCATATAAAATCGATTTCTATCAAATAGTTCAACCTTTCTATCATTTCCTATAGGACTTTCACCATTAATAAACAATTCGTTGTACATAGAAAGATAAAAAGTAGTTGGTATTAGTTTTTCTTGGTTCAAAGGAATGTTTACAGCAAAAAAATGTCTCCAACGTGTTCTAATATCCTGATTTTGTACAAATCGCTGCTCATAACGAAAACGTTGCGTTACATAAACTCTTGAAAACAATTTATTGGAAAATATCAGTTGCTGATAAACTCTACTTTCGTACGATTTGGAATTATCATCCACTCCAAAAGCACCAGAAGTAATGTGGGCATATCCCAAAGTCAACTTGGTCTTAGTTTCAGAAAATTTATAAGACAAGCCTCCACGCAACATCAATTGCTCTAAATCTCTACCAGCATCAAAGTTTCTATGTTGAATATCGCTTTCAAAACCAAAGTTACTTGTTTCGGAGAATTTACCATCTAAAAACAGCATGTACCAAGCACCCAACTGGTTTTTATCTACTTGAGCTTCAACAGGAAATGAAAAAAGTAGGATTAAAAACAATAACGAAAACCGGTTCATTTTAATAGTGTTTTAGTCTGATTCAAAATTATTAAAATGAAATGTTTTGCCCTAACCTACCACCTAAGATTAACAATTATTAACCTTTACCAACTATTTTCTAATCAGCTTTTTTCTGATAATATTTTCCACTTCTGAAATAGCTACACGTTCTTGCTGCATGGTGTCTCTATCTCTAATAGTTACTTTGTTATCTTCAAGAGATTCATGGTCAACAGTAATACAAAATGGTGTTCCAATCGCATCTTGTCTTCTATAACGTTTTCCAACAGAATCTTTCTCATCATATTGACAATTGTAATCGTGTTTTAATAAATCCATTATTTCACGCGCTTTTTCAGGTAGTCCATCTTTCTTTACCAAAGGCAAAACAGCTGCTTTATAAGGAGCTAAAAATGCTGGAATTTTTAATACTGTTCTTTCAGAACCATCTTCTAATTTTTCTTCTTTATAAGCCGAAGATAAAATCGCCAAAAATGTTCTATCCAACCCAATAGATGTTTCTACCACATAAGGCACATAGTTTTGGTTGATTTCTGGATCGAAATATTGCAGTTTTTTACCTGAATGTTTTTCGTGTTGCTTTAAATCGAAATCTGTACGAGAATGAATTCCTTCTAACTCTTTAAACCCCATCGGGAAATTAAATTCAATATCACATGCAGCATTAGCATAATGAGCTAATTTAACATGATCGTGAAAACGATAATTTTTTTCATCAATTCCTAATGAAAGATGCCAATTAATACGCTCGTTTTTCCAGTATTCATACCACTTCATTTCCTCACCCGGACGAACAAAAAATTGCATTTCCATTTGTTCGAACTCACGCATACGGAAAATAAACTGACGAGCCACTATTTCATTTCTAAATGCTTTACCAATTTGAGCAATTCCAAAAGGAATTTTTAAACGACTCGTTTTCTGAACATTTAAAAAATTTACAAAAATACCTTGAGCAGTTTCCGGACGTAAATAGATTTTATTAGCTGATTCGGCAACAGAACCTATTTCAGTTGAAAACATAAGGTTAAACTGCTTTACATCTGTCCAGTTTTTAGAGCCACTTATCGGACAAGCTATTTCCAACTCTTCTATTAATGTTTTAATGTCAGCTAAATTATCACTTTCCATAGCAGTTTTAAACCTACCTGTAACTTCATCTATTTTAGTCTGATTTCTTACTATATTTGGATTGGTAGCTGTAAATTGTGTTTCGTCAAAGCTATCTGCAAAACGTTTTTTGCCTTTTTCTACTTCCTTTTCGTTTTTTAAACGAATTTTTTCAATGTATTCTTCAATTAAAACATCGGCACGGTATCTTTTTTTGGAATCTTTATTGTCAATCAATGGGTCGTTAAACGCATCAACGTGTCCAGAAGCTTTCCAAGTTTCAGGATGCATGAAAATAGCGGCATCTATACCTACAATATTTTCGTGCATTTGCACCATAGATTTCCACCAAAAGTCTTTAATATTCTTTTTTAACTCAGCACCTAATTGTCCGTAATCGTACACAGCACTAAGTCCGTCATAAATTTCACTTGATGGAAATACAAAACCATACTCTTTGGCATGGGAAATAATTTTTTTTAGGTTATCTTCATTTGTTGTCATGCCACAAAATTATACTAATTGTTCACGTTAAGAAAGAAATGCAAAAAAAATAAAATAACTTAAAAGATTAGAGATTATACCCTAATTTTGTAGCGTAATGAATCGTCTTATAAAAAACATATCACTTTTACTTCTTTTTTTACTCTCCTCAGAAATAATTAAAGCACAATGTGCTATGTGTAAAGCTGTTATTGAGTCTGAGTCTGAAAGTGGTGGAGCTATAGCAGAAAGTGTAAACAGCGGAATTTTATACTTAATGTTTTTTCCTTATCTTTTAGTGAGTGTTGTAGGCTATTTTATTTACAAAAACTACATTAAAAAAAGTGCTAACACTAATTAACACTCACTAAAAATGAAACAAGCTGTTTGTTTAATAATTGGTGTGTTATTTTCAAATTTGTTAATTGCTCAACCCGAAAAATTTGAAAGAGAGTTTAAAGAGAGTTTTTCAACCAAACCAAAGTTTGAATTTAAGTTTGATTCTCGATTTTCATTTTTAAGAAATACTGAAGTAAAGACAACAGGAATAAAAATTGGGCTAAGTTTTAAAAGAAAATTCAATCTAGGATTAGGAATAAATCAGTTGCTAATCCATTCTGAATCCAAAATAATAGAACAAAACGATACCATTCCTGTTAATCTTAATTACGGTTATTTTTCTCCTTATTTTGAGTATGTATATTTTTCCTCAAAAAAATGGGAATTTAACCTCTCTACCCAATTTGGTTTTGGAGAAGCTAGTTTTGAATACAGAGATTCAGAAGGAAATTTACAAAAAAATAAAAGAACAGCACTAATTTCTTATGAACCAGCTATGTTAATTGATTACAAAATTATAAAATGGTTTGGAATTGGAACAGGGATAGGTTACAGATTAATTTTATTCAAAAACGGGAGTATAAAAGAAAATTTTTCATCGCCAGTTTATGTTATAAAGCTAAAAGTTTATTTAGGAGCTATTGTTAGGTCTTTTACAGGTAAAGAAATTCCTGCCGAATGATTTTTTAAATTAAAATAGCTACTAATTTTGGAATATACTTACCTTTGAAACTTATGAACGAAAATTTAGACGCAAATAAAGCTAACTTGTCTCCCACAGAAAAAGAGATAGAAAAAGTATTGCGACCACTATCTTTTGATGATTTTACTGGTCAAAAAAAAGTAGTGGAAAACCTGAAAATTTTTGTTCTAGCTGCTAGCCAAAGAGGAGAATCTTTAGATCACGTTTTACTACATGGTCCTCCCGGATTAGGAAAAACAACATTGGCTAATATTATTGCTAATGAACTACAAGTTGGCTTTAAAGTAACTTCAGGTCCTGTATTAGAAAAGCCAGGTGATTTAGCAGGTTTATTAACGAATTTAGAAGAAGGTGATGTATTATTTATAGACGAAATCCATCGTTTATCTCCTATTGTTGAAGAATATTTATATTCAGCAATGGAAGACTATAAAATAGATATAATGATAGACACAGGGCCTAATGCCCGAAGTGTACAAATTGAACTAAATCCTTTTACCTTAGTTGGAGCAACTACCAGAACAGGTTTGTTAACAGCTCCACTTAGAGCTAGGTTTGGTATAACTTCTAGGTTAGAATATTATGATGCTGATTTATTGACTAAAATTATCCATCGTTCAGCAGACATTATAAATGTTGGCATAGAACAATCAGCTGCAGAAGAAATTTCAAGAAGAAGTAGAGGGACGCCCAGAATTTCTAATGCTTTATTAAGAAGAGTTAGAGATTTTGCTCAAGTTAAAGGAGATGGAAGGATTACCAAAGCAATAGCCTTAATGGGCTTAGATGCACTTAATGTTGACAAAAATGGATTAGACGAAATGGATAATCGTATTTTAAGTGCTATAATTGATAAATTTAAAGGGGGTCCTGTTGGATTAACAACTATTGCTACAGCTGTTAGTGAAGAGGCAGGAACTATTGAAGAAGTTTATGAACCATTTCTAATAAAAGAAGGCTTTCTCATGCGAACCCCTAGAGGTAGAGAAGCTACCGAAAAAGCATTCAAACATTTAGGAAAAGTATTTTCCAAAACTGACCAAGGAAAATTATTTTAATACCTAAGGCATCCAAACTAAGTATTAATACGTCTTGTGCATTTACTGCACAAAACTAAACTATGAATTATTTAAAATTAATTATTTTATTAATGGTGTTTCCATTAATAACAATGGCTCAATCACCTTGTAATTTATCTAATTATGGTTCAGCATATGGCATTCCGGCAACGGGTTATCCATATTTTAGTCCTGGCACTGGAATTACAGTATCAGCAAGTACAGCTGGCGGGGTTTCTACTTTAAGTAATTTTTCCTATACTTGTAATAGTCAAACTTTTAATACTGCAGCTCCAGCATGGTGGTTAAATAATGCTGGTCAGAGTATTACATTAACTTTTAGTGCACCGGTATCATCTATTACACTTATTTTTAATGGAACTAATAGTTGTGAAGAATTTTATTTTGCTTCAAACTGTGGAACAGTTTCCTTATCTAACTATTGTACATCGGGTTATTCAAGTATTAACGGAGGCACAGGATTATTATATAATGGAGCCTCGACTTCCGGAAATATTGTTACAGTTAATGTAGCTGGAGGAGCAACAGTTTTTACTTTAACTCATAATGGTTGTGGTGCTGGTTCAAGAATAGGATTGTTAGATTGTTTTGTTCCAGCAACAGGTGGAGGAAGTACTGTCATCAATCAGCCAGCAAACATCACAGTTTGTAATGGTGCTAGTGTACCTGCTTCGGCTTTTACTTCTACGCCTGCTGGAGCTACTTTTGCTTGGACGAACTCTAATACAGCCATCGGTTTAGCTGCTTCGGGTAGTGGTAA
>JAPHUD010000010.1 GCA_026196775.1 Flavobacteriales bacterium
CAATGGATTAAATCGATCTGTAAGAGAACATGGATTAACAGAACCCGGAAAGATTTTAGATAAAACCAGAGAAATAGTTATTCAGGAATTTGAAAAAAGCGAAGATGATGTAAAAGATGGAATGGACATAGCGTTATGCAGTTTAAAGTATAAAGATGGAACTGATAATGCAATTTTGCAATATTCAGGAGCGAATAATCCATTATGGATAATTAGAGAAGGGAAAATAATTGAAATAAAAGCCAATAAACAACCCATAGGAAAATACGATAATGTAGCATCATATACTACACATACTATAGACCTTCAAGAGAACGATAGTATATATCTTTTTACAGATGGTTTTGCTGATCAATTTGGAGGATCAAAAGGCAAGAAATTCATGTACAAACCTTTTAAAGAATTACTGCTTTCTATACAAGACAAAACGATGAATGAACAAAAAATAATGTTGGAACAACATTTTGAAAACTGGAAGGGCAACTTAGAACAAGTGGATGATGTCTGCATTATTGGGGTTAGAGTATGAACTATCAATCTAAAATACTAATTATGTTATTTATTTTGCTTTTAAATATAGAAGTAAAATCACAGCAACTTAATGGTGTTCAAGATATAGTGTTACTTAAACGTGCATATCAACTAAGATATACTATACCCGATTCGGCAATTCTAATTATTGATTTTATTGCTGCTAAAAAAATCCAAAACCTCTCAAGAACTTGTAAAGGACACAGTAACCTTGGTTATCTTTATATGGAAATTAGCGAATATGATAAAGCAATTGAAGAGCAGAAAAAAAAGGTTGAAGAAGCCCATTTTTTACTTGAAGAAAAAAACGAAGAAATTATTACCAGTATACGCTACGCTAAACGAATACAAGATTCTTTATTAACTTCACAAAAGTATATTGAACGAAATATTAACAGATTAAAATCAATGGGGAAATGATGAGGTGGCTAGGTTACATATTTATACTTTTTAGTGTAATAAATTTAAACGCACAAATTAACCAAGATAGTTTGTTGGCGATTTGGAACAACAAGAGCGTACAAGATACCTCTAGATTAATTGCTTTGGAAAAAATATCAAAAGATATTTTTATGTTTACTGACCCTGATAGTTCTTATTATTACTCACAAATTCAATTAAATTTTGCTAAACAAAAAGGGTTGAAAAAACACATATCAACAGCACTTTATACAATTGGTGTTTCAAAGTACTTTGTATCTGAATATGATTCTGCTTTATTTTATTTCAACCAAAGTTTAATTATAGATCAAAAAACCAATAGTAAGCAAGGAGTAGCAAACAACTTAAACAACATAGCTTTAGTTTATAAAGAGAAAGGAGATTTTACTCTTGCTATAAAATACAACCTTCAGAGCCTAGCAATTAAGAGAGAAATAGGGGATTTAAAAGGAGAAGCAAGCTCTTTTAATAACATTGGTCAAATATATCAGGATAAGGGCGATATGGCGTTAGCTATTAAAAACTACACCCGTAGTTTACAACTAAAAGAAGAACTAAAAGATAAGCCTGGAATGGCAAAAACACTAAACAATATAGGTTCATTATATTATCTTCAAAAAGAAGCCAAAAAGGCTCTTGAGTACTATTCTAAAAGCATACTTATATATGAAGAAGTAAATGAACAATATGGTGTTGCAGGAGTATTGCAAAACATAGGTAATTTGTATGATGACAACTTAGACTTTGATAAGGCGTTAGAATATCATTTTAAAAGTTTAAAAATAAAAGTGAATATAGGTGACAAAAATGGAATTGCGAACTCTTACAATAATATTGGATTTGTTTTTAAAAACAAAAAAGACTATAACAAGGCGTTGGAGTATTTTAATAAAAGTGTTGAATTAAAAAAAGAAATGGGAGATAAACAAGGCTTATCCTCTACATACAATAATATTGGAGATGTTTATCGGGAATTAACACATTACAAAAAATCATTGGAATTCAGTAGCTTGGCTTTGAATTTAGCAAAAGAAATTGAAGGTGTAGGAGAAATATTAGACGCATCGAATGTACTTTATTTAAGCTATAAGTCTTTAGGAATGAATTCACAAGCGCTAGAGATGTATGAACTATATGTTGGGATGAAAGACTCTCTCGAGAGAGAAGAAAATCAAAAGGAACTGATTAGGCAAGAATATAAATATAGTTATGAAAAAAAAGCAGCGGCTGATAGTGTGTCGTATGCGAAAGAGAAACAAATAAAAACAGCTGAAATTGAAAAACAAAAAGCACAATTAAAAGCAAAAAGAAATCAACAATATGGCTTGTATGGTGGGTTATTGTTAGTATTAGTTTTTGCTGTATTTATGTATAACCGATTTAAAGTTACACAAAAGCAGAAGTCATTAATTGAAGAACAAAAAGAGCTTGTTGAGAAAGCACATAAAGAAACTCAAAAACAAAAAGAAGCTGTTGAAGAAGTTCACCAGGAAATCAAAGACAGTATCAACTACGCTAAACGAATACAAAGTGCTATTTTACCATCACTAAAATTGGTTAAAAATTATCTTCCGCACAGTTTTGTTTTATACAAACCCAAAGACGTTGTGTCTGGAGATTTTTATTGGTTAGAACATAAAGATAATTACATACTATTTGCAGCAGCCGACTGTACCGGACATGGAGTTCCAGGAGCAATGGTAAGTGTTGTGTGTAATAACGCCTTAAATAGAAGTGTTAGAGAATATGGGCTGACCAATCCCGCAGAAATTTTAAATAAAACCAGAGAAATAGTTGTACAAGAATTTGAGAAAAGTGATGATGATGTAAAAGATGGAATGGATATTTCGCTTTGTTCGCTAGATTTCAATAACCAATCCTTAAAATGGTGTGGAGCAAACAATCCACTTTGGGTTGTTAGAAACCAGGAACTTATGGAATTCAAGCCTAACAAACAACCTATCGGAAAGGCTGATAACCTACAACCATTTACCACACATACTATAGAACTTCAAAAAGGCGATGCTATTTATGTTTTTACAGATGGTTTTGCCGACCAGTTTGGTGGACCAAAAGGCAAAAAATTTATGTATAAACCTTTTAAAGAATTACTACTTTCTATTCAGGACAAAACGATGGATGAACAAAAAATAATGTTGGAAAAACACTTTGAGGATTGGAAAGGTAGTCTAGAACAAGTTGATGATGTCTGCGTAATTGGGATTCGAGTATAATTTCAAATATTTTCACGAAAAAAATTAACTAAAAATGAAAAAAATATTTTTTGCAACATTATTACTATGCTCAAGTGTAAACGTCACTATTGCACAAACTAACCTAGATTCTCTTTATATAGTTTGGAAAGACTCTACTCAAACTGATTCCGTCCGTATGAAAGCATTTTATAAATTTATAATTCATGGATCCCTTTACAACCAACCTGACAGTGCTTTTTTATTTGCAGAACAACTTTATATTTTTGCTAAAAAGAAAGAGCTTAAAAAATCAATGGCAACTGCACGTATTGTGCAAGGAGTGTCATTTGATTTAAGAAGTGATTATACCAATGCTTTAAAATATTATGCCGAAAGTTTAAAAATATATCAAAATATCAGTGATAAAGAAGGAATAGCAAGCTCTCTTGTAAATATGGGTACTATTTTTAATTACCAAAGTGATTATACCAACGCTATAAACTATTACAGCCAAGGTTTAAAAATATATGAAGAAATAGGAGATAAAAAAGGCATAGCTACTTCTCAGCTCAATATCGGACTGATTTATTTTAGTCAAGGTGATAATACTAAAGCCCTCAATTACTTCTCTAAAAGTTTAAAAATAAAAGAAGAAATAGGAGATAAAAAAGGTGTTATTAAGCCTTTAATCAGCTTAGGAGTGATTTACAAAAATCAAGGCGATTATACTAAAGCTATGAGTTATATTACTCAAAGTTTAAAATTATCCGAAGAAATAGGAAGTAAAAATGACATTGCTACTTCTTTCGCCAACATTGGAAATATTTATTATGAGCAAGGCGATTACACTAAAGCCCTCAATTACTTCTCTAAGAGTTTAAAAATAGCTGAAGAAATAGGAAATAAGAAAGGTATTGCTCCAACACTAAATAATATTGGTCTTATCTATGCTAATCAAGGGGATCATCAAAAAGCCATATTAATTATTCAAAAAGCACTAAATGTAGCACAAGAAATTGGTGCCCCTGTAGAAATAAGAGAAGCTTCATTTTCACTTTTTAAATCTTATAAAGCTACTAAACAGTATTTTAACGCTTTAGAGATGTACGAGTTATACACTAACAGCAAAGATAGTATATTAAGTGAAGAAAGTCAACGTGCTGTTATTCAGCAAGAGTTTAAATATAATTATGAAAAACAAGCAGCTGTAGACAGCATAAAAGCAGCAGAAACAAAAAAAGTAGTCGATGCACAAATTACAGCCCAACAAGCAGAAATTAAGGTTAAGAAAAATCAACAATATGGATTGTTTGGAGGTTTGTTTTTAATGGTGGTGTTTGCCGGATTTATGTATAACCGTTTTCGAATAACTAGAAACCAAAAACTAATTATCCAAGAGAAAGAAAAAGAAACCCACCACCAAAAAGAAATCATTGAAGAAAAACATAAAGAAATAACCGACAGTATTAATTATGCCGAGCGAATACAACGCAGTTTTTTGGCAACCACCGAAATATTAGACGAACACCTGAAAGATTATTTTGTGTTTTTCAAACCAAAAGATGTGGTAAGTGGTGATTTTTATTGGGCAGGAGAATTAAATAATGGAAACTTTGCATTTTCTTGTGCCGATAGCACCGGACACGGTGTTCCTGGAGCTATTATGAGTATCCTTAATATTTCAAGTTTAGAAAAATCAATTGAAGAGGAAACAGAACCTCATGCAATTCTTAACGAAACACGAAGAATTATTATTGAGCGTTTGAAAAAAGATGGTAGTCCTTCAGGCGGAAAAGATGGAATGGATTGTTCTCTATTAGTACTCAACCCAGAAAAAACAAATCTCACTTTTGCTGCGGCTAACAATCCTATTTTAATTGTAAGAAATAACGAACTCATAGAATTTAAAGCAGATAAAATGCCCGTTGGCAAGCACGATAAAGACATGGAATCGTTCTCTTTACACACTGTTACCCTTCAAAAAAAAGACGTTATTTACACTCTTACTGATGGTTTTGCCGACCAATTTGGGGGACCAAAAGGCAAAAAATTCATGTATAAACCTTTTAAAGAATTACTTTTATCCATTCAAAATAAAACGATGGAGGAACAAAAAATAGTGTTGGAACAGCACTTTGAAAACTGGAAAGGTAACCTAGAACAAGTAGATGATGTCTGCGTGATTGGAGTCCGAATATAATCCTACTCCAAAACAGGCTGTTTCACCCGTAACAATTTGGTAAGTTTTAAAGCAACATCTAAAAAAATAGGTTTTGGGTTGCCGTTTCTTTCAATGTGGTAAGCAGCTTCATCAAACAAAGCAATAATATCTAAACAATTAGCACCATGCACAAAAGGAGCAAATTTATCTAAAAACTGAGCTTCTTGAGAAGTTTTTTTGCCAACAGCATTGCTACCATAATTCATCATTAAACTTTCTCTCACCAAGTGTAAAGCATAATTCAAAAATTGCTTTTGTTTTTCCCTGCCAATCTTTGCCATTTCATCTGTCCAATCTATTAAACCAGGAACATTTGCCACAAAAGCAGAACGCATCATCTGAATAAACATTTCTCTAAAATAAGTAGAATTATCCATCTGATTTAACAACTGTTTTAACTCATTTACACTTCCATTTGCCATTAGAGCAATATCTTTTGCTTTTTGAGCATCTATCTGATATTTTTCCATAGCATATTGAGTTAACTCATTTTCGTCTACCGCATTAATTTTTAAGATTTGAACCCTTGAAATAATGGTTGGTAAAAGTTCTTCTACATCAGCAGCAACAAGTAAGAAAAGTGTTTTTTGCGGAGGTTCTTCCAGTATTTTAAGTAATTTATTTGCAGAAGCAGCATTCATCTTTTCAGGATACCAAATGATCATGGTTTTATAAGGTGCTTCATACGTTTTTAGACTAAGGGTTTTTAAAATTTCAGCACTTTCTTTAGAACTTATAAGCAATTGCTTGTTGCCTGTCTCTGCTATTTCTTGCCATTCTTCCAAACTCATGTAAGGATTTTCTAAAAATGAAGCTCTCCAACTTTCAATAAAATTGTTGCTTACAGGGTCTTTTTTTACTTTCTCGTTGGTAGCTACAGGAAAAACAAAATGAATATCTGGATGAACCAGTTTACTGACCTTAACACATGATGAACAAGTGCCACAAGCATCATTTTCAGTTTTATTTAAGCAGTATAAATATTGAACGTAAGCCAATGCCATAGCTAAATTGCCACTTCCCTCTTTTCCTAAAAAAAGTTGGGCATGACTAATTCTTTCGCTATTAATAATTGCAATTAATTTTTGCTTAATAACCTGATGTCCAACTATATCTTTGAATAACATGATAATGCTAATTTATACACTTTAAATATGAGCTAAATTAAGAAGAAATTTTACCTTTGCCACAAATAAATTTTTCGAGTTTACATAACTTAAAAATTAAACCTTTTTAAACATTGACCATTTTTTATGAATACAATTGATCATTTTAACTTTTCAGGGAAAAAAGCATTAATAAGAGTAGATTTTAACGTACCGCTAAATGAGCGATTTGAAGTTACTGATGATACCAGAATTTCAGCTTCCATTCCTAGTATTAAAAAAATATTAAATGATGGCGGAGCTGTTATATTAATGTCGCACTTAGGTAGACCAAAAGATGGTCCTGAAGAAAAATTCTCATTAAAACACACCATTTCTACTTTAGAGAAATTAATAGGCACAACCATTCTTTTTGCAAACGATTGTATAGGAAAAGAAGCTACAGAAAAAGCCGCTCAACTAAAAAGTGGAGAAGTGTTATTATTAGAAAACCTTAGATTTTATACTGAAGAAACCAAAGGAGATATCGCTTTTGCCGAAAAATTGGCTAAATTAGGAGATGTTTATGTAAACGATGCTTTTGGAACAGCACACAGAGCTCATGCTTCAACCGCCATTATTGCACAGTTTTTTCCTAATAATAAGTATTTTGGTTATTTATTAGCTAAGGAAATTGAAAGTGTTTCTAAGGTTCTAAAAAGTAATGTTAAGCCGGTAACAGCAATTGTGGGTGGAGCTAAAGTTTCGAGCAAAATAATTATTATAGAAAATTTATTAGATAGTATTGACAACTTAATTATTGGCGGAGGAATGGTCTTTACCTTCATTAAAGCGTTAGGAGGGAATATTGGCAATTCGTTAGTTGAAGATGATTTTTTAGCCACTGCCAAAGAAATTTTAGAAAAAGCTAAAGCTAAAAATGTAGCTGTTTTCTTACCGGAAGATAGTGTTGTTTCTACCGCATTTAATAATGAAAGCGAAGTGAAAATTTTTGATACCAATAACATTCCTGATGGATGGATGGGCTTAGATATTGGCGAAAAAGCGATTGCTGCTTATAGCAATTGTATTAAAAACTCTAAGACTATTTTGTGGAACGGACCAATGGGTGTTTTTGAAATGAGCAATTTCGAGAAAGGAACTAAAACTGTTGCTGAAGCTATTGCCGAAGCAACTTCAAATGGAGCGTTTTCTTTAGTTGGTGGTGGAGATTCTGTTGCTGCAGTAAACCAATTTAACTTAGCCGATAAAATGAGTCATGTAAGTACCGGTGGTGGTGCTATGTTAGAATATTTAGAAGGAAAAACTTTACCGGGAATTGCTGCAATATTGGATTAAAACCCCGATTTTTTTAAATATACTTTAATTTTTTCATGTTCAGGAGAATATTTTCTGTAAAACTCTAAGGAATTGTCGAACATTTTTTCTTCGGTGATATTTTCTGTGAAAAAATTGGTCAATTCTTGTTGAGTAATAGAATCTGATGTGAGTTTTTCTGTAGCTAATTTCTCATTAACAAACTGGAGATTAAACACATTTTTACTTTCCCAACTTACTTTTCCAAACATAAAACCTATGTCTTTATTTTCAATATTATAAATAAGAGTTTCTTTAATTTCAGTTCCAAAAACCCTATAATTAGAAGCATCTTTTACTCTCCCTGTGGCATCAAATTTTTTGCTTCTTACATCCATAACTTTTGTATTTAATTTGCTAATTGTCAACTCATCTCTTTCACCATTTTCATGGAAAGCTACCCATTCGCCCAATAAGTTTTTCTCGTACTTTTCAGCATTCTCATAATCAGTAAGTGCTACTTCAGATTGATACGGACAACCAACAATAATCAAGGCAAACAATACCGCTAGCACATAAAACTTAAATCTATTAAAAATCATAATTAACATTTTGATAAGTAATTTGTTAGCAAGCAAAATTAACACCATAAATGTAAATAATATAATCTAAACTAAAAAATTGTATTTTCACGACAAAGCAATAGTATTTATTATCTTTGTCATCCTTACAAAGAAAAATATATTTATTTTGAATTTCGAAAACATAAGAGCCTACAAAGATGACGAGTATCAATCTGTTATTAAAAAATTAATAGACATCGATGTTTTAATGGAAGCCATTCATTTCTACTTGCCAGAAATGACCATAGAGCAAATAAAAGAAAAACTGTTATCTTTTACTACTATACAAGATTTCCAAAGTGATATGGTTTGTTTGGTAATAGACAGAATTGTACATCATTCTTCTGACGGAATTACCTTTAAAGGAATTGAAGAACTTAATCCCAACATTTCTAACTTATTACTTTCTAACCACAGAGATATTGTGCTTGATTCTGCCTTAATTAATTATGCTCTTAACTTTAAGAAAAAAAACACTAGCGAAATTGCTATTGGCAGTAATTTACTTTCGCTCCCTTGGGTAAAGGATTTGGTTAGATTAAATAAGTCTTTTATTGTTAGAAGAAATGTTCCTAAACAAGAAGTAATTGAAGCCTCTAAAACCTTATCTGCTTACATTAACTACACCTTAAAAGAGAAAAAACAAGACATTTGGATTGCCCAAAGAGAAGGGAGAGCTAAAGATGGTTTTGATAAAACTACCCCAGGCTTATTAAAAATGTTTGGTATGTGCAGCGATTATGATTTACTTACTCATCTTATTAGTTTAAACATTACTCCTGTAGCTATTTCTTACGAATACGATCCTTGCGATTATTTAAAAATTTCTGAATTACTTAAAAAGTATAATGGAGAAGAATATATAAAAGCTCCTAATGAAGATAATCAGCATATGGTTTTAGGGATGAAAGGCTACAAGGGCAATATTCACATTCATTTTGGAGAACCTATAAATGATGATATTCTTAAGTTTAGCGAGATAAAAAACAAAAATGAATTGCTAAAATTAATTGCCGAAGTAATTGATGAAAAAATCTACAAAAACTACCATCTTTTCCCTACCAACTATATTTCCTACGATTTACTAAATAATAGTAGAACTTTTGAAAATAAATATACAAAAGCTGATAAAGAAAAATTTGAAACATATATAGAAAAACGGTTGGAGAATTTTAAAGGAAATGATTTAGCTAAAGAAATTTTTCTAAAAATGTATGCTAATCCAGTGATGAATAAATTAAAAGTTCAGGAATCAACTAATAGTAATAAAATATAAATTTTTAAAATATACACTATGAAAAACATTGCAGTAATAGGAGCAGGAACAATGGGAAACGGAATTGCCCACACTTTTGCTCAATCCGGATTTAACGTAAACTTAATTGATATTTCACAAGCTTCATTAGACAGAGCTATAGCAACTATCTCTAAAAATTTAGATAGAATGGTGGCTAAAGAAAAAATTACTGAAAGCGATAAAAATACTACACTTGGTAACATTACCACTTTTACCGATATGGACAAAGGTGTTGCTAATGTTGATTTAGTAGTTGAAGCAGCCACAGAAAATGTAGATTTAAAATTGAATATTTTTAAATCGTTGGATACCGCTACTAAGCCAGAAGTTATTTTAGCATCCAACACTTCATCAATTTCTATTACTAAAATTGCTGCGGCAACTTCTCGTCCGGATAAAGTAATAGGTATGCACTTTATGAATCCTGTTCCAATTATGAAATTGGTAGAAATTATTAGAGGTTATTCTACTTCTGATGAAGTAACCAACAACATTATGGAACTTTCTAAAAAATTAGGAAAAGTGCCTGTAGAAGTTAATGATTACCCAGGTTTTGTGGCAAACAGAATTTTAATGCCAATGATAAATGAAGCCATCATTACCTTGTATGAAGGTGTTGCCGGAGTAGAAGAAATTGATACCGTAATGAAATTAGGCATGGCACATCCTATGGGACCACTTCAGTTGGCAGATTTTATTGGTTTAGATGTTTGTTTGTCTATCTTAAATGTACTTTACGAAGGTTTTGGTAACCCAAAATATGCTCCTTGTCCGTTATTAGTAAACATGGTTACAGCAGGAAAATTAGGCGTGAAATCTGGTGAAGGGTTTTATTCTTGGACACATGGAACAAAAGATTTAATTGTGTCTCCACAGTTTAAATAATTGATATTATACATAAATGATTGGAAATTTGGAATTAAGGTTCTAAATTTCCATTCTTTTTAATGTCTCGGCAACAAAAACTGCTTAAAATGAAAAAGTCGCACAAATTCATATTGTTTTCGTTTATCGGTCCGCTGGTAATGACTTTTTTTATTGCTGTTTTTGTATTAGTAATGCAATTTATTTGGCTCTACATTGATGAAATGTTGGGCAAAGGTTTAGAGTGGTATGTGCTTGCCGAACTATTTTTTTACGCCACCGCCAATGTTGTTCCTATGGCAATGCCACTGGCAATTTTACTTGCCTCCATTATGACTTTTGGGAATTTGGGTGAACATTTTGAGTTAGTAGCGTTTAAATCTGCAGGAATATCTCTCCAAAAAGTGATGAAACCACTTATTGTTTTTGTGTTTTTTATTAGCATTGGAGCTTTTTATTTTGCTAATAATGTTATTCCCGTTGCCAACCTAAAATTTTATTCCTTGTTGCATGATATTAGAAGTCAGAAGCCAGCAATTAATATTCAACCCAATGTTTTTTACAACGAAATTGACGGATATACCATTAGGGTAAAAGATAAAATTCCTTTAGAAGATGGTAGAGAAATGCTTAAAGATGTAATGATTTATAACCATGCCAACAATAATGGCAACCGCCAAGTTACTGTTGCCGATTCAGGTATTATGAACCTATCAAAAGATAAAGCCTATTTTACCATTAAACTTTATCATGGTGTAGATTATCAGGAAAAGCAAGAAGACAGAAGTAATAATAGAAACTTTCCTTTAACCCGGTTTTATTTTGAGGAAAATGAATTTCAATTTGATATAAGTGGTTTTCAATTTAAGCGTAGTGATGAAGAAGCTTTTAAACATGATTATCGTTTGCTCAACCTAAAGCAATTAATGTATAGAACAGATTCGCTGCATAAATTTACTCGTGAAGAGGCAGACTTTTTAAATGAAAATGTTCATTATGCTTATTTATTTAATGATAGCGTTATCGATAAAAAAAATAATGCATTCCTTACACCTATTCAAAACATACAACAACACGATTCTATTCCTCATAAAGAAGTCAACCTAAAAGAATTTAACAAACAGCAAATTAGTCAGGTTTTTGGTATTGCTATAAACAATGCTCGTACACAAAAAGGTAGAGCAGCAGCAGCTAAAATAGAAATGAACGTATTAAAAGAAACACTTGCTAGGGTTAAAATTGAGTGGCACAGAAAATTTACTTTTTCTATAGCTTGTTTAATTATGTTTTTTATAGGAGCTCCATTGGGTGCCATTGTTAGAAAAGGAGGACTAGGAATGCCCGTGGTAATTTCCATCATTTTCTTTTTAATTTATTATATCATCTCTATTACAGGAGAAAAAATGGCTAAGGAACTAATTATTTCACCTTGGTTTGGCATGTGGATTTCAACATTTGTATTGTTTCCATTAGGTTATTTCTTTACTTACAAAGCCACCACAGATTCT
The DNA here is from genome assembly GCA_026196775.1 of Flavobacteriales bacterium. Taxonomy (GTDB): domain Bacteria; phylum Bacteroidota; class Bacteroidia; order Flavobacteriales_E; family Vicingaceae; genus BRH-c54. The sequence continues at coordinate 12,083 of JAPHUD010000010.1, forward strand.
GCTTTGTTTAATATTGATGCTTATACTGGGTTTATAAAAAATATCTTTAAACGAAAGAATAAAGAGCTTAGTTAATGAGGTATCTACTTTTCATATTATTGCTAAACTTCACTTTTATCACAAAAGGACAAGAGGTTATTGATTCTTCGGAAACGGTAATGTTGGAGGTGCAAATATTTAATGAAGCAACTTTAAATCCTTTAAATGAGGCTGAAATATCAATAATTGGAACTGATGGAAGTAAAAGAATTTTTTTTACTGATAGCATTGGCATTGCTTATACACCTCTAAATACTCAAGTAACTTATTCTTATACTATAAACAAAAAAGATTTCTCAAATAAAACTGATACAATTTCAATTATTGGCAATGGTATCCGAAACAGTTACCTTAGAAAATATTATCTCACTGAAGCATTTATTTGTTTTATTGAACTACCGAAGTTACTTTTTCATAATAATACAACAAATTTGATAGCACTACCAAATGAAAATGACTCATTTTCTCTCATGGTTAGCATAATGAATGAAAACCCAACTTTAGTTGTTGAATGTATAGCATATCAATCAAAAAAAGAATTAGCTAACCTATCAAAAAAAAGAGCAGAAAAAATAATAAACGAATTAGTTGCCAAAGGAATAGAAAAAGACAGGTTGGTTTTTAAAGATGGTGGTATTGGAGAAAATGAAAAAGAAGAAGACAACAGTTATGTTGTCTTTAAGGTTGTCAAAACAGACTATGTCTCTAAAACAGTAAAAAAATGAAAATCCTTCAAATATGCCATAAACCTCCACTCCCTGCTCTTGATGGCGGATGCAAGGCTATGCATGCTTTAACAGAAGGGTTTTTAGCTAACAATATTTCCGTTAAAATCTTAACCATTGCCACACAAAAACACCCTTATCAACCCGAACTTTTTCCAACAGCTTATCTAGAGCAAACCAACATAGAACATGCTTTTATAGATACTGCTATTAAGAAAAAATCAGCTTTAGCTAATCTGTTCAGTAACAAATCCTACAATATCAGTCGTTTTTACAATAAAAATTTTGAAGAGTTGATAACGGCAACACTTCAAAAAGAAAAATTTGACGTTGTATTATTAGAAAGTCTTTATGCAACTCCTTATATCAATGCCATTCGTAAAAATAGTAATGCCAAAGTTATTTATCGCTCACACAATATTGAGTTTGAAGTTTGGCAGCGAACAGGCAATCAGGAAAATAATGCTATCAAAAAAAAATACCTGCATTTTTTAGCCAAACGCCTCAAAAAATACGAACAATCCATTCTCAATTTAGTAGATGGAATTGCCGCCATTACTAAGAAAGATGAAGAGCAATTAATAGCATTAGGTTGCAAAAAAGCAATAACAACTATACCTTTTGGCATCAATCTTCATAATTATCAGCTAAAAGAAATTCCACAAGAAAAAAAGCTATTTCATATTGGCAGTATGGATTGGATGCCCAATCAGGAAGCCATAAAATGGTTTTTGAATGAAGTTTGGTCGGCAATTATTGCCAAAGAACCAACGGCTACTTTTCATCTTGCCGGCAAAAATATGCCTGATGAAATTATAAAGTTAGCTGCCTCCATGCAAGGAATAATTAACGAAGGAGAAGTGGATAATGCCAATGATTTCATCAGAAATAATAACATTATGGTTGTTCCATTGTTTTCAGGCAGCGGTATGCGAATAAAAATTATTGAAGCCATGGCAATGGGGAAATTGGTGATTGGAACATCCGTTGCATTTGAAGGAATTGCTGTGCAGCATAATAAAAATGGCATTATTGCTAATACTGCCAACGAATTTAAAGAAGCAATTTTAATGTGTTTACAACACCCTGAAGTTGTTACTAGCATCGGACAAAAAGCAAGAAAAACGATTGAAGAAAAATATAACAATACCATTATTGTAAAGCAATTAATTAATTTTATAGCCGAATAATGAAACTATTTGTACTACTTTCTCGCTTTCCGTATCCTTTAGAAAAGGGAGATAAATTACGTGCATTTCATCAAATAAAAGAATTATCTAAACAACACGAAATAGTTTTATGTGCCTTATCCGACCAAAAAGTAGCACAAAGTTCTATCGATAAACTTCAAGAATATTGTAAAGCCATTCACATTATTAAACTTCCTAAGTGGAAAATCTATTGGAATTTATTTTGGCAATTGTTATTTACCGACAAATCCTTACAAGTAGTTTATTTTTACAACAAATCGGCTCAAAAAAAGATACTAAAACTTATTCAGGAACATCAGCCAGACCATATTTATTGTCAGTTAATTCGAGTTGCCGAATACATTAAGAATATTCCTATTCCTAAAACATTAGATTATATGGATGCCTTGGCTCGGGGTATGGAAAGAAGAATAGCACAATCACCTTTTTACATCAAGTGGTTTTTAACTACAGAAACTACTCGATTAAAACGTTACGAACACCAAATTTTTAATGCTTTTGATAATCTTACAATAATTTCTGAACAAGATAAAAATTTAATCGTCCACATAAAAAACGATTCTATTCAAATAATTCGTAATGGTGTAGATTATGAAATGTTTAAGTTTCAAGAAAATTTCGAAAAAAAATACGATCTCATATTTACAGGAAACATGGCGTATCCACCTAATATTGATAGTGTGGTTTATTTGGTGAATGAAGTTATGCCATTAGTTTGGGAAAAATATCCTGATGTAAAATTAGTAATTACCGGTGCTGAACCCGATAAAAAAGTGTTACAATTAGCTTCCAAAAATGTTGAAGTAACGGGTTGGGTAAAAGATATTACCACTTATTATGCAGCAGCAAAAATTTTTGTTGCTCCTATGCAAATTGGCACAGGCTTACAAAATAAATTACTAGAAGCAATGGCAATGAAAATTCCTTGTGTAACGTCACAGTTAGCCAATAATGCTTTAGGAGCTGAGCATCAAAACTCCATATTAATTGGTAATCAACCCGAAGAATATTGCCAACATATTATATCTTTGTTGGAAAATAAAACTTTATATAATAACATTGCAACATCAGGATATGATTTTGTGAAAAAGAATTACACTTGGGAAGGTACAACTCAAAAACTGAATGAATTGATTATAAATACTAAAAAACAATGAAAGAATTACAACAACAAATAGAAGCGGCCTGGGAAAATAGAGATTTATTGAAAGATGAAGTTACCAAAAATGCTATCCGACAAGTAATTGAACATTTGGATAAAGGAACATTAAGAGTTGCCGAACCAAAAGGTAGTGATTGGCAAGTAAATGAATGGGTTAAGAAAGCAGTAGTACTTTATTTTCCTATCCAACAAATGAAAACCATTGAAGTTGGTCCATTTGAATTTCATGATAAGATGGAATTAAAGAAAGATTATGAAGCGTTGGGAGTTCGTGTAGTTCCTCATGCAGTAGCAAGATATGGTGCTTTTTTAGCCAAAGGCGTAATTATGATGCCTTCTTATGTAAATATTGGTGCTTTTGTGGATAGCGGAACAATGGTGGACACATGGGCTACTGTTGGATCTTGTGCTCAAATTGGTAAAGATGTCCATTTAAGTGGTGGAGTTGGTATTGGCGGTGTTTTAGAGCCTTTACAAGCTGCTCCAGTAGTAATAGAAGATGGTTGTTTTATAGGGTCTAGATGTATAGTGGTAGAAGGTGTTAGGGTAAGAAAAGAAGCAGTTTTAGGAGCTAATGTTGTACTTACAAAATCAACAAAAATTATTGATGTAAGCGGAGATACTCCTATTGAATATAAAGGCGAAGTGCCGGAAAGAGCTGTAGTAATTCCGGGTTCTTACACCAAAGAATTTCCTGCGGGAAAATTTAACGTGCCTTGTGCTTTAATTATAGGACAACGAAAAGCAAGTACCGATTTAAAAACATCTCTCAACAATGCCTTAAGAGAATATGATGTAGCAGTTTAACACATAAAACATTATTAAAATGAGTATAAATATTAAATCTGAAAATCAATTTCAATTAGCCGATTTAGATATAAAAGACGGATTTATTGAAAAAGCCTACGAAACCCTAAACAACATCCTGAAAGAAAATCCAACTTTTGGTAAGGCTCATAACCATTTAGGTTGGATGAATGAAACCAAATTTCAGGATTATGCAAAAGCTGAGGTACATTACAAAAAAGCATTAGAGCTTTCTCCTGATTATACTGCTGTTTATTACAATTATGCCATTTTGCTTTCTACCCAACAACGATGGGATGAGCTAAACCAATTGCTTGAAAAAGCTCTGAAAGTTCCCGGAATTAACAAATCTACTATCTACAACGAATACGGAATTATGTTTGAAGCAATAGAAGAATATGATAATGCCATCTCTCATTTTAAAGATGCAGCTAGGGCTTGTATGGATAATGCTACCATGGATAAATTTTTAGATTCAGTAGAACGTTGTAAACGTAAAAAAACACTATTTAGCTAAGTTGAAAAAATTCTTAATCATACAAACCGCCTATATTGGAGATGTTATTCTAGCTACTTCCATAGTGGAGAAATTGCACCAAGCATTATCTGATAGTCAGATAGATTTTTTGCTTAGAAAAGGTAATGAAAGTTTGCTCGATAATCATCCTATCATTAACGAAATAATTATTTGGAACAAACACGATAAAAAATACGATAGCCTTAAAAGAATAACCAAACAGGTTCATCAACATAAATACGATGTGGTTATTAATTTACAACGATTTGCTTCAAGTGGATTAATTACTGCTTTTTCGGGAGCTAAGCTTAAAATTGGGTTTGCTAAAAATCCCTTGTCTTTTTCTTTTAATCAAAAGTTTCCACATAAAATTGGTGATGGCACGCATGAAATTGAGCGTAACCATCAATTGATAAAAGCTTTTACGGATAATACTCCCGCCATGCCTAAGCTTTATCCAAGCAATAACGATTATTTGACGGTAGAGGCTTATAAAAAAGAAAAGTATGTTTGTATGGCACCAACTTCCGTTTGGTTTACAAAACAATTACCTAAGGAAAAATGGGCTGAATTAATCAATAGCATATCCGATAACTACCAAATTTATTTATTAGGAAGTCCTGCCGATGCTGCAGCTTGCGATGAAATAAAAACATTGGGTAAAAATAATAAAGTAGTGAATTTAGCAGGAAAACTTTCCTTACTAGAATCAGCAGCAATGATGCAAACAGCACAAATGAATTATGTAAATGATTCTGCTCCATTGCATATCGCTTCAGCTATGAATGCTTCTACTACTGCTTTTTTCTGTTCTACTATTCCTGCATTTGGTTTTGGACCTTTAGCCAAAGGTGCCAAAATTGTTGAAGTTAAGGAAAAACTTACTTGCCGACCATGTGGTTTACACGGAAAAATTGAATGTCCTGAAGGACATTTTAAATGTGGGTTTGATATTGAAATAAAAAAGTTTTGAATTTTTTAGAATTTAAGTGTTATTTTTTTGTTTTTGCAACTGCCTCAATATTTCTTTTTAATCCGCTAAACTTGGTTCTTTTTACGGCAGATTTTTTAAAAATTTCATTAAAAATATCTTGTGTAATTTCTATCCATTCTTTTTTGGAGTAGTTCAATAACCTATTATCAGGATTAAAAATTGGTTCTTGATGTGGTTTTGAAAATCTGTTCCAAGGGCAAACATCCTGACAAATATCGCAACCAAAAATCCAATCATTAAAATTTTTAGTATGTTCTTTTGGGAGTAATTCGTCTTTTAATTCTATGGTAAAATATGAAATACATTTGCTACCGTCAATAATATTACTGGGTAAAATAGCTTCTGTAGGACAAGCATCAATACAAGCGGTACAAGATCCGCAATAATCTTTTATAGGAGCATCATATTGCAATTCTAAATCTAAAATAATTTCTGCTAAGAAGAAAAAAGAACCTTGTTTTTTATTGATTAACATGGTGTTTTTTCCTATCCAACCTAAACCACTTTTTTTTGCCCAAGCTCTTTCTAAAATAGGGGCGGAATCGGTAAAAACTCGAGCGTTAATTTTTCCAATTTCATCGATTAATAGTTGTAAAAACGTTTTAAGTTTATCTTTTATAATAAAATGATAATCTTGTCCGTAAGCGTATTTACTGATTTGAAAAGTATCTTTTGGTTGTTTTTTTTCAGGGAAATAATTGTACATTAAAGAAATAACTGACTTGCTTCCTTCTACCAATTTGGTTGGGTTAAGTCGTTTTTCAAAATGATTTTCCATGTATTGCATCTTGCCATGCATCTTGTTGGAAAGCCATTTTTCAAGATGAGGAGCCTCTTCTTCTAAAAATTCAGCTTTAGCAATACCACAAAAAGAAAAGCCTAATTCTTGAGCTTTCTGCTTAATGAATTTGGTGTTCTTTTCGGATGCATTTTTGGTCAAAATGTTAGCTATTTTGTTTTAAAGTAAACGTGCGTTCTCCAGAATCGTTAAATGGTCCAGGGATTAAACTTCCTTTTTTATCTAGTAATTCTATTCGGATGGTATTTTTGTTTTTGGATAAACCATCAATTTTGTACGAAGCCCATTTATCAACAATAATGGAAGTAGTTCCGTTAAAGGTTACTTTTATTTTGTTGCCGTTTTCGCTTAGCGAAGTATTTACCAAACAAAAGTCTAAAATAGCAATGTTGTTTTGAGGTAAGTAATAGAATAAATGAGCTTGTTTTTCATCAAAAAGTGCTTCATCATTTAAAATGATATTTTTAAGTAAGGTTGCATTGTTGGCCTTAATGCCTAAGTTGTTTTCATCACTTAAAAAAGCTAAGAAAACATTGTTGCCCGATAAAAATTCTTGTTCTATTTTAGTGTTAGAGTGGGTGGCAATGGTGTAATTGTTTTGAATGGTAGTGATGTTATAATTTTGGTTGTTTTCAATGTTAAATTGAAGCAAGTTGATGCCTTCTTTAAAAGAAGTGTTAGTCAATGTTAAGGAACTTTCTTTGTCGTTATTGTTTGGTTTTATTTCGGTAAGCGTAATCCCATCAGCAGAAAATGTGGCAATATCAGTGTCTACTTTTTGTTCAATAATTAAAGATGTTTCGTTGTTTTTTATAGAGGAAGATACTTCATCAGAACTTTCTTCTTTATTGCTATTATTAGTGTTACAAGCAAAAAAGGATAATAAAATAATAAGAGAAAACGTTTTAAATCGCATCATATAAAATTATTCAAAATTGAGTAATAGTTGATTTTTTTCTACTGCTTGACTAGTTTTAACGGCAATACTTTTTATAACACCATCAGTTGGTGATTTAATAACATTTTCCATTTTCATGGCTTCTAAAATAAGTAAGGCATCGCCTTTTTTAACTTCTTGACCAACTTCTATATCAATAGAGAGCACTAGACCAGGCATTGGAGCTTTTAAGTCACTAACTTTAGTAACTAATAAATTATCCATACCTAAGCTGTGTAATAGATCGTCAAATTTATCTTTCAACTGAAATTTGTATTTTAAACCGTTAATCTTTACAAAAACAGTTTTCTCTTCGGGGTTAAGCTTTAGAAGTTCAAGATTATATGATTTATTGTCTTTTATAACATGAAAAAGGTTGTTTTTTATCTTTTTCACGTCCCAATTAAAAGGATTTCCGTCAATTGTTCCTGATGATGCGTTTTTGTCAAACTCAACATTAAATTCTCTTTTGTTTTCGCTTATTACCTTCATTTAAACTCCTAATTTAGCAGATTAATAATTTTTAGAATACAAAAATAACAATAATAATTACTTATAAAATGACATTGAATTTTAAAAAAGAAGGAAATGCTGCGGAGTCGCTTATAATACTACATGGTTTATTTGGTTCCTTAGATAATTGGATGACTTTTGCCAAAAAAATGAGCGAGCATTTTACTGTTTATTTGTTAGATGCTAGAAATCATGGACAATCTTTTCATAGCGATGAATTTACGTATGAATGTATGGCGAAAGATGTAAAAGATTTTATGGAGCAACAGCAAATTGAAGAAGCTGTTATTTTGGGACATTCGATGGGGGGGAAAACAGCTATGCAGTTTGCTTTTAATTATCCTCATTTAGTTAAAAAATTAATAGTCGCAGATATTGCTCCCAAAGCATATCCGATTCATCATGATGAAATAATTAAAGGATTACAATCATTAGATTTTAATGTGATAAAAACCAGAGGAGAAGCTGATGAAAAATTGGCTGAGGCAATTCCAATTTTAGCTGTACGTCAGTTTTTACTGAAAAACATGTATTGGAGAGAAAAAGACCAATTGGCATGGCGATTTAATTTGGATGTAATAGCCAATAAAATTGAAAATGTAGGTGTTGAAATTAAAGCATCTTTACCATTTAATGAACCTACTTTGTTTGTGAGAGGAGAACAATCAAACTATATATTAGATGAAGATGTAATAGACATTAAAAATATTTTTCCAAACATGAAACTGGAAACCATAAATGGTTCTGGCCATTGGATTCATGCAGAGCAACCTAATAAGTTTATAAAGGTTATTGAAGAATTTCTTTTGTAGTTATTGGTTTTGTAAATAAACTATTGCAACGTTTGATAATAGATTTACGTCTCAGTCAAATAGATACAAAAAAATAATTTAGCAGGAAAATGCAACAAATATTGCATTTCGTAACATTTTTTGTATTATTGTCGTAACAAATCGTTTAATAAAAAAAACTAGATGAAATTTATTAAGATATGTATGGTTGTTTTTACGTTTGTAATTTCAACCATATCCTTTAACTTGTTTGCTGCCGATTTTTATTGGGTAGGTAATTCAGGTAGTTGGAACGATGCATCTCATTGGGCATTAAGTAGTGGTGGGCAAGGTGGGGCAGGAGTTCCATCTCAAAATGACAACGTTATTTTTGATAACTTATCAGTTAATCAGCCATCTAACATTTCAGTTCAGCAACAAGTATTTTGTTCATCTTTTAATGTTCAAACAAGTAAAAACATTGTATTTTCTTCTTTACCAAGTGCAACTTTGACTGTAAATGGCAATTTTGAAGTAAATGATTTTTATAAAAATGAATTTTATGGAAAAACAATTTTTTCATCTAATCAACCTGAAACGCAAATTAATACTAATAGAACAACGTTTTTGGGAGATGTTGAATTTAATGCACAAACAAAATTTAAGTTAATTGATGATTTAGTATTAACAGACTCTAATTTTATTTATCTAAAAAAAGGAGAATTAGCAATTGAGAATGTTACTGTTTATTCGGGAGGTATTGATGTTAGAAGCAATAGTACAAAGAAAATTACCACGAAAAATGCAGTAATTTATAACCATCAAAAGGCTAGGTTTGATACTAATAATTTTACTTTAAACAATAATGGTTCTGATATTATTATTTACAGACGAGCTCAAGATGTAAATACAGGAAATCTTGATAAAGATAAAATTACATTTAGTAATGGATCTAAATTGACCAATACTTGTGGAGCTGTACCATTTACCATAACAACTTCAGTTATCTCTAATTACAATGGATTTGGAGTAAGTTGTGCCGGAGTTTGTGATGCAATAGTTTATGTATCAATAACAGGTGGTGTAGGTCCTTTTACTATTTTATGGTTAGGACCAGGAACTCCTGTAAATGACACATTATTTAATTCTTGTCAAGGAAATGTTGGTGTTCAGGTTACAGATATGGGACAAAATCCTCCATTTGGAACACAATGTACTGATCAAGTTTTTGTCACTAACCCTATTGCTTTGGCTATAAATTTAATAGGTATTATACAACCTACCTGTAACGGTGATTGTGATGGAGCAATTGGTACTAATGTAGCTTTTGGGGTAGCTCCATACTCAATTTCATGGGTGCAAGTTCCAGATACTACCTCTACAATTACCAATATTTGTGCAGGAGGTTATGATATTAATGTAGTGGATGCTAACGGCTGTACAGCAACTCAAAACTTTGTATTGACAGAACCTGCTCCTTTAACTTTTCAATTAGATAGTACTAATATTGATTGTTTTGGAACGTGTACTGGAACTGCAACAGTTTCTAATGAAGCAGGAGCAAACGGACCTCCATATACTTATTTATGGACGCCCAATGGAGAGACTTCATCAAGTATAAGTAATTTATGTGCAGGTGTATATGGAGTAACTGTTTCAGATGCTGATGGATGTTCTACTACAGATAGCGTAAATATTACTATCCCCAATCAAATGCAATGGGATACTATAGCTCAAAATGTTAGCTGTGGTGGAGTGTGTGATGGCTCAATTACGGTAAACATTTTAAGTGGAGGAACTGCTCCTTTTACGCATAATTGGAGTACTGGAGCAACTAATAATGGATTATCTTCAACAATTTCAGGACTGTGTGCCGGAACATATACAGACTCTATAGTTGACGGAAATGGTTGTGATACACTTATTACCATAATTATTACAGAACCAGATACCCTGTCAACATCAACTACATTTTCAAATGTTACATGTTTTAGTGATTGTGATGGTTATGCTGTAACTACTACTACAGGAGGAACTCCTGTTTATACTTATACCTGGTCATCAATTCCTGCAGGACTGCCATTTAGCGGACAAGGAACAGATTCTATTTTTAATTTATGTCCGGGACAATATGTTGTGAGTATAGTTGATGCTAATAATTGTTCAACATCAGATACTATAAGCATAACAGAACCTGCATTGTTGGTTGCTAATCCTAGTAGTACAGATATGTCTTGTAATGGAGTTTGTGATGGTAGTGTAACTGCTAATCCAACAGGAGGAACCACACCTTATTCTTATGTTTGGACTGGTCCGGGAGGTCCTTATAATACACAATCTGTTAATAGTTTGTGTGCAGGAACTTATGTGGTAACTGTTACAGATTCTAATAATTGTGTAGCGATAGATAGTGTGACAGTAACTTCTCCACAACCGTTAGCTATCACTACTAATAAAACAGATATGTCTTGTAATGGAGTTTGTGATGGAACAGCTACAGCAACAATTACAGGAGGAACTACTCCTTTTACTATAGTTTGGACGAGTGTTCCTGCAGGTCAGGTTGCTGCAGGTCAGGGAACAACATCTATTTCTGCTCTTTGTGCGGGAACTTATACTATAAATGTTACCGACTCTAATGGGTGTACGGCAAATGCCTCTGTTGTAATAAATGAACCAGCAAGTATCAATGCTAACTTAACACAAACAGAAGTTACTTGTAATGGAGGTTGTGATGCATCTGCAACTGTAACTCCGTCAGGTGGAGTTGCACCTTACTCTGTTTCATGGAATGGATTTGCTTTTGTTCCAGTAGTAGGTGGGTTTAATACTATAAACGGATTATGTGCAGGAAATCATACTGTTATTGTTAGAGATGCAAATAATTGTACAACAACAATTAATTTTACTATTACAGAACCAAATGCATTAATAACATCAACAATTGGCACTGACTTGTCTTGTAATGGAATTTGCAATGGAACTGCAACAACCACTCCTTCAGGAGGAAGCGGCACCTATACTTTTACTTGGACAACAATACCTGCGGGACTTACTTTTACTGGTCAAGGTACAAACGCTATAACCAATCTTTGTGCGGGAACTTATATTGTTAATATTACAGACACATCAAATTGTTCAGTTAATGATACTATTGTGATAGCTGAACCTCAAGCTATTAATCCAAATACTCAGTTTTCTAACATGAGTTGTAATGGAGTAAATGATGGTTCTGCAGTAGCAGTCCCAACAGGAGGAAACCCTGCTTATAATATAAGTTGGGTATCTTTACCAGGAAACACCCCAATTGCTGGGAATCCTATAAATGGTTTAGGAGCAGGACAATATGAAGTAACTATCGTTGATGCAAATGGTTGCGAAGTTAAAGATACCATTACCATTACTAACCCTCCAGTATTAAATCTTAGTGTAACGGCTACAAATGCAAGTTGTCAAGCAGTTTGTGATGGTTCGGCTGTAGCAGTAGCTTCTGGTGGAACTCCTGGTTATTCATATCAGTGGGATGCCAATGCGGGAAGTCAAACTACGGATTCTGCAACAAACCTTTGTGCTGGAACTTATAATGTTACCGTAACTGATACTAATGGATGTACAACATCTGGTAATGTTACTATTGCTCCATCAATTACTATTAACATTACCAGCACAGCAATTACTATTAGTTGTAATGGTGTATGTGATGGAAGTGCAACGGCTAACCCATCAGGTGGAACTTTACCTTATTCTTATAGTTGGTCTAATGGAGATACTACTCAAACTGCTACAGGACTTTGCCCAGGAATGGTTTTTGTTACTGTAACTGATGCAAATGGTTGTACTGCCGTTGATTCGGTAAATATGCCTGTCGATCCATCTGTTTTAGTACCAAATGGAGTTATTGACCAACAAATTACTTGTGCAGGAAATTGTGATGGAATGGTTTCATCAGCTCCAACAGGAGGAACTCCACCTTATTCAATTTCATGGTCTGTACCTGATACAAATAATGTATGTGCAGGTATTGCTGTAGTAACAGTAACAGATACTAATGGTTGTGTGCAAAGCGATACATTGGTATTAATAGCTCCTGATACTATTGCTCCTAATCCAACAATTACTAATGTCTTATGTGGTGGCGGTAATACTGGTAGTATTTGTGTTGCTCCAACAGGAGGAACTCCAGGATATACTTTTGTTTGGTCGGGAGGTTTAGGTACAAATGCATGTATTAATAATGTTCCAGCAGGAACATATTCTGTTACTATTACTGATTCAAGTGGATGTTCAAGAGTTGATACATTTACAATTACAGAACCTTCTGCATTATCATCTAATCCAATACAAACAAATGTAAGTTGTTTTGGAGTTAATGATGGTTCAGCAAGTGTAACTGTTTCTGGAGGCGTTGCCCCATATACTTATACTTGGTCAACAACGGATACAACATCTTCTATAACCAATTTAGCACCAGGAAATTATTCTGTAACTGTTATGGATTCTAATGGATGTACAACAGTTCAGAATTTTACAATAACGGAACCTAATCAATTGTTAGCAAATGCATCAGGAACAGGTGTGGCATGTGGTGGAGCTCCGTGTACTGGTAGTGTAACTGCTAATCCAACTGGTGGCATACCAGGATTTACTTATTTATGGTCAACTAATTCTAACCCAAACCTTGGAACTACCCAATCATTAACTAATTTATGTCCTGACACATATATAGTAACAGTTACTGATACTAATGGGTGTACAGCTGTGGATTCTTTTACGGTTACTGCACCAACAACACTTACTGTTGCATTAACCTCTACAAATCCGACTTGTAATGGAGATACAGATGGAACAGCAACAGCAACTCCTAGTGGAGGAACTGCACCTTATGCTTATTCATGGGTTGGGACATGTGCTCCTTCTCCAAATAATACAACTACTGTTACTGGTTTGTGTGCAGGAAATTATACGGTAACTGTTATCGATAGCTTAGGTTGTAGTTTTATAGGAAATATTACCTTAACAGATCCTGATCCTATTGCTGCTAATCCTACTGTTACAAATGCTAATTGTGGTGTTTGTGATGGAGTAATTGCTACTTTTCCTTCAGGTGGAGATGGTGTTTATTCTCATTCTTGGTCAACAGGGGCAACAACTTCTACTATTACTAATCTTTGTGCAGGATTTTACACGGATACCATTACAGATAACAGTGGTTGCTCTGCTGTAATTACAATTGCAGTTAGCAATCCAACAGGCCCAAGTGGAATTACTTCAACTGTAAATAATGCTACTTGTTTTGGCACATGTGATGGTTCGCTAAACGCACTACCAATTGGAGGAACAGCACCATTTTCTTATGCTTGGACATCAGTTCCGCCAGGAGGACCTTATGCTAATGATAGTACATTAACAGGTTTATGTGCAGGTACATATAATTTAACATTAACAGATGCTAGTAATTGTGTGTTGGCAGCAAGTGTTGTTGTTGGTCAGGCAGATAGTATTACTGAAAACTTAAATATATCAGATGCAACTTGTTTAGGAACTTGTGATGGGATTGCTTCTGTAGCACCATCAGGAGGAACTGCACCATACACTTATTTATGGAGTAATGGAGCAACATCTTCCTCAACTTCAGGTTTGTGCCTTGGAGCAGCAAGTGTAACTATTACTGATGCTAATGGTTGTAATAAAACAATAAACTTTAATATAACTAGCCCTTCTCAATTAACAGCAACTACTTCTACTTCTGATGCTACCTGTAATGGAAATTGTGATGGAACCGCAACAGCAACACCAAATGGTGGAACAGCACCTTATACTTATCAATGGAATGATGCTTTAAATCAAACTACACAAACAGCAACAGGATTATGTGTCGGTTCTTATAATGTACAGGTTACTGATGTGAATGGATGTACAACAGTTGAAACAGTTGTTGTTAACGAACCAGCTGTTATTACTCCAAATTTAACAACTACCGATGCTACATGTGGAAATGCTGATGGTACTGCCGGAGTTGCTCCTACAGGTGGAACACCAGGATATACTTATCTTTGGGATTTTGGACCCATTGTACCGAATGTTACAGGGCTATTAGCAGGAACTTATTCTGTTACCATTACTGATAATAATGGATGTAGTGTGGTTGTTCCTGTAACAATTAGCAATGCAAATGGACCAAGTATTTCTTTAAACACAACAAATGCAACTTGTAGTGGTGTTTGTGATGGTTCAGCTTCGGTTGCTGTAACTTCAGGAGTGCCACCTTATACTTATTTATGGAGTAATAGTGCTACAACTACAAGTATTAATGGACTATGTGCAGGAAACTACACTGTACAAGTAACGGATGGTAATGGATGTGTAACTGCTCAAGCTTTTACCATTTCAGATAACTCTCCTATTAGTGTAAGTGTTTCTGCCATAGACGCTACTTGTAATGGTGTTTGTGATGGTTCTGCAATTGCAACTCCAAGTGGTGGAACAGCACCTTATACGTACAGTTGGAGTACAGGACACACTATTAATGCTGTAGCAGGATTGTGTGCTGGAAACTATACAGTAACAGTAACTGATGCGTTGGGTTGTAGTGTAGTTCAAAATGTAACGATTAATTCACCTAGTAATTTAACAGTTAATGTTTCAGGAAGCAATGCTAGTTGTAACGGAGGAAGCAATGGAACTGCAACAGCTACACCAAATGGAGGAACAGCTCCATATACTTATTTATGGAATACTGGAGCAACAACAGCTTCTATTTCAGGATTAACAGCAGGAACTTATACGGTAACAGTTACAGATGCTAATGGTTGCTCAACTACAGGTAATGTAACAATTGGAGAAGGTTCAAACATTACTGCAACTATTAACACAACTAATGCTACTTGCGGCATTTGTGATGGTACTGCTACAGTAACTGCTCCAGCAGGTGGTGCAGGAGGTCCATATACTTATTCATGGTTGCCAGGTGGACAAACATCTTCGTCAATTAATGGTTTATGCCCTGGAGCTTATACAGTTGAAGTTACAGATAATAATGGATGTTCTAACACATTTAATGTATTAATCAGTAATCCAAACGGACCTTCGTTAAGCATGAGTGCAGATAGCGTAACATGTTTTGGAGATTGTGATGGTACAGCTAATGTAACTGTTACTTCAGGAGCTGCTCCATTTGTTTATCAATGGGATGATCCTAGCTTGTCAAATTTAGATAGTGCTACTTCTTTATGTGCGGGCTTGTATACAGTAGTTGTTCAAGATGCTAATGGTTGTGTTAGTGTAGATAGTATTACTGTTGGAACACCACAGCAAATTATAGCGAATATCACTTCAACTAACCCTACTTGTAATGGTGTGTGTGATGGTACAGCTACAGCGAACCCAACCGGAGGAATAGGAACATATTCTTATGCTTGGAGTAATGGACAACTTACACCAACCGCTACTAACTTATGCGCAGGAACACACACAGTTACTATTACCGACCAAAATGGTTGTTCTATTACAGATAGTGTTACTTTAACAGAGCCTACAAGTATAAATATAACTGCAAGTTCAACTAACCCTACTTGTAATGGTGATTGCGATGCAACAGCTTTAGCAACTGCTTCAGGAGGAACTGCTCCATATTCTTACTCATGGAATACCTCGCCTGTACAAAACAACTCATTAGCTACTGCTTTATGTGCAGGAACTTACACGGTTATAGTTACGGATGCAAATGGATGTATAGATTCAGCTGTGGTTAATGTGGTAGATAATGCAGTTTTAACTACTTCAACAAGTACCACTCCTCCAACATGTAATGGAAATTGTGATGGAACTGCTACTACAACTCCAAGCGGAGGGGCAGCCCCATATAGTTATTCTTGGAGTAACGGACAAACTACCGCTACAGCAATTAATTTATGTGCAGGAACATATACGGTAACTATCACAGATGGAAATAATTGTACCACCACAGATACAGTTGTTATTAATAATGCAGCTATTGTTAATGATAGCACTGTAGTTACTAACCCTACTTGTGGAGTATGTAACGGAGCAGTTACTTCTACACCTGTTGGTGGTGTTGGTCCTTATGATTTTGTATGGACAGCCGTTACAGGGCCAAATCCATCATTACCTGTTACAACCACTAATGCGACAAGTTCTACCGTTAATGGATTATGTGCCGGAACTATTCAACTACAATTAACCGATTTAGGAACAGGTTGTGTTTCTACTCACACAATAATTATAAATAGTGATGTAACAGCGACAGTTAACATAACATCAACAGATGAAACTTGCGCAAATGCTTGTAATGGAACTGCTTTAGCATCAGTTAGTGGAGGTACTACACCTTATACGTTTAGTTGGTCACCTTCGGGAGGTAATGATTCTTTAGCAACCAACCTTTGTGCAGGATTTTATACAGTAACTATTACTGATGCTAATGGTTGTATTTTAACAGATACAGTTACCATTAATACTAATAATTTGAATTTAAGTATTAGCAATATTGTTCCTGAATCTTGTTTTGGAGCTTGTGATGGAATGGCTACTGTGGCAGTAGGAGCTGGAACTTCCCCATTTACTTATCAATGGAATGTTACTAATCCTTTACAAACAACACCAACTGCTACTAATTTATGTGCAGGAATTTATACTGCAGTAGTAACTGATAGTTTAAATTGTGTTGATTCTATCTCAGCTACAATTACCAGCCCTACACAATTAGTTCCTTCAACTACTGTAACATCACCAATTAGTTGTAATGGTGTTTGTGATGGAGCAATAACAGCAAACCCAAGTGGAGGTTCTGCACCATATACCTACTTATGGGATGATCCTTTAGCACAAACCACTCAAACTGCCACAGGACTGTGTGCAGGAACTTATGTGGTAACCATTACCGATGCCAATGGTTGTTCTGGAAATGATACTATTACACTTAATGAACCTTCTGCGGTATTAGCTAATGAAGTAATAGTTACTCCGGCTTGTAATGTTTGTGATGGTTCTATCACCTTAAATCCAACTGGTGGAGTTGGACCATTTACCTACTTGTGGACAACTCCAATAAGTCCGCCAAACCCAACAACAGCAATGATTACTAATCTTTGTGCAGGAGCTTATTCGGTTGATATAACTGATCTAGGGACAGGTTGTGTAACTACTTTTAATTATGCGTTAAGTAATACTACCGCTCCTGATCCTAATACAACTGTTACAGATGTTTCTTGTAATGGTGTTTGTGATGGGCAAATTGTTGCTAACCCAATTGGTGGAACTGCTCCTTATAGTATTTCATTTAATCCGGGAGGAACTGCTAATCCTCAAACTAATCTTTGTGGTGGAGTTTACACTGTAACGGTAACCGATTCTGTTGGATGTATTGGTGTAGTGATTGATACTGTTGTTGCTCCTGATGCTATGCTTACAAATATCAACTCAACTAATGTTACTTGTAATGGAGCAAATGATGGTACAGCAACTGTAAATGTTATTGGAGGAGTTCCAACCTATACTTATAGTTGGTCACCATCATCTCAAACTACTCAAACAGCAACTGGTTTAAGTGCAGGAACACATATTGTTACAATTACTGATGATAATGGATGTAGTGTGGTTGATAGTGTTGTTATTACTGAATCTTCAGCTATTTCTATTATAACATCAACAACAGATGTTACTTGTTCTTCGGTTTGTGATGGTGCTGCTACAATTACTGTAAGCGGTGGAGCAGGAGGATATACTTTTCAATGGAATGGAGATTTAACTCCCGGACAAACAAATACCGCGTCCAACTTATGTTTTGGAGCTAATGGTCTTGTTGTAACTGACCAAAATGGATGTACAGATTCGTTTACCGTAAATATTGGAGCTATTGATACTGTATTGGCTTTTGCTGGAAATGATACTAATGTTTGTTTTGGTTCTCCAATAACATTAATAGGAAATGGCATTGGAAATATAGCTTCAGTAGAGTGGTTTGAGTTGCCTAGTATGACTTCAGTAGCAACTATTGATACCATAACTGTTACTCCAACATCAGCGGGGCAAGTTTGCTATGTTTATCAGGTTTATGGAGTTAATGCAGGCTGTTTTGATATGGATACAGTTTGTGTAACCATAAATCCGTTACCTGTTGCAAATGCAGGTCCTGATGTTACTATTTTTGAAGAAGGTTCTACTCAGTTAAACGGTAGTGGAGGCGTAACGTACACTTGGACAACTAGCTATGGTTTGAGTGATACAACTATTGCTAATCCAGTTGCTAATCCAATGCAAACTACTACTTATTATTTAACCGTAACATCTCCTGCAGGGTGTACTTCTACTGATAGTGTAACTGTAACCGTTTTACCTAAAATTGTTTTCCCTGATGGTATTACACCAAATGGTGATGGAGTAAATGATGTTTGGATAATCGACTTCATAGAAGAATTCCCAAATAATGTGGTAGAAATTTACAACCGTTGGGGAGAATTATTATTCCATGCAGATGGATATAAACAAGATTGGAATGGAACTTATAATGGTAAACCATTACCAATAGGAACTTATTATTTTGTAATAGAGTTAAACGATGGAAAAACTAAACCTTACACAGGTCCGATAACCATTTTAAGGTAAGTTATAAGATGAAATTGTATATGAAGAATTATATATTAATAGTGGTTTTAATATTGTCGGGAAGTGCAATATTCGCTCAACAATTACCTCACTTTAGTCAGTACTATTTGAATGATTTTTTGATTAACCCGGCAATAGCAGGAGCAAACAACTATTTCGAAGGGAAATCAAGTCATCGTTATCAATGGGAAGGAATAACAGATGCTCCTCGTACGTATACGTTAAGTGTGAATGGACCAATGAAAAATGAAAAGATGGGCTTGGGAGGTTATCTTTTTACCGATATGGTAGGACCAACAAGAAGAACAGGTTTTAATTTAGCTTACTCTTATCATGTTAGGTTAAACGAAACCTTAAAATTATCATTTGGACTTTCTGCCGGACTATTACAATTTATGATAGATGGTTCTAAAGTTACGCTAAGGGATGAAGGGGATGTTATTTTAACCAATGGAGTACAAAAAGTGCTTGTTCCTGATGCAGGTTTTGGAACCTACTTATATCATGAGAAATATTATATTGGGTTTTCTGCTCCACAATTATTAAACAGTAGAGTAAAGTTTTTTAATGAAGGAGATAATCCAAATGGAACCTTACCAGCTCACTTTTTCTTTACAGGAGGTTATAAGTTTGATATAACGGATGACTTTATGTTAGAGCCCTCTTTTTTTGTAAAATATATTTCCCCAGCTCCCGTTATGTTTGATGGAAGTTTGAGAGTATTCTATAAGAAAAAAGTATGGTTAGCAGGAACATACAGACATAGAGATGCTGTAGCCGTATCATTTGGTTATTTAATTAACGATAGTTTTACCATTGCTTATGCTTATGACTTCACCACTACCAATTTAAAAAATTACAATAATGGTTCTCATGAGTTGATGGTAGGTATCAGGTTTCATAAAAACGAACCAAGAACTTCATCAGCTCCCTCAATAAATTAAAGGCGGTAAAAAATATATAAAAAAACCACTTTGGAGCCTCAAAGTGGTTTTTTTGTTTTAATAAAATATAATTGAGTAAAAAAACTATTGAGTTTACCTGTCTACTAATTAGTGGTTTATGTTTTTTATTCATCTTTGATGTAAAAAATTTTGGTTTTATAAGATGAGTATTATATTTTCGCAGAAATTAAATTATTATACAATGACGAAAAAAAGTATTATTTATCCATTTTTAGTACTGATGACTATCGGTTCTGTTAGTGGAGGAGAATTGAAAATGTCAACAAATCAATCCATTATTACTATTGATGAAAATTTAAATGAATGGGTTTTGGTAAAAGAAGATGCTGGCATCAAAGTTTATTTTATGAAAGTTGAGGAAGAAGGGATGTGTCAGATTAAAATTAAATTTGAGAACACATTAAGTCAAGAAGTTAAGTTTTATTGGTCAATCAATAAGGGAGATAAAACTATTATAGATGCCAAACAAACTATAATATCTGCCAATAATTCAGAAATTTTTATTGATTATTTAACACCAATAAAGTTTAGTTCAAAAGACTATTTTAATGAATTTATTATATCAATTTCTAAATAATTTAAGATGAAAAAAAATTTATTATCGATATGTGCGTTAATACTTTCTGTATTTTTTATTCAAAGTGTTAAATCTCAAACTTATACATTTACCAATTGTGGCGCTACTGGACGATTTGGTCCTACGCAAGCACAAGTTAATACAACATATACAGGAGCTAATCCTTTAACAGGAAATGTTACCATAAACACTCAAGGAATTCAAGAATGGTCTGTTCCTGCAAATGGTGTTTACACTATAGAAGTAAGAGGAGCTCAAGGAGGAGTATCACCAACTTTTTTTGCTGGTGGTAATGGAGCTAGAATGATAGGTGAGTTTACATTTACTGCAGGTCAGTTGTTAAAAATAGCTGTTGGTCAGCAAGGTCAGGCTACAACTGATAATGAAGGAGCTGGTGGTGGTGGTGGTTCTTTTGTGATGGATGCAGCTAATAATCCAATTATTATTGCCGGTGGTGGTGGTGGTGGTGCCAGAAATGTTGATGCTAACACAGTAGGAGTTACAGGAATTACGGCCAATAATGGTTTGTGGGGAGGAAACGGAGGTACAGGTGGTCAAGGTGGTAATTGTGGTCCTTGTACTAGTATCGGTGGAGGAGGAGGAGGAGGAGTCCTAACAAATGGATCTAATGGTTCATCTAGACCTTCTACTGGCGGGTTATCTTTTTTAAACGGATTAATTGGCGGTCAAAATGAAGGCCCAGCAGCTACTGGTGGTGGCTTTGGTGGTGCTGGAGGAGGTGCTAATAACTGCGGCTATGGTGGTGGTGGTGGAGGTTACTCCGGAGGAGGTCCAGGTGGCTGGAACGGTGGTTGCGGTGGTAGTGGTGGCGGAGGTGCCTCTTTCAATTCTGGAATAAATCAATCTAATACAGCAGGGTTCAACACAGGAAATGGTATAGTTATTATTACTTTGTTATGTCCATCTTCTGCACCAACAATAACATGTCCTGCAAATATTGCTGTTAATAATGATGCAGGTAACTGTAGTGCAGTTGTAAATTATACTCCACCTTCTAATCCGTGTGCTACGACTGTTACTCAAACAGCTGGGTTACCAAGTGGTTCAGCTTTTCCAGTAGGAGTAACAACTAATACTTTTCAAGCTACCAATGCTTTTGGATCTACAACATGTTCTTTTACAGTAACAGTAACTGATAATGAAAATCCAACGATAACATGCCCAGCTGATGTGACGATAAACACAGATGCAGGACAATGTACATCAACAGCAGCGATAGGTACAGCCACAGGCACA
>JAPHUD010000027.1 GCA_026196775.1 Flavobacteriales bacterium
TGGTACTTACAAAGGTAATGTCGTGCAAAATGGTACCTACGTATGGAAACTTAACTACAAAGATACTAATGGTAAAAAATACCAGAAAATTGGTAAGGTAACTATCATTTATTAGATAGTTATTATTCATCAGGCAACTATAACAACATAAACCCGTCTTTCGATATATTATTAAATGAAAAAAATGAAAAAATTAATCTTATTAACTTTTAGTTTAATTGTACTTACAATAATTAGTTCTGCTCAAAGTAATGTATTAGTTATTGACTATAACAATAATTTTTCTAGTGACCAACAAAATAATGCTAGCAATATATATAATCGCTTAGTGGCGACACAAACAAGTGTGTTGAGAGTAAATGCTATTCCGGCTACCATCAACCCTGCTACTTATGATCAAGTTTGGATTTTTGGAAACATGGGCGCTCCAAATGCAACAACACTTAACCCTATAATTAATTACATGAATAATGGAGGTGCTGTTTATATACAATCTGAAGTTTCTTGTTGTACCAACCCTGCTGCCTTTGCTGATCAATTAATTGATGCTACAGTAATTGTTGGAGGTGCTATTAGTCATACTACAACCAAAACGGGTAATTTTCAATATAATTCTTATTCTAACTTATTATGTAACCCAACTATTAGTTACGGTGCTGCTGTTAGACCTTTTCAAGGAGCAACAGGTCCAAATATTTTATACGAAGCAAACAATACATGTGCTGGCGCTATTGGCTCTGGAGACGTAATTGGAGTAAAATTTTGTTCAGGTGATATGATTTCTGGTCAAGGTGCTTTAATTGTAAATGGCGATTTTAATATCTTTCCTTTAAGTGGAACATGCAGTTCTGTTGGAATTTTAGGAACTCCTAACAATAATGCAGTAATTGACTTAATTGCAGATTTACTTCCAGCTTTAGCTTGTGATCCAAACACAGGTACTCCAGGAACGTTAACGCTTACTGCTAATCCTGTTAATTTCTGTGGCTCTACTCAACTAGGTTGGACTTACACACCAGGTTCAGGTGGATGTGGTCCAATTGGATGTTTATTAGACACAACATTTTTATGGCAATCTATTGCAGGTGATCCTATAATTGTGGGAACAAACTTTAGTTGTGATACTTGTGCTTACCCTACCGCATGGCCTTCGCAACCTACAACTTATACATTAACTATGACCATTGTAGATACCAACGTTAGCAGCTGTGGTATGCAAAATTATACTGTTATTCCTATTACTGTTTATCCGAATACTCCTCCATTTGCAGATGCTGGTGTTGATACTACAATTTGTATGGGTTCATCTTTTACATTAGGGGGTAACCCTACAGGTGCAGCAGGAAATGGAGGTCCTTACACTTACATGTGGTCTCCTACAACAGGTCTATCAAATCCAACAGCCCCTAATCCTGTCTATACTCCTTCTGGTTTAGGGACAGTAACTTTTACAGTACAAGTAGATGATGGTAGTGGTTGCCCTCCAGGAATTGCTACTATTAATGTTACCACAGCTTCTTGTTGTGCTGCAGTTATAGATAGTATAAATACTACTGACGCAAGTTGCTACAACACATGTGATGGAAGTATTACTATTAGTGCCTCAAATACTATTCAATATAGTATAGATGGCGTAAACTGGACACCAAACAACACCTTTAATAACTTATGCCCAGGCAATTATACTGCTTATGTTTCTGATGGCTCTTGTCCATACTCAACTCCTTTTACTATTAATTCGCCAACGGCTATCACTATTCCAAATGTAATAACAAATGTTACTTGTAATGGAGGTAATGATGGAGAGATAACAGTGGCTCCTCAAGGAGGGAGTGGAACTTATAGCTACAGTTGGTCCGTATCAGGTATTGGAAATTCACCAACAGCCAATAATTTATATGCTGGAAACGTAACGGTAACTGTTACCGATAATAATGGTTGTTCTGAAGATACAACCGTTTCTATTACAGAACCTGGACCGGTAAATGTAGCAACATTTAATGCAGACACCCAAAACGGGTGTGCTCCTTTAAACGTTAATCTATATAATACAACCGACACCAGTTTAATTACCTCATTTTATTGGGATTTAGGAGATGGGAACACTTCATATGATGATACGGTTTCCCATGTTTATGTAAACCCAGGTATTTATACCGTCACTTTATATGTAACAGACAATAACGGATGTACAGGTGCTAAAACCGAAATTAATTATATAATGGTTTATGAAAATCCTCAAGCTAAATTTTCTTACTCTCCTCAAAATGTAACTATATTTAACCCAACAGTTTATTTTACAGATTTATCACAATATAACATTTCTTCATGGTTATGGAACTTTGATAATTTAGGAGGAAGTAACCAACAACATCCAAACTTTACTTTTCCGGGAAATGATACTGCATCTTACATGGTTACTTTACTTGTTGAAAATGAAAACGGTTGTGTAGATTCAACTTATCAAATGGTAAAAATACATGGAGAAACTGGGGTTTTTGTGCCAAATGCTTTTACTCCAGATGGAGATAACTTAAATGAACAATTTGGACCACAAGGTTTTGGTGTTAACATAGAAGGATATTCATTTAAAGTTTTCAATAGATGGGGAGAAGTAATTTTTGAATCTAACATGCCTTTTGATGGATGGAATGGAACTTATAAAGGCAAATTGGTAGAAAACGGTGTATATAGTTGGCGTTTAGAATACAAAGATACTAACGGAAAAAGATACGAACAAATGGGTAAAGTATCTATTATAAGGTAAATAATAAGATCATTAAGTGTATTTACTTAAATAATTTTTGGTACTTATACTTACTATTTATTATATTTACCTTTAATAAGACAAATATAATAAATATGAAAAAAATTACTCTTTTACTTAGTCTCCTACTATTTTCACTTCTAACATTATTCTCTCAAAATAATATTTTAGTTATTGATTATAATAATGCTTTTTCTAGTGATCAACAGAATAATAATAGTATAATTTATAATCGACTACTTGCAACACAAGCTAGTGTTGTTAGAGTAAATGCTATTCCTGCCACTATAAATCCAGCAACATATAATCAAGTTTGGATTTTTGGAGATATGGGAGCACCTACAGCTGCAAATCAAAATCCTATTATAAATTATATGAATGTAGGAGGAGCTGTTTATATTCAATCAGAAGTTAGCTGTTGTAATAATCAAGCAGCTTATGTTGATGCTTTAATTAATGCTACCGTAACTGTAGGTGGGTCCATTAATCACACAACAACTTTAGGAGGCTACTCTCAAACTGGTCCTAGTTCTACGGCATGTAATCCTCCAACATGGGTAACACATAGTGCTGCTGTCCGTCCTTTTCAAGGAACTCCTGCTGCAAATGTATTACTAGCGGCAAATGCCACATGTGGAGCTGCTGTTCCTGCAGGAACAATAATAGGTGTGAAGTTTAGATCTTGTGATATGATTTCTGGTCAAGGTGCTTTAATTTCTATAGGAGATTTTAATGTCTTTCCTACAGCTGGAACATGTACAAATGTTGGTATTTTAGGTACTGCAAATGATAATTTAGTTATTGACTATATCGCTAATCTATTTCCAAGTTTAGTAACCTGTTCAAATCCTTCTGGACCAACAATGACAACTCCTGCCAACATCACAGTTTGTAATGGTGCTAATGTACCTGCTTCGGCTTTTACTTCTACGCCTGCTGGAGCTACTTTTGCTTGGACGAACTCTAATACAGCCATCGGTTTAGCTGCTTCGGGTAGTGGTAA
>JAPHUD010000024.1 GCA_026196775.1 Flavobacteriales bacterium
ATTATTTTCATCGATGTACCTAATGTTAAATACATTAACGCCATCGTTAAGCGTTGAAGCATCAATAGGAGTAGTCAGCTCATGCTGCGTAGCTGGAGTGAAATTTACTACCTGAGCATTGGCGTAATCGTTATTAAACCAATATTCATAAGCACTTAATTTATTCTGTGCATTTAATAATGACGAAGTCAGTATTAGTAATATTACAACTAAACTTTTCATTTATTTATCTTGTGCAGTACCTTTAATATGTACATTTAAAAAACCGCTATTGTTTGTAGAAGGAGAAATATTATTTAGTTGGATGTGAGGGTTTGAAGGCACTGCTCCTTCTTTATAACCATGTATTCCTCCATATATTCCAACTTCGGTATTGTCAACTCCTAAATACGTTGTAGGAGACTGTAAGTGATAATCATGGGCATAATCGAATGTAAACCCTGTTTGATTAATGAAAATTGAACTTTGAGCTATTCCAAAATAATTACCTGAAAAAATAGGAGTGGTTCCGAATTGAGGTGCTGAATCTATAAAGACATTATTATGTATTTGATTTGAAACACCATTGATATACTTGTTTGACAAATTAAGGAAAATATTGTTTTGAACAACATTGTTGTTTCCATTAAGGGTATAATAAGAAGCGGCTCCTGTATAAGAATACATAAAAATGTTGTTTTCGAAAAGATTGCCAGATGAATTGGTAATTCTTGCTTCAATAATGTTGTTAAACATTCCCACATTTTGACCATTAGATAATAAAACATCTCCTGCAATTATGTTGTTAATAAAAGTAAGGTTAGAACTGGGAGTAGTAAAAGTATTATTGCCATAAACATCAATTTTAGTCATTTTACAGTATTTAACCACAACATTATTAACAGATTCCTGATAATCAAATTTAAGTTGACCATTAATTTCAACCCCCTCTAATGTAAAACCATCAGCATTTTCAGAAAGATTAATATCTCCATTGATGTAGGTTTTAGCAGTTGCTTGGGTTGAATCGGGATAATGTCCTGCTCCAAATATGTATAGTTGCTTATCAATACTAGCTGGACTTGTAAAACCGCCACCTGGTAAGTATATGGTATCTCCAGAATTTGCAACAGCATATGCATTAACTAAGCCATTAATTCCATTAAAGTGCTGAACACTTGCTGAAGAATGCAAAGCTACTTTTTGAGCATTTACTGCTAAGGCAGAAAATAATAATATAAACAAAAGGTTTTTCATGAGTTGAATTTTTTTATATATTCAACAAAAGTAGTCTGTTCAATTAAAAACAAAACTGACATAAATCATATCAAAAATTGTTTTTTGACAACATCTGTAATTTTTAAATATAACATTTTACCCCATCTAAAAATAGAACTTGCTACACCTTGCTATTTTTTAGCTTTTATCTATAAAAACAAAAAACCCTCTGAAATTCAGAGGGTTTTGTTGTGGGCCCACCTGGGCTCGAACCAGGGACTTTCTGATTATGAGTCAGATACTCTAACCAGCTGAGTTATAGGCCCAGTTCTAAGTTCTTTAGAAACGGGCTGCAATTTTACGGAAATGTTATTGAATTAACAATATTTAATTTAATTATTTTTATTTGTAGTTTTGAAGTGAATATGCTGCCAACAAACATCAAAAACATTATTTTAGACTTAGGTGGAGTGATTATCAATTTAGATATTCAACAACCTTTTGATGCTTTTAAAGAGTTATTTAACGAAAACTACTCTGAAATAGAAGCTACTTTTACAGCAATAAATTTATTCAATAATTTTGAGGTAGGAAAAGTTACTGCTGAAGAATTTATTTTGTTTTTTCTTAATCGTCATCCCAATTTAACTCCAAAACAGGTTATAACTATATGGAACAGCATGTTGCTTGATATTCCTAAAGAAAGAATTGTGTTGATTAGAAAACTAGCTTTAAAATATAATGTCTTCTTGTTGAGCAACACTAATGAAATCCACCTTACTCACATCAATAAGTATCTTTTTGACACCTATGGTATAACCTCTATCAACTCATTATTTAAAAAAGCCTATTTTTCTCATGAAGTTGGCTATAGAAAACCAGATTCCGAAATTTTTAAACTCGTTTTAAACGAAAACAAATTAAATCCATCAGCAACATTATTTATAGACGATAGCATTGAACACATTCAGTCTGCCAACCAACTTGGCATAACTACAAAACATTTAGTTGATGAATCTTTAAACGAATTTTTTAATGAATATTAATGGAAAACATTGCCAAACCATTTGGTTAAATGAAAATGACAATACAATTGTTCAGGTATTTGACCAACGTTATTTTCCTCACGAAATAAAGGTGTTGGATTTAACTTCTTCTGAAGATATATACTTTGCTATAAAAGAAATGGTAGTAAGAGGTGCTCCACTTATTGGTGTCACTGCTGCTTATGGTGTTTATCTCATTTGTTTAGAAGCACAAAACAAGGAAAATCCAAATGAATACATTACCAATACTTGCGAAAAACTAAGAAAGGCCCGACCTACTGCAGTAAATTTAGATTGGGCAATAAATGAAATGTTAGCTACCCTTGAGCATGTAAATACCATTGAAGAAAAAATTGCAGTCGCTATAGAAAAAGCAAACGCTATTAAAGAAGAAGACATCCAAACTTCTATTAAAATGGGAGAATTTGGATTGGAAATCATAAAAGAAATAGCTAAGAAAAAGAATAGTAAAACAGTAAACATTTTAACACATTGCAATGCAGGATGGTTGGCAACTATAGATTGGGGAACAGCTACTGCTCCTATGTACAAAGCATTTTTAGCAGGAATTGACATTCATGTTTGGGTAGATGAAACCCGACCAAGAAACCAAGGGGCAAGTTTAACTGCTTTTGAATTAAATCAGCAAGGTGTAAAACATACCTTAATTGCAGACAATACCGGAGGTCATTTAATGCAACACGGTTTAGTAGATTTAGTGATTGTTGGTACTGACAGAACCACTAAAAATGGAGATGTTGCCAACAAAATAGGCACTTATTTAAAAGCACTTGCTGCTTATGATAATCATATTCCATTTTATGTTGCAGCTCCTTCATCTTCCATAGATTTTTCTATTGCTGATGGAATTAAAAATATTCCTATTGAAACGCGCAATGAAAATGAAGTGAAATACATACAAGGATTACTAGATAACGAAATAAAATCAGTATTAATTTGTCCTGAAAAAACGCCTGCTGTAAATTATGGTTTTGATGTTACTCCAGCAAGATTAATTACTGGTTTAATAACCGAAAGAGGCGTATCTGCTGCCTCTGAAGAAGGCTTAAAAAAACTATTTCCTGAAAAATATTAACTATGACAAAAAAAATTGACGAAGGTTATATTAAATTCAATTGCGACTGGGCATTTAAACCACTTCAAATAAATATTCCTGAAGATTTACTTTTTTATAGAGATAAACTTCATGAACTAAAACTCATAGGTCATTTTGAAGACTTAAACATTGGATATGGCAATATCAGTATAAAAACTGACAATGGCATAATCGTTTCTGGCACACAAACGGGACATATTTTCCCTATCAATAAAGAATCTTTTACACTGGTTACCAAGTACGAAATAGCCAAGAACAATGTGGTTTGTGAAGGTCCTGTTAAAGCTTCCTCAGAAACGATGACACATGCTGCTATTTACGAAGTGAATGATGCTATAAAAGCCATTATCCATGTTCATAATGAAGAAATGTGGAAAAAATTATTGCATAAATTTCCAACTACCAATACAAAAACTGCCTATGGAACTCCTGAAATGGCTGGAGAAATAAAACGTCTTTTTAATGACCACAACTTCAATAAAACCGACAATATTATAATTATGGCAGGACACGAAGATGGCGTAATTTCATTTGGTAGAAATTTAGAAGAAGCATATAATATTCTTTTAAAACATTTTTAAGATTACAATAATACCGTACAAATAGTTTTTTTTATACTGTTACAGGTTGTTTACCTTTGAATCATTTAAATTTAATTTAAACATAAGGCAACTGACTAATAATTAATTCGTCTTTGCAGGGATTAAAACACTAAAAAACAGATGAAGAAAACAAAAACGCTACTTTCACTTTCCCTCATACTTTTACTATTCATTAGTAATAATTCCTCAGCCAATCCACTTTCTTTTTCAGAAAAAGAAGTTACAATTGACTTTGAATCAAACCTAGAAGAAGTACTTAAAAATAGAAAAGAACTTTCATTTTTACTTATTGCTGATTTTACCAATGAAGAATTAAAGGCTTGGGAAAAACAAGTAAAATCTGATGAAAATGTGAAGCAAATAAAATTAAGCAAAGCTTCTAATAATAAAGGTTGGGATGTAATACTAATCTTAAAAAATGAAATTAACAGAAGCAATGCTAAAATGCTTTTTTCTTTTTCTCTTAAAGCTGATTATATAATTGTTGGAAACGAAAAAATATTATTTAATGTATTTGTTTCTAAACATATTCCAAATTAAATTTTGTCACTAAAAAAACTATGATGTTTAGATTTATACTGATTTTATCTCTTTTATTTACATTTATAGAAAGTTACTCACAATCGTCTTGTAACAATTCTGCACCTTTCTGTACTTCTACAGGAGTGACATTTCCCGCTTCCACTAATACTACAGCTCCTGTAGGTCCAGATTATGGATGCTTAGGTTCACAACCAAATCCAGCATGGTATTATTTAAATATCTCAACTGGTGGCAATATAGACATAACACTATCTAATAGTGCTAATGTTGATATCGATTTTGCTGCATGGGGTCCATTTGCATCTCAAGCCGCAATGCAAGCGGCTGTTTGTGGAGGAACTAGTGGAAGCCCGATTGACTGTAGCTTTTCGGCTGCTGCTAATGAAATTGTTTCTTTGCCTAATACACAACCTGGAGAATGGTACATGTTACTTATCACCAACTTTTCAGGACAACCAACTAACATTACTGCTACACAAACTGGTGGTTCTGGTGCAACTAACTGTGCTATATTGTGCAACATGACAGGCTTAACTGCTGTTCCAGGAGCTTGTAACTCTGCTAATAATCAATATGATGTTACTGGAACAATAAATGTTACCAATCCCCCAACAACAGGCACACTAACTATTACTAATTCCTGTGGAGGAAGTACAGTCATTAACCCTCCATTTGCCACAAGTATTAACTACACCATTTCCGGAGTTACCGCAAATGGTGCTAACTGTACAATAACTGCTACTTTTTCTGCTGATCCAACTTGTACGCTTACTCAAAATTACACTTCGCCTCCTGCTTGTAATACCGTTTCTTGCAATATCAACAATTTTACTGCTAATATTGGTGCTTGTCAACCAAATAATACCTATACTGTAAATGGTACTATTGATTTTACAACAGGAATAACAACAGATTCACTTGTAATTACGATAAATGATGGAATAAATACATACGATACTATTATCTATCCTCCTTATGTTTCTCCAATGAATTGGAGTATATCAGGAATGAACTCAAACGGAAATAACATTACTATTACTGCTACTTTTGCTGCCGACCCTTCTTGCACAGCCTCACTTAACTCTACAGCTCCTGCTTCTTGTGGTTGTGTAGCTCAAATTGGTAATTTTAATATTAACATGACAGGTAATAGTACTACCAACTATGTTTTATGTTTTGGCGATCAAATAGATATTACATCAAACATAGGTTATAACCCACCAGACATAGCTAACAACCCTCCAGGACCAGCTTACAACCCTGGAATAGGCTATTTAGTTTACAGTTGCCCTCCTACAATTGGAGTTGTTCCTAGTAATGTAGCCCCTAATGATGATATTACTAACGATCCTTGTTTTGTTGGTGTAGCTGGTTTTGGCAGCTCTTTTAGCAGTACCAACACTCTGGGACAACCTCCTTATGTAGGAACTTGGACAAGCAACACACTTTATTATGTTCCTATAACATTTTATGACACCATTAGTGGAACATATAGTTATGTTAATACTAATATGCCATGTTATGATATGGGAAACCCTATTGCTGTTCAATATTTACCTGAAATTGTTAGTTCCAACCCTACTGAAGATTGTCTAGATAGTTCATTTACCATTACTATAACTGGAGGTCTCCCTGCAATTAACGGTTCTAATTTTACTGCCTCTAATTTATCTCCTGCAAATGCAAGTTTTGTAAATACAACAACACCTAACGGTGGTACTATACAAATTAATGGCTTGCTAAATGGAGATATGTATAGTTTTGATGTGGTTGACGATAACGGCTGCCCGATTACTATTTCTGGTGGTCCATTTGTTGGATTACCAAATGCTAATGCTGGAGTTGATGATACATCTTGTGTATTAACTTATGCTTTAAATGCCATTCCAAGTATAGGAACTGGCAGTTGGTCAGGACCTGCAGGTGTTGTGTTCAATCCTGTTAACTCTCCAACGGCAACTGTAACAGTTCCATCAGCAGGAACTTATAACTTTACGTGGACAGAAACCAATACTGCTGCTTGTGTTACTAGTGATGTAGTTACTATTACCTTTTCAAACCTTTCTGAAAGTACTGTTACTACTCCTGCAACTTGTTCTGCAAATGATGGAACAATAACCATTACAGCTATTGATGGTGTTTCTCCTTATCAATATAGTATTGATGGAGGTGCTACATTTCAAGCTGGTAATACATTCTCTAACTTAGCTGCAAATACGTATAACATTGTTGTAGAAGATGCTGTTGGTTGTCAGGTTACAGCTTCTTATACAGTTAATAGCATTGCAGGACCAACCATCAATTCATCTAATTTTACTGACCCAACATGTAACGGAGACTGTGATGGAACAGTTACCGTAACCGGAACTTCTCCTGCTGGTGGTGAACAATACAGTATTGATGGTATTAATTTTCAAGCATCAGGAACGTTTAATAATTTATGTGCAGGAACTTATACAGTTACTATTTCAGATGCAAACTCATGTACAGATACCGTTTCTTTAACATTAACTGATCCGGATTCCGTAACCATAAGTGCATCAGATGTAACTATTTGCACTGGACAATCAGCTACTCTAACAGCTACTGCAGGTGGTGGATCAGGAAGTGGTTACACTTATAATTGGAACAACGGAGCTTCAACTACTTCTACTTATACAGTTTCTCCACTCACAACAACAAGCTACCCCGTTTTTGCTATCGATGGAAATGGTTGTACATCTCCTACAATTAACGTAACAGTAACAGTTAATCCTCCATTATCGGTTGTAGCTAGTCCTTCAGATACAAGTATTTGCCCAGGAGAATCTGTTACTATATATGCCACTCCCTTCTTTGGAAATGGTGGTCCTTACACTTACCAATGGAGCAATGGCTCAACAGATTCTAGTCAGGTAGTATCTCCTGCAACAACAACTGTTTATACCGTAACGTTGGGTGATGGCTGTTCTCCTACAACTACAGGAACAGTAACCATAAATGTTATGCCTTTACCACAAGTAAGCTTTACTGCTGACAAATTTGAAGCTTGTGAAACCCCTGTAGAAACATTTGAGTTCTATAATACTACAGATACTACTGGTGGAATGGTGGGCTCTTCTATTTGGGATTTTGGTGATGGAAGTTCTTCTGTTGGAGACACTGTTACGCATGCTTATAATAATGCTGGAACTTATGATGTAACACTTACCATTACTTCATCTGTAGCAGCAGGAGGATGTACCAATAGTACAACTTATCCAAATTACATTACCATACATCAAAACCCTACTGCTGATTTTTACATGAAAGACAATCCTGCCAACATGTTAAATCCAATAGTAAGTTTTCACGACCAATCTTATTTTAATATTGTAGGTTGGGCTTGGGATATTGGCGGTTTAGATTCAAGTTATATACAAAACCCAACATATGAATTTCCTGTTGACACCGGACATTATCCTATAACACTTACGGTTATTGATGATAATGGATGTATTGGAACTATCACAAAAATATTAGAAGTAGAAGGAGAGTTTGGCATCTATGTGCCTAATGCCTTTACTCCAGACTTTGATTTCTTAAATGAAGGTTTTGGTCCAAAAGGTTTTGGTATTAGTGAAATAAATTACTCTTTCTTTGTTTTTGATAGATGGGGAGAAATCATTTTTGAATCGCACACGCTTTTTGAGGAATGGAACGGAACGTACAAAGGTAATTTTGTACAAAATGGTGTTTATGTTTGGAAACTCGAATTCCAAGATATTAATGGTAAAAAACATTCTCGAATTGGACATGTAAATGTCATTAGGTAAGTTTCTTCTTTTCTAATACTACTCTTTTTGAAATGTAAATTTTAGCTCTTTTTCTATCTTAGAAAAACCAATAGCTTACTTAGAATTCTTATTCATTAACTATTTTAATTATTTTTGGATAAAAAGTAGCGTATGCATTTTCTTAAAATATTTTTTACAAGCCTATTAATTATTGTTTTTTCAAGTGGTTTTGCTCAAATTATTCCCAACGGACAAATAGATAATATTGATGAACTTTCCTTAAAAGAAACTACTTATACTCTTACGAAAGATGGAATCAAATTAGCTACAGATATTTACTTACCCGTTTTTAGAGATTCTGTAACTACCGACATTGTTATTGGAACATCTACTTACACCGTTCAATTAATTCCAAAAAATTCGCAATTTGTAATTTTTGATACCACCAATATTTCTGCAAATAATTTTAGCCTTCCCATTATTTTTACACGAACACCCTACAATAAAAACACAGATGATTTAGGGGGTAAAATATTTCCGTTTTTAGGTTATGGCTACGCCATGCAAGACATGAGAGGGCGATATGATAGTGAAGGTGTTTACTTTCCTATGTACAGCGACTCTTGGCAAAAACACGATTATCATCCAACCATAGGCATTCCTATGGATGCTTATGCTACTTCAAATCCTTCAAATGCATTAAATCACTCCGATGGAAGTGAAGCAATTTTTTATTTATCTGATAGTCTCTACAGAACTTTTGACGTTGACTTAGATGGCGTAAACGAAGTTTTTAAGTATTCCAATGGAAATATTGGTATGTACGGAGCTTCTGCTTTAGGAAACTCACAATACCAAGCACTATCTAATATTCCGCACAGTATGGCTAATAATCCTATAAAATGCATTATGCCAACTGTTGCTGCCAATGAGCATTATAATTCTACCTTATTTCACAACGGTGTGTACCGACATTCTTTATCCAACGGATGGATTACAGGACAAATGATGGATTTAAGCGATTCATTAGCAACTTACGACACTAGCTTAACCAATACTATTCATACTCCTGCAGATTATAGCTACGCTAACAAAGCAGATTTAACAAGTGATTTAATTGATTGGTTTGTGGTAAACGATAACAATTCTTTTCCTTCTGGAGCCCATCCAACCTCTCCTTTGCGAGCCGATCTAGATGCTTCTTTTGCTCCTGTAAATGCTAACGGACAAACAGATGCTAATGGAACTCATTCCAGATATACCAATATGAACAAACCAATATATCACCTTACAGGCTGGTGGGATATTTTTATAAACGGACAAATTGAAACGTTTAATAAAGCCAGAAACACCAATCCTTCTTCTAATCAGAAATTAGTTGTTGGCCCTTGGACACACCAAACCATAGGTGCCAAAGCTGTTGGAGATGAAATTTATCCAGACAATGTTTTTGATGTGTTAGGATTTGACCTCAACATAGATACCGACAGTTTACTTACCGACAGTAATTTACTAAATGATATTTATGAATCTGAATTGATGAGTTGGTACAGAACACATTTAGGTGGTGAACCTTATTTTTTCATTCCAGAATCAAATATTTGGCAACCTTTAGGCACTAACTTAATTAGGGTTCCTTCCAAAAATTACATTATCCCTTATTATGAATTTTTAAACTATTTAGGTGGTCAAAGCCCTTTAAACAACTTGCCTGTAGAAATTGATGATGGTAATACTATTTCTTCTTTGTTTTATTCACTACCTACACTTTCGCCTCCTCTTTTAAACCTATCGAGACCTTTGACTCCTTACAATCCCAACCATTTCAATCAGGTTAAAGATATACGCTTATATGTAACCGGTCCTTCAAATGATGCTCAAAATCCTAATACAGGTAATTATTGGTTAGAAACCGATTCCTTGCCTTTTACCAATGGTGTAGTAAGAGAAAAAATATATTTACATCAGAACTTAGATGCTGACACTATTGTACCAACTAACAATGAAGGCACGTTGACCTATGTTGCCGACCCCAACAATCCTGTAATTACCATTGGTGGAAATAATATGATTCCTTCGGTTCCCGGAGGAGGAAAAAAATCTCAGGGTTCTATTAATGTTGCCGATCCTCTCTATGCTCCTTATACTTTAAATCGGTCGGATGTAATTGCTTTTGAAACAGCTCCCCTTACAGATACCATGACAGTTATTGGTTTCCCAAGGGCTTCTCTATATGCAAAAGGACATACCACTACCAACACAACAGCCAAAACAGATTTTGATTTAATGATTAGAGTTATTGATGTTTATCCTGACGGTAGAGAAATGTTTATTACGGAAGGTGTTGTTAATGCTAAGTCCAGAGCCTATGCCAAGTCTATTTTTAATGGCAATCCAAATGATAATATTATACTCACCAATATAGATAACAATACTTTCTATCATTTTGAATTTGAAATGTTACCGCTTGGTCATACTTTTGGTATCGGGCATCAAATAAAGTTTTTGGTAAGCAGTAGCAATTATCCTAAATATCAATCTAATCCGCACATCCCAAATAATGCGAATCAATTTTTTAGATGGACTCCGGGAGATACCTTAGGGTACAACTACAATGGAAATTGGTTATATGCTCAGCAAAGTCAGATTACATTAGATTTTAATGCTGCTTTTCCATCTTATGTAGAACTTCCTAAAGTAACACAATTACCCAACAACATTAGCGAAATAACCATCAACAACCAATTTGAAATTTATCCTAACCCTGCTCAAAACCTAATTACTATTAATAGAAATAGCAATGAAACTGCATCTGTTATCATTTATTCTTTATTAGGAAGTGTGGAATATCAAGGTATTTTAAAATCGAATGACCCCACTAAAATTATTGATATAAGTCATTTTGCTAACGGTATTTATTTTATTAGCATAAGCGATAGTAAAGGAATGAAGAACACGAAAAAGTTTGTGAAAAATTAGGCCTGTTAAGAACCTATTAATAAATAACCCTTAAATGAAATTTATCTTATACATATCGCTACTTGTATTTACTGTATCATGCTTAAATCCACAAGATAGAAAAGCTAAAATGATGGAGAGAAACAGTAATAAAGTTTCAAATTGTTTAAAGGACAAATTTAATTCTTATGAAATTAATATTACTAAAACGTTCCATGACTATGAGAAGTACCTTTTAGAAACAAATATTTTGAAAGACACTAATGCTGAATCATATATAAATGCTTTTAATTATATTAGAGATAACTACACTCAAAAGACTCCATTATATAAATATGTTGATAATTCCTTCCCTAAAGACACAATTATTGTAAATAACTACATAAGTTTTACTCAAAACTGTATGAATGAATTTATTAAAGAAATGCAACAAAAGCAATCAGAATATGAAAACTCTGCTCTTTATGAATACCAACAACAAATCAATGATTTAATAAAAGATTTTATTCCTATACAAAGTGAAAAAGCTGACAATTATAACCCAACAATTGATTCTAGCTATTTTCAAACTCGATTTTTCAAACATGTTGTTTTATCACTTATCTATACTGATGAATTTAATTTCAGCGAAAAAAGAAAGCGAGATGCTCTAACTAAATTTATTGTAACCATTACAGAAGATGAGGTAATAAAAATTAATGGAGAAAAAGTTCCCGCAAATAAACTTTCTGAATTTGTAAATAATGAAAAAGAAAAGTTTACAGATTATGAAAAAGAAAATTATATCGTAAAACTTATAGTTGAGCCAAAAACAAAAATGGAAATAGTTAAAGAGGTTAGAAATGAACTATGGAACTCAAATTCTTTAAATATTTATTTCTCTACTCTAAGAGAAAATGAAAAATAATAAATTAAACCACCTCAGCAACTACAAAGGTACTTCCTCCAATAAAAATAATATCATCAGTAGTAGCATTTTTTTGAGCTGCTTGGTAGGCTGCTTCAACTGCTGGAAAAGCAGTACCTGACAGTCCAACTGCGGTTGCTTTCTCTGCTAAAATGTGTACATCTAACGCTCTTGGGATTTTAGCTTGACAAAAATAATAAGTAGCATGTTTAGGCAGTAATTGAAGAATATTGGAAATATCTTTATCATTCACCACTCCTAACACAAAGTGTAATTTTTTATAGGTTTGCTCAGCTAATTGAGCTAAAATTAATTTTATCCCTGCTTCATTGTGTCCAGTATCGCAAACGGTTAGTGGTTGCTTATTTAATATTTGCCATCTTCCCATTAAGCCGGTATTATTCACCACATTTAATAAGCCTTTTTTGATATGGTTTACTGCAATTTTCCAACCCAATTGTTGTAAAATTTGAATAGTAGCCACTACCGTTTTTTTATTCTTTTGCTGATAGGCTCCTTTTAAATCACTCTCATATTCTTGCGTTGGATATTCATCTGCAAATTGTATGGGAGCGTTCAATTGTTTTGCCTTTTCAATAAAAACGTGTTTTATTTCAGGCTGCGTTTCACCAATAACTACAGGAATAGTTGATTTAATTATTCCTGCTTTTTCAGCTGCAATTTTAGCTAAAGTATCTCCCAAAAACTGCGTATGATCCATACTAATATTAGTAATTACAGCCACTTCAGGAGTAACTATATTGGTAGAATCGAGTCTGCCCCCCAAACCAGTTTCTACAATAGCGATATCTACTTTTTGATTGGCAAAATAATGAAACGCCAACCCTACTGTCCATTCAAAAAAAGAAAGCTGTATTTTTTCAAATTCATTTTTGTATTCCTTAACAAAATCAATGACTTCATTTTCCGAAATCATTTCTCCGTTAATTTTTATACGTTCTCTAAAGTCTTTTAAATGAGGAGAAGTATAAAGTCCCACTTTATAACCCGCTTCTTGTAAAATAGATACCAACATGTGCGAGGTAGAACCTTTACCATTTGTTCCTGCTATATGTACTGACTTAAATTGTTTTTCAGGATGATTTAATATTTCACTCAAACGATAGGTATTGTCTAAATTGGCTTTATAAGCTGCATTTCCAATACGTTGATACATGGGCAACTGACCAAAAAGATAATCGAGTGTTTCAGGGTAATTCATCAATTAAGAATGTAAACAAAAGTCATGGTACCTTTTTGTTCTGCTGGAGCATCTGCTTTCACATTGAAACGAGCTTCTAGTGCTGCTTCTTTAGAAATTTTATACAAGGTTGGGTTGGTAGTACTAGAACCTCTTGCTCCGGGTGTTGCTCTAATCACTTTTCCGTTTTTATCCACCACAATTTCTACTACCACTTTTCCATCTTCTTGTGTTGGATTGTTTGGTTTTTTCACTTTTACCATAGACCTTCCAGCCAAAGAAAAGTCAACACCATTACCTGTTCCTCCTCCCGTATAATTATTGCTGTTGGGTTCACCACTTTCATCACCCTGATCTCCAGGAGTACCTGTATTCCCATCTCCTGTAGAATTATTATTAGGATTATTTAAGGCGTTTAAGGCATTAGATAAGTTTTCATCTACTGTTTGCTCTGTTTGTTGCGTTGTAGTATTTTGGTTGGTAGTAGTGGTAGTATTTTGTGAAGCATTCATTTCTACGGATTCTTCCGTAGTTGTTAAGGCATTCTCTTCTGCAGAACTTGGCGTAGTTGTTTCGCTTGTGGTAGCATTTTCAGAAGTAGTGGTAGTTTCTGAAGAGGAGGGCTGAACATCTCCCATTCCTTCATCTGAAGTTCCAAAATTAATCACCATTCCTCCTGCATTTTCCTCAGGTGGATCTTGGTAAGTCATCCCAAATTGAATAAATAGCAACAACAACAGCAAGTGAAACAAGATGGTTCCAATTACTCCAGTTCTACTATTTTTTTCTTGTAAGATTTCCATTTATTCTGCTTGATGCATTAATTTTATTTATTCCATAAATTATTTTGGCGATGTTGCCAATACCAATTTCAATTTATTTCTGTTGGCAATATCCATAATTACCACTACATTTTCTATAGGCACACTTTTTTCTGCTCGCAATATAATACCCGGATTTTCTTCATTAGCCGTATGCGATAATAATAAAGTTTCTAATTCCTCCACAGCTACTTCATCTTTATTTACATAATATCTTAAATCTTCAGTAATGCTCACGTTTACTGTTTGCGGACGAGGAGCTGAATGACTTGCTTTAGGTAAAACAACATCCAAAGCATTAGGACTAATTAATGTAGATGCGATGATGAAAAACACCAACAACAAAAACACAATATCCGTCATACTCGACATATTGAAATTGGTGTTTACTTTATTTTTTGAACGTATAGCCATTTTTATTAGTTAAAAGTTTGTAAAGTATAAAGTGTGACAGTTTGTAAAGTCTATTCTCTAATTCTCACATCCACACATCAATTAGCTGGTTCATGTAAAATATCTAAAAATTCGGTAGTTCTAGCTTCCATAATAAAAACAATTTTCTCCACTTTCGCTACTAATGTATTGTAGCCAATATAAGCAACGATACCAACTATAAGTCCGGCTACGGTAGTGGTCATTGCGGTAAAAATTCCTTCTGAAAGTGTATTTAAATCAACACCTCCACCACCTTTAGACATTTCGTGGAAAACCAAAATCATCCCTATAACTGTCCCTAAAAAACCTATCATGGGAGCTGCACCAGAGATAGTTGCCAAGGTAGATAAGTTTTTTTCTAACTTGTTTAATTCTAATTTTCCAGTATTTTCTACGGCTGTTCCAATATCACTTAATGGTTTCCCAATTCTAGAAATACCTTTCTCTATCATTTTTGCAATTGGCGAAGCATTAGATTTACATAACGTTTTAGCTGCATCCATCTTACCTTCATGTATAAAATCTTTAATTTGATTCATAAAATTGGCATCTTCTTTACTGGCATTTTTAATAGCCAAGTATCTTTCTATTATAATATAAACTGCTAGTATAGATAATATCAACAGCGTTATCATAATAATTGCTCCACCTATTCCACCGGAGCTTACCAATTCCCATATAGAAAGTGTTTTTTCTTCAGAAACTGCTTCTTGAACTACTGTTGATGTTGTATCAGCAGCCACATTTACTTGTAATA
The DNA here is from genome assembly GCA_026196775.1 of Flavobacteriales bacterium. Taxonomy (GTDB): domain Bacteria; phylum Bacteroidota; class Bacteroidia; order Flavobacteriales_E; family Vicingaceae; genus BRH-c54. Next base: position 15,340 of record JAPHUD010000024.1, read on the forward strand.
ACAAAGATTGAATCATAATTTATAGATTTTTATAGTGCTAAAATACGGTTGATTGACGATGATAGTAAGAACAAAAAATGTAATTTGTAAACAGCGAACTGTTAGCTTTTATTGTCCGGAATATCTTAAAACTTATTAAAAAAGTAATTATTTACGCTCAAACAATTGTATAAAAACTGTGGGCGAACGCAATTCATGAATAAGTCTGTATCTTGAATATAAAGCATCTAATTCTGCATCGCTAAAACCATTAAACACATTGGAATAGAGTATATAATTGTCTTTACCTATATTTTTTGATTTGAATAAACGAATATCTTCTTCCATAAAAATGATAGCATGATTTCCTAAAATTGGAAAAGCTGTCCCTACTTCATAATATGGAATTTCATTAGCATCTAGATAGTCATTCATCTCTAACTGCAAACTATAAAAAGGCAAGTGAGCCAAACTTGCATCCCAACCTTGGGCAATTTTATTAGGATACACCCAAAAATTCCCCACTAAAAGTGAGACAGTCAATACTCCAAAAAGGCTCTTTTTAACTAATGAAGAACTTATGACTTTATCCAAATAATAACCAACTGCTAACAAAATCAATAAATATAAAGGCAGTAAATATCTATGTCCAGTAAGTTGCTGAAAGTACAAAAATGGAATAATGAAAATAATTGCACTGACCAATATCAATATTAATAATTGTAATGATTTTGATTCTCTTAACAACTTTTTTCTATACATTACTACCATAACTAAGAGAACTAATACGGCTAATGCTCTTCCAAAATCCAATATTCGCCAAGCAAAAATTCCAATGTTATAAATTGCTCCATTAAAATCATTGGTTATTCTACCTGCTTCCCAAGCAGAATCTGGATGGGACCAAAACCAACCTGTTGCTTTATAATGATAAAAATGATAGCTTAAAAAAAGTAAAAACGGAAAAACATAAAACAATGATTTCATTAATAAAAGATGTAATGGGAAACCTCTAAAATGCTGTCTTCTCAATGAAAAAATAAAGTCTATTAAGAAAATGGCAAATGCTGCTACTATTCCTCTCATACTAATTAAAAATAAGCCTATTAGAGCCAACATTAAAAGTGTTTTTCTATTTTCAAAAACAGCATTGAGGGCCAATAAAAAACAAAAAAGCAATACAATATCTGGAGAAACCATTGCTGCCTGACTCAAAAAAGTAGGGTCTACCAATATTAATAACATTGTTAGTACTAACACATAAGAAGTACCAATAAACCGTTTTGCTAATAAATAAACCTGATAAACTATTCCCAATATAAACGGGAGCATGGCAAAATGAGCTACCAAAAGTGATTTGCCAAAAAACTGCCACATTTTAGCTATATACATTGCCAATAATGGTACATGCCCCGTATCAACCTGGTTAGGAAGAATAAAAGAACGAAAATTATTTTCATAAAAAAAAGTTGCTGGAGCAGCAACTAAATTAATGGTATCCCAAAAAAAGAAATTATTGGAAACATAAGCCGTAAAGAGTATAAAAAACAGAAAAAATGGAACTACTATTTGAATTTTTCGACTAATCATTTTTGGGATAATTACCGCCCAAAACTACTTATTTTTTTTAGTTACGATATTAAATCCCAGTCCGAATGATAAACGAATTTCATTTATAGGATAAGGAGGTAGATTAGACAAATGTTTACCCGATACAAAACGCGCGTCTATAAACAAATGAAACCATTTAGCTGCAAAATAATTAAATCCTGCTACAGCAGAAACCAGAGGCGTTGTTTCCGTTTTGGTAGTTCCATTATACCGTGTGGCAGCTAATCCCGGCTGAATACCTATATAAGGTACAAAATTGGATTTTTTACTGAAATGATACGCCATTCCGGCAAACAATTGATGGTTAACGTCCAAACTGTTTTCTTCATTTTCTAGGAAGAAATAAGTATCTCCACGTGTGGTTAAAAATGAATGTATAAAATATTCTAAATTTCCGTGCAAAAAAATGTTGTTTTCATTTCTATCGGTAGATTTTCCCATGCCTATTGTTCCTTGAAAACGCAACAACCCTTCTTTTACAACTATATCGCTAGTTTGAGAAAATAAATTCATTCCACAAAAAACAAGCACAATAACTAACGCTTTTTTTACCATAGTTGAGCAATTTTAAAATTAACACTTAGGGTAAATAACAAATGACCTTCCAACGAAAACCCACTATGACCTTCTTTTGCTATATGAATTTCTTTCAAACCATTGTGTTCGTGCACTTCTGCATGAACATCGCTTCCTAAATGCATCATATACTGACTTGACAATGATATATCAACTATTTCGGAAAGGTTAATATGCGTACCCAAACCAACTTGTGTTGCCGAACTCAATCTAGAAACTGTTTGCGGTGGATTTGAAGTATAAATATTATAAGTAGTTCTTACTTTGGTATAATCAAAACAATGTCCTGCTAACACATAAGGAACCAACTTTGCTTTGGTTTTAAACGGATAAATCATTACCGACCAGCCAATGTGATAATCGTTACGAGTAGCCAATCCATCAATATCTTCATTAATAAAATCAGCAAACCATTCCGTATTTATTCTATTACTAACTCGTATTCTAAACTGACCTCCAAATCCAACGCCTAAATTTTCAGTTGCTCCAAAAGTGCTAAAGGTATTTCTTACTCCTAAAGAAAATGTTCCTGATTCTTTTTTATCACCTGAAGGACGTATATCTTCTTGTGCATAAAAAGTTATTGGAAATAATAAGGCTATAAATAAAATGAATTTGTTCATACGTTTCAAAAATAATATAAATAACGTTTATATTACTAAAAGATTATCTTGAAAATTATTTTTGGCTCTAATGTACAAATAAACTATTTTTGGCGAATAATCATTTAAACTTATAGAAATATGAAAAAATCTTTACTAAAAATTATTTTAGGTGTGTTCACCTTAACATTTGGACTTAATGCTAGTGCACAATGTCCAACAATCACATGCCCTTCAGATACAACAATTAATAATGATCAGGGGGATTGTGGTGCTATTTTTAACTATACATCTCCAACTGGAATTGACTTATGTGCTAATGGTTCTCAAACATTTAGCTACACAGGTGCTGTTCAAACTTTCACAGTTCCCGCAGGAGTAACCTCTATTTCAATTCAAGCTTATGGTGCTCAAGGAGGAGATAATGGAACATGGCTTGGTGGACAAGGAGGATATGCGGCAGGAGATTTAGCTGTAACACCTGGTCAGGTCTTAAACATATATGTTGGAAGCAAAGGATCTAATGGAACTGGAAGTTCGGCAAATTGTGGATCACAAGGAGGGTTTAATGGTGGCGGAAACACAGGAGCTACATGTTGTAGTAACGCTGGTGGCGGTGCCGGAGCTGGTGGTGGCGCCTCTGATGTTAGACTAGCTGGAAATACTTTGAATGATAGAGTTATTGTTGCTGCTGGAGGTGGTGGTGCCGGAGATAACGAAAATGGTGCTAACGGTGGTGGTTTAATAGGCGATGATGGTGGTACTTATAACGGAGTAACCTCAACAGGAGGTACCCAAACAACAGGAGGTTTAGCTGGAGGAACTTTCTTCCCAAGCCACACATGCTCACCCGCAACAGATGGAAGTTTTGGAATTGGAGGAGATGGAGACGCTAACGATGGTGGCGGTGGCGGTGGCGGCTGGTACGGTGGTGGCGGTGGAGCCAACAACGCACATGGTGCCGGTGGATCTTCTTATATAGGAGGAGTAACTAATAGCACAACTACTTCAGGAGGTAGAACAGGAGATGGTGAAGTAATTATTAGTTATGCTGGAGCACCAGTAAGTACAAGCCAAACTACAGGCTTAGGAACTGGTGTTAGCTACCCTATAGGTATCACAACTAATACTTTTGTAGCTACTAATAACTTTGGATCTGCTACATGTAGTTTTAATGTTACAGTTATAGATATTGACTTTCCAACAATTACTTGCCCTAATGATACTACAATTTGCGACACAATAGCTACAACAATAAATGGAATCGCAGCGTCTTCAACTGACAATTGCTCTGGAGAAACCATTACTTATATTCTTTCTGGAGCAACAACAGGATCTGGATCTGGAGATGTAAGCGGAACTACATTTAATAATGGAGTAACCACAGTATTATATATGGCTACAGATTCCTCTGGAAATACTGATAGTTGCTTCTTTAATGTTGAAATATTAAACTGTGTAGGAATTAATGAGAACCAAGATTTACAAGGTATTGACATTTTCCCAAATCCTGCAACAGATTTTGTTACTGTTCAGGTTAATGAAAACTATTCTTCACTTAATGTATCTTTAACTTCTATCGAAGGTAAAGTCGTTTTTCAACAAACAAATATGTCTGAAAAAACATTGAAAATTGACATCTCTAATTTTGACAATGGAGTTTACTTCTTAAAAGTAACTAATGGTACAAAATCTAATGATTATAAAATAATAAAAAATTAATCTATTATTTATCCAAAAAAAAAGAGGCTATTTGATGAATAGCCTCTTTTTTTTTACCCAAACAATTTTGAGAAAATTGCTTCAATTTTATTAACGAAAACTATTTCTATTTTGTGCTGACTAATATCCAAACCTTTTTGATTGTATTTGGAAATAAAAATCTTTTCAAACCCTAGTTTTTCAGCTTCTGTAATGCGTTGCTCCACCCTACTTATTGGTCTTATTTCTCCCGACAAACCCACCTCAGCAGCAAAGCAATATAATGATGGTATAGAAATGTTTTCTCCTGAGGAAAGTACTGCACTTACCACCGCCAAATCTACTGCCGGATCGTCTATTTTTAATCCTCCAGCAACATTAATAAATACATCTTTTGCTCCTAATTTAAATCCGCAACGTTTTTCCAATACTGCCAACAACATGTTTAATCGCTTGGTATCAAAACCTGTTGACGAACGTTGTGGTGTACCATAAGCAGCAGAGCTTACTAATGCCTGAATTTCTACTAACAAAGGCCTGTTTCCTTCCATTGTTGCAGCAACAGCCGCTCCACTAAAATTTTCATCGCTATTGCTTAATAGTATTTCTGAGGGGTTATCAACCTCTCTTAATCCTGCTCCGTGCATTTCATAAATCCCTAACTCATTAGTAGAACCAAATCTATTTTTTACAGAACGTAACAGCCTGTAAATATGATTTCTATCTCCTTCAAATTGCAACACAACATCTACCATGTGTTCCAAAATTTTTGGACCAGCGATAGTTCCATCTTTAGTGATATGTCCTACCAAAAAAACAGGTGTGTTAGATTCTTTTGCATAACGCATTAGCTCAGCAGTACATTCTCTCACTTGAGAAATACTTCCCGGAGATGAATCAATAGTAGCAGTATGCAATGTTTGAATAGAATCTATCACCAAAACATTTGGCTGTATCTCATTAATATGGTGAAAAATGTTTTGAGTAGATGTTTCAGTTAACACATAACAATCAGGATTTTTATTTCCTATTCTGTCGGCTCGCATTTTAAGTTGTTGACCACTTTCTTCTCCAGAAACATATAGAATTTTCTGTCCTTTTAATCTCAAAGACATTTGCAACATAAGTGTTGACTTACCAATACCCGGATCACCTCCAAAAAGAATTAGAGAACCTGGCACCAAACCTCCTCCAAGCACACGATTAAGTTCTGTTCCTGGAAGTTTAATTCTTGGAATTTCTGCTAATTCAATAGTATCTACAGGAAGTGGTTTATTATTTTTTTTAATGTTAAAGGAACCTTTCACCTCATTTGGATGAGGTTTACTAATAACTTCTTCAACTATGGTATTCCATTCGTTACAAGAAGAACATTTACCAACCCATTTAGGATATTGAGCTCCACAACTTTGGCAGAAAAAGGCTGTTTTTACTTTTATTTTTGCCATAAATTGTTGTTTGCTTTAAGCTGTAGTTGAGCGTCTTGCTACTTTTTTATCTAAAGATTTTTTAATGTCATCTATTTCTCCTTTAGGAATAGCATTAATCAAGGATTTAGTATAGTCAGTTTTTGGATTATTATAAATCTCATCTGCATAACCCATTTCTTTAATAACCCCTTCTTGCATCACTATCATTTTGTCACTCATAAACTTAACAACAGACAAATCATGCGAAATAAAAATATAGGTAAATTTAAATTCTTCTTTCAATTCATTTAACAAGTTTAACACTTGTGCTTGAACAGAAACATCCAAAGCCGATACAGACTCATCACAAATAATAAACTTAGGGTTTAATGCTAATGAACGAGCAATACAAATACGTTGTCTTTGTCCGCCAGAAAACTCATGTGGATATCTATAAAAATGTTGTTCAGGTAAGTCAACACGTTTTAATAATTCCATTACTCTTTCTTTTCTTTCTGCATCGCCACTAAACACATTATGTACACGCATTGGTTCCATAATGGCTTCTCCAATAGTAATTCTAGGATTTAAAGATGAATATGGATCTTGGAAAATAATTTGCATTTCTTTTCTGTACTCACGCATTTCTTTCACACTAAGATGAGTGATGTCTTTACCTTCAAAAATAATCTTTCCTTCAGTTGGCTCCACTAATTTTAAAATAGTTCTACCTAAAGTTGTTTTTCCACAACCCGACTCTCCAACCAATCCTAAAGTTTCTCCTGGATAAACCTTAAAAGAAACATCATTAACTGCTTTTACATATTCTTTTGCTCTGCCAAAAACTCCTTTGCTTATCGGAAAATAAGTTTTCAGATTTTTAATCTCTAAAATGGGTTCTTGAGCATATATTTTCTCGTGCTTTTTAGCTGTCTCTTCCGGACTAATCACCAAATTTTCTGTAACTTCTTCTACCGATTTATTTTTTTCTTTCATCTCACCGTTTTCATCTACACTCATAAAATCTGCAACGGTAGGTAACCAGTGTAACCTTCTATTTAATGGCGGACGACAAGCCAGCAAACCTTTAGTATAAGGATGTTGTGGATTTGTAAAAATATCCATTACTGTTCCTTGCTCCACAATTTTACCTTTGTACATTACCACTACTTTATCAGCTAATTCAGCAATAACTCCTAAATCATGGGTAATAAACATAATCCCCATATCTTGCTCTTGCTGCAACTGCATCATCAATTCCAAAATGGTTTTCTGTACGGTAACATCTAATGCTGTTGTAGGCTCATCGGCAATTAATATTGAAGGATTGCATGACATTGCCATGGCTATCATTACCCTTTGCTTCTGACCACCTGAAATTTGGTGTGGGTAAGTATCAAACATCACATCAGGACGAGGTAATTCTACTTTTTTAAACAGTTCTATGGTTATCTTTTTCGCTTCTTTTTTACTTACTTTTTGATGTAGCATAATGGCTTCAGCCACTTGATCACCACAAGTATAAACAGGATTTAAAGAAGTCATCGGCTCTTGGAAAATCATAGCAATTTCATTTCCTCTTAAGCTTCGCATTTGTTTTTCTGTAGCTTTTACCAAATCAATTACGCCATCTTTACCATGAAATAAAATTTCTCCACCAGTAATTTCTCCCGGAGGATTAGGAATTAAACGCATTGCTGATAGTGATGTAACCGATTTTCCTGAACCTGACTCACCAACTATTCCTATGGTTTCTCCTTTGTTTAACGTAAATGAAACGTTATTAACTGCTTTGGTAACTTCTCCGTCCGAACGAAATTCTGTAACTAAGTTTTTGATTTCTAAAAGCGTTCTATTTTCCATATTCCGTTTAAGTCTTATTGTAGAATAATATTCATTTTATTAAAGGCAATAAAAATACATTTTTAATGCAAGTTGCACAAGATTTATAAAAAATATACACTTATTTTTAGACGACCTACTGATTTTAAACGACAAAAATTAGGATAACACTATCTGTAACAGTTTGTTGTTAATTATTCCCAATGGACAACCTTAAAACTTTTCCATATTACTCCATCCAAAAACTCACTCACTTAAATCATAAATCTTAATAACAAAAAAACCATAACCGTTCCTTTCGCTATCTTCTTTAAGTGCTATTTCAACAGGTTTTTTGGTGATAGATGATGTTGTTTTCCAAGTGGTAAATCCATCTTGTTCTAACTTATTTTTACCGTAATTATCGTTGTAATATTCCGTAAATTCCTGAGCTACTTTTTTGGCATCATCAACTAAATCAAAATAAGCTGCAATTTCAATTTCATAAAGTTCTTTTTCATAAAAATCATAAGTAACTGTAAAGCTATTTCCCATGCTAACATCATAGTCGTAATGTAAATATTGCGGCTGATCGTCTATCAAAAAAGTATTATCTTCAACAGCTTTTACTGTTTTTAAATCAGCTCCGATTTCAACACCTCTAATGTGTTCTTTTTCAGTTTTATTTATGGCTTTAAAGAAATCGCTACGCTTAGAAGTACAGGCAGAAATAACCGCCAAAACCATAATAATTATTGCTGTTTTTTTCATATTATTTAAGTTATCCATTAATTTCTCGCAAAGACGCGAAGACGCAAAAAAGTTGTTTCTTAATCATTATTGGTAATTCTTCCGGCTTTTTATTAGTTAAAAACAATATTCTCTTCTTTTACTAAAGCTTCATTTCTGTAACGCAAAAACAATTGCGTAAGTGCTACCACATCTTTTTCGCAATAAATTTTTATGCGTTCTACATCTTTTTCTTCCCAATACACTTGATTTACCATACTTCCATCAATATCATCCTTTGGTGTGGGAATATTAAATATTGCTGTTAGTAAGCCGAGCGAAGTATAATTTTTGTAATCGCCAAACTTCCATAATTGCAAGGTATCTAAATGAGCCACTTCCCAAGGTTTCTTGCCTGCCAAATCTAAAACAGAAGGAATATTTAATCCATTTACCAAAGCCCTTCGGGCAATGTATGGAAAATCGAACTCTTTACCATTATGGGCACATAACAAATGATTAGGGCTGTTAAAATAATTGCGGAGCAGCTCAAAAAATTCTTCTAACAACAGTTTTTCATCATCGCCATAAAAAGATTTTAATCGAAGTGTTTTTCTGTTACCTTCATAAGAGATAAACCCTACAGAGATACAAACAATTTTTCCAAACTCGGCATAAATTCCGGCTCTGGAATAAGCGTCTTCAGGTGTTTCTTCGGGAGCAATGTATTTGCTTTTTTGTTCCCAAAATTTTTGTAATCGCTCATCTACTTTATTAAAATCGGGTTGTTGAGCTACCGTTTCTATGTCTAAAAAAAGTATTTTGTCAAGTGGAATATTTTCTAACATAACTTTCCATTTTAAAACTGACAATAAAAGTAAAGAAAAAATAGAATTATACTTCTCAAAACAAAGTGTTTCTTACTAATTAATATAACACAAGGGGTTATTTATAGTATTTTTTGTATAAAAGATTAATTTTAAAACTATTTTCCATTTTTTCTGCTAAATCTTTTAAAGTTTCGACCTCTTTTATAAACTCTTTATTGTCGAAGTCTTTTTTAAGGTTTTTAAGAGTTAAAGACTTCATGGGGTTATCATAACCAATGCTATAAAAATAAACATCTGAAGGAATAGGAACGATTGCAGGGTCATAGCTTCTTTTATAATAGATAATTAAACCGTTAGTATCAGCAATTGAATAATAACCAAAGCTACTAAAAGCACCATCATAATAATACCTGTATTTTTTCTCTCCATCGGAAAAACCATAGATTTTTCCCTCGTCATATTTCCTTTTTTCATTTTCTGAAATAATTACTATCGTGTTGCCCGGTCCTCGAAGTACAATTTTATTCTTTTCATTATCCAAACAAATACTATCTGTAAAAGTATTATTAGCAAAATCTTTAGCCGTTAAATATACGCCTCCTTGTTTGGAACATTTTGTTTCATCTTGGGATATACCAATAAGAGGTATTAGAAGTATTGAGAATAGAATTATTTTATACATAGTTTTCATATATTACTCGAATATCAATAATTACTTTTTTGAATTGGTATTAACCTGATAACAAATATACTAAACAATCATCTTTTAACCAATAAATATCCCCCCCCTAAAAAGCCACTCCAAAACTCATTTTAATGGCAAAATTGTCGGAAGTTTTATCAAAAGCATAAGGGCCATAACGGTAAAAAACACCTACCCCCAAGGTGCTAGTGCTTACTTTTAATAAATTATTCATTATCAATCCGGATTCGTAAAAACCTTTTTCCATGGTTTTAAAATCTACTCCTTGGTGTAGTTCGGCATGGTCTAAGCTACCAACTCCCGCACTGGTAGTAATGACAAACTCCGGTTGGAATTTTTTAATTTTCAGCAATAAGCCCTTAAAACTATGTCGGAAATGAAAATGTACATATTGATTTGACAAAAACTCGTAAGGCAACATGGTTTCAAACGCATTTTCGGTAGAAAGCAGTAGGAAATCATCGGTTCTATTAACACCAATAGGATGGTTGAGTAGGTGTTGTGGCACTTCTCCATCAATATAACCCGCTTCAACTCTAAAATAAGGCTGACCAAAATTTCTGGTATTAAATTTTTTCTCCGTCCTAAAAGTATAACGTGTATAGGTATATTCTCCATCATATTGGTTCACTCCTCTTTCTATTTTAGCATATAAAATAGGGTATTTTGTATTCATCCGATAACTCGAAGAAAGCGTTTTCATAATCTTCTCTTTATAGGCATACCTCAGCTCCACACCTACTTCATTAAACAGGTAATTTCTATCTCTGATAAAAGTGGAATTATCTATTTGTTTTACAAAATAATAATCATCGGTAACTTCTACTTTTTGTTGATTTACAAACACATAAGATTTTAAATATCTCATTGTTCTAAAACTTAACCTTGCCTGCATTTTTTCATAATTATTCATCCTGTCTAAATACAACACTCGAGTTCCTGCCGAAGAAATAAAAGGTACTTTGTAATCTCTAAAACCAACTACTCCTGGCTCGGCAACATCTTTATCGTAAGAAAAATTGATGGCTATATTGTTGTTTTTTTCAAGCAAGAAAGTGACATCTCCACCATATTTTTCTTCTTTATCTTTAAATCCATAAGCACCATAACCACCAATAGAAAACCATTTAGAAAAATGCTGATTGGTATGAAAGCCTGCTCCAAGTCTAAATCCTTCGTAGTTATTATAGTTTACAAAACGGTTTAAATCTAAATCTATAATTCCCCATTTTAATTTGCCCGTTAAAATAGCTTCCAAACCACCTAGCTTTTTATCTAAATTTTCGGCTTTTCCAATGCTATCAATTACCTGATAGGTTTTTTTCTCTTGAGCTGTTAGTGTATCTCCACGGTAATCGTTCCAAAAAGCTTCATCTCTTTTATTGGCTTTTAAATCAATTTCGGTATCTACATGACTAAATTCTTTGTTTTTTAACTCTGGATTAATAACCACATCTTTTATATAAGTATTGCTAAACCCAACCATTTTAAATGAATTAACGGTAGCATTATTCATAATAAATTTAGAACTGAGTTGTTTGGGAAACCACTTACCTTGCAATTTTTCGTATTGCTGACGAATTTCTACGGTAAGCGAAGCATCTTGCTCATAAGGTTCTGCAATAACATTTTGCAGGGCGTAACCATCTGTATTAATATATAGCAATCCTTGTAAAGCATCAAAATTTTTGCCTTTAAGAGGTGTGAAAGATATGATGTAAACCGAATCTGCTCCACTGATGATGGTATCTTCAATTAAAAACAAATATTTGTTATGACTATTGGTTGAAATGGGATTTAAATACGCTTTATCCATCACATAAATATTGGTATTGTAAAAAGAAAACGATTGCAATTGTGTTCCCAACAAAGCGAAAGTAGGGTTTTGAAGTCCTGAAACTCTTGAAGCTATTACTTTCTCATAATTTTTGCTCGGCACTTTATACTTTCGCTGAGTAACGGATTCCATCATAAAAATATGCTGCGTTTTTAAAATACTATCTGTTCTTTGAGTAATGGAATCTGCTTTAGCTAATTTTTCAGGGTTATTCAATAAAGCACTATCCATTTCAGCAGTTACATACAATTTACTGTAAGAATCGTAAGTGAAATCCATACTTTTTTCTGGATTAAGCTGCGTACGATTATCCACCACTTTTTTAATAATTCTATGGGCAGGGTTTTCTCCTGGAAGTATTCTAACTTCTTGCAATTGAAAGGTGGTTGGTATTAGTTCAACAATAATATAATCTTTATTATCTACCTGTATTTCTTTAGGTTCGTAACCAACATAACTCAGTTTTAATGAAATTACAGGTGTTGATGTTTTAAAGATAAAATTTCCGTCTATATCGGTAGTTGCTCCATAATTTCTATCCGTAAGAATATTAACAAAAGCTAGTGGTTGCTTTGATTTATCATCCAACACCTTACCTTTAAAAGTGAATTGAGCAAGCGTACTTGAACACAATAAAAGCAAAAGCCATATAACACCTAATTGTTTACTCAACATGGATAAAAAAGGAAAATCTGCCGTAAAAATACAATTATAATTGATGTTACAAAAAACAGTACTGTTTTACTTTTTTGTTGGATTATTTTTTTGGTGTTGTTGCTTGGTATTTGGTAAATCTTTATTTAAAATTAAGTTAGCCATTAAAACTCCAACGCAAACCAAACATAAACCTCCTAGTTTGCAAAGGCCCATAAGCGTAAGCTGTATCAAAATTTTCACCAAATGGATTTTCAGGATCTACTAATGGTGAAGGCTGAGTATAATTAAACACATTCTTAACAGCTACATATAAATTAAGGCTATTTTTAAATTCCTTTGTAATTTGCAAATTGTTCAAGCTATACCAAGGGGAACGTGTTGGTCTTTCAAATGGGTGGTCATATTCAGGAAGTTTTTGAGGACTGTAAAATTTACCTGACCAACTCATTACTATTTTTGGTTTCTTAAATCTATATTCTACTCCTATTGTTCCACTAAAACGAGGTGTAAATTCTTGCTCTTCTTTTACCTGATTCCCATCAACATCATTATACACTTGATACATTTCCATAAAGGTTCCTCCTAGGCTTATTGACAATGGTTTTAAAAAAGAATGGTGAATGTTATATGAGACTCCTTTTATAAGAGCATAACCTTTTAAATTATCATAAACAATAAGGTTGGGGTTCACGTCATAGTCAGGCAAGATTTTATTACTAAAATGAGTAAAAAACACGTCCATATCCAATGTGCCAGCACCACCTAAAACACTATAAACATGATTAAGGTTAAGGTTGGCATTATAAGACTCTTCTGGTTTTAGGTTTTTTGTAATTTCCACTTTTCTTGCCCCAGAATAAAAAGCATGATCTTCTGTGAATAAATGAACCTGCCTAAACCCTGTTCCAATATTTAATCTTGCCGTGGTATATAAGCCTAATTTCTGTTTAACATTAAATCTTGGAGCAATAATGACTCCATGCTTTTCGTGATAATCTAACCTAGTACCAAAAAGCAAAGATGTTTTCTTAGTAATTGAATATTCATCTTGAGCAAAAACACCTGGAATAAATTCATTCTCATTAGTATAAGATAGTGTATTGTCTTTATATGTTTGGTAGCGTGATGTTACGCCAACTATCCAATCATGTTTGCCGTGGTGTTTACTCCATAATAAATTGGAATAAAAGATATTTTGACTTGCTTTGTAACGAGTACTACCATACCAACTGTCTTGAAAGTGATTATTGAAAGAATAGTCAAATCTGATATGTTCTTTAAAAGGCAACTGATAAGAACCAATAACTTCATATCGTTTTGTTTTAACAAATTCACCATACACATCTTCACTTCCTCTATCATCTTTTTCCCATTGTAGGGTACCCCCAAATCTATCTTCAAAATAATATCTTAGTGCAAGATTTGAAATTCTTTTATCTTTTCGTTTAAAAGACCATTTATTAAATAGTGTAATTCTGTTATTCAGAGGTATGTCAGTAAAGTTATCGTTATTGTCATCAATCCCCAACTGATTGTTATACAAATTTGTACTAAAGGTAGTTATAATTTTATCACTTAATTTTGATGTTAAAGCGGCATCTAAATTATATTGAGCATGAGTCGTACCAAATGCATGCACCATTAATTTCTCCATATTTTCAGGATTTTTGGTTATTACATTAATCACCCCTCCCACCGCTTCGGTTCCATAAAGGGTTGATGACGGTCCTTTAACTATTTCAATTCTTTCAATCATTTCGTTTGGTATTCCATTAAGCCCATAAGTTGATGCTAAAGCACTCATAAGTGGCATTCCATCAATAAGCATTAATGTATATGCACCTTCCATTCCATTAATATGAATACAACTTGTCCCACAAACCCCACAACTCACTTGCTCTTGAACACCGTTAACCATCCCGATAGACTCCATAATGTTATTGCCAGTATTGTTTCTTAAAAATTTTGAAGTAAGTATTTCTACTTTTACTGGAGAGTCTGAAACTCTAGTCTCTTTCATCGTTCCGGTTACCACTATCTCGTCTAATTCAGCATGCGTTTGTTGAAGTTCTAAAGAAATAATCTTAACATTTCCTTTTTGTATTTCAATTCTTTTTTTAAAAGGAGCAAACCCTAAACATGAAACCTTAAAAGTATATATACCATCTGGGACATCTTTAATAATAAAATTCCCATTGTTATCTGTAGCAGTACCCAACTTAATTTCATCAATAAATATATTTGCGTATTGAACAGCCTTTCCTTCACTAACTACTTTTCCTTTTACATCAGAGGTAGATTGTTGAGCTGTTACACAAATACCTGTAAAACCAATTAACGTTAAAATTATAAATCTTTTCATAACTATTTTTATTTAGACTAATTCTAAATTATGACAAAAATATTATTGAACAATTATTATAATTATGATTCTCCTCATATTCTGAAAAAAAATATTTAGCTATCGAAATAGTAACAACGTAGTGAATAAAAAACAAATTGTATAAATATAATAATTAAGTTGTTTCAACCCTACATTTAATCCACCAAAGTTTTATTACTTTTGCAGCCTTAATTTTTTAATGATGAGCATACAATTATCGGAACAAGAACAAATTAGAAGAGCATCTCTGACAAAACTCAGGGAGCTAGGAATAGAGCCATATCCGGCAGCAAAATTCCCTGTTAATACCTTAACAAAAGACATTAAAGATAATTTTGAAGAAGGTAAAGAAGTAATTCTTGCTGGGAGAATTATGAGTAGAAGGATTATGGGAAAAGCTTCTTTTGCCGAATTGAAAGACAGTTCTGGAAGAATTCAAATTTACATTAACAGAGATGAAATTTGTCCTGATGAAGATAAAACACTTTACAATGAAGTTTTTAAAAAACTACTTGATATTGGTGATTTTATTGGCGTAAAAGGTGTTTTATTTACCACTCAAGTTGGTGAACAATCCGTAAAAATTAAAGAAATTTCGGTTTTAAGCAAAGCTCTAAAACCATTACCTATAGTAAAAACAGATGATGAAGGAAAAGTACATGATGCTTTTTCCGACCCTGAATTACGTTATCGTCAGCGTTATGTTGACTTGGTAGTAAACGACCATGTAAAAGATATTTTTATAAAAAGAACAAAGTTGTTCAATGCCATGCGTCAGTTTTTTAACGATAAAGGTTATTTAGAAGTAGAAACCCCTATTTTACAGGCTATTCCAGGTGGTGCTGCTGCCAAGCCATTTATTACACATCACAATGCGCTAGATATTCCACTTTATATGCGAATTGCCAACGAACTTTATTTAAAAAGACTAATTGTTGGTGGCTTTGATGGTGTTTATGAGTTCTCTAAAAACTTCCGTAATGAAGGAATGGACAGAACCCATAACCCTGAGTTTACCGCTATGGAAATTTATGTTTCTTACAAAGATTACCATTGGATGATGGAGTTTACCGAAAACCTGCTGGAGTTCTGTGCTACACAAGTAAATGGCACCACCAAAGCTAAATTTGGCAACCACGAAATTGATTTTAAAGCTCCGTATAAAAGAGTAACTATGCGTCAGGCAATTATCGACCATACCGGCTTTGATATTGATGGAAAATCAGAAGAAGAATTGCGAAAAGCTTGCTTAGACATGGGTATTGAAGTTGATGACTCCATGGGCAAAGGCAAGTTAATTGATGAACTATTTGGCGAAAAATGTGAAGGGAACTACATTCAACCAACATTTATTATTGATTACCCGAAAGAGATGTCGCCATTGTGTAAACAACACAGAGACAATCCGGAATTAACCGAACGTTTTGAGCTAATGATTTGCGGTAAAGAGGTAGCCAATGCTTACTCTGAGCTAAATGACCCAATAGATCAACGTGAACGTTTTGAAGAGCAGCTAAAACTCTCTGAAAAAGGCGATGATGAAGCTATGTTTATAGATAATGATTTTATTAGAGCGTTGGAATATGGCATGCCACCTACAAGTGGCTTGGGTATTGGCATGGACAGATTGATTATGTTCTTAACTAATAACCAATCTATTCAAGAAGTATTGTTTTTCCCACAAATGAAACCGGAGAAGAAAGCAGTTGAACTCTCTGAAAATGCAAGAAAGATTTTTATTTCATTTTCAGGAAAAAAACAATATAGTATTGAAATGGTTAAAAATTCACTTGAGATAAGCAATAAGGCTATAGACAAAGCCAATAAAGAGTTAACGAGTAAAAAAATTGTTAGATTTAATAAAGAAGAATTAGTATACGAATTCATTTAAAATATTAGTTTTTAAACTTTATATTAAGGAAGTATATTTTATACTTCCTTTCTTTTTGTTATATATTTTCTCGAAAAATCTGTCACGAATCTGTCACGGAATTAAATTTTCGGTTTATATTTACACTATGGTTAATCTCAGAAAAAAATACTATGGAGACCCTAATTTAAGCAACGCTAAAAGACCGTTTAAATATCAATTGGATTATTTCAACAATGGAAAAAGAGTAAGAGAGGTTATTAAAGAAATAATAGTTATCCCTACTGACAATAGAGATATTAAAAAACAAAAAGAAAGGATAGCTCAAAATATAAGGTCAAAACTAGAAATAGAGCTTGGTTCTAGAAAAGTAGGTCTAACATCAAGGCAGTTACAAAAGGCAAACTTTATAGATTACTTTCAAATGCAAGGTGAAAAGAAGGGAGTTTCTACTAAAGTAGCTTGGCGAAACACATATAAACATATTATTAATTTTCACGGAAAAAAATTAAAGTTTGAAGACGTATCAGTAGCATGGTTAGAAAGATTTAAGGACTACCTTGATTCACAAATTTCAAATAATTCGGTATTAACTTATATGCTAAAAATCAATACTGCATTAAATCAAGCAGTAAAAGAAAAAATAATTTTAGAAAATCCTTATAAATACATTGATAAACCGAAAAAAGAAGAAAAAGAAATGGTTTATTTAGTCAAGGAAGAAATTCAAGAATTAATAAATACTGAATTCTATGATAATGAGGTAAAAAATGCTTTCCTATTCTCATGTTACACTGGTTTAAGAATTTCTGACATTCAAAACTTAACATGGAATAGAATTAAAGAAGGAAAAGTCAGTATAACTCAACAAAAGACAAAGGCTTTAGTTAGTATCCCATTAAATGAAAATGCAATCGAAATACTAAACAAACAAAGGAAAAATACAGAAAAGATATTTAAAGTGTCAAAACATATTGGCAGTATAAACAGGACACTACATAAGTTTATTGACAGAACATCTATTAATAAGAATGTCACTTATCATTCATCAAGACACACCTTTGCTACACTACTGATCTCGTCAGGAGTAAATATTTATACAGTTTCAAAATTACTTGGTCATACAGATATTGAAAGCACATTAGTATATGCAAAAGTGATAAATGAAGAAAAAGAAAAGGCAGTAAATTCAATGCCAATTTTTAAGTATTAGCCAACTCAACATTACTTTATTACAAGGTGTTTTTTGGAGCAAAAACACCTTTTTTTGTGTCTTTTTCAAAAAATACATTCTCATTAATAGTCTATATAACAACTCTTTACGAGTTATTTTTTTCATTTTTTTTTCAGAAGGGGTATAGTGGGGATACCAGTGATTCCATATATGGCATAAGCCATAAAATTAAATTATAATATCATGAAAAATGAATTGAAAACAATTCTAATGGAGCTTCGAAAAAATAGAAAAGAAGTAAAAGCTCTTAAGAAAGAAATTAATCAACTAAAAAAAGCTAAGATTTATATGAAACATGTCTTAACTATTAAAGATGCATCTGAGTGGTCTGGTTTAAGCGAATCGTTTCTTTACCATTTGACTAGCACAAACAAGTTAACTCATTCTAAGCCAAATGGCAAGGTTATTTTTATACATAGAAGAGAACTAAAAAACTTTCTTTTATCAAATGAAATCTTATCCAATCAGAGTATAGAAGAACAATCA
This sequence comes from Flavobacteriales bacterium, assembly GCA_026196775.1. Taxonomy (GTDB): domain Bacteria; phylum Bacteroidota; class Bacteroidia; order Flavobacteriales_E; family Vicingaceae; genus BRH-c54. The sequence continues at coordinate 33,768 of JAPHUD010000024.1, forward strand.
GCTAATTATTTAATGAAAAAACTTTAATTATTATGAAAACAAACACAAAAAGTATTTCATTTATAGATGCTATAAATCGTTATAAGGGAAAAGAACTGCCAAAAGACTTTTGTTTAAGTATCTGTAGAGGAGATGTTGGATTTTTATTTGGCCCCCCGAAATCAGGAAAAACTATTATCTCTGAGAACCTTGCTCTTTGCTTAGCTTCTGGGAAAGATTCATTTTTAGGTTTTCCCATTAATATACCCAATTGTAAAGTTTTTAGTGTTTCAATGGAAGAACCTATTGAAGTTAGAATGATTAGAAGAGGTAGAAAACAGATTTCTTATTTCAATAAAACAGAAATAGAAAAAATATCTAAAAACCTATCTTATTCTGATGAAGGCTTTACAGAAAGTATAAGAAACCAATCTGATTGGCTAGTTCTAAAAAGGAGTATTAAAAAGCTAAAACCAGATATTGTTATAATTGATTCCGTAAATAGATTTAGTGTTGACATTGAAAAAAGAGATAAGGTAAACCCTATTATGGAAAAATTTAGAACCATAGCGAAAAAATATAATTGCGCTATTATTCTTATTCATCATTCAAATAAATCATTTGGAAATAAGCCAATAGACATGCATAGTATGTCGGGAAGTAGTGCACTAGCTAGGAATGCTGAATTTTTTATTGGAGTCAATAAAATTGGTAATAAAAAATATCTTAAATTAATAGTAAATCGATTTTCAAAGAATGAAGGTCTTTGCAAAACATTTGAAATAAGTGACGATTTAATTATCAAAAATTTTAATGAAATAAATGAGTATGAATTATTTAAAGATATTGACGGACGTTACCACCAAGATTCAAGAGATATATTATTCAATTGTATTCAGGAAAACCTAAATACAAAGGGTTGTATTGAAGTTTCTACACTTACTAAAATCCTTGTAAATAAAGAAGGAGGGTTTAGTAAAAAAACACTTTTTAATAGTTTAAAAAGTTTAATTAAAGATGAAGAAATCAAAAAAGTTAAACATGGTGTTTACAAAATTAAAACTAATAAAAGGAATGTATAAAAATACTTACATTATTACACTTTACAACTAAAAATTGATAGTGACTACCTAGGATTACGTTAGTAATCCATCATGGTAGTCACTTTTTACCGTAGGTAAAATAGTTTACTAATCTACTCTTCGAGTAGATGCATACGTTCTACGAACGCATGCAAATATGTTATGATTATATTTAATATGATGAAAATAGTGTAATAATGTAAGTATTTTTATGTAAGGTTTAATTACACTATTTTCATCATATTAAACCAATCATTAAAAAGTCTTAGGACTCTTTTCCAAGAATATAATTGAGCATCCTAACAAGAAATATCCTAGATTAATTACATATCTTATAAAATCCAAAATTCACAAGAGAGTTTTAAAATTCACCTAAACACAATGTTTACTGAGAAAGATAGAAGTCGATAAAAAACAAAGATTGTTAGAAAATAAAAATTGAGTAATTCATACAAGTAATACTTTCTTAATGATTAGTCTCATTAAAAGTGAATACCTATTCAAAATCTATATATTCTAGTAAATGAATAGTTCTAACACATATAAATCTGTTACCTATAAGCTTTAAACTACTAGAAATAAAAAACCATCCCCTATTTTTATAGGAAGTTTTATTATAATCCTAAAAACTAAGCGCCTTTAAAAATACTAGTATTTTTCGTCCTTATCTTAAGGTTCTGAAAGATTTATATATTTAATAATTCAGAAGGATTAACAGATAGTGCTTGTGCTATTTCATAGAGAGTATATGCAGTAGGATTAACTTTACCATTTTCAATCTTTTCAATAGATTGACGGTCTTTCATGCAAGCTCTGGCTAAGTCAGACTGACTTAGTCCTTTTTGAGTTCTTAACTCAATAATCCGTTTTCCGATTTTATCTTGTAGTTCACTCTTATCCACATAACAAATGTCAATCTATAATACGACAAAAATGTCATACACTTTGCTGACAAAGTATTATATTTGTCATAAAATTATACGACATGAAAAAAGCACTCATATTACTATTAAGTTCAACTTTACTTGGATGTTCAGTAGAATTTGACGAAACACAATGTTATGACATTAAGCAAATTCACTATTGTAATACAATGGAAAATATCGTTAATCCAGAAACATTAAATGGAACATTTATGGAATTCAGATTAAATAATGCTAATGAGGTAGGAGGCATTCAAGTTTATAGTACACCTCAACATGATAATATGCACGGCTTTAATGAATTTTTTAGGATAGATGAAATTTCAATTGAAGAAAACGGTGCTATTGTTGGTTATTCGTATTTAAATGCGTTAAGAAATGATAATTCGGAAAAAAAACAACTCTATTACATTGTTTACATAAATACTGATGGCACCGTAGGAATAAGCACCCTGAAAGACTACCCTAACCCTTCATGTTATTTAGTGTATAAAATAAAAACACCTCTTCAGATTGACATAGATCCTAATTACCCTAAAATATCATTTATAAAGAATAATTCTTCACTAGACAAGGTTAAAACATCTAAAAAAAAGACATTTGAAGAACAAATGGAAAAATACAAAAAGGACAATTATTGGGGAGAGTAACAAAAATTCATTTTAACATAAAATTTGTACATTTGAAGGCTAATAATGTCCTGATATTTTATGAATCATATATTTTTACCTAGTCTGAAAAAATTAAGAATTCAAAATTACACTCTTTATCCTAATGGATTAAATTTTGAACATGACTTTATTAATGGAGTCAATCTAATTATGGGGGGAAATGGAATGGGGAAAACCACTATGGTTAATATTATTAAGTATGGAATAATTGGAAATTATAAAAAGGCATTTGGGTATACTGGAACATACATGGGGAAAAAAATCGAAAAAAGACAATCATTTCCTCAAAATTATTTTAGAAACAGACATGATAATACCATTGAAACAGAAGGAGATGCTTCTGTTATTTTAGAATTCGAGTTAAATGAAGATTATTTTGTTGTAGAAAGATGTCTAGATGATATTGAATTAAGAAAAGTTGTTGTTACAAGAGCTGGAATAGAAAAAGAATTAGCAGGAGAAATTGTTAGCCAACGAAAATATGATGAACTAGATTCAAAAGAAAAAGAAAAATGTTTATTTTATAACTATGAAAAAGAAATTACCAAGTCCGCTGGAATTCCATTTGATGATATAATTTTTTTTGTCAATGTAGTGTTATTTTTTGGAGAAGACCATAAAACCATTTTATGGAATGATGGTTACTCTGGAATTGATGTTCAAGATGAACTATTTAATAAATATTTTAATGAACCATCTTTGGACAAAGAAAGGCAAGAGACAATAAGAGAAGCTAAATATCAAGAGAGCTTATATAAAGCTAAGTCTGAAGAAATTAGAGCTATACATAATGTTTTGAAAAAAATAAACAAAGGCAATAGTGATTTTGAAGGTTCTATCGATGAGATAATTATTAATCTAAAGGAGGAAATTGAAAAGATAGATGCTAAAATTGAAAAAAAACAAGAGTTAAGAGAATCCCTTGATGCTGAAATAAAAATATTAAATAACAAAATTAATGAGTATAGCCAAGAAGAAGGTTTGATTGAGAAGGAAAAGAAGGTTGCTGAAAACAAACTTTTTGAAGGTAAGTGGATGACTTTACACAAGAATTACGATTTACACCTTCAAAATATTAAAATAAATGGACTTTGTCCAATGTGCAATAAAGAACTTGCTAAAGAATATATTTCAGATAGTGTAAAAAATTCTAATAGTTGCTTTGTTTGTAATCAAGATATTATTGATGAAAGCAATCAAATACTAGATAAAAAATATAAAGGTTTAACTAATAAATTAGAAGAGACTTATACTAAAATAAATAATGCTCAAAAAGAGATTTCAGATAAGGAAAAGAAATTATACAATCTAGATGAAGAATTTAGAGAGTTAGTAAGTAAAAAAAGAGAGTTAGAATCTAAACTGAGGGGCTTAGAATATGATGACTCAAAAAATGAGGATGGGAAAAAAAAGGAACTAAAAGAATTTTATGATGAAATTGCTAAGCTGGAATTACTAAAGAAAAAGTATTTAAAGAAGAGTAAAGAAGAAAATTTAAGAGCAACCAGTATATCAAAGAAAATAGAAAAACATATTACAGAAAACACTAATAAATTTTCTATACTATTCTCTGGATTTGCTGAAAAATTTTTAGGTGTAGAATGTTCATTAACTTATGATAAACTAAGTGGTGGGGATAGAAAGCGATTTTATCCAGTTATTGATGGGAAAATTAGACAGTATGAAGAAGAGTTATCAGAATCTCAAAGGTTTTTTATTGACCATTCTTTTAGAATGAGCATTCTTTCATTTTTTTATACAAAACCTGCTTTTTATATTGTAGAAACTCCAGATAGTAGTTTGGATATTTCATATGAGTTCAATGCTGCCGAAGTATTCATAAAATTCTTAGAAAAACCTAATGCATTAATTCTTACTTCAAATCTTAATAATAGTGAATTTTTAAACTACTTGATTGAACAATCTACAAATGTATCAGTAATAAACCTATTAGAAATAGGTAAGAAAACTATGATTCAATCAAATAGTGAATCAATGAAGAAAATATACAATAAGATAAAAAAGTATTTATAAAATGAAAAGCAACACAAAAGACCTTTTTCATGCTAATTCTGACATATTAAACTTGCTCTCTTTAGTTAATGAGATTGGATGGAAAACATTAAGAGAACAATCAATACAGAGAATAATATATTTCTCAAAAGTTATGTATTCATTCATCTATATCAAGGAAAAAAATCTTTTTGAAAATTATCATTTTTCTAAGAGCGTTTCAGGACCATATGCTGATTTGATTAAAAGAAGCGTTATAAACCTTAAATCAACTGAAATAGTGAATGAAGATGAAGAAGGAAATATCAAGTTAATCGAAACTCATCAGATTAATGGTGAAGAGAAACATATTGAATGGCTTCGAGTGATTATCTATATTTTAGGTCTATATGGAGAAAATAAGATATTTAATTTCACAATACATGACCCTTTATATAAAGAAGCACTAGATTCTAACACACAACAAGAACTGGATGCATCTCCTGAAAACAAAACCATACAAGTGTTGAATCAATTCAAAACAGCTTTTGAAGAAACATTAGATGATGTATCAAATATAAGCAATCAAGAGTATCTCGAACTATACTTTGAATATGTTTTTAGTCAAATCATTAATAGAGGAGAATAGCTATGGATTTCGATTTTACAAAAGGTTCGTTTAGGGATACTATAAGGAATAAACAAGCTCAAATATTATTAAGAACTAAGGATGGAACTATTCAGGAAACTGATAATTTCAAGAAGCTACATAGATTACTCATTAGTTATAAATCAGAGAATGTAATAACGGATTTTACCGCTGTTTTGATTGAAAAATCTGATATTGAAGAGCTGTCTGATACTATAAAAGAAAATCTTTTTACCTCATTATCTTCTCATGAAGGAATGGTTAATAATCATCTACAGTTTGACAAAGAATTAAAAATTATAAATGCAGAAAGAATAAAAATTAGTGATGACAATACCGAGGCTAGAAAATTTTTTTTAGAGCTCTCAAAGTCAAACATGTGTGTGTTTTTAATAAGTCCTGAAAAAGTTAATTATTTTGTTGATGGAGAAGAAAGTGGGGCTATTTTTGTTTCTCCTCAAGCACTTAAGTCTTATAATGAATTAAAAGATATATCTAAAATATTTGAAGTTTTTAATGAATACCGAAAACATCTTACTCAAAGGGATGTTTATGCCAAATTCTTTGTGCCAAATAGTGGGTTGAGAGCCATGAAAGCTTGTTTAGAAAGTGGTTTAAAAGATAAAGACAAAACAGAAGAAAGAGAGTTTTTAAAGCAATACTCTCATTTACTCAATAACAAACCTGAAGATAGATTCCGTGAAGATTTAAGAATGTTCCTTAAACAAAAGTTAAAATCAAATATGTTAGCAAAGGAACATGTCTTGGAAAATTTTAAAAGGTTAGATATTTTTATAAATGATGATTGGGGAGAATTGTACTTAATTGAAGTAAAGTGGGTTGGGCTAAGTATTCATTCTACTGGAGCGAAACCTTGTACAGAATATAAAGCAAGCGATATCAATCCTGCTGCGGTTGTACAATCAGTAAATTATATTAAAGAGTTGATTGAAACACATCAAAAAATTAAAATAGCTTATTTAGCAGTTTTTGATGCAAGAGCTGAAATTATGGAGGATACTGTGAAATTATTTGATAAGGCTAATTTAACAACTGACAACGAAAAATATTATAGTAGATTTGTAAAAATACCTGATTTTAGGGTTGTCAATTCACATCCCTCAGCATAAGTAAGATATGGCGTTATTAAAAGACTACTCGGAAAAATATAATGAATTAGTTACATTCCTACCAAACAAGAGTGAGCCTATACATAGGTGGTATTCTTTTGTTGAAGGCTATTCCTCAAAATTAGTAGAACAAATTATAGATG